>NZ_DATEQZ010000001.1:0-48884 GCF_035272065.1 Binatus sp. (SeqCode)
CTGATTCGTAATCAGCAGGTCGTCGGTTCGAATCCGACGGGTGGCTCCAATGGAGCTTACAAAATCGGTTGTTATAGCAAGGCGCCGCCGCGACACCTCCCCATCGCCCCCGCTCCCTGCCGGCACCATCCCCTTCCTCGAACGTGTAACTTTTGTAACCCTTCGCGCTGGGACTAAAGTCCAGTTGCCGGGAGCTTGCTTGCGGCGTACGCAGTTGACGTAGTCCCGCGCATATTGGATGTTTCGTTCGGCCGCGCGGTGCGAAAAAAACCGACCGAGCGAGGAGATGACTTGCCTGAACAGGACCCGATTAGAGTTGCGGTTATTGGCGGTGGGTGCGCGTCGATGGCAGCGGCTTTCGAGCTGAGCCGGCCCGAGCACAAAGGCAAATACCGGGTGACAGTTTATCAGCTCGGCTGGCGCCTCGGCGGGAAAGGAGCGTCGGGCCGCGGTCCAGCCGATCGAATTGAAGAACACGGCCTCCATCTATGGATGGGATCCTACGAGAACGCGTTTCGGCTGATACGCGAATGCTACGCGGAGCTCAAGCGGGATCGGCGCAAGTGCAGGATAGCGGACTGGCGGGATGCATTCTCTCCCGCGCCTTTCATCGGCCTGGCGGAGCGAACCCGGGACGGCAGTTATTGGAACTTCCTGTCGTACTTTCCGCCGGGCGATGGCCTTCCGGGGGATCCTCTTGGCGAAAACGATCCTTTCACCGTCACCTCCTATCTGGCGCGCACCGCCAGCATACTGCGAACGCTGCTGCTTGCGGTGCAGGCGGGACGGAGCCGCCGGACTTCACCGCGCGCAGGAAGAGAACATCCCAATCTGCGGCGCACTCATCAGCGAGAGCCTGATAACAATGAAGCATCCAGCGATCCTTCGCAGCGTTTCGCGAGGCTCCTGGGCTTAGGCTGGATTGCGACGACGGCTGGTCTTATCGAAGCGGTCGAGATGCTCGAGATAGTTTTTGCGCCGCGCTCGATATACCCGGTCAACGGGATAGTAGAACTGCTCGAAGTGATTGCGGCGAGCGCTCGCCGTCAACTCGAGGCTATCGTTGAGAACGATCCGGAGTTGCTGGTGCTGTGGCAAGGCATCGATTTGGCGATGGCGTCGATGCGCGGAATTCTTCGCTTCGGACTGGTTTCGGACCCGCGGGGCTTCGATGCTATCAACGACTATGACTTCCGCGAGTGGCTGCGAATCAACGGCGCGTCGGAGCGATCGATCCAGTCACCCCTGATCCGAGGCGCTTACGACCTCGTGTTCGCATACGAAGACGGGGACTATCAGCGTCCCAGGCATGGGGCGGGAGTCGCGCTGCGCGGCGCGTTGCGGATGCTGTTCAGTTCGCGCGGCGCGATCTTCTGGAAAATGAATGCCGGTATGGGAGATACAGTCTTTGCGCCGATGTACGAGGTGCTTAAGAAGCGCGGAGTAGCTTTCAGATTTTTCCATCGCCTGGAAAGAGTAACACTGGCAGCTCCCGATGAGCTTGCCGAAGGAGAGCGCGCTTATGTCAAGGCACTTGAATTCGACGTGCAGGCGAAGGTCAAGAATGGAAAGGCCTATGAGCCATTGATAGATGTTGGGGGCCTGCCTTGCTGGCCTTCGAAGCCGGACTGTTCGCAACTTATCGACGGAAGCCGGTTCGAGCGCGAAGAATGGGACTTCGAATCGCATTGGGACAAGAGAAAAGCCGATACTAAGACCTTGCGCGTGGTCGACGATTTCGATTTCGTCGTGCTGGGCGTCGGCCTGGGCGCTATCCCACACATGTGCCAGGACCTGATTCAACGAGATCAGCGTTGGCGCGATATGGTTGCGCATCTCAAGACCGTCAATACCCAGGCATTTCAGATCTGGCTCAGTGCGGACATGGAACAGCTAGGCTGGAGCGACCCCCCGCTGGCCCTGTCCGCGTTCGTTCAGCCTTTCGAGACGTGGGCCGACATGAGTCACCTGATAGGTGAAGAAAGATGGAAGGTCAGGCCGGGGGCGATCGCGTACTTCTGCAGCGCACTGAAGGATCAAGTGTCGCCGCGAGAACTTTCCGATACCAATTATCCCAAACGCCGGCGCATGGAAGTTCGCGAGAACGGAATTCGCTATCTCAATAATGACATCGTACAGTTATGGCCCAATGCGGTAAGGCGTCGCGGCGAGTTCAAGTGGGACCTGTTGATTGACCCGACTGAAAAGGCGTCTAACCGAAAAGGTCGTCGCAACAACGAAGCTCGTTTTGATTCCCAGTATTGGCGAGCGAATGTGAACCCGACCGAACGGTACGTTCTTTCGCTGCCGGGCACACAGAAGTACCGGATCTCGCCACTCGACAACACCTATGACAACCTGACAATTGCGGGCGACTGGACGACGTGCGGATTGGATGCAGGATGCGTCGAGGCGGCAGTGATTTCGGGCAGACTGGCGGCGCATGCGATTTCATCTTCGCCCGCGCTTGAAGATATAGTTGCGTACGACCATCCTTGAGAGCCGGCGGGGGGAACATGAGCGAGCGCAAACGTCTTCATCGCGATGAGCCAGCGCGGGTTGGGCCCCTCCGCGATTTCTCGAAACTCTACCGCCGGCCCGATTCTGTGAACGGCACTAATCCCGCCAAGCCGGTCCGGCCCGATGCGCCGCGCAAAGACCGCATCGGTGGGCCATTGGCAGAGGGCGTCGAACTGGCCTACAGCGTCATCGAAAAATATATCGCCGAAGGACGGCGAACGGCCGAAGGAATTAGCAACCAGCCCTATACGACTCGCGCGGCGACCGACAACCTGCAGGACATTCTGGAACGGGTGTTACGGTTCCAGGCCGAAATACTTCCACTCTGGATCGAGACGCTCGCCACATTGGTAAGGGTCGATCCGTCGCGCAACGGTTTTGCCGCGGTGGCAGACGCGTGGCCTCGCGCCAACGGCGGGCAGAATACGGAAACGATGGCGGCATCCATCGAAGTAGTTTCGCTTCGACCGGTACAGGTGTCGGTTGAACTTAGGCCGAATACCAAAGATCAGTCACTTGTCGCACTGAGTTTGAACGCCGTGGACTCCAGGAAGCCGGCCCTGACAGACATAAGTTTCGTACCTGACGAAGCTCGGGGAAGGGTTAAGCTACGTATCCGAATACCGGAGAGTCAGCCCCCCGGTACCTACTCCGGGGTGATTGTTCACCGCGATAGCGGCGAGACTCGCGGAACACTCAGTATTCGAATCGCGAACTCGTCAAAGAACTGGCGATAGGACTATGAGCGGCACCACGTCCACCCTGGTACCCTCGATGCTGCGCGAATACGGAGACGTCACTCGAGCGGCTCTTACAAAGTACCTGCCGTCCAGAGAACCGCGCCGCTACCTTTACGATCTGCTCAGTGACTATCCGCAGCGCGGCGGCAAAATGATGCGTCCCAGCATGTGTATCGCGGCCACGCGCCTGTACGGCGCGTCACTCGAGGATGCCATGCACACGGCGGTCGCGATCGAGCTGCTGCATAACGCGCTGCTCATACATGACGATATCGAAGACGCAAGCGAGAAGCGCCGCGGCCTTCCAACGCTGCATGTTCTGCATGGGGTTCCGCTAGCGCTCAACGCCGGCGATACACTCACACTTATGAGCCTCAGGCCTTTGATCGATAATCGGAGCCGTATAGGTGAACGGCTTACGCTGAGGATCATCGAAGAGACCGAGCGAATGGCTCGTGAGTGTGCCGAAGGCCAGGCTATGGAACTCGGATGGCGCCGATACAACGCGACCGACATCGGCGACGCGGACTACCTGGAAATGGTCCTCAAGAAGACTTGCTGGCTTGCGACAATTTATCCGGTCCGCGTCGGTGCGTTGATCGGGAGCCGCGACTCGGTGGATTTGGATCCGTTCGTGCGCTACGGCTTTTTTCTCGGAGCTGCATTCCAGATCCAGGATGACCTGCTCAACCTAGTGGGCGACGACGGTTACGGCAAGGAGATCAACGGCGATCTGTGGGAGGGCAAGCGAACGCTAATGCTTATTCACGCTATTCGGGAATCGACGGTAGAGGAGCGCGCCCGCTTATCGACACTACTGGGCAGACCTAGAGAAGCACGAACGCTTGCCGAAGTCACCTGGATGCGCAAACTGATGCAAAAGTATCGATGCACCGAGTATGCGCGCAAGATAGCGCATGGATTGGCGGGAGCCGCGCTACACGAATACTCACTGCTCAGCGCGGGGCTGCCTGACTCGCGCGACAAGAGTTTTCTCGAACAAATGGTGACGTGGGTAATTGAACGGAACTAGGGGGAATCTCATGGCAAAGAAGAAGAGCCAGCCGGGTGGTGATCGAGGACCTGCCGGTGTCATCCCGCCGCAATTCAACCTGGCTCTCGGCGAGTTCCTTGCGCTGCCAGCGCATCTCGAACAGAAATACAGCGACGTAGTCACGCAAATATTTCCGCTGAAGGCCAACATGAACCGCCTCCAGGAATTTTGCGACAGCTACCTCAACATCGACGAGCACCTGCCGCTCCGCTTCAAGCCGGCGGTGCCGTGGGTCTTGATGCAGGTAGTAGACTACGGGCAGATGGCGGCGATATCGAGGAATGTAGGATGGTTTTCGCAGCACGAGCTGGCATTTGGCGTTCCGCTTCGATGCTACAAGAAAGAGAAGGGTGAGTGGGTATTCGTCGACTGGGCGATGGTCTTTCCGTTTATTTTTGTGGACAACCCGCTGTCCTTGTCCGCCGGCCGCAAGATCTACGGCTGGTCAAAGTCCGGGATCAAGACCGACGCTACTCCGTCAATTTTCGAGGCGGGTAACGCGCGCCGAATCGCGAGCATCAGCCTCGTGACCGCAGGCACTAACTATGGTGAACGATCGGGCACCGAGGAGTTTCTTCAGATCTTTCAACGCCGGCCTTTCGTGTCGGCCAGCTCGGCGGTTACCGATCTGTTCAGCGTAATTCCGCGGGCAATAGCCAGTTCGATAACAGCCGCATATAGCATATTCGAAACGACAGGACTCTTCCCAGCCGGCTACTCCGATCGCGATCTACAGTCGCTGCAGGAGATGTTGTCGCGCTTTTACGGCTTGGTGAACTCGAATGCCCCTCGGTCGTTTCGAGCACCGGCTCAGGAGCAGCCTTCGAACCGGGGGTCCGGAATCGCTCCTTTCAACATCGTCACTATGAAGCAATTCCGCGACGTGCACAGTTCATCGGCTGCGTGCTTTCAGGCAATAGTCGGATCAAGGATGCAAATCGAAAGAACCATCGATGGCGGCTACCTTTTCGATCTTGTCTCGGGTGACACCTCTGGCGGGATTTACATTAACCTGCTCGATACCGGGATTCAGCCGATCGCGCAGACGTTGGGACTCGAGACTTCTGAACGCTCGACGGTTGGAGGCAAGCCCGCATCGACTTTGCGGCCCATGATGCCGTTCTGGCTTAAGATGGACCTGGGCTATGGGTTGGCGGACTCGCAATGCTGGCGCACTAACACTACCGAGTGGACCACGGGCGACACGCTCAAGCAAATACCGCACAGAGAGATTCCATATCTGAACTTGGGAAGCGGTGCGAGCGAGGAAGTCAGCGGCCCCTACCATTTTCCGCAGATTACGCTTCGCGTCATACCGCTTAGAGCGGACAGAGATAAATTGCAGGAGCTGCTTGATAACTACCTCGAAAACGATTTCTTTAAATTCGAGGCGACCGGCGAGATCAAAGACCAGAATGGGGAGCACTCGGTTGTATGCCTTATAGGCGCTAATTTTGAGAAGATGACCGCAGCTGACGATCCAGACACTAACTATTCAGATCGAGAACTGGCGTTCGCCGCGCCGGTATTGTGGTGGGATAAGAGCAACCCCGGCGATAAGAGGCCAGCATTGATTCCACTGTACATATTCGCAGGTGCCGATTGGAATGCCGTGACGTCGTACGAGGTATATGGCCAACTATCCGTCAAGTCGAGCTTGACTAATCCGGATAGTTCGTGGCTCGTCGATCCTACGCGACCGCGTGAACCCGAATCCCTCGTAGCGGTCAAGACCGAGCTGTTCCCCGAACTTGGCAAGAGTCAGGAAGCCCGGGAAATGACGGTGCTCGAAATCTTATCCAAGCAAGGAGCGCCATCTCGCGGTTCAAGCGCAACTTACCTGGAAAAATTGGGGCTGGGTCACTTCCTGACCGGAAACGAGTTCCATAGCATCTCACTGAAGCAAGTCATGGACGCGAAGGACTGTACGCTGGCGGACTACCAGTCGCTTGTAGCACTCCTGCGCCAATTCACGGGAATCAAAGACCCGGCGGGAAATCCGACGACGGGTATGCTCGGGCCGCTGTCGATCAGCGTCTTCGACTACCCGACTTTCCCGATCGTCGGGACGCTGGGATTGATACCGGAAAAATGCGATAGCACCGGACCATACCCTGTATATACGTTGAAGCCAATCGATCCATTCTGGATCTCGGGCGTGATGATTGGCGATGCGGGCCTCGAGATGTGTTCGCGTGTGGGTACCGCTTGGCGCCGCGATCCGACGTTTGATACGACCCTAGCTAAGGTCAACCGCGCGATGGGGAGGAAACCGGCGCCTCGAAGACGAAAGAAAGATTGACTGGAAGGTTAGGGTAAGGGTTTCAGCAATAGCCAATCTGACGATACCATTTGATAGCATCAATTATGGTTTCGGAAAGAGGGCGGGGCGTGACACCAAGTTTCTCTAGCTCTCGCCCGCGGACCATGTAATCGAACAAAGTGGCCATCATCATTCCGCCGGCTGGTAGCGGCGTTTTTTCACCGATCGTTCCCAGCATCAGTTCCACAGCGTATGCTCCCGCAAGCGCAAAACTGGCTGACGTGGAGATCCTGGGCCGCGGCACACCGCCAAGCTCGCAAATCATCGAGTACAAATCGCCGGTATAGAGATCGTGACCACTCATCTGAATCGGCTCGCCGTAGCGCTCCGCATCGAGGGCAGCGACGATTCCGGCGGCTACATCGCGGACGTCGATCACATTCAGCATTTGGCTGATGGAAGAAGGTATCTCACGACGCAGCAGTAGTGGAATCGTGCATAACTGGCGGTCGCGCAGGTCCCAGGGGCCCAGGCAGTAGGTGGGATTCGCGATGACTACGGATAAGCCGCGCCGGCTCGCGTCGAGCAGTTGCGATTCGATCAATTCCTTAACTTCGAAGTACGGATGAGCCAGGCGCATCATCTGATGCTGGAAACGCTGAGCACTGGTGCGAGGACGGACATGAGTTACGAAGGAACCGACGTAAACAAGGCGCGCTTTGTGCCGGAGCACCGCATCGAGCAGGCGTCGCGTTCGTCGCTCGGCATGGGCGATAGGATCGTTCCCGGCTTCGTTAACGGGAGAGAACACATTGAGCGGATAAGGAGCCGCGGCGTCGACGACCAAGTCCTGACCTGCGATCCATTCGTTAAACTGACCGGATGTATCTGTATCACCCGATGCGTAGTGGAGCGGCAGATCGGATAGATTCGCGGGCACAACACTTCGTCGCCCGCACGCGGTGACCTGGTACTTACGATCCAGCAGGTCGCGCACGATTGCGTTTCCGAGGTGCCCGGATGCGCCAATGACCAGGGCCTTCGTGATTGAACGTCGAGGCACGACTTAAGAGAGAGTCAGCTTAGCGAGCGAGCGAAGGAGTCGCACGTTTCGGATTGGCGGCGGACGTCGAAGCAGATTTAAGATCAACCAAAATGCCGTTGGCGGTTTTGAGCTCCGGCCAATCGAATCCTTCAGTGAACCAATCGTGAATCGGCTGCAGAATCGCCAGCGCCTGCGCATCTTTACCGGAATCGATGTACATACGGCTCAAGCTGATGGCTGCTCGCAATTCGAGCGACCTGGCGTCACGCTGGTGGGCGATTTCGATAGCCCTGAGAAAGCTTTGCTCGGCCTCTGACTGAGCTGCGCGAACATCACTCGGGGTGGAGGACGAGAGAGACACCTGATTCAGCTTCAAATCGCCGCGAATCCTGTGTATTTCGGATTCGACGTACCGCTCATCGTTGCGGTCCATCACTTCGCGAGCTTCGGCAAGCGTAGCAATTCCGATCTCAACTTGCCCAAGACTCCCCAGTGCTTCCGCAATCGCGGAGCGAGCCCAAGTATGCGCCAACTCGTAGCCGGCACCGGAAAAACCAGCAGGCACGCCGCCTCCCGCGGTCATCTCGTCTATTTTCCCCTGAGCCGCTGAACCAATTATCCGATAAGCAATCAATGACGCTTCAAAGAACGCAAATCCGTATTCTTTGGTGAGCTCCAGACCTTCCTCAATGACGACATTCGCCGAAAAATAATCGCGCCGCATCGTATAGTACTTGCCGAACATCGAGAGGCACCAAGTCAGGGTGAACGGATAGCCCAGCTCACGCGCGAGAGTTATGGCCTGTTGCGCCTGTCTTTCAGCTTGATCGGGATAACCAAGTATCCAGAGAGTCATCGCGTCGAAGCAGAGACAACTCACGCAGGGATCCTGGCCAAATTGAAACGCGAGCAGCCGGTGCTTTTGCCGATCGTATAACCCGATGCCCCGTTCGAGGCTCGCCCGCGCTTCAGCAAATTGACCTTTGAAAAATCGACTGCAACCCGAAGCCCAATCCGCTTGAACCAACATTCCGTCATTATGCAGTCGTGGAGCAAGGCGCACCATTTCGTCCGCGTAACCGCAGGCCATCGTGTGCTCACCGCGCACGAGATGGAAACTCCATAAACCGGATAACACTGAAAAGAGCCTTAGATCATCGTCGAGACTCTGGCACAACTCACGAGCTCGCCTGTAGGCACTTCCCATCTCAGGCGCATACCAGCCCTTTGTGGCCAGCAGCGCAACTCCGTAATCAATTTGTATCTCCAGCTCGCGGCGCGCGCGCTGTTCTGAGTAGGGCAGGCCTTTTAGCAGCTCCAAGGCATTGTGGAAATAACGAAGCGCTCCCTCGTAGGCACTCTGCTTGAGTGCCTGTGCCGCCGCAAGCGCAAGGTACTGAAGGGTCTTGTCCGCATCGGCAGCGCGGCCAGCCTGCCACAGGTGATGCGCTAGATCGCCGGCCTGATCCTCGAGCGCGTTGGCGTGGACACGTTCGATTCCGTTGACCACATTGAGATGAAGGCGCTGACGACGCGGTGCGGACAAGTCACTGAGGACCGCTTGCCGAATAAGTTCATGAGAGAACTGAAAGCTCGCCTCCGGGTAACCCAAGGTCGAGTATATCAGCCCCGCCTTTTCTGCTTCTTCGACGTAGTCCAGCAGTGAATCCGCGTCGATATTGGTCGAGGCTTCAAGAAGCTCGAAGGTGAACGATCGTCTAATGACCGCGGCGGGACCCAGGATTTTTCGCGCATCTTCGCTTAGCCGGGCCAGCCGCCGTCCTATAACAAGGCGCAGGCTTTGCGGGAGGTCGAACTCCGCAAGATTGAGATCCCGGCGAAACTCCCCGGCGGCATCCAGAAGCCTGCCGCGTTCGACAAGATGGCGGAAAAGCTCTTCGACGAAGAAAGGATTGCCTTCAGTTCCCGAGTAGATAAGGCTCACCACCGGCGGCGGCGGCTGTTTTCCGCTGAGCGCGCGAATCATCTCGGCCACCGCATCCAGCGGCAGGCCCCGCAGACTGATCCGCTTGAGCATATGTATGCGCAGCAATTCGTCGAGGGTCTGCGCGAAAGGACCGGAGGAATTGATCTCGTTGTCGCGAAAAGTGCCTACCATGAGCACCGGCATCTTTGAGATCGACCGTGCAATGTGATTCAGCAGCGAAAGGGTTCCTTCGTCGGCCCAATGCAGATCTTCGAATAACAGAAGTATCGGACCGGTTGTGGCGGTCCGGGCGAGAAGTTCCACAACCGCGTTGAAGAGGATCCTTCGCGATTGCTCCGGAGAAATCTCCAGAGGCGGCGGAATGTCTGGAAAGAGGTGGCGTAGCTGAGGCATCAGGCGGGCCATCTCGCCCGCGTCGTCACCCAGAGCGGCTCGGAAAGCATCCTGGCTCGGCGATTGAGCCATCGCGGATTCGAGAATTTCAACGAACGGGTTGAAAGGAAGGGAATTCTCGCGATCGTAGCAACTGCCGACCAGCGTGATGAACCCTCGCTGCGAAGCCTCGGCTGCGAACTCGGCGGAGATTCGTGTCTTCCCCACGCCAAGCGCGCCTCCAATCATTGCTACTCCACCCTCGCCGCCAAGCGCGCGCTCGAGCAGGCGACGAAGTACGGCGCTTTCCTCTTCTCTGCCGACGAATGCGGTGCGATCGCCAAGCGACTGCACGAGACTGTTTTGGGGCCGGGAAAAAACCGGGGCTGTTACTTTTGCGCCTACGGCACTCTGGATGCCCTCGACGGAGAATTGCCAGGCGATCGGGGCTTGGGGATTCGCAAGATAGCAGCTGAACGATCCGGTCCTGATCGATCGATCCAACAGCTCGCCCAGTTGGTTGTTGTGCTCGGAAATTTTCTGCAGCGCTGACTTGATTGCGCGGGTGACGTTGAGCCGTGCACGCTCGGCCGCGGATCCTGCGCGCCGATCGCGGCCGCCTAGACCGACCGCGCGAGCGATCTCGCGGTGGAGAAAATCAATCTCGGATTCAACCTGGGCGGCGCGCCTCTCGTCACCGCGCTCGTGCAGGTCCTCGAGTTCCTCGCGGAGTTCGATAAGTCTGCGCTGGTAATCCTGTTTGGCCTTGGCGTCGAGCATCTCGCCCGCGTCACCGAGTCCACCGACGCTGACGGTGGCACCGCCAAGCAGCGAAGCCTTGTCCGGGCCATCGAGCTCCAAGGCTCCGGCCGCACCTGGACCGTTCAGCAGATCCAGGGAATGGAATTCTTCACCAGGATGTTGCAACAGGCGCTGGAGGTACCCGAGTCCCTTGATGTCCTTCAGCGAGAAGTTGGCGTCGGCGTAACCGATGGTCCAATACTCGCCGTTGCAGACGAATACACCCTTCTTTGCGACGGCAACTTTCTGCGACCCGGGATGGCTGCGACGCTGGGCTGAGCCGCCATCATTCTGTGCCACTCAAATCCCCTCGATCGACTGGCCGCATCGCTCCTGATTCAAGTTTGAGACGAATATGAAAATGCGCGTCGATGCCGCCCCCCGACGACAAACCTAGGGCGACGCTACCACCCGTTCACACTAGTGTAAATCCGGCGGTGCAAAAGGTATTTTCGAAGTAGCGGCGAAAGCGCGCGGAGGTATCGCTAGCGGCGCATTTCCACGTCGAAGGAACATCGCCACGAGGAACTATGGACCCCAAGGGAAGGGTGGCGTTAATCACCGGCGGCGCGCGAATCGGACAAGTCGTTGCGGACGCCCTGGCAAGACGTGGATGCTCGCTGGCGTTGACCTACCGCGATTCGCGCGCCGCCGCCGAAACGACCGCATCGGCGGCAAGAGCAGCGGGCGTCAAGGCATCGGTACTTCGCGCGGACGCGACCAACGAGACAGAGATCGTCGCGGCGGTCAGCGCAACGGTGAAGATGCTGGGACGTCTCGACATTCTGATCAACATGGCGGCCATATATGAAAAGACGCCGAATCCGAACGGCGCAGTCTGGTCCGCTATCCAGGACGCTAACGCGAAGAGCGCTTTCCTGTATTCGCTTCATTCAGCACCGGTCATGAAACAAAACGGCGCCGGGCGAATAGTAAACTTCTCGGACTGGCTACCGGTAACCGGCCGTCCCCACTACAAGGATTACGTTCCGTATTATGTATCGAAGGCCTCAGTCGCCGCGCTGACCGAGGCGTTGGCGCTGCAACTCGCGCCCGAAATTCTCGTCAACGCGATCGCGCCCGGTCCGATTCTAGCGCCACCCAATCTGACGGCCGAAGAAATTGCGCAGGTGATCGAGGCGACGCCGCTGGCGCGATGGGGTGGCGCGGAGGAGATCGCGAAGACGGTGATGTTCTTTGTAGAGACAGATTTCGTGACCGGCGAGTTCATACGGGTCGACGGCGGCCGCCATCTGTTCTGAACCATTCTAAGACTAACCCCAAATTTCCCTGGCGACCTCGAACACCAGCTCCAGCTTGGCGCGCTGGTCCGAAGCAGAAATGCGATTACCGGGCGCAGTGCTCGCAAATCCGCATTGCGGGCTGATCGAGAGCTGATCGAGTGCGATGAATTTGGAGGCCTCGTCGATTCGTCGCTTGAGCGAATCCTTCGATTCGAGTTCGGGGAACTTACTGGAGACGAGTCCGAGCACCACGGTTTTGTTTTTTGGCACCAGCCGCAGAGGTTCGAAAGTTCCAGCACGCGGAGTGTCGTACTCCAGAAAGTAGGAGTCGACGTCGATCCTGTTGAACAGGGTATCGGCGACCAGGTCGTAGCCGCCTTCGGCGCTCCAATGACTCTGATTGTTGCCCCGGCAAATGTGCATCGCGAGATGCAAAGTGGCTGGACGTCCAGCAAACGCACGGTTCATCACGTTCGGATAGGTATCGAGCAACAGCGTTCGCGCGTCGTCGCCACGCTTTCGCATCGGCTCCCAGATTCGCGGGTCGCTCAATGATGCGAGCGTGGTTTCGTCGATCTGCACGTAGGTGCAACCGGCGTCGGCAAGTACCTTGAATTCCCGGTGGAACGCATCGACGATATCGTCCCAGAAAAGATCAACGTCAGGATACGCATCCTTACTTATATTTTCGCGGCCGGCGCGGAAATGGATGATGGTCGGCGATGGAATCGTAATTTTCGGAGTCCGCGAGGTTGCCGCACGAAGAAATTTGAAATCGTCTAGGTGGATCGGACCGTGCCAGCGCATCCGCGCCTGCACGTGCGGAACCAACAGAGGAAGTTTATGACCTTCGCGGTCGATGAAATAAACTTCATCGATCGACGATGGATCGTATGCAACCGTGCCGCCGCCCAGGCCGCGGAAATAAAAGTCCGAATAGAAAATCTCGCGGCGGTATTCGCCGTCGGTGATTGACTGGAGTCCAACGCTCTCCTGAAACGCGACGGCCTCGCGAATCGATGAGTCTTCAACCGTGCGCAATTCCTCGACGGAAATTTTGCCGGCGGCCCGATCGACGCGCGCCTTCAGCAATTCGGGCGGGCGCAGCAGGCTGCCGACGTGGTCGGCGCGAAAAGGAGGATCGTGCGGTGAATCGCTCGCCATTGAACTTTCCTCATTATTAGCGAAGCGCGGCAACGCGAGCGACGAGTTGATCGACGAAAGCGCCGGCCGATCCAAGGTACAACGATGGATTGGTGAGTCGATCAATCTCGGCGTCGGTCAGGTGCGGCCGCAACTCTGGCTCGATCCGAAGAATTGCCGCGAGCGGCACGCCCTCAGCGATCGACCGGTCGCAGGCGCGCGCGACGGCCGCTTCGGCGGCAGCACGACCGAGCGGTGCAACAAGCGCAGTCGCAACCGCTTCAGCCATGATCAGTCCGCCAGTCAGATCGAGATTGCGCCGCATGCGCTCGGTGTCGACTGTCATCCCTTCCGCGATTGAACGGGCGTGGATCAACGCGCCCGCGGTTAGAGCTACGCATTGCGGCAACGCGAGCGATTCGCTTTGCAACGGTCCGGTCGCGCGCTCGTGATCCGCAGTCATCGACCCCAGCATCACCTGCACCAGAGCATGCACGGCGCGCGTCGCGGCAAGGATGTACTCGCTTGCGATGGGATTGCGCTTCTGCGGCATCGTCGACGATCCGCCACGGCCGTCGTCGTGCGGCTCGGATACCTCGCCGACCTCGGTTTGCATCATCAATGATACATCGAGCGCGAATTTCGACAGGCTTCCGCAAATCAATCCCAGCAGCGCGGCAGTCTCGGCAAAGGGGTCACGCTGAGCGTGACACGGCAAGTCTGGAACACCGAGCGCGAGTTCGCGCGCGAGGGCTTCGACGACCGCAGGCCCATTCGCGCCGAGTGCTGCGAGCGTTCCCGCTGCACCACCGAGCTGAACGACTAGAATTCGCGGCGTGGCCTGATCCAATCGTTCGACGTGAGTGACCAATGGCGACGCCCATCCCGCGCACTTGAGGCCGAACGTAGTCGGGACAGCGTGCTGCAGATGTGTGCGGCCGGCAATTGGCGTGTCGCGAAACCTGGCAGCGCGATCGGCGAGAACACGTGCGAGCGCGACCAAGTCGCGGCGCACGATGGCAAACGCGCGCCGCAGTTGCAGGACGAGCGCGGTGTCAAGAATGTCCTGAGTAGTCGCGCCGAGATGGACGTAGCGTGCGGCCTCGTCGCCGGCGATTCGGCCAAGTTCCTTGACCAGTGCGACGACAGGATAGCCTACGCGTCGCGTGCTCTCCGCGATGTAATCGAGCCGCAGGTTCTCGACTCGAGCCGCGCGGCCGATGGCGTCGGCGGCAGGCGCGGGAACCAAACCCAGCTTGGATTCGGCGCGGGCCAGAGCGGCCTCGACATCGAGCATGAACTGCAGGTGAGCCTGGTCGGAGAACAGCGCGCGGATTTCGTCGGTGCCGTAGAGCGTGCCGAAAATTTGAGAGTCGGCAGGATTGATGCTCATACGTCGAAGAACACCGTCTCGTTCTCGCCCTGCAGCACGATGTCGAATCGCAACACGGCGGGTTTCTCGATTCGCGCAACGAGTGTTGAACGTCGCTCCGGAGCGACGGAGTTGAGTACTGCATCGGTGGCGTTCAGCGGCTCGTCAGGAAAGTAGATCCTTGTAGTCAGCCGCTTCAGCAGACCGCGCGCAAAAATCGATACGTTGATGTGCGGTGCTTGAAGGGCAATCCCAGCCCCAGGAGCAGCGCCGGGCTTGATCGTGCAAAAGCTGAAGCGCCCGCGTTCGTCCGTGGCGGCGCGGCCGAATCCGTGAAAATCGAGGTCGAGCAGTTTCTCCTGCGAGTCGTCGGGATGGTCGTAGCGGCCGTCGGCGTTGGCCTGCCAGAGCTCGATCATGGCGTCGCTCACGCCGGCCGCGTCGCCGTCGAGAACGCGCCCTTCGATCGCGATGCGCTCGCCACGGGATTTGGGCGTAACGAGTGATTCATCTCCGGAACGGATAAGCGCGGGCTTGAAGAAAGGGCCAACCGTCTGCGATGGCGTTTGCAGGGGGCTCATTTCAGCTCAGCGTTGGGGTAGAGTCGCGACCGCGCAGTACAAAGTCAAATCGGTAACCGAGTGCGTACTCGGGAATAGTAACTTCGATATCGAATGTAGCTATCAGTCGCTCGCGCGCGGAACGGTCGGGGACGCTGTTGTAGATCGGATCGAGAGGTAAAAGCGGATCGCCGGGAAAGTACATCTGAGTAATGAGGCGAGTGGCGAAGCTCGGGCCGAACAGGCTGAAGTGAATGTGATTCGGCCGCCACGCATTGTGATGATTGCGCCACGGATACGCACCCGGCTTGACGGTCATGAAGCGATACGCGCCGCGCTGGTCTGTGATCACTCGGCCGACGCCGGCGAAATGCGGATCGAGCGGCGCTTCGTGCCGATCCTCGACGTGAGCGTAACGGCCCGCCGCATTAGCCTGCCAAATCTCGATCATCGTGTTGGGAATGGTGCGGCCGTCTTCGTCGAGCACGCGGCCGGTCACGATGATTCGCTCGCCCATGGCCTCACCGCCGTTGAAGTGCGTCATGTCGTCATCACCGGGTGCAAGAGTCTCGTGTGCAAACCGCGGTCCCGTGATTTCCGATAGCGTGTGCTCGAGTCGCACCGGCGCATGTCGCGGCGCTCGCTTGTGGGTGCTCGTATAAGAAGGACGATCGTATGGTGGATGAGCGCCGGGCGTTTCACGCCGGTATCCGAGAGGCGGATTCATCGCGCGTCCTCTTTAGCCGTTTCCTCGAACACGGCTTTTGCAATTCGGAACGCGGAGTTTGCGGCGGGCACGCCGGCATAGACTGCGACTTGCAGCAGTACTTCCTTTACCTCATCGACGGTCGCGCCGGTGTTGCGGGTGGCGCGAACGTGGAGATGGAGTTCTTCATGACGGCCGCCGGCGGCGAGCAGCGCGATCGTGATAAGGCTGCGCGTGCGATAGTCGAGGCCTGGCCGCGTCCAGATGTCGCCCCATGCGTGGCGCGTAACGAGATCCTGAAACTCCTCATCAAAGGTGGTCGCGTTTTCCAGGGAGCGCTTCACGTGCGCATCGCCCAGTATGCGACGCCGAACGGCCAAGCCTGCCTCGTATGCCGGATCTTTCATGACGTCACTCCTGGATAGCCGAGGTTCGAGTCGATCCAGTTGAAAGCTATCGTGCCGCAGCCTGTAACGTCAAAAGGGAATCGACGGGCGCATTCACTTTGTAGTAGCTGTTTGACGAATCGCGGAGGTGCGGACCTATGCGGCGCGAGGATTTTTCTTTCAACAGCGAGGACGGACTCGAGATTGCCTACTATCGATGGCGCGCGCCCGGGAAGGCGGCGGGAATCGTGCAGATCGCACACGGCATGGGAGAGCATGCGCTGCGTTATGCGCACGTCGCGGAGTTTCTCAACCAGGCCGGTTATCACGTTTTCGCCAATGACCATCGCGGGCACGGGCGCAGCGTGAAGGGCCGCGAGTCGCTCGGCGATTTCGGCGCCGGCGGATGGAACGGATTGGTCGGCGACATGCTGACGCTGACTCGGCTCGCGCGCACACGGGAAGGCCGACTGCCGGTGATCCTGCTCGGGCACAGCATGGGATCGTTCGCGGCGCAGCAATACGTGCTCGACGACAGCGCGCAGATCGCGGGGCTGGTGCTCTCGGGATCGGCGGCGGTGGACAGGCTGGTAACCGATCCGTCGCAGGACGCGGATCTTACCGCGTACAATCGCGCGTTCGAGCCCGCGCGGACCCAACACGATTGGTTGAGCCGCGACCCGGCGGCCGTCGATGCGTACGAGGCGGATCCGCTTTGCGGATTTGGAATTAACAAGAAAGCGATGGCGACGATGGCGGCGTCTAAGACGCGGTTGTTCGATTCGGCGGCGCTCGCGCAGATTCGCAAGGACCTGCCGATTTACATTTTCGCCGGCGACAAGGACCCGATTAATCACGATCTCGAATGGCTGAAGCCGCTGGCCGAGCGGTATCGCGCGGCGGGGATCGCGAACGTCAGCGAGAAATACTATCTGGGCGGCCGGCACGAGATGCTGAACGAAACGAATCGCGACGAGGTGATGCGCGATCTCGTGAGCTGGCTGCAGAGGGCGATCGCAAAGTAGCGTCAGCCGGCCGCGATGCGACGCTTGACCAGATCGTCGATCGCGCCGTCACCGTAGCCGAGCGCACGCAGGACTTCGCGCGTATCCGCACCAAGCTCAGGGGCGGGTTCGGGCCTTCGCTTATCGGTTCCCTCAACAAAGACCGGGCTGTTTATCGTTTCGATCTTACCGTGCCCCGGGTAGTCGATTTCCACGAAGGCACCTGCGGCGCGCATCTGCGGATCGCTGACGACGTCTTCGAGCATCGGCAGCAGCGACCACTTGATGTCGTAATGTTTGAACTCCATGCGCCAATCCGAAAGATCCCTCGACTCGAACTGCGATTGTAGAATCGCGAACAGCTCGGCGGCGTTTTCAGTTCGGCTCGCGTCGGTCGCAAACATCGGATCGGTCGCGAGTTCGGGCGCACCGAACATCTTGCACAGGCGCGGGAACTCGTGCTCGGGGTCGAGCTGGATGAGCAGGAACACTTTCGCGTCGCGCGTGACGTACGCTGCTGAAAGCGGATTTATTGGATGAGGGCCGCCAGTGGATTGGGGAAACGTCGCGCCCAGCATTCGCGCCTGCAAGTCGCAGCTATGACTCCAGGCTCCGCTCGCCATCAGCGAGGTGCCGACTTTCGAGCCGCGTCCGGTACGTTCGCGGTTGAAGAGCCCAAGCATGATCGCGCCGAAGAGCGCCATCGCGGTCGGATGGTCGCCGATTCCGGGCCGCGGACCCGACGGCGAGCCGTCGCGTCCCGTCACGCTGGTCATCAGGCCCGAGCGCGCCCAGTAGGCCAAAGCGTCGAACGCGGGAAGGTCCGCATCGTCACCTTTTTCACCGTAGCCGGTGAGGTGGGCGAAAATCAGCCGTTCGTTGATCGCACGCAGATCGTCCCAGGTCAGATGGAACTTTTCGAGCAGTGCAGTCTGATAGTTGGTTACGAAAACGTCGGCGGTCTTGACGAGCCGGACGAGCGCGTCGTGGCCTTCGGGACTCGCGAGATCGAGGGCGACGCTTTTTTTGTTCCGCCCGGTGAGTATCCAGGCGTAATTCAGTTTCGACTTCGGAGTGCCGGGCAGATGCGGAAAGAGGCGCCACAGATCTCCTCCGTCCGGGCGTTCGATCTTGAAGACCTCCGCGCCAAAATCCGACATCACCGTAGCCGAGGCCGGACCCGCGATATACGTACCGCAATCGATCACCCTGATTCCCGACAAGATTCCGTTTTTCATCGCCAAACCCCAACGAACGAGATTGCAGCCTCGTCGTTAGTACAGCGGGTCGAGTTCGGCAATCCCCGGGAGAGTTTCAGACGAGAGAGAAAAGTGCTCCGTCATTTCATCGGAGCACCCGAAGGTCGAGACTGAGTATGTGATGAGTTAGCTACGCGTTGCGACTGTGGTTTTGAGTCGCGATGGGATTCGAAACAATCACGACCGAAAGAACTGCCATCAGGCCAAGCGCAACCGCAGCGGGCGTCACGAGCCGGTCGGGGTCGGCTTCACGATTAGGATCCCCGACGACGCGCGAATCACTCGCAGTCATGTTAGTGGGCGATAAGAGCCTGCGGGTACCGGCGTATCCCGCCGTACCGGCGACGAGAAGGACCATTAGCACCAGACTGAAAAGCACCGCCGTGTATCGCTCGAGTTCCAACTCCGGACGTAGTCTTCGAGTGGTCGCAGATGCTCCCGACTGATGCCAATTCATGGACGCCTCATAGACCTTCTCAGCTTGAATACCGAATCCCTTGGCGAGCGACTGCCCCAAGAACGAAGTCCCTCTCGCTGACGTGAGCCCGCTTGTCATAGTAAACGCAAGGTCCGTACCGCCCAGAGCATTGGCAAATGAGGCCCTGATGGTAGCGATTTGCCGTGAGAGAAAGGCATTAGGTGTCACGATACTGCCACCTAGGGCGCCGCGATGACAAAAGAGTGGCGCTCGTGAAACGCGCCCCACGATCAAGTCATCAACGGACTACGATGCCCGCTCTGCGCAATCGATTGTAGGTGCGGCTTCCTGTCACACAGATCGCCAGCCAGCATCCGCCCAGTGCAAATCCTCCGACAATCGCGCTCAGCGCCGGTCCCGAGTAGATGCCCGCCAGCCCAATCAGCGCGATCATATAGAGCGCTCCCATCACGCTCAGAGTTTGCAGCCGCCAGCTTTGGGTCTCGGCCGCGAGCATGTAGGAGAGCATCCCGTAGCCGGCGGTTGACGCGGTCAGCGCGGCGCTGGGAAAGCCTGCGAACCCGTTTACCAGCACCAGTTCGGGTTGATGGGCGGCATGCTTCGCAAACATCGCCTGCAGGCCGAAGGCGAGCGCGTACGCGCCGGCGAGATACAGCAGGGCTGCGATTGAGAAACTCGCCTCGCGGCGGCGCGCGTAGCTGATGGCTCCAAGGGCGACGATGAAGGTCAGCCACAGCGGATTGGCGAGGGTCGCGATCACGCTCACGGCAGAGTCGAGCCCCGGCGTGCGCTGCGCGGCGACGAACAGCGCCATCGTCCGGTCCAGGCCGCCGAGCGGGCCCTGCTCCGAGACGACATCCACGATCCCGCCGAACAGCCAGCCCAGCGCAGCGATCGCGATCAACCCAACCGTCAGATGAAGACCGAGGTAACTGCGCGGCGAGAAGCGGGCGCGGATAAAATCTACAAACGGAGTCAGGTCGAAGCCGTAGCGCCCGGTGAGATGCCGGTTCCATGCCGCGACGATTTGGGTTTGGCGCTGCGAGACCGATCGCCACATCGCGGCCATCAGGGCGGTCAGGATCGCGAGTGCGATAATTCCGGCGCTGAGCGACTTGAGCCATTTCTCGACGAGTCTCCAGTTGGAACCCAGCGTGTAGCCCAGGCCCACGGCGACCGCGGCCCACACCAGTCCCCCGACTATCGCAATAGGCGCGAACTTGCGGATTCGCATCCCGGACAGACCTGCTGCGAAGGGCACGAAGGCGCGCCCGACCGCGACGAAGCGGCCGACGAACACCGTCGCGCCGCCGAAATGTTCGAAATAGTATTCGAGACGCGCGCGATGCTTTTCATATTGGCGGCGCGCAAACGACCATCGCGCCAGCACGGCCTGTCCTTTGGTGTGACCGATCGTATAGCCAGTCAGGTCGCCGGCAATGGCGGCTGTGGCTACCGCTGCGAACGCTGTCCACGGTGAGAAGAAGGCGTCGGCGGCCATCGCGCCCGCAATCACCGCCATCATCTCGCCGGGGAAGATCAAACCCAATCCGGCTGACGACTCCAGCGCGACAACGATAAAAATTGCGACCAGCGACCACGGCCCGGACTGACCGAGGAAGCTCTCGATGGCGGCGATCATCGATCGTAATTAAACATGAAGCGGCCCCGCCGTCATAAGGACCAGCGGGGCCATTCGATCTGAGCCGGAAGCGATACGCCTGCTCAGGCCGTATCGCGTCCGTGGTTATTTCTTTGCTTCGCGGACTCCGCTCTCGTGCCCACCGCCTTCATGGCTGGCACTCGACTGCTGGTGCTGTTGAGGCTGCTGGCGAGACGAATGCTGCGCGTGAGTCGCCTGCTGATGTTCAGCCTGCTGCGGACGCTCCTGCTGCTGATGAGTAGCCTGCTGCTGAGTAGCCTGCTGATGGCTGGCCTGCTGCTGATGAGTCGCTTGCTGCTCGTTGCGAGTAGCACGCTGCTGATTGTGAGTCGCTTGCTGCTGGTTGTGAGTAGCCTGCTGCTCGCGCGACGCCTGCTCGTTGCGGGTCGCCTCGTTGCGCTGAGTGGTTGCCGCCTTCTCGTTCACCCGCGTCTGCTGCTCGCGCGACGCCTGCTCGTTGCGGGTCGCCTCATTGCGCTGAGTGGTTGCCGCTTTCTCATTCACTCGCGTCTGCTGCTCGTGCGACGCCTGCTCGTTGCGGGTCCCCTCGTTGCGCTGATTGACTGCCGCCTTCTCGTTCACATTCTTCTGCTGATTCGAAGCGGTCTGGCGAGTCTGCGCAGTCCCCTCGTTCTCGGTCCGCATCACCGCCCGGTGATCATTTGGTTCAGTGTGATTCACCCAGTTGCTGTGCTGGCTGATCCAGTTGGGATGGTTGGCGGAAACCCAGCTCGGATTCTGATTGTACCACCATTGACCGTAATGCCAGTTGTGCTGCGCGTCGTAAGCGCCATCCGTGTTACGCCAGTCCGGATACCATGAAATCCAGTTCGGATGATTGGCGTAGAAAAAATCCGGATCGTTCTGATGCCACCAGTAGGCATTTTGCCAGGTGCCGTTGCTCTCGTAGTCGCCATCCTGGATGAGCCACAGCGCGTCCATCACGGCCCATTCCGGATGATTCTGGTAGAACCACATGATGTCGTGCTGATGCCACCATCGCGCGCCGTGCCATTGGTGATTATTGTCGTATGCGCCCCATCCGGCTTCTCCGGGTCCGCCGTAATAGCCCGGGCCGTCATAGCCGGGGCCATATTGTGCGAACGACGGCGCTGCCATCCCGAGCGCCAGGACTACGCCGGACATCGCGATGATCTTCTTGATTTGTCGCTTCATAAAGCTCTTATTCCTCCAGTTTTCATTAGTGACTAGTCGCCGTAGCGCTGGTTTTCGTTGTTTTGCATACTGTTGCCGATAGCCATTCCAGTGCACGCGCCGACAACTCCGCCGATTGCAGCTACGAATCTGTTCCGAAACGAAGCGAGACGAGACTGTGCCATTTGAGTTCCACTCAAGCCTTGGAGGAAGGAAGTAAGAGTTGGTCTAGCAGAACGTGGTCAAAGGCGAGCAGAAGGGCCACTGTCGGGCTGGATCAGAGTCGGACTCGAATCCTATATCGATTCCGACCAGTCGATAATATACTTAGTAATTGGTGAATGTCAAATGAATAACCCGCACTAACATCAATGTAGTGCCCTTGAGAACGAATTGACTAAATATTAGCGATTACCCATTTTACTATTGATGAATATCAATTAATTAGCCAAGTATAATCCGCACTCGATGCGTAATACCGTCGTCGGCGAGGGCGATTTGCGCCGGGCGCCCGGCGAGCGCCTTGCCGTCGAGTTCTACGCTGCTCACTCCGCGACTAACGCTGCGTGGGTTTTCGACCGCTATTTCGTAACGGGTTGCGCCGTATCGATAGGCAATCTCGAAGCCCGGCCACCTGCTCGGGATGCACGGATCGATAGTCAATGTTTTGCCGCGCAGTCGAAAGCCCAATATCCACTCGAGGCCCGCGCGATACATCCATCCCGCGGAGCCCGTATACCAAGTCCATCCGCCGCGGCCGATGTGCGGCGGCATCGAGTACACGTCGGCGCACGCGACGTACGGCTCGACTTTGTAGCGATGGATCCCGGCGCGCGTGTTCGCGTGATTGATCGGGTTTAGAATCGAGAACAGATCGCCCGCCTTGTCGCCGTCACCGAGCATCGCAAACGCGATCACCGACCATAGCGCGCCGTGCGTGTATTGGCCGCCGTTCTCCCGGATGCCGGGCGGATAGCCCTTGATGTAGCCGGGGTCGAGCGGGGTGCGGTCGAATGGTGGCGTCAACAGCAGCACCAGGCCGTCCTCGCGCTTGACCAGGTTTTCATCAACGGCGGCCATCGCGGCCGAGGCGCGGACCGGACTCGCGGCGCCGGAGATTACGCTCCACGACTGCGCGATGGAATCGATTCGGCATTCGATGTTGCCGGCCGAGCCGAGCGGCGTGCCGTCATCGAAGTAGCCGCGGCGATACCAATTGCCGTCCCATCCGTCGCGCTCGAGCGACGCCGCAAGGGCCGTCGCGTGATTTCTCCAGGCCGCCGCGCGCGCGGCGTCGAGGCGGATATCGGCCAGCGGCGCAAACGCCTGGAGCGTCGTGTAGAGGAACCATCCGAGCCAGATGCTCTCGCCCTGGCCCGCCTCGCCGACGCGGTTCATGCCGTCATTCCAGTCGCCCGACCCGAACAGCGGAATACCGTGGACGCCGACCGCGAGGCTTTGATCGAGCCCCCGCGCGCAATGTTCGAAGACGGTGCCGCGCTGCTCGGAGACCGTCGGCTGAAAGAACGACTCAACCTCACCGGCATCCAACTCCAGACCGTCAAGGAACGGGACCGTTTCATCGAGGATGCCGAGGTCGCCGGTCACCTCTATATAATGTGCGACCGCGTACGCCAGCCAGACGCGATCGTCGGTGATGCGCGTGCGAACTCCCTGTCCCGCGGGCGGCAGCCACCAATGTTGCACGTCGCCGGCGACAAACTGGCGCGACGCCGCCCGAATCAGTTGCTCCCGCGTAAGAGCCGGCTGCGCCACCGTCAGCGCCATCACGTCCTGGAGCTGATCGCGAAAGCCATAAGCGCCTCCCGCCTGGTAGAAGGCCGAGCGTGCCCACACGCGGCACGCCAGCGTCTGATAGAGCAGCCATCGGTTGAGCATGATGTCCATCGAGCGGTCCGGAGTCTTCACCTGCACGGTGCCGAGCAAGGCGTCCCAGTACTGCGTGACCGCGGCCAACCCCGAGTCGAGGTCCGCTTCGCGATATTTCTTGATCGAGATAATCGCCTCCGGCCTGCTCGCAGCCTCGCCGAGAAAAAAAACGACTTCGGTCTCAGCGTTGGGCCGGAGCGACACGGTCGTTTGCAGCGCCGCGCACGGATCCATCGCGGCTCCGGCCCTCCCAGACAGCGGCTTGGGTGTTGCGAACGCCGCTGGATTGTCCAGCGTGCCGTTGCGCCCGAGAAACTCGGTTCTGTCCGCTGTCCACGAGCTTTGCTGGCCACTCAAGTCCGCGAATGCGATTCGGCTTCCGTACTCGACGCTGAAGGAGTTGCGCGCGAGTACCGCGTGAGTTTCGGGCTCGATCTCGGTGACGATGTACGGGGCGGAGGCGCCACGCAAAGTGCCGAGCACCCATTCCACGTAAGCGGTCACCGACAAACGCCGCGCGCGCGGCGAGAGATTGCGAATCATCAACCGTGAAATCTTGACCGAGTCGTCCACCGGCACGTACTGCGTCAGCTCGAGCGAAATTCCGTGCGAGGTGTGCTCGAAGATTGTGTAGCCGTGGCCGTGACGAACGAGATAGGGCGAGGCGTCCTCGCGGATTGGCAGCGCGGTCGGCCCCCACAGCTCGCCGGTATCGAGGTCGTGAACGTAGAGCACTTCGCCTGGCCGGTCGCTCACCGCGTCGTTCGACCATTGCGAAATCTGATGCTGCTGGCTGTTGATTGCCCAGGTGTAGCCGGCGCCTTCGACCGAGACCTGGAAGCCGAACGACGGATTCGCGAGCACGTTGAGCCACGGCGCCGGCGTCCATTGTCCCTCACCGAGAATCGTCACGTACTCGCGGCCGTCCGCGGCAAATCCGCCGAGGCCGTTGAAAAATTCGATCTCGCGCCGCGGTATCGCGGTCTCCGGCCGGCGTATCGCGGGGATTCGCCGCGGCGGCGGGCCGGCGGCCGGCTCGAACATCTCCATCCGTTTGACCTGCTCGGACAGGGTCCCACGCCGGCTCAGCAAGACCGCTCGCGCCACGGTCTGCAGCACGCTTCGCAGCTCGGCCGAAACCAGGTCGGCGCGCAGCACGAATACATTGCCGCATGCGCCCTGCCCGTCGGGCGCTCGCGCCGGGATAGTCCGAACAAGGGCCTCGAGCGCGATTTGCAGGTCCTGATCGTATGACGGGGGCCGCTCGTTCAGGATCACCAAATCGACGCACAGCCGCTTCATCCGCCAATATTCATGGGCCCGCACCAGCTCGCGCACGATCTCCATATCGGAGGTCTCGTCGATCCGAACCAGCACGATGGGCAGGTCGCCGGAAATCCCGGCGGGCCACAGCTTCGACTGTCCGCCCTCGCCGCGCCGCAGCAGGTCGGACGAAGGCCGCAACGTCGCGTCCGAGTAGAGCACGCGATTGGCAATGCGCTGGAAAAGATGCGCTTCGTCGGCGTCTACGCGCAGGTGATGGAGCTGTACTTGCGCCTGCGTCCACGCCAGCGTGACGGCGCGTTCGAACGCGTTGGAGTCGTGATGCTTGTCGACCAAGTCGAGTGCTTCGGTCCGCGACGGCGCGACGATAGTCCAGAACGCGACGCGCGCGGTCGCTCCCGCCGGAATGCGCAGTCGGCGGCGGACGCTGAAGATCGGATCGAGGACGGCGCCAACGGTATCCGACAGCGGCCGCCCGTCGATAACCGAAACGGCGTCGCGGAGGTCGCGGCCGCGCCCGAGAAATCGCGCGCGGTCGGTTTCGAACTGTATCTCGCCGATAGACTCGCCCTCGGCCACCGCCAGGTGCGCCGCCCACACCGGCACGTCGGTGGGCGAGCGAAGACGCCGCGTCGCCAGTAGCGCGCCGACCTCGGCGTCGAACTCCGTCTGCACGAACATTTTGGAGAAGGCCGGATGCGCAGTGTCGGACGCCGCAGTCGCCAGCACGATTTCCGCGTACGAGGTCACCTCGATCTCGCGCACGCGGCTGCCGAGATTCGAGATAGAGACGCGGCGGACTTCGGCGTCGTCCTCAGGTGACACCGCGACCTCGAGCGTGGTCGTCATGGTGCCGTCGCGGCGCACGATTTCCGCGCGGTCCTCGGAGAACTCGACTTCGTAGCTGTCCGCCTCGACGCCCGCCGGCTGAAACCCCGCCGACCAGACCTTGCCGCTCTGCACATCGCGGACGAAGATGTACGTCCCCCACGAATCGCAGGTGACGTCCTCGCGCCATCGCGTGACCGCCAGGTCGCGCCAGTGGCTGAAGCCCGAGCCGGCCGCCGTGATCATCACGGTATATCTGCCGTTGGATAGAAGATGCGTGCGCGGGATCAAATCGTGCGGCGAATGGAAGCGGCGAATTGTCGGCGGAGCGCTCTCGCGAACATTGGCTTCGGCCTTGACCTCTTCGGCCCGCGGGCGCGCCAGCGCTACATCGCGCGGCGTCCGCTCCTGGAGCAGCAGCTCGGTCGCCTGGATGATCGGCTCGGCGTGAAACCGCGCGCGCATCGCGCCGTCGCTCAGCGCGTCGCCAATCGCAACCAGCGTCATGCCCTGATGATGCGCCATGTACGCGCGCACCACTGCGACGTTCTCGCCTTCGGGCACGCGCGACGGCGTATAGTCCAACGCCTCGTACCAGCCGAAGTGGCCGAGGCCGCCCGCGGCGAACAACCGCGAGAAGTTTTGCGCCGCGGCCGCCGGATTGACCATCGCCGCCAGCGCCGTCGCATAGGGCGCGATCACCGCGTTTTCGCTCAGCCCGCGCTTCAGTCCGAGGCCGGGTATGCCGAAGTTCGAGTACTGATAAGTGAGCTCGAGGTCGCGCGCGTTGTACGCGGACTCAGAGATTCCCCACGGCAGGTCAAGCTCGGCGCCGTACTTCATCTGGCGGCGCACCACCAGCCGATTGGTCTGCTCGAGCAGGCTGCCGGCCGGCGCGCGCATCACCAGCGACGGCATCAGGTACTCGAACATCGAGCCCGACCACGAAATCAGCGCCGAGCCTCGATCGACCGGCGTCATCGCGCGCCCGAGCCGGAACCAGTGACGCGCGGGAATTTCGCCCTTCGCGATTGCGACGAAACTCGCCAGCCGCGCCTCCGAAGCAAGCAGGTCGTAGCAGTTGGAATCGAGACTGCCGTCCGTGACGCGGTAGCCAATCGAAAGGAGTTGGCGTGCGGGATCAAGCAGGAAGTCGAACTTCATTGCGTCGAACATCTTGCCCGCGATCGCGGCGAGTTCCGTCAGGCGCCGCTCGAGCGTTCTGGCTGCGTCGCCCGCGCGCGCTAGTGCGGCTCGATCGAGCGTCGAGTCCCAGCTCGCCGCATCATTATATAGGTCCGGCAAGTCGCCCAGCTTCGGTATCGATTCGAGCTGCGTCGAGCTGATATCGAGCGCGCCCGTCTTGACGCGAGCGCGCACCGCCCACGGCTTGAGCAACTCGACGTCACGTTGATGACTGCGGATGCACGATCGCAGTGCCTCCGCCCATGCGAGCACGTCACCGGCCGCGGAGTCGGCGCGCTCCAGCGTCAACGCGCGCGCGATGTCGCTGGCTGAATCGCTGTGAGCCGCGAGCTCCGCCAGCCACGCCGCCATTTCCACCACGGTCCGCGGCTCCGACTGCGTCAACGGCGCCATCGCGTCGAGCACTTCCTCGAGCTGCTTGGGCGTGACGGTGTAGGTGCGCCGGTCGGTGCCCAGCGCCGCAAGCGACTCGCGCACGAGCGCGATCGAGTCTTCGATTCCCTTCAGCCAATTCCGGTCCGCCACCGGCCGCGCGATCATCTCGCGGCACGCGTTGCCCAGCGCGATCAGATGCCCCGCCAGGTTGCCGCTGTCCACCGACGACACGTACTTCGGATCCAGCGGCCGCAGGTCGCGCGTGCCGTACCAGTTGTAGAAATGCCCGCGGAACAGCTCCATCCGCTTCATCGTGTCGAAGGTCGCGCCCAGCCGCTCGACGGTCTCATGCGTTCCGAGCCAGCCGAAGTCGTGCGCCGCGACAATCGACAGCAGGTACAGCCCGATGTTGGTGGGGGACGTGCGATGAGCCAGCACGGGCTTGGGGTCTTCCTGAAAATTGTCGGGCGGCAGCAGGTTGTCTTCCGCCGTCACGAAGGTCTCGAAAAATCGCCAGGTGCGTCGCGCCGTCAGGCGCAGCGCCCTGATGTCGGCAGGGGAGAGCACCTTGGCGCCCTCGAGCGGCGGCGGCAGACTCGCCCATCGCACGATGTCCGGCGACAGCATCCACAAAATCACGAACGGAACCGCGATTGCCGCGCCGCCGCGGCCTGCCCATGCGACAACGATTGCCGCGGCGACCGCCAGCGCCCAGGCTCCAGCCATCATGCCGTAAAACCCGCGCACGTCGGGACGAGTCGCGCCCTTCGCCTGCGCCGCGGTGGTCCATTCGAGCAGCAGCCGATGACTCACGTACAAGCGGTAGAGCGTGCGCGAAATTGCGTCGGACATCAGCCACGCCTGATGCGCGAGCAGCGTCAGCATCATCGCGAGCTGCGAGAGTCCCGCCAGCAAATCCTTGCCGACGGCGAGGATGTGGCTGCGCTTGGAGATGTCGCGGCGGCGGGGGATGATTCCGGTGACGAACGGGAGCATCGGCGCCGTCGCGATCGTCGCGCCGATGAACGCGGTCCAGGTCGCGGCGGCAGCTAACGGCAGCGTCCAGCCCGCGACAAACGCAAGCAAAGTGATCGGCGCCGACAGCGTGCGGCGCAAGTTATCGATCATTTTCCAGCGCCCGAGCGGCGGCATCGACGAGCGGCCGGTGCGCGCTTGCGACGTAGTTGCGCCCTCATCGAAATCATGCGGACGGCCTAAAATCCACGGCAGCAGTTGCCAGTCGCCGCGGGCCCATCGATGCTGTCGGCCAGCGGCCACGTCATAGCGCGACGGGAACTCCTCGACCAGTTCGACGTCAGAGACCAGTCCCGCGCGCGCGAAAGTTCCTTCGAAAAGATCGTGGCTCAGCAGCGTGTTGCCGGGGACGCGGCCCGCCAGCGCCGCCTCGAACACGTCCACATCGTAAATCCCCTTGCCGCTGTAGGAACCTTCATCGAGGAGATCCTGGTAAACGTCGGAAACGGCGAACGCGTAAGGATCGATTCCGGCGGCGCTCGAGAAGACGCGCTGGAACACCGAGCCGTCGCGCCCGGTCGGCAGTGACGCCGTGATTCGCGGCTGAAGAACTCCGTGTCCTTCGATCACGCGGCCGAGTCGCTTATCGAATCTTGGAGCATTCAGCGGATGCGCCATTTTGCCGACCATGCGCTTGGCGGCGCCGCGCGGCAGGCGCGTGTCGGCATCGAGCGTGATCACGTAGCGCACGCCGTCGGGGACAGCGGGCGCGCGTCCGTCCTGCGCGATGAACGTGGTGTCCGTCGCGCCGCGCAGCGACCGATTCAGCTCGTGCAGCTTGCCGCGTTTGCGCTCCCAACCCATCCACACGCCTTCGGCTTCGTCCCACACGCGCCGGCGATGGAGCAGCAAAAACCTCGCGCCGGCCGTCCCCGATGCGTGACGCTGATTCAGCCGCGCGATTCCCGCCGCCGCTGCCGCGAGTAGGTCGTCGTCGCCGGGCGCGGTTTCGGTCGCCGCGTCGGTCCAGTCCGACAGCAGCGCGAAGTACAGCTCGCCGTCCGGACTCGCCAGGTAGTGAACTTCGAGCCGCTCGATCTGCTCGTCGATTTCGGCGTGCGTAGTCAACATAGTCGGCATCACGACCATCGTGCGCAGGCTTGCCAGCACGCCATCATGAAGCTCGAGCGCGGGAATCGTGTTGGGACCGATGACGGTCGTAACGGCGCGATTGACCAGCGCGACCGCCGCGTCCATCGCCGGCACTATGGCGAGCATCGCGAGGATGAACCGGGTCCATCCGCCGAGGTGCGCATCCTCAATCGCAAGCATGCCGCACGCGACGATTACCGCGGTGACCGCCGCGATCGTGCCCAGGTATCCCTTGATTCCGGCCGCCGCGTTGGCGCGGGCGATCCAGTCGCGGACCGGCGCGCGAAATCCGAGTTTCGCTTCGAGCGCGTGACGCCCCTCTAAAATCAGGTAGTAGCCCGGATGATGCTGGCGCCGCGCCACCACGCCGTTGTCGGGCGATTCGGCCGCCGCACTTTTCGCGGCATCGATCGCTCTTTGCGCGACCTCGATCTCAGTGTGGCCCGAACCCAGTGCAAGTTTTTCGATCGCATGCCGATAGCGATCGCGGGTAGGAAAATCCATCGCGCCAAAATCGCTGTCGGCGCACAGGACCGCATCGACCTGGCTCACGCTCTCGAAAAAATCCGCCCAGTCGACCGCCGACATGAGGCGCATGCTCGTGATCACGTTGCGCACCGTCACGTTCATCGCGCCCTGCCCCTGATGCACTTCGCGCACGATCTCGTCGGCCGTGGTTCCCTCCGCCGCCAGCCGCCGGTCAAGCCAATTCAGGGCCGGCGTCACCTTGGGATCCTGATCGCGCAGGCGTTGAACCAACTCGACCGCGAACGCCGCCGCAATCGGCGCCGCGTCGAAATCCTTGAACACGGCCTCCGCCGGCTCCGCCTCGCGGCCATTCGAGCCCAACAGCCTGTCCGCCAACGCGTCGGCGTGCTGGCGTTGCGCACGGCTTTGGCCAATCTGCTCGGCCGCTCGCCGCAAATTTTCGACCAGCACGATTCGAAGCGTGATTGCCACCGCCCATAGCTCGCCGATCGTCAGCGGCTGCACGCGCTGGTAGGCCTGCACGAACCTGGTCAGCGTCTGCGTATCGAAGTGGCTGTCCGTATGCGCGACGTAGGCCCACGCGAGCCCGAACACGCGGGGGTACCCCTCGAGCGGGCCGTCGGCGAGCTTGGGCAGTTGGCGGTAGAATCCGCGCGGCAGGTCGTCGCGAATCTCGCGAATCTGCTCTTCGACGACGTGAAAATTGTCGACCAGCCACTCCGCCGCCGGCGTGATCGCGCGCTCCTCGCGGATAGCCCCCGCGATACTCCGATACGCCTCGAGCAATACGCGCCCGTTGTCGCGCACGCGCGAGGCTATTTCCCGGCCGCGCCCGGGATATTCCGTAACGCGCTGCGCAACCGCTAGCGTCTCGCCATGCTGTTCCAAGCGCTCGACGCTGAACAGTTCGGCACGGATTGGCTCTTCTGTATGCGCGAAACCGGGTGCCGGTGCTTTAGGCGCGCGAAGAAATCCCAGACTCAAACTTGCCTCTCGATCCGGACGGCCGGCTGCGGGATGAACTAATAAGAGCTTGCGCAAATATGCACAGGCAATGCGGCGGACGATCGCGTTAGTGCGTCGTCCCTTCTTTCAGTGTATCAGAATTCGCATCGGGAGACTCGGCATGAATCTCGGCTAAACACATGAGGACCTGGCACTTGCAACGCTCACTTGCGACCTGGCCATCTCATTGCCAGACTCGAAACCGATTGAATTGATCTATATTGCAGCGGCGAACCGTGAACGAGCAAACCAACAGTCAGCGCCGCTTCACGGTGATCGAACTGCCGGTCCTCCCGATAGTCAAGCAGTCGCTGCTGCTGCCGTTCAAGTATCTGCCGGAACTGGTGAAGTATGGCGGCATACCATTCCTGCTGATTCTTGCGGCGGACGCGATTTGCTTTTTGTTGGAGCGCGAGGATGTCTCACGATCTGCAACGGGCTCCGCGATGGCGCTTGCGCATTTCATTCTGTTCACGCCGTTTTCCGTAGCCTGGACAAGGCTCGCGCTCTACGGCCGCCCGGCGATCGCCAACCACCCTCCGTTCGCCTACTCGCGAACGCAGTGGTTGTACCTGTTGGCGACCACCGCGATGCTCGTCTTGATGACGATCTGCGTCGGCCTTCCGGCGACGCTCTTGCTCTATGGTCAGCGTACTCTCAACACCCAAATCACGATCGAAGCGACGACGCTGTTACTAGTAGGTCTTTTTCTATTCGCGCTCCTGTTCTTCAGGTTGGCTTTCATTTTTCCCGCGATCGTCGTCGGCAGGTATGCGGGAATTTCCGCCGCATGGAAGCAAACCGCGGGAAATCTCGAGCGGCTCGCCGCCGTCATCGTTCTCTCGTACGCGCCCTTCTACGTCGTCCGCAGAGTTTTCGAGTGGTTCATGGGATATCGCCCGCCCGGCCTCACCTCGGTCGCCAGGGAAATCGTGGATATGCTGCTGGTCGCTTTAGCAACGACGGCGCTCGCCGGCCCCGCGCTCGCCTACAAGTCACTCGTCCTCGACCAGCGTGAAGATGCGCTCGCCCTCGCCGCAAGCACTCCGAGCCGCGCGTAGTTTCAAAAGAACGAGCGAAGCCGAGAGAGCCCAGCTCCCAATCTCTTCCCGTCCGGCGGACAAGGAGAGGTTGGGGGGAGCGTTTTCATCCCGTATAAGTTGCTATCCACCAAATGTTGCCGAAGGAGTCCTTAATGCCGGCGGCGCGTTCCTGGTAGGGCTTGTTTTCGGGGACGGCAATCGGTGTTGCGCCGGCCGCCAGCGCGCGGGCGTAAGCGGCGTCGACGTCCTCGACGTACACATAGATCGAGGCGGTCGTTCCGTGGGGATGGGGTGGGTCGCTGACTTCCATCACGACCATCGAATCGCCGATCTTCGCCTCCACGTGGGCGCCCTTACCAACCGGGAGATGTTCAAGTTCCACCGCGCCGAAGGCCCGCTTGACCAGTTCGAGCATATCCAAGCGGCCGTATAGGTAGGGGCGGACGCTGCCGACGCCATGGCGGATGTGGCTGGGTGCATTGCGCATGGGCATTCTCTCTCGGCCGAACGCTGTATCTGGATTAACTGGGCAACGTCCTAATAGTTACGGTATCGCTACCGAGGGGCTTGGTTTACCCGTGTGCGGTTCGTATTGTAACAGGTCGGTTGCCAACGCGCGCAACTTGAATCTACAATTACTGTTGGGAGATTGACGAATGGCCGATCCGCTTAGCTTCGAGGCGCTGGCGAGCAGCGAACATGTGCTGTCCAGCGCGGAAAACTTCGTTCTCTACGTGTTGCTCGAGGCTGTCGCCCGGGGCGCTGGTGGCGTTGGCGGCGGCAGCCGGCTGCCGCTCAATCTTGGCGTGGTGATAGATCGCTCGGGGTCGATGTACGATGAGCGGCGCCTGGAATTCGTCGTCGACGCGGTCAAATTTCTCGCCGACAACCTGACGGCGGACGACAAGGTCTCGATAGTGGCGTTCGCCGACAAGGCGACGGTGATAATTACGCCCGAGGCGGCGCGCGACAAGTCCGCGGTCAAACGGGCGATCGACGATATAGACCTGCTCGAAATCGGCGGCGGCACACAGATGGCGCTCGGGATGCGCGCGGCGATCGACGAGGTCAAGAAAAATCTGAGTTCCGATCGCCTCAATCGCGTGCTGGTGCTCACCGACGGCCAGACCTACGAAGAGACGGCGTGTATCGATCTGGTCGAGAAAAATCGCGGCGAGATTTCGTTCTCGACGATGGGCGTCGGCGTCGAGTTCAACGAGAAACTCCTGCAGCGCCTCGCGCAGGACTCCAACGGCAAATATCATTTCATCGGCGACCCCGCAGAGATTCCCGGTATCTTCGAAGACGAGCTCGAGGGCCTGCGCTCGGTCAGCCTGCGCAACGGGCGAATCGAGGTGACGCTGTCGCAAGGCGTGCAGGTGCGCGAGGCGTTTCGCGCCTCGCCGGAAATCTACGTGCTCGGCACGCCGCTGGTCGGCGAGGATCGCAAAATCGGCTACGAGATTGGCGACCTCCAGGCCGGCGTGCCCGGTTCGGTGCTGCTGACGCTGGTGCTGCCGCCGCGCAAACCGGGGCAGGTCAGAATTTTGCAGAGTACTTTCCATTATGAAGTGCCGGGTGGTGCTGAAAACACCGTGGCGTGCGATCTGACCGTCGACTACACGCTCGACCGCACGCTGACCAGCAAGCGCAACGGGCGTGTGATGAACCTGGTGGACCAGGTCTCGATTGCGAAGCTGCAGGCGAAGGCGGAAGAGGAGCTGAAGGCGGGCAACGTCGATCGCGCGACGCGCCTGCTCGGCAATGCGCTGCAAGGCACGCAGCGGATGGGCAACGTCAAGGCGACGCAGGCGCTGTCGGGTCTGATCGATCAGATCAAGAAGACGCAAACGCTGCAGACCAAAGCGGCCAAGACCACGCTGCTCCAGGCGCAGGCGGTCGTGCGCAAGACCCAGATGCTCGATCCGGAAGCGTTGAAGGAATTTCAGAACAAAGACGGAAATTGAACTCATTTGGTGAACGGCACGGGACCGACACTTCGAACTCACTTGCGAGGGCTTAGACCATGATCAAATGCGGCGAATGCGGCTACGAAAACATGGACGGACTTGACTACTGCGACGGATGTGGCGCGAAGCTCGCGGCCGGCACCTCTGCTCCCGCCGCAGCTCCAGCCGCCGCGGCTCCTGAAGCAGCTCCCGCCGCAGCTCCTGCTGAAAGTACCGAGGCTGCGCCGGCGGCCGAGGCTCCGAGCGCTGAAGTACCCAAGTCGGAGGCGCCGACTGGTGAGGTCAAACCGGAAGCGGCTCCTGAGAGCGCGCCCGCGACGGCGGCTGCGGCAGGCGTGCCGTTCAAGGCAAAACTGTCTGTGGTTCGCGGCGGACGCAAGGGCCAGGAATTCCCGCTCGAAGACGGCAACAATCTGATCGGCAGATGGGATCCGGAGACAGGCTCGTTTCCGGAAGTCGATCTCGACGCCGACGATCCCGAAGCGAAGATCTCACGCAAGCATGCGTTGATTCGAATCGACGGCGGCAAGATTACGATCGAGGACATTGGCAGTCTCAACGGCACCTATGTGAATCGTCAGCCGCGCCTCTCGCCGGGCAGTCCCGCCGAGATCAAATCGGGTGACGAAGTGATCATCGGGAAAACATTTTTAAAGCTGGTGGTAGAACCGATCTCTTGAGCCGCCTTTCCCTCCATTCGCGCCCGGCAGTACGCGCGAGCGCGGAAGTTGAAGGGGGGTTATAGACAAAGCCATGAATGCGGGTGAGGCACTCACCGAGGGCCATCTTCTCGACGGTCGTTACCGCGTCAAGAAGGTGCTTGGCGTCGGCGGGATGGGCCGCGTGTACCTGTCCAACGATACGCGGCTGGCGAACCGTCCGGTCGCGGTCAAGGAGATGGTCGTCGGCGACGGAATCCAGGAGAAAAAAGCAATCGAGGATTTCACGCGCGAGGCCAACGTGCTCGCGCGCCTTTCTCATCCTGGGATACCCACGCTAATCGATCACTTCGCCGAGAACTCGCGGCACTACCTGGTGATGGAGTTTGTCGCGGGCGGCGATTTGCAGCACGTGCTCGACAAGCTGGGGCCCAGGGGCAAAGTCGCCGAGGACAAGGTGCTGCGATGGGTGCGGCAGATGCTCGACGTGCTCGATTTCCTCCACGGGCAGAAGCCGCCGATAATTTATCGCGACCTCAAGCCCGGCAATATCATGATCGACAAGGACGGCCGCGCGATGCTGATCGATTTCGGGATCGCGCGCTTCCTGCCGCCCGGCGGCCGCGGCACGCAAATCGGTTCGGTCGGCTACGCGCCGCCCGAGCAGTACATGGGCAAGGTCGAGCCGCGCTCGGACTTATATTCGCTTGCCGCCACGATGCATCATCTGCTGACCGGCCGCGATCCGCAGCTCGAGCCGCCGTTCAGCTTTCCTCCGGTGCGCGCGCTCGCGCCCGAAGTTTCGATCAAGACCGCGGACACCGTGATGCGGGCGCTCGAGCAGGATGCGACCAGGCGGCCGGCGTCGGCAAAAGAGATGAAGCGCGCGCTGCCGGAGCCACCACCTGAGAAGCGGTCGGGAGAGCTCGGTGGAAGCGCGGGACTTGCGGCCACGCCAAGTCCGATGTCCACGCAATCGACGGTGGTGCTGAGTAGCGCGCCTCTTCCTGCGCCATCGCGGCCGTCGACGCCGTGGAAGTTGGCAGTGTCATCCAAGCCGGCAGCGTCCACGATGCCGACGATCGTGCTGAGCGAGCCGGTCGCGGAAAAAATCAAGAGCGGCGGTGCCGCAACGGGCGGAGGCACGGCAGCGAAAATCGTCGGGCCGCAAATCAAGAAGGCGATCGAGCTCGGCGGCAAGGCGCGCAGCATGATCGAGCGGCGCCTCAGCGAACGACGGCTCAAAGCGCGGATGTCATCGGCGTCGAGCGTGGCGCCGAATCCGTCATCGACGGCGAAGACGAAGGAGCTCAAGCCTGCGGTGGCCGCGTCGTCCTACGGGGCGCGACTCGGCTCGACCGGCGACTCGGGGGATGCGGACACGAAATCGCGGACGGGGTCGCGCACGTATTCGTCACCCAGCTATTCGCCGCCGATCTCGACTGGCTTAGGATCGGCCGGACTGTTCCAGCACAACACGAACGGTGCCGCCGATATATCCGCGGCGCCGGCGAAGCTGGTTTCGCGCGGCGACGAAATCGAGTTCGGTATTTTCGGGATGCGCACTGTGATCGGACGATCGCAGGACGCCTCTGATAAGCTCGACATCGATCTGAAGAAACTCGCGCACGGCGGCGATCGCGTGTCGCGGCGTCATGCGGAGATCGTGCTGCGCGGCGCGGACTATTTCATCCGCGATCTCGGCAGTCTTAACGGCACCTATGTCGCGGGGCGCGGCAAGCTCGGTCGCGACCAACTCTACAAATTGAAGGATCGCGACCAAGTGGTGCTTGGTGGTGCTATATTGCAGTTTCGGAGAGGCTAGCGGCGCATGATCACGTGTCCAGAATGCGGCCAAGAGGCGCCCGACGGCGCCAAGTTCTGCGATCGATGCGGCCGGGGGCTGTCCAACGCGGCTTCATCGGTATCGCAGTCGACGCCAACGCGGCCGACGCCGCTGGTGGCCGGCGCGTCGTTGAAGGGCGGGATCGAGATAGTCGCGCTGACGAGTCAGACTTCGATTGAAAATCGCTATCGCGCGAAACGCGTCCGCGACGGCAAGACGGAATCGATCGCATTGCGCGAGCGGCTGGGACCGGAGCCGGCAGAGGAGGTTGTCGAGGAAACACCAGTCGCCGAGACGCCGAAGCCGCAAGCTGCTCGTGTCGAAGATCCTAACGGACCGGGCGCGAAGACTGCCGAGCTGAGACCGCAGGTTGCGCAAACCAACGGTGCCGCATCGCCGGCGCCGCCGCCGCACGCATCCAGTGCGCCAGTGGCGGTGTCGGCTAGCGCGGACGCGTCGGCGGAAGGGGCACAGTCGTCGGTCGAGACCGAAGCTAGTCCCACTGCAGCCGTGTTGGCCGAGGCTGCGGAGAATGCATCTCCAGACGAAGAGAGCGAAGCGGCGGAAGCGGCGGTCGTAGCCGAAACTCAGCAAAATCCCGACGGTGCCGATGGCGCGCACGACAATGAGTCGCTGGCGGGCGGCGAAGATCTAGGCGAGGTTTTCGGACGCGTGCTCGCGCTGTCGCAGACGATCAGTCATCCCGCGTTTCAGCGCGCTACCGAAGGTTTCGCCGAGAACGGGCGCGTGTACTTGGTTTACGCCGACGAGGAACTTAAGCCGCTGCGCCGCGATTTACATAAGATGAGTGAGCCGGAAGCGATCGCGTCCGCCGTGCAGGTCTGCCAGGCAATTTCGTTTGTGCATCGCCGGGCGTTACGGCTTAACGACATCTGCCCCGAATCGGTTGCCTTCGCTAAGGACGGCCGCCTCAAGCTGACGGGGCTGGACTACGTCAGCAACGACAACGAGCTTCAGACCGAGCCGATCTTCAACGACGGTTACACGGCGCCCGAGATTTATCGCGGCAAAAAAGTTGACAAGCGCGCGGATATTTTTTCGGCCGGCGCGATTCTCTACACGTGGCTCACGGGCGCGCGGATTCCGAGCGAGAGCTGGCGCGAAGAAGCGGGACCGGTGCAGTTCTATCCGCCGCACGTCGTCACGCCGCGGTTGGAGAAAGCGATTCGCCGCGCGATCGCTTTCAGTCCCGCCGACCGCTGGCCGACGATTGACGAGTTCAAGGCCGAGCTGATTGCGCTCGGCTCGACTATCCGGCTGCGCGCGGCGGCGATGACCGACCTAGGCCGCGTGCGCGAGCATAATGAGGACGCGGTGCTGGCGGTCGAGTACATCCGCGAGTCGTTGGTCGAGCCGGCGCAGAGTCATTTATACGTCGTGGCCGACGGGATGGGCGGTGCGGAGGCGGGCGAAGTCGCTTCCGCAATTGCCGTCGAAACGATTCGGAGTTACATTGAGTCGCGGCTCGAAACCGCAGGTAAAGATGCTGCCAACGGAGCGGATATGCTGACAGCCGCGCTCGAGGAAGCGAATTCCAAAATTATTGACTATGTGGCGAGCCATCCGGAGTCGCGTGGAATGGGTTCGACCGGTGTCTGCGCATTGGTCACGCCCATGGACGCCGCAGTGGCATGGGTTGGAGACAGCCGTGGATATCTTATGGAAGGCTCGACGCTTCGCCAGGTGACGAAGGATCATTCACTCGTGCAGCGGCTGGTCGAAATCGGGCAGATAACCGCCGAGGAAGCGCATACGCACGAGCACAAGAACGTGATCACGCGCTCGCTCGGCGCACGCCAGAGTGGACCGGCGGGCGCGGAGGCACTCGCGCTCAAGCTGAAGCGCGGAGACAAGTTGATGCTGTGCAGCGACGGGCTGACGGCGCACGTTATGGACAACGAGATCCGCGACATCCTGGGGCGCAACGCCGATCCGTTCGACGCGGCGCGCGAATTGATCGTCGCGGCCAACGCCGGCGGCGGTACCGACAACATTTCAGTGATCGTAGTCTATGCAAGCTAGCCGCGACCGCCGCGCCGGTTTTTAACTGATTAACGATGGCAACCTCGCCCAAAGACGCATCGCAGCCGAACACGGGACCGCTCGACGCGGGCACTGTGCTGCAGGGCCGCTACCAAATCCAGCGGCTGCTCGGCGGCGGCGGAATGGGGATGGTGTACCTAGCGCACGACCAGCGCCTGGCGAATCGTTCGTGCGCGATCAAGGAGATGGTCGATCACTTTATCGACCAGGCGCAGCGGATCGAGGCCAACGAATATTTCGCGCGCGAGGCCGACACGCTCGCCCAACTGAAGCATCAGGCGATTCCCGCGATCACCGACCGCTTCGAGCTCGCCAATCGCCATTACCTGGTGATGGAGTACGTCGAGGGGCGCAACCTCGAGGAAGAACTTGCCGCGCGCGGCGAGCCTCTTCCCGAGGGGCTTGTGATCGACATCGCGCGCCAGCTTTGCGACGTGCTCGCGTACCTGCACGGGCTGATGCCGCCGATAATCTACCGCGACATGAAGCCGTCCAACGTGATGCTCAATTCGAACGGGCGGGTCGTGCTGGTGGACTTCGGAATCGCGCGGCTGTTCAAGGCGGCGCGCAAGGGCACGATGATCGGCACGCTCGGCTTCGCACCGCCCGAGCAGTACCAGGGGCTGGTCGATCCGCGCAGCGACATCTACTCGCTCGGCGCGACGCTGCATTACGTGCTGACCGGGCGCGATCCCGAAAAATTTCCGCCGTTCAGTTTTCCGCCCGTGCGCGACCTTCGCCCGGGCGTGTCGAGCAACCTGGCAGGTGCTATCGACGCCGCCCTCGCCTACGAAATGGACGGGCGGCCGGGGCGCATCCAGGAATTCCGCGATATGATGCTCTACGGGCGCGGACTCTCGTTCGACAGCGGGCGCGTGACCTCGACCAGTGGAACCGGCGGCCTGTCGCAGTACCAGGAACAACTCGAGTTCGCAGACGAGCCGATTACCTATCGCAAGCCGCGCGGCCGGCTCAGCCGCTCGATCAGTCTCGTGATCTTTCTGATGGTGCTGGCGGGAGCGGCATTCGGCGGGACGTACCTTTATTCAAGCCCTGACCTTCAACTGCGGCTCGGCCTCAAGCCGCTGTTCGACGGGCTGCCGTGGAAGCATGAAGAGTTGCTGGCCAAGGCGCGTGAGAATCCGCTCGAATTTTCCGCCCTGACGCTGGCGCTCTCGACGCGCGAGGGCACCGCGCTGGCGCCGCCACAGGCGCAATTCAACGACACCGATCTGACCAACGCGCGTTACCTGAAGTGGACCGCGACCTTCAAGAACCTGCTGGCGGGGCTGGAAGGGCGCGACGAAAAAGTCCAAGCGCGTTTTTTCGATCCCAACGGACTTCAGATCGCGTCGAGCGACACCAATGTTTTTGTCGGGCCCGCGCAGAAAACCGCCGACTTCAGCGGGGTCGCGCTGATGCCGACGATGACCGACAAGCCGCCAGGCACTTACAAAGTTGCGCTCTACTCCGACGACAAGCTGCTCACCCAGGAAGGCTTCATCGTTAACCAGGACCTGAGTGCGAAGAACGCGGCGGCGGCGGCCGAGGCCGCGGCTGCGGCGGAGGCGAAGGCAGAAGAGCGCAAACGCAAAGAGGAGGCAGAAAGGCTCGCGATGATCGACGAGCGTCGCGCCAAGCCGCTGCAGCTTCGCGCGATCAGCTTTCTCAACACCACCAAGACCGGGACCGCGCTGTCGGGAACGACCGACTCTTTCAACGTGTCCAAGGTGCTATTCGTCGGCTGGGAGGTCAGCTTCGAGAACCGGCTCTACAAGCTGGAGCCCGGACAGTATCGCGTCGATGCGGCGTATATCGGGCCGGACGGGCGCACGCTCGGCAGCGTTAACGACTTTCAACCGGTGTCGCCCAGCATGAAGACGGTGACGTTCAGCGGACGCGTCGGCAACTCGCGCGGTGGCGCGTTCCTGCCGGGAACGTACACGGTCAACTTCTATTTGAACGGGCAATATTTCGGCGCCAAGAAATTCGACGTAGTCGCCGATGCAGGTGGCAGTCCCTACGCGACCTATCCCGGCGCCGGCGGCGCGATCGGCAGCACGATGAGCGGCGGCACGTCGTCGGGGAGCATGCTCGGGCCGACGATCGCGACCGGCACTATCAGCGGTCTTCGCAGCGGCGGCAATCCCGAGATGGAGCTGAGACTGCGGCCGCAACCCAACGGCTTCCTGCACGGCGAGCTCGTGATACATCAGTCGGGCTTTGGGATGACGCCGATCGAAGGATTCGTGCGCGGCGACCATCTACAATTCCAGGTCCCGTACGGCACCGAGACGTACTACTTCGAAGGCGCGCGTCGGGCCGATCAGATTAGCGGCACTTTCGAATCGACGCCGTCGGGCGAGCGCGGCACCTGGAACACCCAAGCGAACTAGCAGGGGTGACCCCTGCACCCAGTGATTAAGACAAAGAGCGCGACTTCGGCGCGGGCGGGTGAACTGACAGTTGGACCTCCTTGAAGAAGCGGGAATCCCTCCGCCGAAACCGCCGATCATCACCGCCGAGGATCGCGCCGCGCTGGCCAGCATGGCGCTCGCGCAACGCCAGTTCTACTTCGTCTTCGCGTTTTTTGTAGGGATGGTCGCGGGCGCGGCGATCGCTTACTTCATCGGCTACAACGACTTGGTTCTCACCATAGTCAAATGGGCGCTCTCGGGCACCGGCCTGGTGTTGATCGTGAGTGCGCTCAACATCACGAAGCTGTATTCCTTCAAGTGCCCGCGGTGCGACGGGGATTACTTCTGGGACGGACCGCTCGGAATCTTCTCGAAGCAATGCGGCACCTGCGGGCTGCCGCTCAACCTGCCGGACGACGCGGCGCTGACCCCGTGAATCCGAATGGCGCTTGAACCTGACCTATGCACGCGCAATGCTGAGGATTGCACATGGCGAGTAACGTTTCCCGCGAAAAACTTCTCTTCTATGCCGCTGCCGGGGCGCTCGGCGGCTTTGCCGCGTGGGGGCTCTCGGAGCCAATCCTCGGCATCCGCTGGGTCTATGGCCGCGATATCCTGTTCGGCGCGCTGATCGGCGCGCTAATCAGCGCGTTCCTCGCCTCGATCGAAACGCTGAGCGTCGGCCAGGTGCGCCAGGCGGCGCGCAGATTCGCGGTCGGCGGAGCTATCGGCGCGGCGGGCGGAGCACTGGGATTGATCGTCGGCGAACTCGCGTTCGACGTACTGGGCGGGCTCAACGGCCGAATCCTCGGATGGGGCATGCTTGGAATCGCGGTCGGACTCGGAGTTGGATCGGCCTCGGGATCGGCGGCGCGGCGGCGCAATGGCGCGATCGGCGGTGTGCTCGGCGGAGCGCTCGGCGGATTCTTTTACCAGAGCTTGACGACCACTTTTCCGCAGGCGTTCGGACGAGCCATCGCGATCATCATCCTGGGCGCGCTTATTGGATTTTTCATCGGACTCGTCGGCGAGCTGCTCAAGCGCGGCTGGCTGATGGTTGTGCGCAGCCAGAGCCGCAACGCGCGCGAGGGCCGCGAATATCCGCTGCTCAAAGGCGTGACGATCATCGGCCGCGCAGAGGAAAGCGATATCGGGCTGTTCGGCGATCAGTCGGTGCTCGGCAGTCATGCGATCATTCGGCGCGAGGGCAAAAATTTCATCATCAGCCCGACCGGCGGGCAGATATTCGTGAATCGGCAGCCGGTGGCCGGCCGCTATGCGCTCAAGAGCGGCGATCGGCTCGAGGTGGGCGGCACGCTGTTTCTCTTCCGCGAGCGGACCCAGGCGGCGCAGCGATAGGAGGCTGGCGGGGATCGTGGCGAGCCAGCCGACCTTCAGAATCCGAATCGCGCTCCTCATTACGATCATTTCGACGTTCATGGCGGCGCTTTCGGGATGTTCGACTGTTAACGAAGGCGGAGGTACGGCCGCGGCGCCTTCGACCTCGATGCAGACGCTCGAGTACTACCCGTACCAGGTCAAGGGATACCAAAACAGTTATCCCAAAAAGACCATTCAGATCCTGATACCCGCCGACGCGCGCGATGTGACTGGCGACGCGGCGCCGCTCAACGGCAATCCAGCGATCGGAGTCGTTGACGACCAATCAGGAAGCGTTACCGAACGTCTGTACAGCTCGCCGCTCGGCCCGATCGTGCAACAGGCGATTGGGCGGTCTGCAGATGAGGCCGGCATGAGCGCGTCGTCGTCCACCGGTGTTGCCTACAAACCGGGCGTCGGGCACACCGAGTACGTGCTCGAGAGCAAGATTCGCCTATGCTGGGTGAAGAAGGCTCGCGCCGCCAACGGCCAGTACGGTCCCGTTTGGAAGACGATGGCCGATTTCTCTCTCGACGTCTCGATCTATAAGCCGCCGTTCAGTGTCCCGTTCTGGACCGGGACCAGCAACGATACCTACTTCGACCCGCCGGTGGGGTCGTTCGGCCTCGGCTCCGAGGACGAAGCCGGCATCTACGACGAGCCGGGGCAGGTGCTGTCGGTCGCGCTGACGCGCTCGGTCGCGGCGATATTCCAGCGCCAGGACTTGCGCGATCTAATGCTCGAAGACGATGTAAAATCCCACTAGCCGCGCGGTTCCAGCGCGGTCTTTGAACAAACGGCATGTTGGAATAGCCTAGACCGAGCGCCGGATAGTCAAATGCCGAGGCGTGTGCGGGTGCGTATCTCCGCCGCGCGGCCGCAAATCCGGATCGCATCGTCGTCAGCCAAGAGGAAGCACGCTCGATGGAAATCGGATTCGTTGGTCTCGGCAAAATGGGCATGAACATGGTCGAGCGGCTGCGCCGCGACAACCATCAGATCGTGGCCTTCGACCTCGACGATGCAAAACTCAAGGAAGTCTCGACCTTCGGCGCCGACGGCGTCAGTTCGCTGAAGGACCTGGTCGCCAAGCTCGCGCCGCCGCGCGGCGTGTGGGTGATGGTGCCGGCGGGCGAGCCGACCGAGAGCACGATTAACCAGCTGGCGGAACTGCTCGAGCCCGGCGACGCGATCATCGACGGCGGCAACACCAACTTTCACGACGACGCCCGCCGCGCCGCTGTGCTGGCCGGCAAGAAGCTGCACCTCGTCGATGCTGGCACCAGCGGCGGCATCTGGGGCCTCAAGCTCGGTTACTGCCTGATGATTGGCGGCGACGTGGAAATTTTCAGACGCTACGAGCCGATTTTTCAAACGCTCGCGCCTCCCGACGGCTACGAGCACGTCGGCGGCCACGGCGCGGGCCATTACGTAAAGATGGTCCACAACGGAATCGAGTACGGGCTGATGCAGGCGTACGCGGAGGGCTTCGAGGCGATGCACAAGTCGGACTACAAGCTCGACCTGCTTAAGATCGCCAACCTGTGGCGGCAGGGCAGCGTCGTGCGCTCATGGCTGCTGGAGCTGACGGCCGACGCGCTCGCGAAAGATCCTGGCCTCAAGCGAATCCGCGGCTACGTCGAGGATTCGGGCGAAGGGCGCTTGGCCGTGCAGGACGCAATCGACAAAAACATCTCGATGCCGGTGATCACGATGGCGCTGTTCACGCGCTTTCGTTCGCGCGCTGACAAGGGCGAAGGAACGTTCGGCGAGAAATTGCTCGCCGCGCTTCGCGACGAGTTCGGCGGCCACGGTGTCGTTAAGGAATAAGTGCGAGAGGGTCATTTATGGCTGTGACTGCCAATAGGACTGTTGATCTCACTCACATGCATCCTGTGAAGGAACGCAATCACTACGATCCATGCATCGTGGTAATTTTCGGCGGTGCTGGCGACTTGAGCCATCGCAAGCTGATTCCCGCGCTGTACAACCTTTCCCTCGACGGCGAATTGCCTGACAAGTTCGCGATCCTCGGCTTCTCGATGGAGGATCTCGACGACGACAAGTATCGTGCGTTCGCGCTCAGCGGCATCGAGCAGTTCTCGCGCCGCAAAGTCGAGAAAGAGCACTGGGCGAAGTTTGCCCCGCTGATCCATTTCAATCGCGGCTCGTTCACCGAGGCCGCCGACTACCAGAACCTGCGCAAGCGATGCGAGGCGATCGACGCCGAGTACGGCACCGAGGGCAATCGCGCCTACTACTTCGCGATTCCACCGGCCTTCATCGACACCTGCTCGGAAGGATTGACGGCGGCGGGAATGATTCATCCGCCCGGCAAGGGGCATCCGTTCACGCGCGTCGTGGTCGAAAAGCCGATCGGGTCCGATCTCGCCAGCGCGTCGGAGATCAATGCCGAGCTTGCGCGCCATTTCGACGAAAGCCAGATTTTCAGAATCGACCACTACCTGGGCAAGGAAACCGTCGAGAACCTGATGGTGTTGCGCTTCGCCAACGCGATCTTCGAGCCGATTTGGACCGCGCGCTTCGTCGATCACGTGCAGATCACCGTCGCCGAGGCCGAGGGCGTCGGCACCCGCGCCGCCTACTACGATCACGCCGGCGCGCTGCGCGACATGGTGCAGAGCCACCTGCTGCAAACGCTTTGCATGATCGCGACCGAGCCGCCCAACACCACCGGCGCCGAGTCGATGCGCGACGCGAAGCTCGACGTGCTGCGCGCGCTGCGTCCGCTCGGCGACGAGGACATCGAGAAATGGGTCGTGCGCGGCCAGTACGGCGAGGGACTAATCGGCGGCGTGCCGGTCAAGGCCTACCGCGACGAGGAGCACATCGCACCCGATTCGCAGGTCGAATCCTTTGTCGCGCTGCGATGCTGGATCGACAACTGGCGATGGGCCGGCGTGCCGTTCTACCTGCGCACCGGCAAGCGATTGCCCAAGCGCTCGAGCGAAATCGCGATCTACTTCAACAGCGTGCCCCGAATCCTGTATAACGCAAACCCACGCGCCCCGTTGGCGCCCAATATGCTGACCATCAGAATTCAACCCGACGAAGGCCTCGCGCTGCACATCATGTCCAAGGTTCCCGGCTCGGCGACCAAGCTGCAGCAGGTCAAAGTCGATTTCCATTATGTGACTTCGACGCCGGAAGCGTACGAGACTCTGCTCAACGACGTGATCGTCGGCGACCAGACGCTCTTCATGCGCCGCGACACGGTCGAAGAAGCGTGGACGTTCGTGCAACCGATCCTCGACGCGTGGGATCAGTCGCCGATGGATCCCCCCATCTACGCGGCGGGCTCGTGGGGACCACTCGAGGCCGCTCTGATGATCGCGGCCGACGGGCGCACCTGGCGGACCTTGTAGGAGCAGCGAGATGAGCGGCGGCATCACTCTCACGCGTCATATCATGACCAAAACCGCGACGGCGATTCCGGTCGCGGACCTCGCGCTCATCATGGAGCGCATCGAGCTGATCGCCAAGCGCATCACGCGCGAGCTCGCGGCGGCGGGTCTCAGCGGCGAGCTCGGCTACACCGGCGAGACCAACGTGCAGGGCGAAAAAGTCAAGAAGCTCGACCAGTGGGGCAACCAGGTTTTCCTCGACGCCTTCGAGCACGGATACCCGGTATGCAGTCTCATTTCCGAGGAAATGGACGAGCCGCATCATTACTCAGTCAACTGCCGCGACAATAGCTACTGCATACTCTATGATCCGATCGACGGGTCATCCAACACCGACGTAAACGGTTCGCTCGGCACGATCTTCGCCGTCAAAAAACGCGCACCCGGCCACAGCAAGGGAATCGACGACATACTCGTCCCCGGAACGCAGCAGGTCATCGCGGGCTATGTGCTATATGGTCCTGCCACTCAGCTCGTATATAGCGCGGGCGCGGGTGTCGATATCTTCACGCTCGACCGCACGCTCGGCGAGTTCATTTTGTGGCAAGAGAACGTGAAGATGCCGCCGCACGGCGGTACCTATGCCGTCAACCAGGCCAACGCCGGCAAGTGGCACGACGGCGCGCGTAAGTTTCTCGCGCATATCACCAGTCGCAAAGACAAACGAACCAGCTATTCACTTCGATACTGCGGTGCCTTCGCCGCCGATTTCCATCGATGCCTGCTCGAGGGCGGAATATACATGTACCCCGGCGAGGTTGCCGAAGGCGGCAAGGCCAAGGGCAAGCTCCGTCTGATGTACGAGCTCGCTCCGCTCTCGATGCTCGCGGAGCAGGCTGGCGGACGCGGCTCGACCGGCAAGCAACGAATCCTCGACATCGCTGCGACCGCGATCCACGAGCGCCATCCGATCTACATCGGCAGCGCGGAGGAAGTCGCGCTGGCCGAATCGTTCAACGTCGAAGGCTGAACCTGGCGGGGTTCCTATGGATGGGCTCATCCTGGCCGGCGATGTCGGCGGAACCAAAACTCATCTCGGGCTCTTCGAGCATTCAGCGGGAACTCTTGAACTCGTGCGCGAGCGTCGCTACGCGACCGCGGATTTCGGCAGCCTCGAAGCCGTCTGCGCGGATTTCCTTGGCCCAGGCGCGGCGGTGAATTCCGTCTGCATGGGCGTGCCCGGTCCAATCATCGACGGCGGCACCCACGCCAGCAACGTCGCATGGCAACTCTCGAGCGCCTCGCTATCGAGCGCGCTGAATGGTGTGCCGGTTCGACTGATTAACGATCTGACCGCGACGGCCTACGGCATGGTTTATCTGAAGCCCGCCGAGTTCACGGTGCTGCACCGTGCGGAAAATCCACCCAAGCACGGCAACATCGCGGTCGTCGCCGCGGGGACGGGGCTCGGCGAGTCGGCGCTGGTCTGGGAGGGCGACAAATATTACGCGGTCGCATCCGAGGGCGGGCACAGCGATTTCGCACCGCATGGCGCCGAGCAGATCGAGTTGTTGCGATTTCTCACCGGTGAATTCGGACACGTCAGCTACGAGCGCGTCCTCTCGGGCCCGGGTCTCTGGAACATTTATCGATTCTTGCGGCGCGAGAGCCGCGCCGAAGAACCGGCCTGGCTGAGCGACGAAATTGGCAAGGGCGACCCCGCCGCCGCCGTGAGCGACGCGGCATTGGCCGGACGCGACCCCGTATGCGTTCACGCGCTCACCATGTTTTGCGATATTTACGGTTCAGAGGCCGCCAACCTGGCGCTAAAAGTCCTGGCGCTCGGCGGTGTCTATCTTGGCGGAGGCATCGCGCCGAAGATTTTGCCGACACTGACGAGTGGTGCGTTCGTGAAAGGATTTTTGGCCAAGGGCAGGCTGAACGAAATTTTGAAGCGGATCGAAGTCCGCGTGTCGCTGAATCCCGCCGCCGGACTGCTCGGTGCGGCCCACTGCGCCGCCGCGATGTTGTGATATAGGAATGCAAACTGCAATGAAACTCCCGACGGGAGACAGGGGTATATGACCAAGCGAGTTCGAGAGATTCTCAGCTATTACGATTCCGACAACGGCAGCGTGCGCAACAACCTGTCGCGGATGCTCAACCACGGCAAACTCGCGGGCACCGGCAAATTCGTCATCCTGCCCGTGGACCAAGGCTTCGAGCATGGCCCCGCGCGCAGCTTCGCCATGAATCCGCCTGCGTACGACCCGCGCTATCACTTTCAGCTCGCAATCGACGCGGGATGCAACGCGTTCGCAGCGCCGCTCGGACTGCTCGAGGCGGGAGTCGCCGAGTATGCCGGTCAGATTCCGCTCATCCTGAAGGTCAACAGCCACGACGTTCTCAACGACGAAAAAGATCCCGCGCCTTCGATGACCGCCAGCGTCAAGGACGCGCTGCGCCTCGGCGCCGCCGGGGTTGGTCTCACGATCTACCCGGGCTCGACGAAGGAAAAATCGATGTACGAGGAGGCGCGCGCGATTGGCGAAGAGGCCAAGGCCAACGGCCTGCCGCTTGTCATCTGGTCGTACCCGCGCGGCTCCGGCGTGAGCAAGCAGGGCGAGACCGCGCTCGACGTGGTCGCATACGCGGCGCAAATCGCGGCGCAGCTCGGCGCGAATATCATCAAGGTCAAGCCGCCGACTGCTTTCATCGAACAAGCCGAGGCCAAAAAAGTTTACGACGCCCAAAAGATTCCGCTCGAACCGCTCTCGGCGCGCATTCAGCATGTCATGCAGGCTGCATTCGCCGGCCGGCGAATCGTCATTTTCTCGGGCGGCGTGAAGGAAACGGACGAGTCGCTGCTGAGCACCGTCCGCGGCATTCACGCCGGCGGCGGCTACGGCTCGATCATCGGCCGCAACAGCTTTCAGCGCCCGAAGCCCGAAGCAATAGCACTGCTCGGCAAGGTCATCGACATTTACAGGAGTTAGCAATCCGTCCAGATGGACGACGATGCGGGTGGATGGTGAAAAAATACAGCGAGTATCAGCATCTCCTGTTCGAGCGGAAGGACGACGGCATCCTGCTCATCACGATTAATCGTCCCGAGGTTCTCAACGCCACCAACAACCGCCTCCATTGGGAGTTGAGCCGCGTGTGGCTCGACATTGCCGACGACGACGCAACCAACGTCGTGGTGGTGACCGGCGCGGGGAGCGCGTTTTCAGCCGGCGGCGACCTCGACATGATCCAGCAG
>NZ_DATEQZ010000002.1:0-10546 GCF_035272065.1 Binatus sp. (SeqCode)
GGTCGAGAATCTGCGGCCGGGCCGGATGCGCAAGTTCGGCTTCGACTACGAAACGCTGGCGGCGCGCAACCCGCGCATCATCTATATGTCGGTCAATGCGTTCGGAAATCGCGGCCCTGAGCACAATCAGCCCGGCTTCGATCCACTGCTGCAGGCGCGATCGGGTGTGATGGCGGCGCAAGGCGGCCACCACGGGCATCCTGTGTACCTGACCTGCGCGATTTGTGATTACGGCGCCGCGATGCTCTCCGCGTTTGGATGCGTCCTCGCGCTGCGTGCACGCGAATTCACAGGCCGCGGGCAGTTTTGCGAGACTTCGCTGTTGCAATCCGCGATGGCGTTTCAGGCCGGCGAGTTCGCGTTTTATCCCGGCAGGCCCGACATGGAAGATGGCAGCCCCGAGAATCGCGGGCGCTCGGCCCTTTCGCGTGCATACCAATGCCGCGACAGCGAATGGCTATTCATCTCGCTATCTACTGAAACTCAGTGGAACGCGCTACTGACTATTCTGCCGGACCTGCCGAATAGCAACTGGGATGAGGCCGCGCGGGCGCCGAACGAGGGTGCGCTCGCGACGGCGCTCGCGGAGCAATTTGCCAAGCTCAAGGGTGACAACGCTCTCACAGCATTGAAGAAATCCGCCATCCCGGCTACGCGGATAAATCATTCTCGTGAGTTGTTCGACGATCCCCAAGTTGTCGCGAACGCCCTCACTGCCGAGTTGTCTCATTCGCAGTGGGGCCGCGTGAATCAAACAGGATTGCTGACGAAGTTTTCCGCGACTCCCGGCAAGATCGACCGCGCTGCTCCGATGCTCGGCGAGCATACCGACGAAATCCTACGCGAGTACCTCGGTTACTCGCCCGATCGAATCGCCACGATCCGCGCGGCCGGCATCGTCAAGTAATCGATGGATCCTGAGGCGGCCGCCGTCATCACTCCGCATCTGCTCGCGCGCGAGGAACTGCTCTGGTGCGGACGCCCGCATGACACGACCGCGCTTCGCTGGCGCGCCGGCGCGATCGTGCTCGTTGGAATTGCCGCGCTCGTGATGCGTTCGTTGCCGCTCGACTCGAACCTTGCCGAGCGCGCCGACACCAATTCAATACTGCTCGCAGTGCTGGTCTGTGTCCTGATTGCGGAAGCGATCGTGTTCCACACCTATATCTCGAACACGTTTTACGGCCTCACCAATCAACGCGTGATCATCGTTTCGGGCTTGAGAGAGCCAGAGATGACCGCCGTTTTACTCGACCTGCTGAACACTCCGCACCTCCGCCTCCAGCGCATCCATCGCCATATTGAACTGCGCGCTCGTGATGAGCATATATTTCAACAGGGTTATCTACCGTTTACGAACCCATCGATTGCGCCGGATTGGACCGGACGCGAGTGCTACCGGCTGCTCGCGCTTGAAGACGCTCGCCGCGTGTGCGACTTGATAATCGAATCGGCGCACAAACTCGAATAGTCAGAATCGGAGAGACACTATGCCAATGGTTACTGCCGAAACTGTGAAACAGGTATTGCGCGATCTCTACGGTTACGAAATCTCCGACGCCGACGCGCACTCAATCGCGCGCGGCGCTGGGGCGATGCTCACTCTCGCCGGCCACCTCGGCTCAATCGGTATTGCCGGCATCGAACCTCCCTTCGGCTACCCGGTGCTGTTGGCCGAAGCCACTCGTACTTCCAAAAACAAGTCGTAACACTACTTCATTAGTCACTTCGAGGATTCATTCCTATGTCGATTCCATTTCAGGAGCTACTCGACTTTGATGTTGCTACCCTGTCCGCGAAGCTGCGCGCGCGTGATATATCACCGGTCGAGGTGACCGAGGCGTACCTCGGGCGAATCGAACAGACCGACGGGTCGCTTCGCGCGTATATTACGGTTACCGACACGCTCGCGCGCAAGGCGGCGAAAAAAGCCGAGGTCGAAATCGCCGCCGGAAAGTGGCGCGGACCATTTCACGGCGTTCCGATCGCGCTCAAGGATCTGGTGTACACCAGGGGAATTCGCACCACGGGTGGTTCGAAAATCCTCGCCGACTTCAAACCCGATCACGACGCGACCGTGTGGACGCGCCTCAAGCGCGGCGGCGCCGTGCTGCTCGGTAAGCTCAACCTGCACGAGTTCGCATACGGAATCACGTCGTCAAACCCACACTGGGGAATCGTGCGCAATCCGTACGCGCTCGACCGAATCCCCGGTGGCTCAAGTGGCGGCTCAGCCGCTGCGATCGTAGCGCGCAGCGCCGCCGCCACCATCGGCACCGACACGGGAGGTTCGATTCGCATTCCCGCCGCACTTTGCGGATGCATCGGGCTGAAGCCGACCTGGAGCCGCGTCAGCCGTTACGGCGTTTTGCCGCTGGCCTACACGCTCGATCACGTTGGCCCGATCGCGCGCACGGTTCGCGACGCTGCGATGATGCTGCAAGTAATCGCCGGCGGCGACCGCAACGACTCCACCTCGAGCCGCGAGCGCGTTCCCGATTTCTCAGCCGGCCTCGACGGCGAAATCTCCGGCATGCGCGTAGGCGTGATTCGCGAACTCAATGAGGGGCTGAGCGAGGACGTCGCGCGCTCGTTCAACGCCGCACTCGAGACGCTGCGATCGCTCGGCGCGACCGTCGATCACGTAACGATTCCGTCACTCCCGATGGCCGGAATCATGAACGGCATCATCACCTGGGCCGAGGCGCTCGAGATTCATGAAGATTGGATGCGCACGCGACCCCAGGACTATGGCGACGACGTGCGCCGCAGGCTGGAGATCGGCATGATGACGACCGCTACCAGTTATATCCGCGCCCAGCGTGCCCGAGCCCGCACGCTGGCCGAGTCGATAGCGGTGTTGGCCGATCACGACGTGCTGGTCGCACCAGCCGCTGCCATCGTCGCTCCGAAAATCGGCACCACTCAGATCCTGGAGGGGCGCGAAGACCGGGTAGATGTCGTCGCCGCGATTTTGCGCTTCACGCAGCCCTTCAATACGACCGGTCAACCGGCAATAGCTATTCCCACCGGACTTTCGCCCGACGGACTACCTATTGCGATGCAGCTAATCGGTCGGCCGTTCGGAGAACACGAAGTGATACGCGTCGCCGCCGCCTACGAACGCGCTCGAGGCGCGTTCGCACCTCCGCCTGAGATTACGTAGTACGCATTACACGATGCGCAGATAGTCCGGCGATGGCAGCGGCGGAAATTTTGCCGCCGGGATAGTTTGGTACCAATACGCCACCGACGCAATATCGTCCTGCAGCGGCAGGAACTCCGCGCCCTTGCGCGGATCGCCCATCCATCCCAGCGCCTGGATAGTCACGCGCAAATCGCGCTTGAACCTGATCGGATCCGCGATATGCCAGCGATACATTCCGAATCTTTGCTGCGACGCATACAGCCCGTCGGGCCGAATCACTTGTGCCAATCCCGCGTAGGGTGTCGTGAACTCGCGATACCCGCCGTTCTCCTTGCCCACATCGAAATTGTATGAGCCGCAGAAATAATCCTCGGTGCCGGTGCCGCAGATCGTCGGAAACTCCGCATCGCCGTCGATGAAAAACTTTATCTCGCCCTCGCCCCACCATCCGCTGTTGTGAACTCCCCACACCATGTACGTCCCGACGTATTGCCCGCGCCCCGTCACTCCATCGAGAATCGTGTAAACCTCTTTGTATGGCAGCGGGTTCACGCGCCGGAATTGCGCATGGAAGTAGGCGGCATCAGTAGGTACTTCAGTGAGTACATAGTTGATTTGATAGAATAGTATCATCGCGGTGTCGGCAGTATTGGTCATAGTAATCAGGCACCGCTTCCTAAACGGCATTTCCCAATAGCAATTGAACGCGCTGCCGGGATTCACGCATACCGCCAGCGACGACACTTGCGCATATTTGTTCCATCCGCAGGCGAAAAAATCGCCGACCGGGCATTCCACCGACGGCTCCGGCGATCCATCCCAGTAAATTCTCAGGATGCTCGAGCGCCACGGTCCTGTCGGCGTCATCCAGATTTGCGCAATCGCGCCCGCTCCCGAAATATCGGCGAGCACTTTCACCTCGCCCGGCTCAATCACCACATACGGCGCGACCTTCCATCCACGACCCAGCTTGCGCGCGGGACTCCTGGCCGGGTCGGGAATCGCCATAGCGCCCTTGCCCTTTTCGCCGGTCGGATTTTCGGGACTTATCGAGCGGCTCTCCGCGTCGGAAAGAATCGCGAGATTCCCCATGTGCATGCCGAGTCCGTTGAACGATGCCATCGCGTGCGCCTCCTCAGGTCGGCCGCGCAATTCTAGTCAGGTCACATCGCGATGCGGAAGGATTTCCGCGGTTCCGCGCAGCAGCTACGATTCGATATCGACCGTCACGAAATCGTGATCGGAGACGCGGCGCAACAGGATAGGCGACCGCGGTGTGACGACCGCCGCTGTTCCCGCGATCGGACGCAGCTCGCGGACCGCGAGCCAATCGAGTTTTGGCCGCAGTGATCGGGGAATCAGTCCTGAGAAAGTGAACGTCGGGCGATTGGGCACGTTGACGCCTTCGATCTCGAGCCCGCGCCCTCGCAGATGCTCGAACAACGGCTCGTGCGCCTGAGGCGCGCGGAACCTGTCCGGATTCGCGATCATCCGCCGCGCCGCCGCCAGCAGCAACGCGCGGCTGGACAGCTCAGTGGTAGTAGTATTCAGGTCGCCGCCGAAAATCGCGCGGCCCGCCGCCGGGAACGATTCAAGGTAAGTCGCCATCTGGCGCGCGCGCTCGGCCGGCGTGCAGCGGCTGTGCAGATGCGCGACGCCGATGGTTACTTCCACACCGCCGAATTTCACCTTGGTAACAATTCCCGTTGGCGTGCCGACGCGCGTCCAACGGCGCCTGCGTATCGGCCAAGCCATCGGAGTGCGCGGTCGATGGATCGCGACTGCCGCCACCTCCTCAAACGGCACCGAACTGAGGATCGCATTGCCCATGTACGAGACGATTTCGCCTTCGCTGTCCGGGGGTTTGAGGCCGAACTCGGGAACATACGCGCAGCTCATCTCGAGCATCTCGCCAAGTTCCAGCGCGACTTCGCGGCGCTCCGCTCCCTTCGTCGAATTGACTTCGCATAACAGGATCACATCGGCGTCCCGCAGCGGCGGACGCTTGAGGCATCGCGCGATTTCGCGCAGGCCGCGCCCGCCGGCCGCGTTGAGCAGCACGACTCGCAGCCGCGCTCCGTGCCGCCGCGCCGCACGATTCACGACGATTGGCGGGAAATGCGGCGCCGGCTTTGCGCCAGCCGCGGTAAGGTCGCGCGCGTCGCGGTCCATCGCCCGAGCTAGTCGGCCAATTCCTTTTGCAGATCCTTGAACCTCGTGATCGGCGGCGTGCACGTATGCTCGCGGCACACGTAAGCAGTCACATGGCCGTCGATTTGCCGCTTGTCGCGCACCTGCTCCGGGATGAAACCGGTCTGAGCTTCGGACGGATCCGCGACGAAGATCGCTAGATTCGGAACGTGGATGAGGCCGAGCCGCTCGATCCATTCAAGCAGTTCGGTCGAGTTGCGACTGCCCACAATCACGACGTCGGTCGGCCCGCGCTGATAAAGGTCCACCGCTTCGAGCATGTGCGAAAATCCGAACGGCTGCTTTTCGATAAACTCGCGAAACAACTTGAGCGTGCGCTCCGCCTCGACGCGGTAACGCTCCTCGCCGGTGTAGCCGTGCAGCCTGAGTAGCGCCATCGCGGCGGCGCTGTTGCCCGACGGCGTCGATCCGTCGAACGCCGCCTTCGAGCGCGTGATCAGTGCTTCGTGATCGTCCGAGGTGAAATAGAAGCCGCCTTTTTCCTTGTCGATAAACCGCTCGAGGATCACGTTCGCCAGTGTCCGCGCATGCGCCAAATATTTTGGGTCGAGCGACGCTTCGTACACGTCGAGCATCGCGCCCGCCAACTGCGCGTAGTCTTCGAGGTAGGCGTTGTGCCGCGCGACTCCGTCCTTGAATGACCGCTTGAGCGCGCGCCCGTCCCACATCGTCGTCATGATGAAGTCCGCCGCGCGCTGCGCTGCCTCGAGATACCGCCGCTCGTGCAGTGCGCGATATCCCTCGGCGAACGCGCCGATCATCATCGCATTCCATGCCACCAGGATCTTCTCGTCGCGCCCCGGCTTCACCCTTTGTTCGCGCGCCGTGAACAGCTTGCCGCGAATCTCGCGAATCTTCGCGGACATTTCGTCTTCCGACACTTTGAACATGCGTGTTGCGTCGGCCAGTTCGATCGTGCGATGCGGAATGTTCGCGTCTTCGAAATTGCCTTCGATCGAGATGTCGAAATAGCGCTCCGCGATCGCGCCGAGCTCGGGACCGACGACGGCGTCGACCTGCTCCGGCGTCCAGACGAAAAACTTTCCTTCCTCGCCCTCGCTGTCCGCGTCTTGCGCTGCGTAAAAGCCACCCTCGGGACTGGTCATCTCGCGCAAAACGTAATCGAAAATTTCGCGCGCGACGCCTAGAAACTCCGTTTCGTTCAGCGCACGCCCCGCGTCGAGATACAAGCGCGCCAGCAACGCATTGTCGTAAAGCATTTTCTCGAAGTGCGGCACCAGCCATCGCTCATCGACGCTGTAGCGATGAAACCCGCCGCCGATCTGGTCGTAGATTCCGCCGCGCGCCATCTTCGACAGCGTGTGCCGAACCATTTCCGCCATCGCCTCGTCGCCGTCGGCAGCGTGTACGCGAAGAAACAGCGAGAACACGAACGTGTTGGGAAATTTCGGCGCCTGCCCCAGCCCGCCATTGATACTGTCGTAGTGCGACGCGAGCGAGCGCGCCGATTCCGCCGCCAGCCCCGGCTTCAGGTCGCCACCGGTCGGCACATAGTTCGTCAGCGCGCCGAGCGCCTCGGTCAGCTTCTCGAGATTGTTGGTGACTTCCTTCGCCTTGTCGCGATACGCCTGCGACACCGCCGCCAGGATTCGCGGGAAGCCCGGCATCCCTTGGCGATCTTCCGGCGGATAGTACGTCCCGCCGAAAAACGGCCGTCCGTCCGGCGCGAGGAACATCGTCAGCGGCCAACCGCCGCGCCCCGTGATCAACTGCACCGCATCCATGTAAATCTGATCGAGATCGGGCCGCTCTTCGCGATCGACCTTGATCGGTACGAAGTTCTCATTGATCACCCGCGCGATAGCATCGTTCTCGAACGACTCGCGCTCCATCACGTGGCACCAGTGACAGGCCGAGTATCCGATCGAAAGCATGATCGGCTTGTTCTCCGACCGCGCGCGCGCCAGCGCGTCCGCCCCCCACGCATACCAATCGACCGGGTTGTACGCATGTTGGCGCAGGTACGGACTCTGTTCGTTGATTAACCGGTTCGGCTTGCGGCCGGAATGATTTTCGGGATTTTTCGCCTGGCTCATGAATCTCGCATCATCCTATCTGCCTCTCGCCGCTCTGTCATTCCGATCGACTTGCCGTATGGCAGAGTATCGAGCGTGCCAGTTACAATTCGCTGCTATGCGATTCCGCCTGCGCGCCGGATGCGTCCTCATTTTCGCCGCGATTCTCTTCTTCGCCCGCCTCGGCGCGCGCGCGCTGTGGTCGTCGGAATTCCGATGGGCCGAAATTGCGCGCGAGATGCTCGTGACGCACAACTACTTCTGGCCGACGATTAATGGCCATGTCTATTACGACAAGCCGCTCGGCTCGTACTGGCTCGTAATTCTTTCGACACCGTTCACGGGCGGCCTCAACGAGGCTGCCACGCGCCTCCCTTGCGCAATCGCGGGACTCCTCGCAGTGGCGCTACTCATGCTCCTCGTGCGACGCGTCTACGACGCTCGCACGGCGATTCTCGCTGGCGTCATCCTCGCGACCAGCTTCAGCTTCGTTTTCTTTTCGCGCCACGCCAGCGCCGACGTCGAAACTCTAACCGGTGAGCTCGCCGCACTGCTGCTCTTCAACCACAACGAGGAGCGCGGCGGCGGAATCTGGGTGGTCGGCCTGTGGCTGATCATGGCGGCGACTTCGCTCACCAAGGGCCTGCTCGGATTCGCGCTGCCGCTATTGGTGATTGGCGTGTACTCATGCTTGCGCGACGGTTGGTCGCAATTTTTTCAGAAAATTTTCAACGGCTCGGTACCTGACCGGATAAGAAAACTCATCAAGCGCAATCGATGGTTCTTCAATTGGTACACCGTCGCCGGCGTCGCGGTCGGCGGCCTCGTGTATTACCTGCCGTTCGAAATCTCGGCGCGCATGATGGGCACGCAAAAGGGCCTCGCGATGGTCTATCGCGAGAACGTCGTGCGGTTTTTCCACCCGTTCGACCATCGCGGCACCATCTACTTGTATGTTTACGTCATCTTCGGCCTGATGGCGCCGTGGTCAGCGCTGTTACCCGCCGCCTTGGTCGAAACGCACAGCCTGCGCCATGCCAACGCCGAGCCAGCCCGCGCCGACCGATTCGCGCTGGTGTATTTCTGGGCGACGTTCATATTTTTCACTGTCTCCGGATCGCGCCGCAGCTACTACATACTGCCGATTCTGCCCGCCGTGGCGATCCTCGTCGCGCGAACGCTCGCGTATCCCGGCGAACTACGCTCGATATTCGCCCGACGCCTGCTGATTATCGGCTACGCGCTCGTCGCGTTCCTCGCGCTCGCCGGCATTCTCCTGCTGATTCCAGCCTGGGCGATTCTGCCGAGCCCCTACGACGCGCTCCCCGATCTGCCCGCCAAACCGGCCTTCATCGTGTTCTGGTTCGTATCGGTCGCCGCGATCATCTACACGATTCGCAAATTCAGCCCGTATCGTGTCGCAATTTCAATGGGCGCCATCGCGTATCTCGTAATGGCCTACATATATATCTTCGCGATGCCCGCAGCGGAGGCATACCGCGGTGAAAAGCCCTTCGGCTACGCGGTTCTGAACAAGATTGGCGGTTCGACCGACCACCTCGTCCTTTTCAAGACCGAAGGGCCGCTGTTCTACCTCAATCCGCCAAAGCCGCTTTCTGAGTTCGACAAGAAGCAGGACTTGCAGGACGCTATCGCGAAAGGCGATGCCAAGTGGATGATCGTCCGCCGCCGCGACATGCCCAAGCTCGACACCCCGACATCGATCGAGCTCAGCGAAGCGTCATATCCATGGGAGACCGACTACAATTTCCGAAACAAAGTAGTGCTGGTCCGCCTTGGCAATTGAATTATCAGCCGTGATGCAGGCATATTGCCCCCAACCTTCTAACAGGGACGAAGTCCCGCATCTTGTTCTCATACTGGGTGCAGGGGTCACCCCTGCCGAAGGAAGCGTGAAACCCACCGCGGGTTTCACATTCGATTAAGTGATCGACCGTTCGCGCCGTTACAGCCGCATCGGCATCACGACGTACGTGTACTGCTGATCCGATTCTGTCCTGATTACACCCGGGCTGACGTCGTCGCTGAGGCCGAGCTCTACCGTGGAATCCGCGCCTTGCGGGATCACCCCCAGCGCCTGCTGCACGTATGACGCGTTGAATCCGATCGCGAATTCTTCGCTCTTGAAATCCACGTCGAGCGACTCGCTTGCTTCTCCCGTTTCGGGACTCGTCGATGAGACCGTCAGCGTTCCCGCCGAAAGCGCGAATTTTACGCCGTGGTATCGCTCGCTCGAGAAAATCGCCGCGCGCTTGATTGCCGCGAACAGTAAATCCCGCTTGACGGTGATCTTGTGCTTCGACTGCTTTGGAATCACGCCGCGGTAGTCGGGGAATTCGCCCTCGACCAACCGCATCGAGACTTCCGTCGCACCGCGCTTCAAATACGCAAGCTGACCTTCGAGGCTCAGCCGCACTTCGGCGTCGCCTCCCACATCCAGAATTTTGTGCAGCTCCGCGAGACCCTTTCGCGGAATGATCGCGCCGGTCTCCATTCTGAATCCCGGCACTTCGCGCTCGATCATGGCTAACCGATGCCCGTCCGTCGCGACCATCCGGGCCGATCCCGGAGCGTTGGACTCGACGAACACACCGCTCAGGTTGTATCGCGCTTCATCCGGACTGACCGCGAAGATCGTTTTATCGATCATTCCGGCCAGCACGGCCGCGGGAATCGTCAATTCGGCCTTGAGTTGTTTTTTTGCTGCTCCCGAATCCTTGCCGGTGCTCTGACTCGGCATCGCGGGGAAGCTGCGCGGATCGAGGCCCATCATTTTGAACTTCGCGCGGCCGCATTTCAGCTCGACCCAATCGCCGTCGAGCGACGTCAGCGCGACTTCGTCGCCTTCCGTCTCGCGCACGATTTCGAAAAGCTTGCGCGCGTTGAGCGTCAGGCTCTTTTCCTTGCCGGTACACGCGACCTGGGTGCGGATTCCGACTTCGAGGTCGGTCGCGCTCAGCGTCAGCGCATTTCCGTTTGGTTCGAGTAGAACATGGCCGAGTATCGGAACCGTCGTGCGCCGTTCCACGATGCCCTGGACCAGTCCCAAACCGCTAAGCAGCGAAGCACGCTCGATTGCGAGTCCCATGAATTGTTAGCCCGTCTTCCTATTCCGGATCTTTAGATCTCT
>NZ_DATEQZ010000003.1:0-116182 GCF_035272065.1 Binatus sp. (SeqCode)
TGCGATGGCCGACGCGCCGGAGCCTGACGCCTACGACATGGCGCGCGCGATCGCGACCGCGCGCCTGGTGCTCGGCCCCGCGATGAACGTGCAGGCGCCGCCCAACTTGTCGCCGCGTCAGATCGAGTTGTTCCTGAATGCGGGAATCAACGACTGGGGCGGGATTTCGCCGCTCAGCAAGGACTACGTGAACCCCGAGGCGCCGTGGCCGCATATCGAAAGGCTAGGCGAGCAATGCGCGCGCGCGGGATTCAAGCTTGGTGAAAGGCTCGCAATTTACAACGAATACATCAATGATGAGTGGCTCGACCCGGCGGTCGCGACTAAAGTGCGCGCGATATGGGATCGACCTGTCGGAGGCCAATAATGAACCTGGAGTACTGGCGCACCTACGTCGATGAAATCGAGGCGACGCCCGTTGAGGCTTTGCTCGGCAAGGCGTCCCCGGCGGTGCGCACTGCGCTTGAACACACTCTCCTGAAAAAAGAGCTGACGCCTGAAGAAGGACTGTCGCTGTACACGTCCGAGGGCGACGATCTGCGCGCGACGGTGAAATGCGCGGACCTCGCGCGCGCCGAGGATATCGGCGACGAAGTCACTTACGTCGTCAATCGCAACATCAACTTCACCAATATCTGTTTCGTGGGATGCCAGTTCTGCGGCTTCAAGCGTCAGCGCTGGGAGGCCGACGCCTACGATCATTCCGACGAAACGATCGTGCGCAAAGTGGCCGACGCGGTCGCGCGCGGTGCGACCGAGATTTGCATGCAGGGCGGTATCAACGCCGATATGCCGCCGTTCAAGTATCGCGACCTGCTCGACGCGATGAAGGGCGCGTTCCCTGAGATTCACATCCACGCGTTCTCGCCGATGGAGATAATGTACGGCGCCAAGCGCGTCCGGATGGACTACCCGGAATACATCACGATGCTCAAGGAGCACGGGCTCGGCTCGATTCCGGGCACGGCGGCGGAAATCCTCGACGACGGCGTGCGCGAGATCCTCAGTCACAAGAAAGTCGATGTCGCCGCGTGGGTCGAAATAATCACCACTGCGCACGCGGTCGGCGTGCCGACGACCTCAACTGTAATGTACGGACACGTCGAGAGTCCGCAACACGTTGTGAATCATCTCGACTTGCTCCGCACGATCCAGAAGCAGACGCATGGCTTCACCGAGTTCGTGCCGCTGCGATTCATCCATCAGAACACGATGCTCTATCGCAAGGGCCTGGTGTCGCCTGTCGATCGCGGACAGCTCGATTTCCAGATGTACGCGTTCTCGCGCCTGTTCCTACGCGGGCAGATCGACAACATTCAAACGTCGTGGGTCAAGTGCGGCGTCGATCTCGCGGCGCTCACGCTCAAGGCCGGATGCAACGATCTGTCGGGCACGTTGATGGAGGAAAGCATCACGGCCCAGGCGGGCGGCGACTCGGGCGAGTTCGTGCCGGTCGACGTGTTCGAGGAAAAAGCGCGTGAGATGGGCCGCGTCGCGGTCGAACGCACCACGCTCTACAAGAAGCTTTACGGAAAAAAGGCACCCAATGGCGCGCGGCCAATCGCGACCTCTCCCGCCCCGGCAGATAACCACGCTAGCGGGGGGAGTGGGTGCGGCTAAGTTCATCCGGGGACTCGTTCAGCGAATCGATCCCGCGCGGCTGACCGTCGTCGTTAACACCGGCGACGACGAAACCTTTTACGGGCTCCACGTCTCGCCCGATATCGACACCGCCACCTACACGCTCGCGGGCGCGGTGAATCGCGCGCAAGGCTGGGGCCTCGCGGGCGAGTCGTTCAACGTGTTGCCGGCGCTCGAGCGCTTTTACGGCAGGCCGTGGTTCGGGCTTGGCGACCGCGACCTCGCCACTCATCTATATCGCACCGAGCGGATGCGTCAGGGCGCATCGTTGACTCGCATCACCACCGAGATCGCGCATGCATTCGCAGTCAGGTCGAAGATCCTGCCGATGAGCGACAACCGGGTGCGCACCTTCGTGAAACTGCGCGGGCGTCGCGCGATCCCGTTCCAGGAATATTTCGTACGCGGACGCGCACGCGGCGCTGTCGAAAAGATCGAGCTGCATGGAATCGCTGATGCGCGCCCTACTCCGGCGGTGCTCGGGGCGATTCGCAAATCCGCCGCAGTGATCCTGGCGCCGTCGAATCCGTTCGTTTCGCTCGGCCCGATTTTACAATTGACGGGTGTGCGCGACGCGCTACGGAAAGTCAAATCGCGGGTCGCGGCCATCAGCCCGATCGTCGGCGGTAGGACGATCAAAGGTCCCGCCGACAAAATGCTCCGCGGCCTTGGAATGGAAGTCTCGCCGCTCGGAGTCGCGCGGCTCTATCGCGACATCGCCGGACTGTTCGTTCTCGACAAATCCGATGCGCGCTACGTGGAACCGATCGAGCGGCTTGGGATGCGCGCGATTGCAACCGACACGATCATGACCACTCCCGAGCGTGCCGCAGCCTTGGCAAAAGTGGTTCTGCAAGAGCTTCAGGTGTAGTATTCTGGTGCCGCCGATGCGCACGATAAGTCTCACAGCGGTCGAGGGCATTCCGATGGTGAAGGCCGGCGACGATCTCGCCGCCCTGATCGCCAAGGGACTCGACCACACCGGCTTCAAGCTCGCGGCCGGCGATATTCTCGTCGTATGCCAGAAGGTAGTCTCGAAAGCGGAAGGCCGCGTCGTGAATTTCAAGGATTTCGAACCCTCCGAATTCGCCAAAACCTACGCCAGGCGATGGGAGAAAGATCCGCGCGCGATCGAAATCGTGCTGCGCCAGACCAGCAGAATCGTCCGCAACGATCGCGGCGTGCTGATCGTCGAGACCGGGCCCGGATGGGTCTGCGCCAACGCCGGCGTCGATGAGTCCAACAGCCTCGAGGACGAGCGCGCAATCCTGCTGCCGGAAGATCCCGACGCGTCCGCGCGCCGTCTTCGCGACGAGATTCGCCGACGGCTCAACGTCACCGTCGCCGTACTGATCACCGACACCTTCGGCCGTCCGTGGCGCGACGGCCTCACGGAAATCTGCCTCGGCATAGCAGGCATGAATCCGATACTCGACTTGCGCGGCACCACCGACCTGGGGGGCCGCGGATTGCATCACACCGTCGTCGCAATCGCCGACGAGATCGCATCCGCCGCCGGCCTGCTGATGGAAAAAGCGGGCGCCATTCCGGCAGTGGTCGTGCGCGGCTACAAATTTGAACCGTTCGAAGGCAGCGCGAAGATATTGATTCGTCCCGCCGAAGCCGATTTATTCCGCTGATACAATTTCACTGAAAAAAATAGAAAGTGAAAAGAGCCAAAGCCACTCAACTCGCCGCCGCCTCGACGCCTGACGCGTTAAACCCCGCGCGCCTCATCGAAGGCGACCTGGCGGCGGTCGAAGCGAAACTCACGCGGCTGCTCGACTCGAAAGAACCGATCATCGCGGAAATCTGCCACTACCTCGTCGATGCGGGCGGCAAGCGGCTGCGCCCGACGTTCATCATGCTGGTGTATCGCGCATGCGGCGGACCCGACGCGAGAGTTGACGAACCGATCGACGCGGCAATCGCGCTCGAGCTGATCCACTCCGCGACTCTGCTCCACGACGACATCATCGATCGCGGCCTGCTGCGCCGCGGCAAGCCGTCGGCCTTCGCCCGCTACGGCTTCGGCCCGTCGCTGATCGCCGGCGACTACCTGTTCTGCCGCGCGTTCGAGGTTTCCAGCCGCTTCGAAGAACGTCTCGTGCGAACTGCGGCGCAGGCCTGCATCCAGCTCACCGAAGGAGAAGTGATGGAGAGCAGGTTTCGTCACAACGCGGCTGCAACCCTGGCCGACTATACCAACGTGATCGATCGCAAGACCGCGTCGCTGTTTCACGCCGGCGGCAGGCTCGCCGCGGACCTCGCTGGCGTATCGCCCCGGACGATCGACGCGATGGCGAAGCTCGGCACCGCGATGGGCCTGGCGTTCCAGATGGTCGATGACCTGCTCGACATCCTAGGACCCGAAGAAAAAATCGGCAAGCCGGTCGGCTCCGATTTGCGCGCCGGCATTCCTTCCTTGCCGGTCGTGCTCGGCGTCGAGCGCAACGCCGAGCTGCGCGCGCTCTTTCAGAACGGGACGCAGATGGAAAGCGCGGTGTTCGAACGCGCGCTCGACCTCCTGCGCGATCCTGAAATCATCGCCGAAGCGCGCCGTCTCGCCGCCGAGCAGGTCGCGATCGCGCGCGCGATCGTCGGCAAGCTCGAACCGTCGCCCTACCGCGACGGCCTGGCCACGTTAATCGACGACCAAACCTCCCGCGAAGTCTGAGCGCGGGATCGAGGTCGTTTGGAGGGCAGCATGAGCGAGCTTTACAGCACGGAGCATCGGGCCTTGCAGCGGACGTTTGATACCACGCGGCTGGCCGATCGGCTGGAAGCAATGGCTCGACCGGAGCTGGCGGGCGATCAGAAAGCATTTATCGAAAGCCGCGACATGTTCTTTCTCACTTCTGTCGATCATCGCGGCTATCCCACCTGCTCCTACAAAGGCGGCGCGCCCGGCTTCGTCAGGGTGCCGGATCCCAGGACCATCGTGTTCCCCAGCTACAACGGCAACGGGATGTTGCTGTCGATGGGCAATATCAACACCAGCCACAAGGTCGGGATGTTATTCATCGATTTTGAGACGCCGCATCGCGTGCGAGTACATGGCGTAGCGACTATCGATCGGTACGATCCGTTGCTCACGGAGTTTATCGGTGCGGAACTGCTGGTCCGCGTCACGGTCACCGAAGCTTTCATCAATTGCCCGCGCTACATTCACAGGTACCAGCGCCTGCAAACCTCAAAGTATGCACCGCAGGCCGGTTGCGCGGCGCCGCCCGCCCCGCAATGGAAACGGATCGATGCGATTCAGGACAGTTTGCCCGCACGCGATAGCGGCGTTGCCAGGGAGCTCGGCGGAACTATCACGTTGGAAGAATACGGAGCACTGGTAATCAAGCGTGAAGGCTGACGGCGCCATGGCCATGCGCCAGCTTGATTGCTCGGACCGTTAGCGCCGGCGCAATTGGCCCCGCTCGGCACTCCTGCCCTTTACAGGGTGTTGAAAATGCTGCGGGGCGGAGTTTGGCGATGAGCGTAAGATGCTGAATGCAGTCGTCGTAGGCGCCGGACCGGCGGGCGCCCTGCTCGCCTACCTGCTCGCGCGCCGCGGCGTCCCGGTGAAGCTGCTCGAACGGCAGACTGATTTCTCGCGCGAGTTCCGCGGCGAGATCCTGATGCCGTCGGGAATTGCGGCGCTCCACGAGGCCGGCCTTCGTCAACCGCTCGACGCTTTGCCAAACCTGTCGTTTCGAACGGTCGAGCTCTTTCGTGGCGCGCGGCGAGTGGTCGCCATTCCAATCGACGGCTTCGATCCGCCACCGCGCGTCGCGCCGCAGCCCGCGATGCTCGAGATGATCGTTGCCGAGGCCGCGAAATTCCCCGGGTTCAAGCTCGAGCGCGGCGTCACCGTGCGCGATCTCATCTATGAAAAAGATCGCGTGATGGGCGTGCATGCTGACACGCTCGAAGGTCCGCGCGATTTTCGCGGCGACTTCGTCATCGCATGCGACGGGCGCGCATCAGCGATTCGAAAACGCGCCGCCCTTCCCGAGGACCGCATCATGCAAGGCTTCGATGTCGTATGGGGCCACGTCGCCGGCCACTTTCTCGACGGCCGCACCGCGCGCGGCTACATCGGCAGCGGGCACCTGCTCATCCTGTATCCGTCTCCCGAGGGTCACATGCAGATCGGATGGGTCATAGACAAAGGCACCTTCGGCGACATCAAGAAGATGGGCGCCGACGGATGGATCAACGAACTCGCGCCGCACGTGTCACCCGACGTGCGGAATTTTCTCGTCGCGAATAAGACCGGACTGGCGCATCCGTTCCTCCTCGACGTGATTTGCGATCGGCTGCGCGAATGGACCGCGCCTGGCCTGCTGCTGATCGGCGATGCTGCCCATCCGATGTCTCCCGTCGGAGGACAGGGCATCAACGTCGCACTGCGTGACGCGGTCGTCACAGCGAACCATCTCGGTCGTGCGCTCATAATGCGCTCCGACGAGGCCACGCTCGATTTCGCCGCGCGCAATATCCAGGCCGAGCGCTGGCCCGAGATCACAACGATCCAGGACATGCAGCAGATCGCACCGCGCTTCGTGGCGTCGAACTCACTCCTCAGCCGCGTCGTGACCGGCGCGCCGACGATCGCGTTCGCAAAAATCTTCCTCGCCAGCTACCTCGCCCGCCGCCTCGATCCCTTCCTGAACGGCGTGACCCGCGTCGTGATGGAGCAGTAAATGCAGTAAATGTCTCGCTCAGTTCTGGTTGACAAAAAGCGAAGAAAGAGCGAAAACAGTGCTGGTGGCAGCACTTCCAAAACTCTCGTGGAGCGACCTTTCAAGCTCGATTCCGGCCGTCAGACTGCCATCGCAAATCTCGGTCGAAAAGCCGCAACAGCTTGAATTTTCAGGAGTTTTTCGCGGGCATGAACTGACCCGCAAGGATCGCCGCCTAAGCTCCGGACTCGCTCCGCTCGACGCCCTGATCGACGGCGGAATTCCGCGCGGACGAATCAGCGAAATCACGGGGCGCGCCGGTTCGGGCAAGACCTCGATTGCCGCATCGTTCGCCGCCTTCGCTACCCGCCGTGGCGAGGTCGCCGCATGGCTCGACAGTTCGGGCAGTTTCGATCCCGAGAGCATGGCGGCTGCGGGAGTCGAGCTGCGCCGGATGCTGTGGGCGTCGATGAAGACGTCATCGTCGTCGCGGATGGCGCGCGCGACTCCTCCGTACTCCCGCTTCGCAGTCAGCCCGCGCGAGCGTCATCAATCGGCGATCGTCAAAGCTGCGGAACTCGTGCTCGAGGCGGGAGGCTTCGGCCTGGTCGTCGTCGATTTCGGCGAAGCCCCACGCGCACTCGCTTACGCATCGTCGCTGCGAATCGCGCGCGCGGCCGAGCGCAGCGGCGCAGCCGTGATCGCGATCGCGCCGTGGCGGATGTGCGGGACGTTCGCCGCGCTGAGCCTGTCCGCCAGCCGCGCCGAGACTTCGTTCAGCCGGCTCACTCCCGGCTCGCCGGTAATGTTCGACGGACTCGCGGTCGACGCGATGGTCGCGCGCAACAAGATGGGCGGGACGGGGCGGCGTGTTCGCGTTCGCGCGCTCATTGATCCAATTCAAATTCCAGCCGAGGTGCATCCGCATCTCGATCGCAAAGAATTTCCAGCTCGAGTTTCCGCAAGCAGCTAGCGCGGTGTTCCGATGGCTCGTATCGCGTGCATCATGGTCGCCGATTTTTCTATTGCGGCGATTGTGCGCTCGAATCCCGCGCTCGCGGACAAGGTGCTTGCTATAGCGCAAAGCCTCGCGCCGCACGCCGAGCTCGACGCTATTTCGCCGTGTGCGCGTGAGCTGGGAATCCGCCCTGGGATGACGATCGCGCAGGCGCGCGCGATCTCCTCCGACCTCGTTGTGGTCCATCGCACGCCCGCTGCGGAAAGCTCGGCGCATTCCGCCCTGCTCGACGCGGTCGAATCGGTTTCGCCGGTGGTCGAGTCGGGCGCGCCGGGATGCGCGTGGCTCGATCTCGCGGGCCTGCATCGCATCTACAACAGCGAAGAAGAAATGACCGCCGAGCTGGTCCGATGCGTGCGCAGAGTCGGGATGGAGCCGGCCGCCGGCGTCGCGGCCAACAAGGAGCTGGCGCATCTGGCCGCGCGATGCGGCGGCGTGCGCATGATCGAAGCCGGTCGCGAGCGCGAATTCATCAACTGGCTGCCGCTCGACATGCTCGGGCTGGGAAAATCGGATCGCGGCGACGACCTCGAGATCACGCTCGCCAGGTGGGGAATGCGCCGGCTCGGCGAGCTGGCGCGCCTTAATCCCGACGCGGTCGGCACGCGGCTCGGCCGTCGCGGTGTCGAGCTGGTCCGCCTCGCGCGCGGCGGCAGTCACGCGCCGATTGTGCCGCGACGACACGCCGAGTTTTTCGTCGAGAGTGTCGAGCTCGAATACGGTATCGAGCTCCTGGAGCCGCTGGGATTCGTCATGCGCGCGATGCTCGAGCGGCTGGCCGAGCGGCTTTCGATGCGCGGCATGGTGGCCGGCGATATCACGCTCGCGTTCGGGATGAGCGGCCATCGCAGTTTCAATCGGCGGGTCGAGGTGGCGGCGCCGTCGAACGACGTCCGCGCGATTCTCACGCTCATTAACTTGAGCCTTGAGGCGGCACCGCCCGAGGCCGCCGTCGAATCGATTCGCATCGAAATTGCACCGCGCGTCCCGCGACCCGCGCAGACCGACATGTTCCTGCCGCCCAGTCCCGCGCCCGACAAGCTGCAGACCACGATTGCGCGGTTGTCGGCGCTATGCGGCCCCGGCAACGTCGGCATGCTGAGCGCAGAGAATTCGCATCGCCCCGAAGCGACACGGCTCGATCCGTTCGCGCCGCCCGCTCCGCCCCCGATCCCCGAAAATGCGCCCGCGAAGAATGTGACGCAGCTGGTGATTCGCGCGATTCGTCCGGCGCGCGAAATCGAAGTTATGTGCTCGCAGGAGATTCCGGAGTTCGTCCGCGGCGAGAATCTTGGCGCTCGCGTCATCTCGATCGCCGGGCCGTGGCGGCGCGACGGCGAATGGTGGCTTGGATTCACCGCGGATGCAGATACGCCCGCGGATTCATCCGACAATAAAAGTCCCGCACCGCAACGAAGACCGGAGCTACATGACGGACGCATGTTCGGCGCGCATCCGCGCCAGGTATCCGCGGAAAATCTGAAGGCACTGTCCTCGCTCACGCCGGCGCCCTCTCCCACTCCGCATCTCAATGGCGATGCGAAAACGAAAATGAACGGCGGGGACAAAAGCGGCTTCATTCGCGATTACTATGAACTCGCGCTCGAAGACGGCGGCGTCTATCGCGTCTTCCGCGACGCAACCTCGCACAAATGGTTCCTCGACGGCGCCTACGACTGATTAAAATGCATTGGCACTTGTATAGACGTTAGCATACACTGAGGGCGCGGATGCAAAAGGTCACCTTTTCAAGATTTGTATGGGACAAAGCCAACCACTCGAAGTGTCAGGAGCACGGCGTTTCAGTCCTGAAGTGGAGCATGTTCTCGCTCATGCGGCGACCCTGATCGTTCTCGACCTTAAGAATTCGCGCACGGAGCCACGTTTTCTGGCGATGGGGCGGACGGAAGAAGGGAGATACACCTTTGTCGTTTTCACGCCCCGGCAAACACGTGGCGGAGTATTCCTGCGGCCCATCAGTGCCCGTTACATGCACAGGAAGGAGATTTAAAAATATGCGCAAGAAATTGCCCGTGCTCAAAAGCGATAAGGAAGCGGAAAACTTTCTTGACCAGGATTTGTCCGACTACATCAGCGCCGAAAACTTCGCGTCGTTTCAGTTCGAGTTCAGGCCCAAACAAAAGTCGGTCAATCTTCGAATCTCCGAGGAACTCCTGAACGCGGTCCGCGCCGTCGCGCACCGCCGCGGCATCCCGTACCAGCGTTACATTCGGCAGGCCCTTGAAGCGTCACTGCGGCCGTCAAAAGAGTCTCGCTCGGGAAAAGGACGCGCGCATCACTCAGGCAAATAACTATTTCAGACCTGATCGATAACGGTGTTGCCCTCGCGGCGCATCAGCATGAACTCCGATTACATCGAGCTTCGCGCGCGCAGTGCATTCAGCTTTCTCGAAGGCGCGAGTACGCCCGAGGATCTTGCTACGCGCGCTGCGGAACTCGGCTACAGCGCGATGGCGCTTGGCGATCGCGACGGACTTTACGGCGCGCCGCGCTTTTACCAGGCCGCGAAGGCCGCGGGAATCCGGCAAATCGTTGGTGCGGAGCTGACGCTTGACGACGACTCGCACCTCTACGTCCTCGCGCCGGATCGCCAGCGCTACCAGAATCTCTGCCGCATGCTCACCGACTCGAAGATGCGCGTGCTCAATCCTGGTGCGCTCGCGCGCGACGGCTCTGTGGCTCCTCCCGTCTATCCAGCGAAGGGCGAGAGTCGCATTACGCTCGACGAACTGGAACGCTACGGCCACGGACTCATCTGCCTGGCCGGCGGCGTGATGAGCCCGCTGTCACGCATGCTCGTGCGCGGCGAGGATCCTCGCGAGCTGAGCCGGAGGCTTGCAGGAATTTTCGGCGCTGGGAATTTCTACATCGATTTGCAGCGTCATCTCGACGCTGGCGAGGAGCGCCTTAATCGCAAGCTCGCAGCGCTTGCGGGCGCGGTGCGAATCCCGGTGGTCGCGACCAACGACGTATGTCACGGCGGCTCGGATCGCAGGTTGCTCGACGTGCTGACATGCATCCGGCTCAAGACCACGCTCGAGGAAGCCGGCCGCGCACTGTGGATCAACAGCCAGCGTCATCTGAAATCGCCGGCCGAGATGGCCGCGCTGTTTCGCGATCTGCCCGGCGCCGTCGCCGCCTCGCGCGCGATTGCCGAGCGATGCAATTTCCAGCTATCCGACATGGGCTATCGCTTTCCCGACTATCCGCTGCCACCGAACGAAACGCCTGACAGTTATTTACGGATACTCACTTATGCGGGTGCGTGCGAGCGATGGCGCGGCACGATCGACGATCGCACGCGCCGCCAACTCGAACATGAGCTCGGAATAATCGAGCGGCTCAAGCTCGCCGGCTACTTCCTGATCGTATGGGACATCGTCCAGTTCTGCCGCGAGAATCGGGTCATGGTGCAGGGGCGAGGCTCCGCGGCCAACAGCGCAGTGTGTTACGCGCTCGGAATCACGGCGGTGGACGCGGTCAAGATGGAGCTCCTGTTCGAGCGCTTTCTTTCCGAGGAGCGCGGCGAATGGCCCGACATCGATCTCGACCTGCCCAGCGGCGACGATCGCGAGATGGCGATTCAATACGTTTATCGCCGCTACGGCGAACGCGGCGCCGCGATGACTGCGAACGTGATCACCTATCGCACGCGAAGCGCAGTGCGCGAAGTCGGCAAGACGCTGGGCTTTTCGCCCGAGCAGGTGGACAGGCTTGCCAAGCTCAACCAGGTGTACGAGTTCCGCGACCATCACGACGATCTCGTGGCGCTGCTCAAGCGCGGCGGCGTCGATGCGGAAGCGCCGCGAATCATGATGATGGTCGATCTTGTGCGCAAGATTCAGAGCGTGCCGCGCCATCTCGGGCAGCATAGCGGCGGCATGGTGATCGCCGCGCAGCCGCTCGATGAGATCGTCCCGCTCGAGCCTGCCTCGATGCCCGGTCGCGTGGTGATTCAATGGGACAAGGACGACTGCGCCGACCTCGGCATCATCAAGATCGATTTGCTCGGACTTGGGATGCTTGCGGCGCTGAAAGAGGCGATTCCGACGATCCGCGCGCACGAAGGCGTCGAGCTCGATCTCGCGCATCTTCCGCCCGACGACCCAGGCGTGTACGCGATGCTGCGGCGCGCGGATACCGTCGGTGTTTTCCAGATCGAGAGCCGCGCGCAGATGGCGACGCTGCCGCGGATGAAGCCGGAGCGATTTTACGACCTGGTGGTCGAGGTCGCGATAATTCGTCCCGGCCCTATCGTCGGCAAAATGGTGCATCCCTATCTCGATCGCCGCAATAAACGCGCGCCCGTCGAGTATCCGCATCCGTCGCTCGAGCCGATCCTGAAACGTACGTTGGGCGTCCCGCTTTTCCAGGAGCAGTTGCTGCGCATGGCGATGACGGTTGCGGGATTCAGCGGCGGCGAGGCCGAGGAATTGCGCCGCGCGATGGGATTCAAGCGATCGGCGGAGCGGATGGAGAAAATCGAAGCGCGGCTGCGCGCCGGAATGTTGCGCAACGGCCTGCAAGGCAACGTCGCCGACGACATTGTGCGCTCGATCACGTCCTTCGCGCTGTACGGATTCCCCGAATCGCACGCCGCGAGCTTCGCGCTGATCGCATACGCATCGGCGTACCTGAAGTACCATCATCCGGCGGCGTTCCTGGCCGCGATGCTCAACTGCTACCCGCTCGGCTTCTATCATCCCTCGACGCTGGTGAAAGATGCTGCGCGTCACAGCGTCATCGTGCTGCCGATCGATGTGACGCGCTCAAATTGGAAATGCACCATCGAAATTTTGGATGGCCGCCCCGCGACACGGATGGGACTGCGGTACGTCGCCGGTCTGCGCGAGGAAGTCGGACAGAGAATCGAAAGTGAGCGCGCGCAGCGACAGTTCGGTTCGATCGCCGATCTAACTGCGCGCGTCGGCCCGAACCGCCGCGAGCTCGACGCACTGGCCTACGCGGGCGCGTTCGCAGCGTTCGGCCTGGCGCGACGCGATGCGATGTGGAATGCCGCCGCCGTCGAGCGCGATCCCAGGAGCCTGCTGGCGGGCACGAACCCGCGAGATGGCGAGGTTCCACTCGCGACGATGTCGCCGATCGATGAAACGCTCGCCGATTACGCCGCGACCGGCCTCACGACGGGACCACATCTGATGACGTATCTGCGCGGCGATTTGACCGCGCGCGGAATTCTGAGCGCCGACGAGCTGACGCGCGCCAAGCATCAGTCGTGGGTGAAGACCGCTGGCGTCGTGATCGTGCGCCAACGTCCCGGCACGGCCAAGGGCTTTTTGTTCATCACGCTCGAAGACGAAACCGGAATCGCCAACCTGATCGTCACGCCCGACCTGTTTCAGCAAAACCGCCTGCTGCTGCGCAGCGCGGGAATCCTGCTGGCCGAGGGCGTGCTGCAACAGGTTGACGGCGTGACCGCGATTCGCGCGCGGCGCTTCGAGGAGATCAAGATTCCCGGCGCGGTCCCGCCGTCGCATGATTTTCATTGATCGCGCGTAACCGGTTTTCCGCCTTAACGTACAGTTAGGTGAGAGCGAATGTCGCCAATCAAGGTGGCCGCTCCACGGATTCAAGGAGTTTATTTATGGTTTCGAAGTTCTCTCGCGGTATCGTTCCCGTAGTTATGGCGGTCGCCCTGGTCGCGGCGGTAGCGCATGTCGCCTCGTCAAATTCAGGTGGCATGGGCGGCCCGATGGGGCATCGGGGCTTTCACGGCATGCATGGCGGTATGGACGTGCTCGGTGTCCCACTTCCACTGTTGCTGAGGACCGCCAATCTGACTGACGCGCAGAAGCAGCAGATTCACGCTATCTTCGAGGCGCGCCACGCTTCGCGGAAGGCTGAATACCAGCAGATGAAAGCCGCCAAGGAAGCAATCGCGGCCAAGTTCACGTCGACCGGCGCGGTAGCCGCATCTGACTTGTCCAGCTCCGTCTCGACAGTCACTCAGCTGCAGAGTCAGATGACCAATGAAAAGGTTCAGGACGCGATCGCGATCCGCAACGTGCTGACCCCGACTCAGCTCGCGCAAATCTCCGCGACCAAGGCGAAGCTCGACCAGATTCACGCCGAGATGAAGGCACTGTGGGCGCAAAGCGGCAGCCCTCGAGATTCAGCCCCGACCGAGTAGCAACTAGTTCGGCACCTCCATCGACCAGGCGGAGTCGTAGCCAGCAGGCTGCGACTCCGTCTCGCATTCTCACCGCAAACTTCCAAACAGGGACGAAGTCCCGCATCTTTACTATCACTGGGTGCAGGGGTCACCCCTGCCCAAGGAAGCGTGAAACCCACAGTGGGTTTCACATTAAATAAATAGAATTGCATCCCGCTAACTGCATCCCATCAAAATGCGCTAATCTCCGCGGCAAATGGAGCGGTGCTAATGAGACTTAGAGGAAAAATTGCGCTAATCACTGGCGCTGGCTCTGGAATGGGGCGCGCGGCGTCCGTGTTGTTCGCGCGCGAAGGTGCAAAGGTCGCGGCTATCGACGTAGCCGAGGCGTCAGCCGCCGAGACGGCGCGCATGATCAAATCGGCCGGTGGCGAAGCGATTTCGATCCGCGCCGACGTGTCCGACTCCGAGGACGCGCGCGCGATGGTCGAAGAAACTGTCCGCGCGTTCGGCGGCCTCGACGTGCTGTACAACAACGCCGGAATCGAAGGCGAGTCCGGCTTCATCGCGCAGCTCAGCGAAGAGGCGTTCGACCGCGTGATCGCCATCAACCTGCGCGGCGTATGGCTTGGAATGAAATACGGGCTCCCGCGAATCGTCGAGCGCGGCGGCGGCGCGGTAATCAACACGGCGTCGGTGGCAGGAATCGTCGGACTGAAAGGCGCGGCCGCATACTGCGCGGCGAAGGCCGGCGTAATCTCGCTGACGCGCGTCGCGGCGCTCGAGTACGGGCGCTACAATGTTCGCGTCAATTGCATCTGTCCGGGAGTAATCCACACACCGATGGTGGATCGCATTCGTGGGCCGAAGGGATTGGAACCTAGATTCATCGAGCGCAGCTCCGTGCTCGGTCGTGTCGGCCGAGCGGACGAAATCGCGCAGACCGCGCTGTTCCTGGCCAGCGACGAAGCTCCGTTCGCCACCGGAGCCCCGTTCATCATCGACGGCGGCTGGATCGCCAGTTGAAGTGAAGCTATGGGACGCCTCACCGGCAAAGTCGCAATCGTAACCGGCGCAGCGCAAGGAATCGGGCGTGCGATCGCGTCGCGGCTCGCGGACGAAGGCGCGAAAGTCGCGCTCGCCGATATCCAGCTTGACTCGGCCGAGAACGCCGCGGCGGAAATTCGCGCTGGCGGCGCATCCGCGATGGCGGTCGCGCTCGACGTCACCAAACTTGACGATGCCATCGCGGCGACCGACCGCGTCGAGCGCGAGTTGGGCCCGATCGACATCCTGGTGAACAACGCCGGATGGGACATCCTGATGCCGTTCGTCGAATCCACACCCGATTTTTGGGACAAGGTGATCGCCATCAACTATCGCGGCATACTCAATTGCTGCAAGGCCGTGGCGCCCCGGATGCAATCGCGCGGCGCGGGCAAAATCGTCTCGATTTCTTCCGACGCCGCCCGCGTCGGCTCTAGCGGCGAGGCCGTTTACGCGGGATGCAAGGCCGCTATCATAGGCTTCTCGAAGACGCTCGCGCGCGAGCTCGCCGCAAATCACATCAACGTCAACGTCGTCTGCCCCGGCCCGACCGACACTGCGCTCCTCAAGACCGCGATGGCCGGGCGCGAGAAAGTTCTCGACGCGATGGCGCGCGGCATCCCGTTTCGCCGCCTCGGGCAACCAGCCGACCTGGCAGGAGCCGTAGCGTTCTTCGCGAGTTCCGATTCCGACTTCATCACCGGCCAGGTGCTGAGCGTCAGCGGCGGATTGACCATGGCGGGTTGATATTGATCCGGTTCTGAACTATCGTTCAGAACAACAGACTCTGTTTTTTTTGAGGACAGACAAATCGATGAGCAATCCAGTCCCCGCGACCGAGATCCGCTTCGCCGGCCCAGAGGGCCTGCCCGACGACTACAAGGATCTTCTCGTCCGGATGCTGTCGATCCAGTCGCGCATCGAGTCCGAATACATGCTCGCGCCCGAACGCACACTCATCAAGCCGCTCGCGCTAGCGCCCACCCCGGAAGACAAGGCGGAGTACGCGGCCTTCTGGTCCGATGAAGTTCGCCACGCGAGTTACTGGATGACGCTGCTCGAAGACCTGGGCGTCACCGTTGACAGCAAGTTCATGGCGTCGCCGATGCCGATCTACATTTTTGAAATGCGTGACCGGGCCGAGGATTGGCTCGAATATGGACTGTTCAGCTTCTTCGCCGACCGGCAAGGCGCTTACATGGGCTACGAGTGGGTCGGGTGCAGCTACGAGCCGCTAGCGCGAATCGCGGAGCGCGTGCACAAAGAGGAACTCGGCCATGCCGCATTCGGCTACCGGCTGATCCGCAGGTACCTTCAGCGTGAAGGCGACCGCGGACGGGAACTGTTGATTAGACATCTCGCAAAGTGGTACCCCGCCGGACTCGATATGTTCGGAAAATCAGGATCGAAGCGGCAGTTCGATTACGTCCGATGGGGCCTGCGACGCCGCAGCAACGAGCAGATGCGGGATGAATTCACCGAGGAGGTTAACAATCTGTTGACCAAGCTCGAGATTCCGATTCCCGATCCTGCGGCCGGCCGCAGGTTCAGCTAGGTTGATGAAGTGAAAAAGACGAATCTCGAGGAAGCGCCGAAGCGGGTCGCGCGAATCAAGCCGTCCTCGCGCGCGATGGCGCCGGACGAGCGCTACGACGCGAATATAGATCACATTTTGCGATCGGCTGCCGCGGTCTTCGCCGAGAAAAGCTTCGGCCTCGCATCGATTCGCGACATCGCGGCCCGCGCACGAATTTCCTTCCCCCGCATCTACTACTACCTCCGCAACAAGGAAGAACTGCTTTACCTCATCTCGCGGCGTGCGTTCGAGCAGTTGGTCTCGCTCGCCGAATCACGAATATCGTCGACCGATGACCCCGAAGATCGCCTGCGTCTGTTCATCCGCAGCCATCTCGAATACCACATGAACAATCTCGCCGAGATGAAAGTGCTCGTGCGCGAAGCTGATTCTCTCACCGGCCGCTACGCCACCGACATCACGCGCCTCAAGCGCGAGTACTCGCGCATCTGCCGCCGCCTGCTCGAGGCCTACGCCGCGCATCGCAACAAACCTCTCGATCGCGAGCAGGCGCGAATCCTCACCTCACTGCTGTTCGGCGCGATGAATTGGTTCTACACATGGTACGAGCCGGCGCGCGATTACGAACAGCGCAGCCGCATCATGGACGAATGTTTCCGTATGATCGCCGGGGCTCTCTCCGTCCGCTGAGCCGCCACGTGAGGCGCGACGACGACGATGCTCGAAGGATGCACGCCATTCCCCGCCGAATTCGCAGAGCGCTATATTCGCGCGAGAATCTGGCGACGCGAAACCATTCCCCAGGCAATCGGCAAGTCAGTCCTCAAGCACTCCGACTCAATCGCGGTGGCCGATTCGACCCGAAGCCTTAGCTATTCGCAACTAATCGCTGAAGCGGGAAACCTCGCCACCCTCCTCTCTCGCAACGGGATCGCGCGCAACGATCGCGTTATCATTCAACTCCCCAACTGCGTCGAATTCGCGACGTTGACTATCGCATGCCTCGAAATTAGCGCGATTCCGGTCATGGCGCTGCCCGCCTTTCGCAAAGCCGAGCTCGATTATCTAGTCTCTTTCTCGGACGCGAAGGCGATCGCGATCGCACCCGAATATCGCGGATTCGATCACGCTGCGCTGGCGCGCGGGCTCATGGCTCGGCTCCCTGTTCTGAAATCTATTCTTTCGACGGCGCCGGCCGACGGATGCATTTCGATGCGCGAGGATGGCGGACTACCACATTCGATCGGACCTTCGACCGGCGATCCGTTCGACGTAGCGTTCTTCCTGCTCTCCGGCGGCACCACCGGGATGCCGAAGCTGGTGCCGCGCACCCACGCCGACTATCTGTACAACGCGCGTGAATCCGCCGTCGTAAGCGGCGTCGACTCGGAGTCTCGCATCCTGATCGCGCTTCCCGCCGGGCACAACTTCCCGCTGGGCTGTCCGGGATTGCTCGGCGCCCTCTTTGCGGGCGCGCGCACATTTTTCACTCAATCGACCAAGGCGACCGATCTCGCGGACATTATCGAGCGCGAGCGGATCACTCACCTGCCGTGCGTTCCGACAATTGCCCTTTCCCTGCTGGACCTTCCGCAGTCTTTCCGCGCCAGACTGTCTTTCTTGCGCGTAATCACGGTAGGCGGCCAACGGCTCCAGGAGCCGACCGCACGAGCGCTCAAGCGCGCCTTTCCACATCTGATCGTGCAGCAGGTTTTCGGAATGGCGGAAGGACTGTTGTGCTACACGCGTCTCGACGAGCGCGACGAGATCGCGTTTACGACCCAAGGCCGTCCGCTCTCCCCAGCTGACGAAATCCGAATCGTAGCCACTGACGGAACCGACGTCGAGCCCGGCGAGGTCGGTGAACTATGGTGCCGCGGCCCTTATACGATTCGCGGCTACTTCCGCGCGTCGGAGCGCAATCGCGAAGCATTCACATCCGATGGATTCTATCGCACCGGCGATCTCGTCCGACTCGATCCGTCCGGGAATCTCGTTGTCGAAGGAAGGATCAAAGACCTAATCAACCGCGGCGGAGAGAAGATCAGTGCTGAGGAAATCGAAGCGCACTTGGCCGCGCATCCTGCTGTCACTGCCGCCGCCGTGGTGGCGATGCCCGATGCCATTCTCGGTGAGAAGGCTTGCGCCTATTTGTCACTGCGCGATGGAGAGACTTTCGCGCTAGCCGCAATGCGCGAGTTTCTGTCGGCTCGCGGCGTCGCCCGATTCAAATGGCCCGAACGAATCGAGATCGTAGCCGAGCTGCCGCTTACCAACGTCGGCAAGATCAGAAAATCCGAGATGCGCCGCGACATCGCGGAAAAACTCGCCGCCGAACGCGCCGCGGTGGCTTCCGGACTCGCCAATCCACAAGGAAATTGAACATGGATGTTGAAAAAGGGACCCGCCAGCTCAAGAACTTGATCGAAAAACTCGAGCGCAACAATCGCACGCTTCGCTCGCATCCGACTATCGAGAAGATCGAGCGCGGCGAACTGTCGGATGCGCAGCTTCGCCATTGGGCGACGCAGCTTTTCATCGGCAACAAGGCGCACAACGCCAACATCCTCGGCCTCATCTATGCCAAGTGCGACGACTTTCCAGCGCGCAAAGCGATCGTCGAAAACCTGATCGAGGAGGAACTCGGCCGCGTCTCCGGCGCCAATCGATCTCATCCGGAACTCTACCTCGAATTTGGCGAGGCCATCGGAATCCCGCGCGCCGAATTGCTCAGCGCGAGCATGACCGCCGACGCGACCGCGATGATGCACTGGATGTACTGGCTGGCCGAATCGAAGCCGTGGTACGTGACGCTAGCCGGCATCAGCCTCGGCTCCGAGCTTTTCAACCCTGACGCATACGTCCGCGTGATCTACGGCCTCAGCCGCCACTACAAGCTCTCCGACGACGCGCTGCTGTTTTTCAGCGTGCACGTCAAGGTTGACAAGGATCACGGCGACTCGAGCGCCGGTTCGATCTTCCGCGCGATACCCGAGAGCGCCGCCGCCGAGACGTTATGGGCCGTCGAGACTCATATCGAGCTGATGCGCCGCCTGTGGTCGGACATCAATCCGCCTCTCGCATGACCTCGGCTGTTAGCGTCGCAGATCCTGGATAATTTCCGTCAGCACTCCGCGATCGTGATCGTTCTTCACTGGCATGTCGAACGAGAGCCGGTTCACTCCGGCAAAACGCTTCTTTATCACCGCCGCGATCTCGTCATAGGTTCCGACCGCCGCGAACGCGTGCACCATCTCGTCCGTCACCAGCTTCGCCATCTCGGGCCATTTCTGTTGCACGGATAATTTGTGCAACTGGTCGGCCGTGTCGCCCCATCCGTCGATTTCAAAACTCGAGCGATACGAGCGCGTCGATCCGTAGAACGCGATCGTCGATTTCATTCCGTTGACGGCACGCGCGAGCGAGTCCTTGTCCTTCCCGGCGCATAGAAAGCCGCCGCCGCCGATTTGAAAATTGCTCCATTCCGCAGCCGGCCGGCCTGACTTGTCGAAGCCTTTTTTCAGATTCGGAAACGCGATCTGATCGAGGTATTTCCGAGTTACGATTCCATGCAGGCGCACCCCGTCGCAGACTTCGCCCGCGACCTGGAGCATCCGCTCCTGCACCGCCGCAATCAGCACCGGAATATGCGGATTCGAAACCGGCGGCGGCGCGAAGTTCGGCGTCATCAGCGACAGATTGTAGTGCTCGCTCTGAAAGTTGAGCGGCTCGCGAGTCTGCCAAGTCCTCCAGCACGCGCGCATCGCACCGACGTAGTCTTTCATCCGCTGCGCAGGCTTCGACCACGGCATCCCGAAGCGCCGCGTCACATGCCCTTTCACCTGCGATCCAAGTCCGAGGTTCAGCCGCCCGCCGCTCATGCGCTGCAAATCCCACGCGGCGTATGCGGTCGCGACTGGACTCTTCGTGAATGCGAGCGCGATGCCGGTCGCTAGCTCGATCTTCGACGGCTCCTGCGCTGCGATTGCGAGCTGAAGATACGGATCGTGCTGCGTTTCGACCGCGAGGATCGTGTCGTAGCCGAGCGCCTCCGCCTCGCGCACCTGGTCGCGAATCGTGCTCCACGTCGGCTCGGACCGCTTGCCGCCATCCTGCATGTCAGGCGTGTACGGCGTCCCAAGATTCAGGCCGCGTTCAACTTTTATTTTTGCCATCGCAGGAGTGACCCCTGCACCCACTGATAACACGTATTCGAGGTTGTGAGCTAATTGATCGCAATTCCCGGGGCGGGGAATTTGCGGCACATTTCAGTGACTGCTGCCGCGATGCGTCTTAGCGCTGCTTCGTCGCCGGCGTGCGCGATTGCCTCGTCCATGAATTTTCCGATCTGCCGCATCTCGGGATCGCCCATCCCGCGCGAGGTTACCGCCGGCGTGCCGAGCCGGAGCCCGCTCGGGCTGAACGGCTTGCGCGGGTCGTACGGAACCGTGTTGTAGTTGCAGACGATTCCGGCCGCGTCGAGCGCCTTCGCGCCCTTCTTGCCGATCACTTTCTTGTTGGTCAAATCGACAAGGATCAGGTGATTGTCGGTGCCGCCCGAGACGAGACTGAAGCCGCGCGTCAGCAGTTCGTCGGCGAGCGTCTTCGCATTGCTCACCACTTTTTTTGCGTACGCCTTGAACTCCTGCGTTGACGCTTCCTTCAGCGCAACCGCGATCGCTGCCGTCGTATGGTTGTGCGGACCGCCTTGCAGCCCGGGAAAGACCGCCTTGTCGATCGCTTCGGCGTATTCATTGCGGCACATGATAATCGCGCCGCGCGGGCCGCGCAGCGTCTTGTGCGTGGTCGTCATGATCACGTCGGCGTACGGCACGGGACTCGGATGCACGCCGCCGACGATCAATCCCGCGACGTGCGAGATGTCGGCGAGCAGCAGCGCGCCGACCTCCTTCGCTACTTCGCTGAAGCTCTTGAAATCCCACAACCGCGGGTAAGCAGTGCCGCCGGTCACGATAATTTTTGGCCGCTCTTTGCGCGCCATCTCGCGGACCATGTCGAAGTCCACAACGTGACTCTCGCGATCCACCACGTACTGCGCCGAGCGCCAGAACGTGCCTGTGATGCTCACCGGCCATCCATGCGTCAGATGCCCGCCGTGCGGCAGCGCGAGGCCCATGATCGTGTCGCCCGGCTTGAGCAGCGCGAAATATACGGCGAGATTTGCCGGCGACCCCGAGTACGGCTGCACGTTTGCGTGATCGACGTTGAACAGCGCCTTGGCGCGCTCTACCGCCAGCGTCTCGATCTGATCGATGTTGCGCTGACCTTCGTAGTAGCGGCGTCCGGGGTAGCCTTCGGAATACTTGTTGGTGAGGATCGAGCCGGTCGCTTCAAGCACGGCCTTCGAGACGTAATTCTCCGACGCGATCAGCCGGACCGAATCGATCTCGTAGCGCTCTTCGTCCTTGATGAGCTGATAAATTTGCGGGTCAGTTCGCTTGAGTTCGTCCACACCCCACCTCCTTTGCCGTCATCCGAGTGAGCCTATAGCCGGGTCCGAAACGAGGCAAAACCTGAAAAGAGGTCGCCATTGAGGACCTTGAAAACGCCGAATTGTGAGTGTTCGATTTGTTCAGAAGTGGCAATTTACACTACTAGTTGTGGTTTAGCGATGATCGTACCACTACCGGTAGCTTCGTTCCGTCAAAAATAGCTTTCAGCAGGAGCATCTGCCAGCGGAGCGAAGTCGCAACGGACTGGGTGTGTCGTGACCGCTTTTCCATACTCAGTGAATAGCATGTCCCGCACTTGGGCGTCAGGCTCAAGAGTTCATCCCCTCTGACGCGTGCGACGCGTGCGCGGGGGGAACGCTGGGCGGGAATTCTAGTGCAAATCGGCCGGTGTGACCTTCGCGATCCATGCGCGATAGTTGCCGTCGTAGCCGACTGCCCGCTGGCGTTTGCGCACGTGCCCGAGCAGTCTCGCGACATGTTCCGGCGCAATTTTCTGTCGCGAGTTGAGCGCGCCCGCGATCTTTTCGCCCGAGGCCGCCGCATCTCTGCGCGCGCCCTCCGCAATCTTCAATTCCTCGTTCGACAGTCCCAGGTATGCCTCGGCCACGCGCGTTCCGATCTCGGTACCGCTGTCGAGCGAGTCCTTGATATTGCCCTTGCCCGTCAGCACGTTACCGGCCGCAAACACTGCGGTCGGCCCGTCAATCAGCAACCCGATCTTCTGATCGGCGTAAGTATAGACTTCGCCCTTCTGCGGAATTCCGGGTATCGGCTCCGGGATGCTGCCGATCGAGCTGATCGTCAGCTTCGCGCGCGCGGACTCCACCCCTTCCTCCACGATCCGCACTTGCCCGTCCGCGACTTCAGTGCGGCTGAAGTTCACCCCGACCATCATGCCATTCTCCACGATCACTCCGCTCGGCGCGCGCAGTTCCTGAAACTCGAAGAGAAATTTGCGCTGCGCCTTGTCCAGGATCTTCGCGCGCGCCTGCCTGAGCGCGTCGGCACGCTTGGCCGGCGCGTCGGGAGGAATGTCCGACAGCGGCATGTCGAGCACGCGCCGGCGGTAATACAACTTGCACGGTGCGATGCCGAGGTCGCCGTACTTCAGCCCGCTCGCACTCAGCACCGGCTCGATTCCTTCGCGCTCGAGCGCGAGCATGTCGCCCGCGATACCGCGCGCCTTCAGCGCAGCCAGCGTCATCTCGATTTGCAGCACCTTGACCACGTCGATCGACGCGAGTCCGCCGCCTACTACGATCGCGCCCGGCGTCAGCTCGTAGCGTGGGCCGTCGTAATTTTTTTCCGGGTAGTGATTGAACCAGAAGATGAGCTTGTTCTGATAGACCAGGCCGCGACCGATGAACTGGTCCGCGCCCTCGACCGGAAACGCGCGATCCTTCCATGCTCCGTGCGACAGCACGATTCCGCTGAGTCCCCAGCCGGTCCGCAGGTCTTCGAAATCGAGCTCGCGCCCCATCCGCGTCATCGGCACGTATTCGATATTGGGATGGTCCAAGCGCCTATTGATTTCCTCGTACTCGTCCTTGCGCTGCTTGACGTGCCATCGCGGCAACCCGTCTTCGATTTTTCCGTACGGGCGCGCATTCTGCTCGAACACGAACACCAGCGCGCCGCGCTCCGCCAGTATTCGCGCGATTTCCGATCCCGCCGTCGCGGCGCCGACCACGGCCATCACGTGCCGCGGCGTTTCGTTTTCCGCCTCCGCCATAAGGGTATATTTGATTAGCGTCTGCGGGCTTGTCGTGCAATCTCAATCGCATGCGAGGCCGCTCGCGCCGGTTCGTCTTGCGCGCATGAACCTCTCATGGTTTCTTAGCGGTGGTGATGAGTGCGGTGCGGACTGTGTTTCGGCAACTTCGAAAAATCGCGATCTTCTCCTCGATACTGCTATTCGCGGGATGTTACTACGCTCCGTATTACGCCAACCGCGCCGCCGGCGGTGGCACCGATGCGGCCGAAGGCGAGCAGCACGACGTCCCGTACACCGCAAATGATTCGTTCCTCTTGACCCAGGACGTGCTGCGCGGCGAGGGCATCCTGTTCGAAGTCAAGCCTGACGACCACCTCGTCACGCTGTGGAAGGATGCCGACGTCGGCCCCGGCGTGCTCGGCAGTCTCGTCGGCAAGCATCCGCAATATCGCTACGAGATCGAGGTCGTGCCGATCAACCCGCGCAGCTCCCGAATAATCGTCAACGTCCGCGCCGAGGACATCCCCGACGAGGACATCACCAAGTACAATGCCACCACGCGCCTGAACTTGTTCGCCAAGATCGATCAGCTCGCCGCGCAATTCCCGCCCTCGGGCGGTACTCCGAAAGAGGGCGGCGTCAACTACGCTCTTCTGCCCAACGAGGACTTGAAGGGTCTGGCCAAGCGGGCGACCGGCAACGAGGACAACTGGCGGCAAATCGCGCAGGACAACGGCCTCAAGTCACCCACCGACGGCGCCAATCTGCCCAGCATCTGGATCAGGAACACCTTGTTAAGCGAGCCGAACAAAGGTTCAGCCGGGGACAAATGAATCTGCGACGCAACCAATTCCCCAAATCATCAAAATCGACAGCCGGGAAAATCGATGCCCGCCCGATTGCGCCCGGGCGGGCATCGAAAACAGCGCTATACGCACTATCGCGGAGGATCAGTCGTTAGGGTAGGATGCCTCGCTCGCGTCGTATTCCGGACTCAGTCCCGCAGGACTTACCGCGGCGACCACGGCCAGGAACTGCTCAAAGGTCATCTGGAGATTGAGGAAACCGCCTTGGCAAAAGACCCAGCCGTAGTAGTCCAGGATCTCATCCGGGATCATCACCGGCAAACGTGGCAGCGTTGAAACAACCGGAAACGGATGCGGTTCGCCCGGGTGGATGTTATCCCAAACGGCAGACTGGTCGGGTCCTCCGTCGGACTCGACCACGCTTACTTCCCGTAAGGGAATTACCTTGCCTCTGGCAACTCGATTCATAGGCAATAATGCCTCCTGATACCCGATCTATTCCCCGACCGCAGGAACCAATTCTAGACCAAGTAGCGGGCCGGTCAAGGAGCATCTTGGATATGTTTTCACCTATCATCGAGTTTCGTAGGCATCGGTCGCAAATGGGACAAATATGGTTGAAACCCCGGACCGCTTGTCTAAGTATTTGAAAATACGATGTTTTCTGTATATCAGGCTATCGTTCTGGGTATCGTTCAAGGCTTGACCGAGTTTCTGCCGGTCTCCAGCTCGGCTCATCTGATACTCGTCCCGTGGTTGTTCAAATGGCAGGAGGATCCGGGACTTGCCTTCGATGTTGTCCTTCATCTTGGAACGCTATTGGCGCTGCTGGTCTTCTACTGGCGCGAATGGCTCGAAATGGCCTTGTCGCTAGCCAACGGTAACCGGGTCCAGCGGCGCCTGCTGTTCCTGCTGATAGTCGCCTCGGTTCCTGGAGCCATTATCGGCGTCCTGTTGGAGAAACAAGCCGAGACAATCTTCCGCTCGCCACTCCTGATCGCAGGCACTATGGCTACGCTTGGGCTTTTTCTGTGGGCCGCTGATGCGATTGGGTCAAAGGAGCGCAAAATAGGCGACGTCACCTTCCTCGACGCTCTCCTCGTTGGCCTGAGCCAGGCGCTCGCCATAATCCCCGGTGTCTCCCGCTCTGGCGCCACGATCACCACCGCCCGTTTCCTCGGTATCGAGCGCGCCGATGCCGCCAATTTCTCCTTCCTGATGGCGACGCCAATAATCGCCGGTGCGGGCCTGATCGAGGCCCGCAAGCTCTTCCATTCGGGCCTCACCGCCCCGCTCGGATGGGGTTTTTCGGCCTCTGCCGTCTTCAGTCTGCTGGCGATCGTCGGGCTGCTGAGGTACGTGCGAACTCACTCCTACCGGTCCTTCGCGATCTATCGAATTGTGCTGGCCGTACTCGTCGTCGCCGTCGCTTTGGCGCGGGCATAGTCGATGCCCGACGTTTCGGCCCGTCGCGCGCGCGCCTTTCAGGTCGGTCTCACGCTCTGCATCATCAACACAATCCTCGGTGCAGGCCAGCCCGTCATCACTCGATGGGGCGCGGTTCATCTCGATCCCCTGCTCTTCTGCACTGGCGCCGTCGCGTTCGCGGCGCTGTGTACGATTGCGCTTCTCCTATACACCGGCGAGTTGAGGTTGATCGCGGACCCGCGCTATCGCGGCCGCCTGTTCTGGGTGGCGATGGCGGGAACAGTGATGACGAGTCTCAGCGTCACCTACGGACTCACCCGCATCGGCGCCGTCGCAGGCGTGCTGCTGATGCAAACAGAGCCGGTGTATTCATTGATTCTCTCGACGATCTTTGTCGGCGAGCGCCCCTCCGCGCGCCAGATGCTCGCGACCGTCACGATCCTCGTTGGCATCGGTTCGGTGTTCGCCGGCGGCGGCTCGTTTTCACCGTTGTGGGCATCGGCCATCATCTTCGCGACCCCGCTGTTCTGGCAGACGTCGCACGTGATTGGCCTTAAGCTGATGCCGCCGTTGACTCCGACCTCGATCATCGGCGGGCGGTTTCTTTACGCGGCGATTGTGCTGAGCGCGATGTTGCTGGTGTTCCGCCGCGATTCGCTGGTGCAGCTCGCCGACCCGGTTTCGCTCGGCGTGATCCTGGTGACCGGCTTTTTCGTCTATTTTCTGGGCGGACTCACCTGGTACGGCGCGATCAACCGTCTCTCATTGACGTGGACGACGGCGCTGGTCATCCCCGGCATCCCGATTCTCTCGATCCTGTTCGCAGTGATGTTTCTCGGCGAGCGCGCAACCACCCGCGAGGTCGTCGGCATTCTGATCTCAGTCAGCGGCGTGCTGGCCCTCGTCCTCGGCGCCGATCCGCATCGCAAGCAACCCGCGTCCGAAGCCGCTGAAGCAATCCACGAACCCCTGATCTGAGAAATCGCGCGCGTTGACAGTGACAACAACTTGCAGCAGTGTCACCGCTGCGAGGAGGTTGAAGTTTATGCCAGCGCAGACTCCCGAGCAGTGCGACGAACTCTTCGGCCAATACGTCAACGCCCGCGACTTAGACCGTCTTGTAGCTCTGTATGAAGCGGAAGCCAGCCTGGTGAACGAAGACGGGACGGCGAATCGTGGAATCGCGGCAATCCGCGAAGCTATTCAGGGACTATTTGCGGCACTACCGGAAGCGAAAATCACGATGAAAGTCGTGCGGGTAGTTCCTGCAGGCGATGACCTCGCGGTGCTCTACAACGACTGGAGCTTGATCGGAAAGGCCGCGGATGGGTCCGCAGTCGAAATGAAACATAAGGCGATGGAGATTGTGCGTCGCCAGCCTGACGGTACCTGGCGGTTCGCAGTTGACGATCCTTACGCCCGTGGCTAAGCACCGGCGCTTGCAAGGAGCGGGAGAGTAGATCGATGGAATACGACGATATTGTTGTTGGGGCGGGCTCGGCGGGCGCCGCGCTGGCAGCCCGGCTAAGCGAGGATCCCAATCGCGCCGTCTTGCTGCTCGAAGCGGGCCCCGACTACTCAGCCGTTGAACAGACTCCCGCAGATTTACTGACCACCTGGGTCTCCGCTGGACCGCATGACTGGGGTTTGGTCGCGCAGGCCACGCCCACTCGCGAAATCCCGTACCCGCGCGGCAAGGTGACCGGCGGCAGCTCTGCCGTCAACGGTCATATCGCGCTGCGCGGCACGCCGGGCGACTTCGACGAATGGGCGGCGTGGGGTAATCGCGAATGGAGCTTCGAGAAGGTCCTGCCGTTCCATCGCAAGCTCGAAGACGACCGCGACGCTCGCGGCGATTTCCACGGTATCGGCGGACCGATCTGGATCGAGCGCCCGCGCCCCGAGAACTGGCAGCCGCTCAATCACGCCTTTTTCAAAGCCGCGCGCGCGGCAGGATACGCGGAAGTTTCGGACCACAACGATCCCCAGTCCACGGGCATCGGCCCATGGCCACGCAACCGGCGCGACGGCGTGCGAATCTCGACCGCCATCGGCTATCTTGCGCCCGCGCGTCATCGCCTGAATCTCACGATTCGGCCCGGCGTCAACGCGCACCGCGTGATCATCGAAAACGGCCGCGCCGCGGGTGTCGAAATCGAGTGCGCCGGCACGACGCAACAAGTGCGCGGCCGTCGCGTCACGCTTTCCGCGGGCGCCGTACAATCTCCCGCGCTCCTGCTGCGCTCGGGGATCGGCCCGCACGACGAGCTCGCGGCGCTGGGCATCAAATGCCAGGTGAACTTGCCGGGTGTCGGCCGCAATCTGATCGACCATCCGATGGTCTTCGTCGTCGCGACCCCGGTGGCCGGAATTCCGCACGACCCGCAGGTCACCAACCCTATCGGTATCCGCTATACCGCCGCGGGTTCGAATGAGTTCAACGACATGCAGATGTACGTGTTCGAGCTATTCGACCAGAGCGTGTCGCCGGGACTGCAACTCGACCTGCCTGTCCCGAGCGTGTCCGTCGTGCCCGGCCTGCAGCGCCCCCGTTCACGCGGACGACTCAGCCTGCGCAGCGCCAATCCGGACGTCCCGCCGATCATCGAGCTCAACTATCTCGACGACCCCGAAGACCTGCGCCGGATGGCCGACGGGGTGCGCATCGCCTGGCGCCTGATGCATGAAGGTCCCCTGGCACCGATGCTCAAAGAGTTCGTGAATCCGACCGCGCAAGTCGTAACCTCGGATTCCGCGCTCGAGACTTTTATCCGCGAAAACTGCACGACGATCTTTCATCCGGTCGGCACAGCGAAGATGGGACCGGAGAGCGATCCGATGGCGGTAGTCGATCAGTACTGCCGCGTGCGCGGCGTGCAGGGATTGCGCGTCGTCGACGCGTCGATAATGCCGAACATCGTGCGTGCCAATACCAACCTCACCTGCATCATGATCGGCGAACGCGTCGCCGACTGGATGCAGAACCCGGATTAGGCAGTTCTCCCTTCTGTCTGCTAAATCCTCACCCATGGCCGACGAACTCCTGACCATCAAGCTCTACTACGACTACAAAAGCCCGTTTGCGTACCTCGCGATGCATCCCGCGTATGCGCTGATGGAATCGCATCGCGTCCGCCTGCATTACATTCCGCACGAACTCAACATCCGCGGCGCCTTCGGCGGCGACCTCGACCAGCGCCCCGAGCGCGAATGGCGCAAAGTTCGCTACCTCTACCTCGACGCGCGCCGCTACGCGAACGCCCGCGGCATGATAATCCGCGGACCGCAGAAAATCTTCGACTCGAAACTCGCGCTCATGTCCGGCCTGTTTGCCGACAAGCACGGCCTCTTCCGCCCCTACTCCGACCGCGTCTTCGAGCGCTTCTTCAAGCGCGAACTCGACATCGAAAACGCCGGCACGCTTGCCGCGGTGATGAAGGAAACCGGACTCGACGCCGGCGCGTTCCAACGCTACGCGGCACACGACGGACCCCGCGAACTCTCCGAGGCGTTCGCCGAGGGCGATCGCGACGGCGTCTTCGGCGTGCCGACCTTCATCGTCGACGGCGAGCCATTTTGGGGAAACGATCGCGTCGAATGGGTCGTCAAGAAACTCGATGCAATGGGCCTGCGGAGGTAGATGCCGATGACCGAGTATCAATTCTATGCGCTGATCACCGTAATTCTATTTTTCAAGATGTTCTCAAACTCGGTCGTTCAAGCTCTCGCGCGAACCAGCTCGAAAACCTTTGTCACCCCGGAAGACGCGAAATTCTTCGGAGCGCCGGGGCCCGCGCCGGATGAATTGCCGATCGTCAAGCGCGCCGCAGCGGCCTGGCGCAACGATTTGGAAAACATCCCCATCTTCCTGTTTCTCGCGATGATTTACGTGACACTCGGATGCTGGCCGGGAGGCGCGTTCATCTATTTCACTATCTTCGCAGTCGCGCGGATTCTCCACACCATCGTGTACATGCGCGGCCTGCAACCGTGGCGCACCGTGTTTTACGGTTTCGGCATTACAATCTGCGTCATCCTCTGCGTCCACATCTTGATCGCGGTGTTGTAGCGATGAAACCGTTTCCGATCGGAACCAAAGGAAGTTACGCGAAGACCGTCACCGCCGCCGATCTCGCGAGCCACCTCGACGCGTCGCTGGCCGCGGTTCTGTCCACGCCCACGATGGTCGCGATGATGGAGCAGGCCGCCATCAATGCGATCCAGCCGTTTCTCGACGCCGGCGAAAGTTCGGTCGGCATGACGATCGAAGTCAGTCACACCGCCGCGACCCCGCCTGGCCATCGCGCTCGCGCCGAGGCTGAAGTGACCAAGGTCGAAGGCCGCCGCCTCGAATTTTCCGTGCGCGCCTTCGACGATGTCGAGCAAATTGGCTCCGGGAGCCATCGGCGCGCAGTAGTCGACGCCGCCAAGTTCAATGACCGGCTCAAAACCAAGCAGAAAAACTAGCGCCGACAGGAATCACGATGGCTAACGAAATTTTCGACCGCAAAGAGGTGTACGTCGGCCGCGATTTCGGCGGCATCACCTACGACATCACGCCCGACCTCATCGCGACCTACATCGCCGGCACCGGCGACGACAATCCGTGGTACCGCGGCAATTCCCCGCTCGGTGGTCCAATCGCACCCGCGCTGATTCTCCACAGCGCCGTTTACCAAACGCTCGGTTGGTATCTGCCGAACATCTACGGCAACCTTCACGCGCGTCAGGAATGGAGCCTGTTCGCGCCCGTGATGGTCGGCGAGCGGCTCAAGACTCGCGCCATCATAGTCGATCGCTACGTCAAGCGCGATCGCGAGTACGTCGTAAACGAAGTCCTCGTCGGCAACGCCTCGGGACAGCTCGTCTCGCGCAGCCGCACCCATCAGAGCTTCCTGCTCCCCGAACAGACGAAGCAGGGTTTCGTCGTCGACAAGTCGCGCGAGAAGGATTCGTCACGCACATTCAAAATCGGCGAGCGCGGCGGCGATCCGATCGACGCTCCCATGCGCAAAATCACAGAAGAGATGTGCATGGCCTTCTCCGGCCCGGCCCGCAACTATCACAACGACAAGCAAAAGGCCGTCGAGCTGGGCTTCCCGGAAATAGTCGTGCAGGGGATGCTCTCCGTCTGCCTCGTAGCCGAAATGATGACGCGGCGTTTCGGACTCGGCTTCCTCTACGGCGGCAAGATGGATCTGCGGCTGGTCAACGTCGTGTGGGGCAACGACATCGCCGGGCCAAAGGGATTGATCGTCGAGCGCCACCCCGAGGGCAAACGCACACGCGCCGAGGTCGAAGTATGGTGCGACAAGGCCGATGGCGCCAAGACACTTGTCGGCACCGCCAGCGCACTTGAGCTATAGCGCCGACCCGCTCGTGATCGCCAGAGCATTGCTCGCCGCCACTGCCGTTGCGTTCTTCGCCGCTGGATGCGCCAATCGATGCGACTACGCGCAGACCAAGTGCCAGTACGAGTGCAATCGCAACTACCAGGTATGCGAACTACATGGTAATGACGAATCTTATTGCCGAAACGAATTAGGTAATTGCACGGCAGCTTGCCAGGAGGCCCGCAGCACCTGTCATTCGTGGCTGTGAGTATTGGAGTGACTACTGCGCTGTAGTCAGTGCTTCGACGTCGGCAATCGACTTCGGAGTCGCCGCGGTCATCACTTCGTGACCGCTTTCGGTAACCAGCACGTCGTCCTCGATTCTGATCCCCACTCCGCGGAAACTGTCGGGAACTTCGTCGTCGTCGGTAGCGATGTATAATCCCGGCTCGACAGTGAGTACCATTCCGGGCTCGAGCACTCGCGACGCGCCGCCCACTCGGTACAGCCCCACGTCATGCACGTCCATGCCGAGCCAATGACTCGTGCGATGCATGTAGTAGCGGCGGTACGCGCCTTTTTCGATTATTTCCTCGGCCGATCCGTGCAGGATGCCGAGCTGCCGCATGCCGTCAACCAGCACGCCCAGAGCAACTTCGTGTGGCTCGTCGAAATGCGCGCCCGGTTTGATCGTGTCGATCGCCTTGAGCTGCGCGTTGAGCACTACTTCGTACAAGCCGCGCTGCAAGCCAGTGAAGCGCGCGCCAATCGGTGACGTGCGCGTGATATCAGCCGCATAAAAGTCGTACTCCGCACCGGCGTCGATCAGCAACAGCTCGCCAGTCTGCATCTCGCGATCATTGTTGATGTAATGCAGCGTCGCCGCGTTGGGTCCCGACGCGATGATCGACGGATAGCTGGGACCCGCCGCACCCTGCGAGCGAAACGCGTAATCGACCTCGGCCTCGATCTGCCACTCCTTCATCCCGCCGCGCGCCTTCAACATCGCGCGCTTGTGCGCGTCCGCCGAAATCGCCATCGCACGCCGCATCGCCTTGAGCTCCGCCGGCTCCTTCTTCAACCGAGCCTCGTGAACAATGTCACGCGGATCGATTATCGACGACGGTCCCACGCCGATTCGCGGCCGCATCGACTGCGCCCAGCGAATCAGTTTCAATACCCGCTCATCCATCTTCTCGTTCAGCCCGAGCGGGTAATGCACGCGCTCACTCTTTTCGAGATAGCGTGGCAGAATCTTTTCGAGCTCGTCGATTACGTAAGCCTTGTCCGCTCCGTACTCGATTGTCGCGCCCTCGATTCCCGCCCGCCGCCCCGTCCACGTCTCGCGCTCCTTGTCGCGCGGCCGCACGAACATCACGAACTCGCCGTCCGGATGCCCCGGCGATAGCACCGCGACCGATTCCGGCTCCGCGAATCCAGTCAGATAGTAGAAGTCGCTGTCCTGCCGATAAACGAACTCGACGTCGCCCGATCGCACTGCGACCGGCGCGCTCGGCATGATCGCGGTCGCGCCCGGCGCGATCACCTCCATCATGCGCTTGCGCCGCGCGCGAAAACTCTCGCCGTGTCCGTTAACGCTCATCGCAATTCATTACGCCACGCAGCCCCCGCTCACGCCAGTGTGCGCGATCATGGCAATCCGGCGTGCGGCACGTCGACTTGTGTGGTTTCGATTCTCCCGCCTCGCGTCGCGCGGCATTTCTCGGGATCGGAATTCGGTGCCGTCGCGACGAACAGCGTCCGGCCATCGCGACCGCCGAGCATGCACGCAAACGCGTCAGTCTCCACTTTGATCCGCTCGACCACCTCGCCGCCCTGCTTCACCCGAATCACTTCCGACGCCGTTGGACACGCCACCCAGATTGCATTCTCGGCGTCCAGGCAGATTCCGTCAGGCAAACTATTTCCCAAGTCCGCCCACACGCGTCGATTCGCGAGCGATCCATCCGCGCCGATATCGAACGCCGTCAACCGCCGCCCGAACGTCTCGCCCACTATCAATGTTTTCCCGTTCGGCGTGATCACCATCCCGTTCGGGAACATCATATCTTCCGCAACGACGCGCGCGACGCCGTCCGGCGCAACCATCACCAGCGTCGTCCCACGCGGCGTCTCGTTCTTGTGCAAGTCGAATCCAAAGTTCCCGACGTACGCATTCCCGCGCGCATCGACCACCATGTCGTTGCAATCGAACGGCGCGAGCTTGCTCATATCGGCAACCATCTTCAGCCCGTCGCGATCCAACCGCATCAGCTTCCGATCCGTCATCGACACGACGAGCATCCGTCCATCCGGCAGCCATCCAAGCCCCGAAGGCCGATTCGTCACCTCGCACACGACCTCGCGCTTCCCCGCCATATCGACCGCGACCACCTGATGCGCATGCATGTCGGAGAAAACAAACTTCCCGTCATGCCATCGCGGCCCTTCAGGAAACGCCAACCCATCGATCAACACTTTCAGAGTCCGCATCGCGCCTCTCCCCTTAACTAGTTCTAACAGGGACGAAGTCCCGCATCTTTTCTTTTTTCACTAAAGTGCAGGGGTTACCGCTGCCCAAGGAAGCGTGAAACCCACGGCGGGTTTCACTACGATCAAGTTCCTCCGCTAGTCCAGTGCCCCCTTCGCGCGCAACGCTTCGACCTCCGCCGCGCTATATCCGAGCAGTCCCGTCATCACCTCATTAGTATGCTGCCCGAGCACCGGTGCCGCCGACTTCACTTCGCACGGCGTTCCGCTCATCCGCCACGGGATACCACAGTGCTGCCTCTTCCCCACTTCCGGATGCTCGCGATAGACGAAGTATTCGCGCTCCTTCAGATGCGGGTCTTCCGATAGATACTTGTTATCGGCGCAGGCTCCCGCCGCAACTCCGGCCGCTTGCAGAGTATCTACTACATAGGCAACTCTGCGCGTCGCCGTCCACGCACTGACTATTGCTTCGAGCGCCTCTTCATTCTCTTTGCGCACCGCGAGCGTCGCGAACCGCGGATCATCAGCTAGTTCGGGCTTACCTATTGCTCTAGCCAGTCGCGCCCACTCCGCGTCGTCCGCACATACTATTGCAACCCACTGGTCAATCCTGACATCGAGTACTTTCTCCGGCAGATCGACGCACTTGAATAGCCCGTGCGGGGACATCAGCGGATCGCGATTCCCGTTTCGCTCCGGCTCGCGCCCATTCATCGTGTATTCGAGAATCCCTTCTGCCAGAAGGTCCATCGCGCATTCCCATTGACTCATGTCGATATATTGTCCCTCGCCGGTCTTCGCGCGATGGAACAGCGCGCTGATTATCGCGAACGCGCCATGCACCCCCGCGTTGGGGTCGGCGTAGCTGAATCCCGCATGCATGGGAGGGAATCCCTTATAGCCAGTCAGCGCCGACAGCCCCGACAACGGTACCTGCGCCGGCCCGTATGCAACGTACTCACTATACGGTCCAGTGTCGCCGTAACCCGACAGAGTAATCATTACTACATTCGGATTTATCTTCTTCACCTCCTCGTAGCCGAATCCCATCCTCTCGAGCACACCCGCCGCGAAGTTGTTAATCACGACGTCGCTATTCTTGATCAGCCGCCACGCGGCTTCCTTCGCCTCGGGATGTTTGAAGTTCAGCGACAACGATTTCTTGCCCTGGTTGTATTGATTGAAGTAGCCCGACTTGTTGAGGCTGTTGAACACACCGTCCGGCCACGGCGGCAGCATCCGCGTGACGCACGGCCGCGTCTTAGTCTCGATCCTGATCACTTCGGCCCCAAGATGCGCCAGTTGCAGGGTGCAGTAAGGTCCCGCCCACACCCAGGTGAAATCGCAAACTCGAATTCCAGATAAAGGAGACTTGGCCATTTCTAAATCACACCCTTGCGCTTGAGTTCCTCGAGCCGCGCATCCGAAAGCTCGAGCTGTTTGCCGAAGACTTCCGCATTATGCTGTCCGAGCGTCGGCGCCGGCCGCCGAATCTCCCACGGCGTGCGCCCGTACTTGAGCGGCGCGCCCGGATACTTGTGCGTGCCCGCGACCGGCTGCGCGATCTCGACGAAAAATCCGCGCGCCTTCAAATGCTCCGAGTTGAGCAGGTCACCCATCGTCGATACCGGCGCAAACGGCACCCGCTTCGCCTGTGCCTTGCGATACAAGTCGAGCACCGTCTGCTGGCTGACCCATTCCTCTAGCATCGGTCTGAGCGCGTCCCAGTTCAGCGCGCGTACGAGCCGATCCTTGAAAATTTCCATCTCCGCCCATTCGGGATTTCCCATGATCTCGACGAAGTTGCGCCACTGATGCTCCTCGATGCAGCACAAATAAATGTACCCGTCCTTGCACTGCATCGTCTCGACCGGCTGCAGCGGCTTCTGTCCGAGCCGCGTCGCAATCATCTTCATATACGGCCAGTACTCGAACGTCATCTCGAGGATCGACGCGATCGATTCCTGCACCGACACCTCGATATGCTGCCCTGCCCCGTCGCTAAGCTGCGCGAACGCCGCCGCGATCGTCGCGGTCGCGCCATGCACTCCGCCCTGGTAGCCCTCCTGATGCCCCGCAGTCTTCAGCGGTGGTAACTCCGGATGCTCCGGGCCGCCGCCGTTGAGCACGCACACGCCGCCCGCGCACCAGATCGTCAAATCCTCCGCGCGGTAGTTGCGATACGGTCCCGTCAGTCCGAACGGCAGGATCGATGTCATAATCAATTTCGGATTTGCGCGGCGCATCCGCTCGTACCTGAGTCCGACGCGATCCATCTCAGGCGGCGCGACGTTGTGAATCAGGATGTCGGCGCCCGCCACCAGCTTCTCCAGAATCTCGAAGCCCTCGGGCTTGGTGATATCGAGCGTGACGCCGCGCTTGTTGGTATTGAGATAGAGAAACAGTCCGCTGGTCTCGGGATTCGCGACGTCGCCCGGAAACGGCCCGCGCGTCCGCGCGCGATCGCCGACTCCCGGCCGCTCGACCTTGACCACCTCGGCGCCCATGTCCGCCAGCAGCTTGCTGCAATACGGCGCCGATACCATCTCGCCAACTTCAACGATCTTTAAACTGGATAAAGCTCCCGCCATTGATTCTCCATCAAGAGAGATTGCGAAATTCTACTGGGGAAATACCTGCCGGAACGGCTTCACTTCGACACGCGCGAATACCCCACTCGTCACGTACGGATCGCTATTCGCAAACGCGATCGCCTCCGCCTCACTCTCCATATCCACGATGATAAGGCTGCCGCTGCCGTCCGTGAATGGTCCCGCGAGCTTCAACTTGCCGGCGCTCACCAGCGGCCGCAGATTCTCGAGATGAGCCGGCCGCACCTTCGGCCGCAAGGCCGCCCCGTCGGGTCCGTCATGGCCGATAATCACGAACAGCATCGCATGGACCTTCAGAAGAAAACGTCAGAATAAGCCCGTGTTAATTAGCACGGCACGGCTTCGCCGGCAAAATCACCGACAGCGGATCGAAGCCGGTGATCGCGCAGCTCCTGCGGTCACTCTCTTTTTTGCGAGGGCGCCCGAATTCAGCGGCCAGTACGAGCGCCCGCTGACGACAGCAACTCTTCTTTAGTGCCCCTTCCCGTTGTTGCCCTGCCCGCTCAAGTTGATCACCTGAGGACTGTTGGTGGTGTGGTCCGTGAACGTCAGGGTGCCGGACGAAGGCCCCGCGTGAGTCGGCTGGGACGAGACGCTGATGCTGCAGGTACTATGCGCTCCCACGCTGGGTCGGCAGTCGTCGGTTTCAACAAAGTCCGTGCTAGCCGATATTCCAGCAAACGTCACTGATGCCAGGCCCGGGTTGGTCACCGTTACGGTCTGGGGTGCGCTCGTGGTGCCGACGCTCTGATTCCCAAAGCTCAAACTCGCCGGGGAGACTGACAACGCGCCGGGCGTGGGCGTTGGCGTCGCCGTGGCAGTTGATGTGGCTGTAGCAGTCGAGGTGGCAGTCGGAGTTGAGGTCGCCGTCGCGGTGGCAGTTGCGGTGGCAGTCGCAGTTGCAGTTGACGTGGCTGTCGGAGTCGCCGTCGCCGTATTGGTTGCAGTTGCCGTCGCGGTGGCAGTCGGAGTCGCAGTCGCCGTATTGGTTGCGGTTGCGGTGGCGGTCGCAGTCGGGGTCGCCGTGTTGGTTGCAGTTGCCGTCGCGGTGGCAGTTGCGGTCGCGGTTGCAGTGTCAGTCGCAGTGGCGGTTGGCGTTGCGGTCGCCGTCGCCGTGGCAGTCGCGGTTGCAGTAGGCGTCGGACCCGCCGAACCGTATCTCAGCACGCGATCGTTGGTCTCATCGGCAACATAAATGTTGCCAAACAAGTCCACTGCGACTCCCGTCGGAGAGCACAGCGTAGTCGGGCCGGGAAACTCGCTGCCGCCGTTACACTCGATCCCCGTAAAGTCGGCCTGGCCCCACACAAAGTCCGCCGACGTGTCTGGAAAGCCCGACGCCGCGTTATGCAGGTATTCGAGCACGCGGTTGTTTGCCGAATCCGCGGCGAAAAGATCGTCGCCCGCATCGGTCGCGATCTGCTGCGGAGACTTGAGTCCGGCCGCTCCGCCGCCAGCGGTCCCGGTGCTAAGGTCCGGCTGTCCTATAACTTCGTCCGCCGTCACGTCGCCCGCACCCGGCTCGCCGCTGGAGCCGTTTAGCGGAGTGTTGAATATCACCACCCGGTTGTTGCGGTTGTCCGATACGTACAGGTTGTTCTTGCTGTCGAGCGCGAGCCGTTCCGGATTGCACAACGCGACATTGCTCGCCCCACATGCGCCCGCCCTCGAGAAGTTGGTCCCGGTGCTGTCCACACCAAAAGCCTCCGCGGCGGTGTTCGACGCAAACCCGCTGCCGTACGGATATTCGAGTACCCGGTTGTTGCCCGAATCCGCGATATACATGTTGTGTCCGGAGTCGAACGCAACCGCCGTGGGATTGTTCAGCGAGCTCGCGCTGATCCCGCCCTGGTTGGGATTTCCACCGGTAAAATCTGTCCCCTGACCCCATAGCCGGCTGGCGCTCTGACCCGCCAGCGGCATCCCATCGAAGCCGGCGAATGGAGTGTCGTACTCCAGCACCCGGGAATTATACTCGTCGACGACGTACAGGTTCCTTGAAGTCGACCGCGATACCGAACGGATAGTTCAGGCTCGCGACGGTAGGATTCCCGTCGGCCGAATCCTGATTTGCAATAAACGAAGCGAAGTCGGGTTGGCCGATCACGAGGTCGGCGCCCGGGCCGTCGGTGAAGCTGGATGCGCTGTTCCATCCGAGCACCCGGCTGTCGTCGCTGTCGACCACGTACAGATGGCCCTGGGAATCGACCACCGGCGAGTTGGGCGCGAGCATCGACGCGTTGAAGGTCTCGTTGCCGTTCGCGCCATGCGCGAGATCGGCCTGCCCGAGCACCCGGGTTCCTGACTCGGTTGGCGCGAGCGCATTGTCGAAGACGAGTATCCGGCTGGCGCAAGCGTCGGCGACGTACAGGCCGCCAGAGCTGTCGAGCGCGATACCGATTCCCTTGAAGGCATTCGGCATCACTGTTTGCCCGGAGTAACCAACCCCGCACTGGCCACTGTCGCTGAAATCGGACGCATCGCCGACCCCCCACGACGTACCCGGCGACGTGCTTGGATAGGGCGACCCGGCGGGGTACTCCAGCACGCGCATATTAAATGTGTCCGAGACATACAGGTTGTGCGCGCCGTCCAGCGCCACGCCGTCGGGGAACTCGAACAAGTCCGGTCCGGTGCCGGCAATGTTGGCGTCGAAATCGGGTTCGCCCCAAACCTGCGCGGCGCTTTCGCCGGTGGAGATCGGCGCCGGAAAAACCACCACCCGGTTGTTGTTCACATCGGCGACATACAGATTGTTGGTTCCCGGATCGACTGCTATGCCATATGGCATACAGAGGTTGCTGGCGCTAACCCCGCCATCGTCGCAACCCGTGTTGATCAGGTTCGACTGCCCCAACACGTAATCGACAGTAGTGTCGCCGGCGCATCCGGAACCGTCGGCATTCGGCGTGCATGACACCCCGCTTGCGAGCGGATCGAGGAACTCCAGCACCCGGCTTTTGTTGGTGTCCGCCACGAACAGGTTGTTGTTGCCATCCACCGCCACCGCCTCCGGCTCGGTGATCGATTGCGATTCGCTCAGCCCCAGGTTGGTTGCGGTAATCGCAAAGTTGGCGCTCTCTCCCGCCAGCGGAGTCCCCGTGAAGCTCGCGAACGGACTCGTATACTCGGTGATGCGGTTGTTGCTGGTATCCGCAACGTAAAGGTTGCCGTCCGAATCGGCCGCAACGCCTTGCGGACTGTCCAGCGTGTCGAGTGTCGCTGATGCGCCGCCCTGGTTCCGATAGACGTGGAGAAAATCGACTTACCCTATAACCGCATCGGCGGGAGCGTTGTTCGCAAAGCCGGCCGCGCTATGCCATCCGAGCACGCGATTGTTGGCGAGATCCGCGACATAGAGATGACCGCTCGAATCGATCGTGATCTGCGCCGGGCTCGCTATCGAGCTGGCGGTGACGAAATAATTCGTGTCGAACACCGCCTCGCCCAGCACCGCGCTGGCAGCCGGGCCGAGCCCGGCGGCTCGAGTCGCAGCCACGATGCCGGCTGTCGTTATGAGCACTGCAATCCCGACGAAACCGATGCGACATCGACGGCTGACTTGATTGACCACAATTAGCGTCCCCCGAACTGTAAGAAATTCCCGCCTCGCTTAAAACACTAAGTGAGAATATTACAACAAATTGTAGGTGAGTCAACCAGTCTAGATGTAATACATTATGTATCGACCAGTTATGAGACGCGTACGCCCGTGTTGATCAGCACGGCGGCTTCGCCCGCAAAATCATCCACGGCGCGGCGAGGCCGGTGATTGAGCATGCTATGCGGTCAATCTCTTTTTGCGAGCGGGCCCGAATTCAGCTCAATACTGGCGCCCAGTGACGATACAGCTCTTGGCGGTCCGGCGTACCCCAGCACCCGCGCGGATTTTTGGAGTCCGAGCTGTACGTGGTCGACAGCGACGACAGCCGGGTGCTCGGATGGAATAACGGTGGTGGTCCAAATTCCAGGATGCCCGGTCTTACCTCGCCCGTCACCTTTGCGGAGAGAGCCTGTCCCGAGCTTTGCCGAATGACGGCCGGCCGCGTCGCGCCCGACCGGTGTGTGTTCTGCGGCACCTGCACCGCGACCGCCCTCGGCTACAGATCCTCCTCCTCCGTTCCATCCCCAAAATCACCGCCGCTCTCGATCTCCGCCACCGCCTCGTCGAACTCCGCCCCGCCAAACCCGTCACCCATCTCCTTGCCCATCCGCTTCATCATCCGCGCGACGCTCTTGGGATCGTTCTCGTCCATATCGCGCATCTTTGAGGGATCGGCGAGCGACTCCATTCGCGATTCCTCGCTGCGCGGCATCGCGAACCGCGACATCAGGCGGCGCATTTTTTTTCCGCCGCAATGCGCACAAACCGCCTCGACCTTTTCACTGACGCGCGTCGTCAGCACGCTGGTCGTCCGCCGGCACTTCTCGCATCGATATTCGTAGATCGGCATCTTGACCTATTCTATCCACTGCCAGCGCGGATTTCACGAACAATTAATTTCACCCGCCAACCTGAAACAGCGCGCGGGCGTTGGCCGTCGTCGATTCGGCGATTTCCTCGAAGGTCGTGCAGCGCAGATGCGCAACCGCGGCGGCCACCTCTCTGATCATCGCCGGCTCGGTCAGCCGCCCCGCAAATTGGCCGCCGTAGGCCCACGGGCCGTCAGTCTCCACCAGCATCCGATCCGCAGGGAGCATCCGCGCGAGATCCTGATCGCGCGCCCGGTAGGCAACCTCGGGCGACAGCGAAATATAGTATCCGGCGTCTAGGATCGCGCGCGTGGTCCCCTCATCGGACTTGTGCCAATGAAAGACCGCGCGCGTCACGTGCGCCTCGCGAATTATCGAGAGCGCCTCGGCGGCGCGTGCGTGCGGCGCATGAATTATCAGCGGCAGATCGAGCGCGACTGCAACGCGCGCGAAGCGGGCGAGCATCACCTTCGCGGCGTCGAGCACGGCCGCGTCCCCGGCGCGCTCGCCGTACCACGGCAGTCCGACTTCGCCGACCGCGCAAATCGAATCGCGCTCCCGCACGAGCATCTCGAGCACCGCGCGCGCGTCATCTTCGCTATGTTCAAAATCGTTCGGGATGAAATCCTAATGCCCGAAAAATGACACTCGGATACTTCCGCCCAAGTTCGATCACAGCGCGATTAGACGCCGGCCCAACTCCCGGCACGACCATCGCGGAGACTCCCGCATCCTGTGCGCGCTTGATTGCGCCGGAAGGGTCGGGATACTGGTCAGCGTCGAGATGAACGTGGCTGTCGATCATTTCATTCGTATAGCAGGCATGCGCTGCGCGCGCATCGCAGCGCGCCTACCGCGATGAGCGATCTTCGCCTGATGTGGCGCAACACGCGGATGGTCGTCCTGTGCGCGATCTCAGCCGCGCTCTATGCCGCCGTGCTGGTGCCGTTCAAGGTCGTGCCGCTTATCCCCGGCGTCACCGAGCTGCGCCCCGCCAACGCGATTCCGGTCGTGTGCTCGTTCCTGTTCGGCCCGGCCGCAGCGTGGGGTTCAGCGATCGGAAATATGATCGGCGATTTTTTCGGCGGCGTATCGCCGGGCGACATCTTCGGCTTCTTCGCGAACCTGGCCTACGGATGGATTCCATACAAAGTCTGGGAACTGATCGGCCGCGGCCAGAGTCCCATCAGCCGCTCTCCGCTCGGAATCCTCAAGTACGTCATCGCATGCCTGGCCGCGAGCGTGCTCTGCGCCGACCTGGTCGGATGGGCCGACAACGTGCTCGTCATCCGGCCGTTCGCGATGCTCGGCAACGTGATCATCTTCAACAACATGGTCTCGGCGCTCGTGCTTTCGCCGTTCATCCTCGCCGCCGTCTATCCGCGCGTGAAGAAAGGCCGGATGCTGTACACGGACGTGATGCCGGAGGTGAAACTGAAGCCGGTGCCGATTCGAGCCGCCGGCTTCGCGCTGTTGATTGCAGGCGAAGGCGGCGCATGGATTTTTGGAAATTTGCTTTCGACCGGATACTGGGCGCCAAAGTTTCTGCCCGCTTGGATGCTCGTCGCCCCGTACGATAAGCCGGTCCTGATAATTGTCGGCCCGTTTCTGCTGTTGGCGTTCTTGGGCCTGTTCATGATGTGAAAACTTTTTCAGTGAATACCAACCAGCACGCAGTGTCGGCCCAGGAGGTCACGTTCACCTATCACGGTGCCGACCGGCCCGCGCTTCAAGCAGTGACCTTCACCCAGAATGCCGGCGAGATGATCGGCGTTATGGGCGCGTCGGGCGCCGGCAAATCGACGCTCGCGAAATGCCTCAATCGCATCGTCCCGGAATTCGAGGACGGCGATTTTCGCGGCGCGATTCGTATCGCTGGTGAGCCGCTCGAGCAACTGCGCGTCTGCGACGTCGCGCCGAAGGTCGGCATGGTGTTCCAGGATTTCGAGTCGCAGTTGTTCTCGACCAACGTCGCGCACGAAGTCGCGTTCGCAATGGAACAAGTCGGCATGGACCGCGCCGAGATGGACCGCCGAATCATGCCCGCGCTCGAGGCCGTCGGCCTGCGCGGCTTCGAGCATCGCGATCCAATGTCGCTGTCGGGCGGCGAGAAGCAGCGCCTCGCGATTGCGTCGGTGCTCGCTCTGCGCCCGTCAGTCATCGTGCTCGACGAGCCGACTACCGATCTGGATCCCGAAGGCAGGGCGGAAGTCTTCGAGTTGATAAAAAAGCTCCGCGCGCAAGGCTTGAGCCTGATCGTAATCGAGCACGAGTCCGAAGAGCTGCGCGCCGCCGATCGGATCGTCGTTCTGCGCGAGGGCCAAATTGCCGCGGACGGTCCGCCTTCTGAGGTGTTCGCACGCACCGAGCTGCTCAGGGAATGCGGTGTGCGTCCACCCGGGCTCGGTCACGCGCTCGAGCTGCTCGGAATCGAAGCGCAACCGAAAAGCGTCGAGCAGGCTTACGACGCAATCGTGCGGGCATATCCGCGACTTGCGACAAATGTCGTTAGCAACGTCGCCGATCCTTCAGAGCGCGCGATGCCGAGCGGACCTGCATTTATCGGAATCGAGAATGTCAGCTTCAGCTATGCGGGCGGACCGCGCGTGCTCGATTCGATCGATCTCAAAGTCGAAGCCGGCGAATTTCTCGCGATCGTCGGACAAAACGGATCCGGCAAAACCACCCTGGCCAAACATATCGTCGGGCTGCTCCAGCCGGCTACGGGCCGCGTGACAATCGACGGCAAAAACCGCGCGCAGATGCGCCCGGCCGAGACCGCGCGCGCAGTCGCGTACGTCTTCCAGAATCCAGACCACCAGATTTTTGCCGCCACGGTCGAGGACGAAGTCGCGTTCGGGCCGCGCAACTTCGGCTTGCCGGACGACGAGATTCGCCGGCGATGCGACGAGGCGCTCGAAGCGGTCGGCCTTCAGAACGAGCGCCAGAGCGACCCGTTCATGCTCAGCAAGGGCGAGCGCCAGCGCCTGGCCGTCGCGAGCGTGCTGGTGCTCAGGCCGCGGATGCTGATACTCGACGAGCCGACCACCGGCCTCGACCATCGCGAGCAGCTTCGGATGATGGCGTTGGTGCGCGACCTCAACCGCGCCGGAATCGCGATCGTGATCATCACGCATACGCCGTGGCTGGTCGCCGAGTATGCGCGGCGCGTCGTGCTGATGCGCAAAGGCGCGAAAATTTTCGACGGCGGCGTGCGCGAATTCTTCATGCAGGACGAGCTGCTGCGCTCGTCGTCATTCCGGGCGCCGGAAATCACCGAGCTGGGCCGCCGCTTCGGCACGCTCGCACTGACCACCGGCGAATTCGTCGCGTGGATAAAGGAGCGTGCCTGATGCCGATATATCTGTACATCGATCGAGGCACCTTCGTTCACCGGCTGCATCCCACGGTCAAGGTGTTCGCGCTCTTCATCATGTTCTGGTCGGTGTACTGGGTGGACAACCCGATCGCGCTCTTGCCGGTCGGACTGGTCATGCTGTGGATTGCGCAGCTCACCGATTCGTGGCCGAACTTTTATCGCCTGCGATGGCTGTTCGCGATTTTGGTTTTCACGACGACGATTGCGTGGATGGTTTTCTACCGGCGCGGCGCGGTGCTGGTGAACGTGCCGGTGTTTCACGTCAGCAGGCTGTCGCTGGTCTTTGGCTTTGGCCGCGGGATCAAGCTGGCGGAGTTGTTGGCCGCGTCGGTGCTGTTTCTTTCGACCACCAAGATCGAGGAGTTCACCTACGGACTGCAGCGCATGCGCGTGCCGTATCGCGTCAGCTTCGCAATTTCGCTTTCATTCCGGTTAGTCCCGTTGTTTATCGACTCGGCCGTGACGATCGTCGATGCGCAGCGGCTGCGCGGCTACGACTTCAACCAGGGCGGGCCTATCGAGCGCGTGCGGCGCTACGTGCCGGTCGTCATCCCGGTTTTCATGGGCGCGCTGCGCAAGGCCAACAACATGGCGATGGCCCTGGAAGCGCGCGGCTTCGGCTTCAGCCACGAGCCGACGACGTTTATCGAGTACCCGGTGACGGGCGCGGATGTATTGGCGTTCGCCTTTCTGATCGGGCTCGGCACGCTGAATTTCATGCTCTACTGGACGGGACTGGGCGGAATCGGTCCGCTGAAGTAGTAGCGTAGAACATGGCCGATGCTTACTATCGGCGAGTAAAATCGAAGACATTGCGAGGACTGTGATGAGCGTCAAATCAGAATTTCTGAAAAAACCGATCGAACATGTTGATATCACGCGCGAAAGCGTCGTGCCGTTCGTCGAGGCGATGGGTCAGATGGCGTACAGCGCGCGCGACCTGCATCGTGCGGCCACGATTTACGATCGCATGCTGCGCGATCGCGACTGCGGCATAATCCTGTGCCTGGCGGGCTCGCTCATCAGCGCGGGCCTGAAGCGCGTTTTCGCCGACATGATTCGCAATCACATGGTCGACGCGATCGTGAGCAGCGGCGCCAATATCGTCGATCAGGATTTCTTCGAGGCGCTCGGCTTCAAGCATTGGATGGCCGAGGACCGCTTCAAGTACGGGCTCGACGACGACAAACTGCGCGGACTGCATATCGATCGCATATACGACACGCTAATCGACGAAGACGAACTGCGCGTGTGCGACGAGACGGTTCAGAAAATCGCCGACCGGCTCGACCCGCGGCCGTTTTCGTCGCGCGAGTTCGTCGGCGAGATGGGCAAGTATCTGGCCGAGACCGGCGCGAAGACCGGTGCGAGCATCGTGCTCGAGGCGTATCGGGAGCAAGTCCCGATTTTCTGCCCGGCCTTCAGCGACTGCTCGGCGGGCTTCGGACTCGTCGCGCATCAGGCGGCGCGTCACGGCAAGCCCAAGGTCTCACTCGACAGCGCCAAGGATTTTTACGAGCTGACGCGCCTGAAGGTGAAGAACGAAACCACCGGGCTGTTCATGATCGGCGGCGGCGTGCCGAAGAATTTCGCGCAGGATATCGTGGTCGCAGCCGAAGTGCTGGGGCATGACGTGCCCATGCACAAGTACGCGGTCCAGATCACCGTCGCCGATGTGCGCGACGGCGCGCTCTCAGGCAGCACGCTCAAAGAGGCAAGCAGCTGGGGCAAGGTCGATACGACATACGAGCAAATGGTGTATTGCGAGGCGACAATCGCGGTGCCGCTGATCGTCGGCTACGCGTACCACAAGCGCGGCTGGGAAGGCCGCGCCTCGCGCAAGTGGAGCTCGGCGTTGGATAAGGATCAGGTGTAGGAGGCAAGGGAAAATCACTAACCTCTCCTTCTCCCATAGGTCAAAGCTGGCTAACTTGCGATGATCGATGCGCTAAAGGCCAGAGCATTTGTCGCATTGGGGAGACCGGACGGCCGGCTTGGAATCTGGTTGATGGGCCACCGGCAATATGTCGGTGGCGATTGGGACGCCTTGGGCCGACTGCAGTTCGAGTTCATGCTCAAGATGGGGCTGAAGCCCCAGCATGTCCTGCTCGACGTTGGATGCGGCGCGCTGCGGGCGGGCGTGAAGTTCATCGACTACTTGGACGAGGGAAAATACCTCGGACTCGATCGGGAAAAGCGACTGATACAAATTGGAATCAAGCAGGAGCTCGGCCGGGACTTGATGCGGCGCAAGTCGCCCGAGTTCGTAGTCTCGGACAGTTTCGAATTCGAGAAATTTTCAAAGCAGCCGGACTTCGCGATCGCGCAGTCGCTGTTTACCCATCTTGCGGAGGCCGACATCCGACTATGCTTGCAAAAGTTGCGGCGCTTCATGAATCCCGGCGGGCGGTTCTACGCGACCTGGTTCATCACCGATGAGTCCCATGTTAACGAGTCCCCGCGATCGCATTCGCACCGGAGTTTTCGCTACCCGCGCGCGACGGTCGAAGAGTTCGGCATCAAGGCCGGCTGGCGGCAGCGGTACATTGGAGATTGGGCGCATCCGCGGCGCCAGATGATGATCGAGTACGTCGCGGAGTAGCGCTCGCGCAGCCTAGTCAGTCTCGAGCATAACGATTGCTGCTGCGGCCATTCCTTCGCCGCGGCCCAGGGCGCCGAGGCCTTCGGGGCTGGACGCTTTCACATTGACGCGCGATTGATCTGCGCTTAGTGCGGCGGCGAGGCGCTCGCGCATCGCGTCGAGATGCGGCTTCAGCTTTGGCTGCTCGGCGAAGATTGTCAGGTCGGCGTTGCCAAGGCGCCATCCTTGATCGCTTGCTAGCTTCCAGACGATGCGCAGCAGCGCGATCGAGTCGGCGTCTTTGTAACGCGGATCAGTATCGGGGAAATGCCGCCCCAAATCGCCTGCGCCAAGCGCGCCGAGGATCGCGTTGGCGAGCGCGTGTGCGGCGACATCGGCGTCGGAATGGCCGCGGAGTCCCTTGTCGTGCTTGATTTCGACGCCGCCGAGCACGAGCCGGCGCCCCGCTTCGAGCGGGTGAAAATCGAATCCGTTACCTACGCGATAACGCCTCGCCATTGCTTCGACCCTCGCGCGCGGATAAGTCCGGCGAGCGCATTATTTGCGCTGCGCCCGACTGCGTTGACAATCGCTATTTCAGCCGCCAAGCTTTTCTCATCGCCCCTCAGGAGGATCGCTCGCGATGCCCGCATTTGCCAAGAACCCGAAATTCATCATCGGCACAATCGTGGTCCTGTGGGTGGCGTACGTCATTTACGCAAATTTTCAGCCCGACATGGTCACCTTCTACCTGCTGCCCTTCAACATCCTGAAACTGCAGCTCAAGCTCTCGGCGGTGATAATCGGCGCCGCGATTTTCGGCGCAGTCGCGACAATCGTGATTCACTGGCTGTGGGTGCGGCCCTCGAACAGTTCGCCGGCCGCGACCGCGCCCACGTCGCCGTCGGCGCCCAAGAGCAGCACGGTCGCCTGAGCACCAGCTTTCAAAATCGTTTCAGTTGACGGCCCGATCAGCAGACCGTCGGCACGCGAGAGCGAACTTAAAATCCCCGAGCCCTGGCTGCCGGTGGGAGTGGCCAAGTAGCCGCCCGAGTCGCGCTCGAGTTTGACCCGCACGAACTCGGTGAGGTCTTTAGAAATCTTGATATCGACGCTGCATCGCGCAATGACGCGCGGCAGACCGACGCGCCGCCGCCCGCTCATCTTGAGTAGCGCGGGGCGCGCGTACAGGTAAAAGCAGACGAGCGTCGAGGCCGGATTCCCCGGCAGGCCAAAGATCGGGCGGTACCCGACGGTGCCGAACTTGAGCGGACGACCCGGCTTTTGTGCGACGCCGTGAAACAGCTGGCGCATCCCAAGTTCGTCGAGAGCTCCTTTGACGTGATCGAACTGTCCCACCGAGACGCCGCCGGTCGAGAGCACCGCGTCGAAAGTCATCGCCTCGGCCAGGCGCTCGCGAATCTCGCGCGCGTCGTCGCGCGCCACCTTGAGGATGACGGCTTCCGCGCCCGCTTCCCGAACCGCGCCGGCCAGCGCATAAGCGCTCGAGTTGACTACCTGCGCGCCGGTCGGCGCTTGATCGACGTCCACCAGTTCGTCGCCAGTCGCAACGATCGCGACGCGCGGACGCCGAATGACTTCGACCATCGCGCGATTCACCGAAGCCAGCATCCCCAAGTCGGCGGGCGTGAGCATCTTGCCCGCGGACATCACCAGCTCGCCGAGGTGCAAATCCTCCCCGCGCGGCCGGATGAACGCACCCTGCTCCACTGCGGCGAGAAATTCGACGAGATCGCCACCGCCGCGCGTCCGTTCGACCGGAATGATCGCGTCTGCCCCTTCTGCGATCGGCGCGCCGGTCATCGTGCGCACCGCCTCGCCCGCGTTTACGCGCCGGGTCGGCATCTGGCCGGCGCCCACGGTCTCGACGACGCTCAGCTTGACGGGGCTCGCCTCTGAAGCCTTGGCAACATCGGCGGCGCGGACGGCGTAACCGTCCATCGCGGAGTTGTCGAAGCCAGGGATGTCGCGTGACGAGCTGATATTCTCGGCCAGCACGCGCCCGAGAGCCTCGACGATTGGAATTCGCTCGACGCCAAGCGGCGCCACGTTTTCGAGGACGATCTGCAGAGCCTGGTCGGCGCTAATCATGACGCAGAAAGGATACGCCGCTTCAGATCACGAATGAACCTACGACTAGCCGTTGCGGAACGACCAGCCAATGCGGATCCGAGCGGAGAGCGAAAAGAGACTAAAAGGAAACGTGTTCGGCGCTGGCGTGGATATCGGGCGATTCCACCGGGACGCGAACGCTGTACGATCGCTCGTACGGAGGCACGACATCGCGCAGCAAGGCCGGGTTGAGCTCGCGCAGATGCTCGAGCGTCGTCCCGTGATTGAGCGCGACCCGGCTGAGAGGAGTGCCGCCGCGCACCGGCAGCATCTGGTATGCCGGCGGTTCGTCGAGCTTGATCGGCGTAATTCCGTAGCTGCCCGCATGATGCGCGATGTACGCAACGGCCATGAAGCGTCCCAGCAGCCCGCGGGTTCGCCGCGGCAGCCGATTACCGAACTTCTCCATGTTGGGACCGCGCAGCGACCAATAACGGTTGATGGCTTTGTCGCCGTTGTTCCACGCGACGAGCGTCATCGGCCAATCGTCGCCCGCTTCGTCGTGCAAGGTGGCCAGATACTCTGCGGCGGCCTTGGTGGACATTACAGGGTCGCGGCGCTCATCAACGTAGTTGTCGATACGGAGGCCGAAGCGCTTGGCTGTATCGCTATTAAACTGCCACGGACCCTTGCCGCGCCGGGTAAATTCGCTTTCAGCGAAGGCCAAGTAGACCAAGTCGTCTGGGAGGCCGTAGCTCCGCAGCACCTTGACCATGTCAGGCAGGTAGGGGTGACTACGGTCGAACGTATCCTGCAGATGGTCCGGCAAACTCATGAAATCCGATACATAGCGGCGAACGGCCTGATTAAGCAGAATCGGGAAGGGCGGGACAGGCTCAGGCGAAGACAGCACGTACGAGGACGGGATAGGCTGGGCGCCAGCTTCCGCGGGAGTCTCGAGCTCGAAGCCGTTGCTGTTTCCTGTCAGGCTTGGAGTCGAAACCATCGCACCAGACGGGGCGTATCGGCCGTCGAAATCCTCGGCAAATGCACGAGTGGACGCCCATCCGGCGACAATCAGGGCCGCCATCAGGACAACAAACACTCGATAGATAAACTTAGACTTATGCATTCTCCCCCGAGAAGTTGCCCCCAACCGTACCGACCGATACGAGCGGGATCAACCAAATCACAGTGGATAATCCATTAAAAAGTCTAATAGTGGACGTTCTAATTCTTGATATAGGCTTGCAAATGCTCACGAATCTTGGAGCCAGATGGATGCAATATTCGTTAAGACAAAGTTCAGCCAATCGAGCTCTTTGTGTTACGGTGATCAAACCTAACTTCCCGCGAGGCCGCTGACCGGGGATGAATCTCTGGCACGACATTATCGACAGCCTGACCGATGGCATTATCGTGCTTTCGCCTGCGATGGAGCCGCAGGTCGTCAATCCGGCTGCCGAGACGATGCTCGGGGTGTCCCAGGTCAGCGCCGCGACGGTCGCCGACCTCGTCCGCCAGAACGACTGGCTGGGACGGATGGTGGGGGCATGCCTCGATAGCGGTCAGGATCTCGGCGACATGGAGACGGTCTTGGTGACCGGGCCGCGGGAGTTGGCGGTTCGCGTCGAGGTGTCCCCCCTGCTGAACGCCGAAGGACGGCCTGGCGGGGTCATTATACTGCTTCACGACCTGTCTCACGAAAAAGGCGCGGCCGAGGCTGCGACTACCGGCGACTTGAACCTGCGGTTGTCGCCGGCCGGCCTCGCGCACGAGGTCAAGAATCCGCTGACGGGCATCAAGGGTGCCGCCGAGCTGATGGCCGGGATGTTTCCCGACGACGCGCGCGCGCAACAGTACTGCAGCGTCATTCTCGATGGCGTGAACAGGATTGCGTCGCTCGTCGAGCAGGTGCTGATGGTCAGCGGACCGCAACGCCTGGCGCAGGAGCCGGTCAACATCCACATGGTGCTGCATCAGGCGATGCGGATGGCCGGCCTCTTCCCGCAGCCGCCCGAGGGCGTCACGCTACTCCAGGACTTCGATCCCAGCCTGCCCGATGTGATTGGCGACGCAAGCGCACTCGAACGAACATTCCTGAATCTGATCAAGAACGCGGCGGAAGCGATCGGCGAGTCGGGCACGATTCGCCTGCACACTCGAATCGAGCGCGAATTCCGGATGACGGCCGAAGGCCGCCGCCGCCAGTTCCTGCGGGTCGAAGTCAGCGACAGCGGCGTCGGCATCCCCGAGGATCAACTAGCGCAACTGTTCACGCCGTTCTTCACCACCAAGCCCGCCGGCACCGGCCTCGGTCTGGTGCTATGCCAGCGAATAATCGCACTTCACGGTGGCCGCCTCTGGGCGCAGCGCGGCGGCATCGATCGCGTCAAAGGCACGCCCACACCCAAGGAAGGAATGACCTTCAAAGTAACGCTCCCGATGATGCCCCCCGAAAAACGCCCGCAGTGAGAAAATTCTGTGTACGCTCCCGACTGAAGTAAGTAGCAACGATCGGCGTTCACTAAGACAAGCTCGAAGATTGTGTATCTGTTGAGCGCAGCCGTTTATGTATCCAAACGTCACACACTACGGAAGCAATCGAATCTCCTGCGCCGTTTATTCCGAGGCATGTTTGATGCTACTTGACCTTCTACAAAGGAGATCGAGCCATGGACCGATTACGGAAGCCCAATGTGCGTCTCGTAGGGCGCGCTGGCCGAAAGTCTGGCGCGGAAGAGAAGCCGACCGAGATATCGTCCCGTTCTCACGCCGAAGATCAATATCGCACTGCGTCGGAGCGTCGGGCCGACGGCAAGGCTTTGCGCGAGAACGTGCCGCGTGAAGCGCACGCGGGATGGAAACCGCCCAAGAATCGTCGCGACCCGGTCGATTTGCTGCTCGGCACCAACGAGGGCAGGCTCGCGGAACTTCTTCCGATTCGCCACGGACGGATGGTCTCGTCGCCCTTTGCTTTTTTTCGAGGTTCCGCCGCGCAGATGGCCGCCGACCTGGCACACACTCCCTGCTCCGGGCTCAAGGTACAGGCCTGCGGTGACGCCCATCTGATGAACTTCGGTGGCTTTGCCACGCCCGAACGCAACATAATTTTCGACATCAACGATTTCGACGAGACTCTTCCTGGCCCATGGGAATGGGACCTCAAACGCCTGGCCGCCAGCGTGGTCATCGCGGGGCGTCATCTCCGGCTGTCCGACAACGATTCGGCGCGGGCAGCTATCGCCACGGCGCGGTCCTACCGGGAGCATATCGCTGACTATGCATCGATGCGGGCGCTTGAGGTCTGGTACGACCGAATCGACGTCGAGCGCTTCCTCAAGGAAGTGCCCAGCGAAGAGGCCCGTAAACGCGCCGAAGAACGGCTCGAAAAGGTGCGCAGTCGGACCGTTCCTGAACACGACTACCCGAAGATGGTGGAAACAACATGGTGCCCTACCCCGCATCAAGGACAACCCGCCACTGATATTCCACCCCACTGCAAAACAAGCACCGGGACTCAAAGCCGGGTACCACGAAGGGATCGCTGCCTACCGCGAGTCGCTGGCCGAGCATGTCCGCGTGCTGTTCGACCGCTTCCACTTTTGCGACTTGGCAATCAAGGCGGTCGGCGTGGGTAGCGTCGGCACCTTTTGCGCCATCGGGCTGTTCCTGGCCGCAGACGACGACCCGCTTTTCCTGCACGCGAAGGAAGCGGTGGCCTCAGTGCTTGAGCCGTACGTGGGCAAGAGTTTGCATCAGAATCACGGCCAGCGAGTCGTCGTGGGTCAGCGCCTGATGCAGTGCGAGCGATCTCTTTCTGGGCTGGGCGCGGGGACTCAACGGGCGCGACTTCTACTTTCGCCAACTTCGCGACATGAAGATCAGCGCTGTGGTCGAAGACTTTGATTTCGATATGTTGCGCGCATACACGAGAATGTGTGCGTGGGCTCTCTCGCGCGCGCACGCCCGCTCGGGCGATGCCGCCATGATTTCGGGCTATATGGGTTCGAGCGGAACGTTTGACGACGCCATCGGCGAGTTTGCAGTCGAGTATGCCGACCAGAACCAACGCGACTACCGGGCGTTCGTCAGAGCCGTCCGAGAGGAACGGGTCAAGGCGGTTCTTGAATCCTAGATCAACAGTTCGGACTGCCGCGGCGTGCTCGTTTCTGCTCGTAACCCTTTGGATGGTGAGGGTGCCGGTTGTCGCGTACGCCCAGACTCAGCCTGCGACATCTGCTGAAGCTGAGGAGGAGAAACTAGAACGGGACTTCACCGACCCGCTTTCGACTCTGCCACAACTGCTGGTCCGGGATAGCTACACACCGGCCAACTATGGACCTGGACCTTGCACGTCCCAAGTGTGCTTCAGAAATGCCGAGACCAACCAGTTTCTCGTTAGGCCACTGATTCCGCGCATACCACCTGAGTCTTTCCTCCCTTTTTCGCAGTTGATCCGCCCAACATTTCAACTGGTGACAGTACAAAGCTCCCGAGGTGGAACTCGGACCGAGTTCGGTGACCTGCCGGTCTTCGATGTTGCAGTACTGCCTTGGCCCGACAGGCAGAAAACCGGCCTTCTGATCGGCGCCGGGGCAGCTTTTGTGTTTCCCACCGCCACCTCGAAGAGCGCCGGACAGGGCGCGTGGCAAGCCGGACCGGCGCTCGGCGCAATTTACAGCGGGATTCCCGGGCTGCTGATAGGGTTCGTTGCCCTGAACCCGGTCTCCTTCGCGTACACGTCGCCCAATCGTCTGCCACAGAATACATTTCAGTTCCAACCCGTCTTCGCGCTTCATCTGTGGGACAAATGGTACCTGCGATCCGCGGAGGCTAATTGGTCGATGGGTTGGCGTCGTCATTACCCTACGATGTTGCCGCTGAGCATCGGGCTCGGACGAACGATTGTGCGTCCGGGGCTGCCACCAATGAGTATCTTTGTCACGGGGCAGTGGATGGCGTATCGGCAATTCGCTCCGATCGCGCCGCAGACGACGATCAACTTCGGTCTGACGGTCGCGTTCCCGCAATTTAGAGACTATTTCAGTCAGTAAGCCCACCCTCGTGAAGATCTCGATCAACCGCAGCTCGATTCTGACGGCACTTGTAGTAATCGTGCTCGTCGCCGCGGTTCCTTTTGCCATCTGGGAATTCATCCACACTCACGAACTTTACATATTGTCGCACCGTTTTTTGAATGACATCGTCGCGCGCCTCCACGGACCCGGTCGCCTGCGATTCATCCTGCAACCCACGGTCGCGATCGTCTTTGGTGCGCGCGACGGCATCAAGGACGCCCGCGCTGATAGACCACCGTTCCTACAGAATCTGCTTTTTCACTCAACCGATCGCCCTGGACTCATGCGCAGCGCTCTGGCCTCGGTCCGCGACCTCCTGGCGATCGCAATTCTTCTGGACGTCATCTCGCAACTTCTGATTTTCCGAATGGTCCATCCCGGTGCTGCCTTGATAGTAGGACCGGTCCTGATCGCCCTCCCGTATGCCTCGTCCCGTACTCTTGCGAACCGCACAGCGAAATGGCGAGCACGGCACGCCTTGATAGGCCGCAGCGAAACCACGCGCGAGCAGAAAGAAATGTCCGGAAGGAAAACGATACATCCCGAAAGAACCACAAATAGAGGTGGCGGCTCGCTTGGTTAACGTTTCATACTAATGAATCGCGTCAACAACGGCCTCGATCAGTCCGCTCTGGTGATGAGGCTCCTGGGATGGGGCCTCATAATCGGCACGGCCCTCGCTGCCTTTCTCTATTCGCCCGGATTTCTGTGGGGGATGCTTCCTGCCGGTTTCCCACAGATTGGCCCAGCACACCCTGAGTCGCCCTACGACGCACTGCACCCGTACATATTGATGCTGGCTGTCGTGTATCTGGCTTGGGCGATCCTGATGATCCGAGGGTCCAAGGACCCCAAAGCTAACGCGGCCCTATTCGACTTTGGGATCCTCGCAAACCTGCTGCACGGGTTGGTCATGATCCCGCAAGCGTTTATCTATCCCAACGAGCACGCACACCTATGGGCGGATATACCTTTTCTGTTTGCAGTGTGCGCAATCCTTTGGATTTGGCATCCCAACAGATTAGCTCCACAAACGTCGATGAGATGATGAGCGCAAGCGACGTAGATGTAGTTGTTATCGGCAGCGGGTTCGGTGGCAGCATCTCCGCAAACCGCTTGGCCTTGGCGGGGCTCAAAGTTTTGGTGTTGGAACGTGGCCCCTGGCGCGATTCACTACCCGTCCGCTCGATGCGTATCGCGAGACGAGCTCCGTTCCCCTACGGCGCCAAGGCCGTTACGCATCTGCTGCGAACTGTTCGCTTCCGCCGCTGGGGCATGACGTTGAACAAGTCCGGCATGTACGAGGTGTTATTTTATCCCGGCCTCGGTGTCGCTGTGTGTTCTGCCGTGGGCGGAGGCAGCCACGCCTGGGCAGGTGCGCTCGTGGAGCCTCAGGATCCGGCGTATTGGCAGGGGCGTCATCCCGATCTGAACCACTCCGACGTGGTGAAATACTACGACAAGATCCGCACTGACATGGGAGCCGTCAGACTCTCTCAGCAGCATTGGCTTTGCCACTCGGTATGGACGCAACTGCCGGTTTCGCCCGGCAAAAAATGTCTCCCTGCAGACCCACAGCCGCACTTGGCTTTCAAGCTTCCATACTCAGAGAGCGAGGTGGGACAAGTGACCGAAGGTGAAGGGGGCGTCAAGCGCCAAACGTGCGCCTTTGACGGAGACAGCTTTCTGGGATCGAGGGAAGGAGCCAAGGCCTCCGTCGATTTCATCTACCTGGCGCCTGTGCTCAACAAAGGCGTGGTCGTCCGCGACATGTGCGAAGTTGCGAAGGTTCTTCCACACATAAGCGGTGCTGCAACCGGCTATTCAGTGCATTTCTCCGATCTACGCGAGAGCAAGAAGGAAGTGGTCCTTGCGAAGCGGGTCATTCTCGCGGCTGGCACGATGAACACATTGAAGCTGCTGTTTGCCAGCAGTGTCGAGCCAGGCGGTCTCAGTCCGATGCCTTCGCTCGGACGCACCTTTGGCGGCAATGGTGACTTAATAGGCGCCTGGTTCAAGGATTTTGCTCAACCCCCGATGTTCGAGGCCGCTCCGATGCTTGGCAGCATCAAGCTGGATCGGCGAGATGCGCCCTTCATCGCGCTGGCCGGATTACCCGGTGTCGACACGCTACCGTTGCCGCCTTTCGTGAAAAGAAGGCTGGGCAAGATAGTTCCCCTTCTTGGAATGGGCTCAGATACCGGAAACGCATCAGCGAGATATCAAGACGGCTCCGTAGTAGTGGACTACGACCCAAACCAGCAGCCAATCTTCGAAGAGATTCGCGAGGTCATTCGCGCACTGGGAGTACAGAGCGGTCTGAAGACCTGGGTGATCAAGAAACCCATCACGATTCACCCGTGGGGTGGCGCCTGCCTGGGCGCGAATGCGAATAGTGGTGTCGTCGATCGCGCGGGCGAGGTTTACGGAAATCCAGGTCTCTTCGTCGCAGACGGCTCGGCACTCCCGGCCGCTGTCGGGACGCCCCCGTCGCTCGCAATAGCGGCATGGGCGCATCATGTTGCCGACCGCCTCGCGCAAACCGCCAAATGAAGAGGTGACTTATATGAGACGGCTTTTTTCATCCCCACTCAGTCCCTACTCCGCCAAGGCGCGAATCGCCCTGTACGGAAAAAGGGCTTGAGTTCGAAAAGATCAACGTGCTGTGGGATCCCGTCAGAGGGTTTGCTGAAAAGCCTGCCGAGATGCTCGCAATCAACCCCAAGGGCCAGGTGCCGACTCTGGTAGATGGAGAAATCGCGCTTTACGATTCGACAATAATCTTCGAGTACCTCGAGGAAAAGTACCCAGACCCTCCGCTCTATTCGAAGAACATTGCGGCCCGTGTGCAGTGCAGACTGCTCGAAGACTTTGCAGATACCGTTCTGGCCGATGCCGGAAGAATCCTTAGGCTTGAGGTCTTCGGAAAACCCGACCCCGCTACTCGCGATCAGGTGGCAATTTTCAAGGCTGACGCCGTCCTTCGCTCCGCCTGGTCGATGCTCGACAAGCAGCTCGGCGACAATGAGTACCTTTGTGACAGCTTCACCGTTGCTGACATTGGCTGTTACGCGCTCACCCGCTTGCTCCGGTTCATCGGCACCGTCCCAGACGCGAGCTGGCAGCGACTATGCAATTGGATTGGTCGCATGGAGAACCGACCGAGCGTTCGGATCGACCTGCGCGAAGTGAACGAATCATTCTCGGCGCTGTTTGCGCCGAGACCTCGATCGGCAGACTAGGTGACCGATGCAGTCCAATCGCATTCCGGAGAAAATCGCAAAGCGGCTTCGGCTCCCGCTGATCGCTGCCCCGATGCTTGCGGTTTCAGGACCTGATCTAGTTATAGCCGCATGCAAAGCTGGCGTAATCGGATCGTTTCCGCTCGCGAATGCCCGCTCGGTTGAGGGCGTAGACGCATGGCTCAAACAAATCGAAACTGAACTCGCCCGCGCCGCAGACGAAACTCCCGATCAACCTCCCGCGCCGTTCTGTCCCAACCTGATCATCAAGCGCGCGCAAATGCGTTACGAACTGCAAGAGCTGGTGAAGCATCGGGTCGAGATGGTCATCACGAGCGTCGGCTCACCCGTCGAAGCGATCGAACCTCTGCACGATGTTGGATGCTTCGTCTTCGCGGACGTCGCGACGCTTCATCATACCGAGAAAGCGATTGCCGCGGGCGTAGACGGCCTCGTCCTGCTGACGGCCGGCGCGGGCGGACAGACCGGATGGCTCAATCCTCTTGCCTTTGTCCGCTCGGTGCGCGCGATGTTCGACGGACCGATTGTGCTTGCCGGCGGAGTATCGGATGGTCACACGCTTTGGGCCGCCGAAGTGCTGGGTTGCGATCTCGCCTACATGGGAACCAAGTTTATCGCGACGCATGAGAGTATGGCGCCGCTTGCCTACAAGCGGATGTTGGTCGAATCCGGCATGGACGACGTTATGCTCACCCAAGCCTTCACCGGACTGGACACCAACATGTTGAGACCTTCGATGATTGCCGCTGGACTTGATCCATTGACGCTGCCTCCGCGCGTTTCGCACGAAGAAGCCGCGATGAAGTTCAGCGGTATGGCCGTGGTCGAAGGCCCACGCCGCTATAAAGACATCTGGAGCGCGGGCCATTCAGTCTCAGGTGTCAAGCAGGTTCAGAGTGCGGCTGAACTCGTACGGCAGACGTCTGACGAATATCGACAAGCCCGTGAGGAGACAAATCGCCTGTTGGCGCACAGACCCGCCAGGGTGACTCGATGATCCGGCATATCGGACTCAGTCTATCGGACTCTGCGCGCTACCGGGCATTCTCTGAACAGGCATGCCAAGGCAGCACGGTAGAGTGCACATAAATAATAACAAGTTCACCGTGATTGATAGGCAGGTGACGATCGATCTGAAGAAAATGAATTCCGCCGACGAGGGTGCTGCGAAGAAAGCCGCGGCGACAAGCGACCAAGTCGAGGCGGATGACGACTGAACCGCTTGGTTGGGGTCTGCCTGCTAGTACGCATTGACGGATGAACCGTAGAATGCAGAAGAGGACCGTTCATTGAAGAAAAGTCTTTGTGTACTAGCGGTCTTCATCATCGGCGCTGCAATTGCGGCTCCTGCCTATCCGCAAACCGCCAGCTCCCCGGCCGCCTCTGCGCAAGGCGAGACCCCCGAGCTCCGTGTGGCCGCGTTCGTTGCTCCACCGAGTGTTATGGAACAGAACGGCACCCTGACCGGGTTCAGCGTCGATCTTTGGAACGCGATTGCCGCGCGGTTGAAGGTAAAGACGAGCTATCAGATCGTGCCAGACGTGGGCGCTTTGGAAGAAGCGATGCGATCCAAAAACGCCGACCTCACCCTCGGCCTCTATATAACGTCGGCGCGTGACGAGATTTTCGATTTTTCGATCCCAACATTGCAAACAGGCTTGCAAATTATGGTGCGCGATACTGGCGAGAAGGCAGAAACTGCAAACCCGGTTTTGGATATGCTCCGTCTGCTATTTTCACGCACGACCGTAGTTTGGCTCGGCATCGCCCTGCTGCTCGTCCTGATCCCGGCCCATCTGGTCTGGCTGTTCGAACGGCGGCGCCCCGACGGAATCATTTCGAGCCCGAACTACTTTCCGGGAATCTTCGAAGCATTTTTCTGGGCGATTTCGACGCTGACGGGATCACCGGAGGGGATGCCGCATCAATGGGTGGCGCGCACGTTCTCAATCTTCTGGATATTTGCCGGCGTGGTTTTCGTCGCGTTCTATACCGCCCAGCTAACCACCACCTTGACCGTCGAGCAGATTCGCGGCGCTATCGAGGGCCGGGCGATTTGCCGGGTAAGCAGGTCGCCACGATAGCGCACAGCACCGCCGCCGATTATCTTCGGGAACAGAACGCGCAGGTCCTGGAGTTCCAGACGACCGATCAAATGTTTAAAGCTCTCCTCGACAAGAAAGTGGATGCCGTGGTGTCGGTTGCCCCGCTGCTCCTCTACTATGCGGCGCATGAGGGAAAGGGACGAGTGAAGGCGGTCGGTCCCGAATTTAACACTGCACCGGCCGCCATCATGGTGCAGCTGGACAGCCCGCTGCGCAGAAAGATCAATCTTGCGTTGATCGCGCTTCGTGAGAACGGCACCTATCAGCGGATCTACGACAAGTGGTTTGGCACCCCTTAGAGCGAGCCAACTTGAGGTTGTCGCGTTTGCGATTTGTGCCCCACGCCACGGTCTTGGCGTTGATGATGAGCGCCGTTCTGGCGGCGTCGGCACAAGCACAACAAACGCCGACGCCCGCACCGTCGCCGAGCGTCATGAGCGATCAGGAGCTGGCAATCGCCGTCCACAATCCGTTCGAGGATTTCGTCAAAGTTCCGATTCAGTCGACGACCGGATTTCAAATAGGCCGTGCTCACAAGGCGGGCGACGCCGTTAACATCGAGCCGCTACTGCCGTTCTCGCTGAATGCCGATTGGGACCTGATGGTGCGGCCGAGCCTGACCATCGCTTACGCCCCCGCTCCGCATGAGCAATCCGGGCTGGAAGATTTCGAGACTTCTTTTTTTCTAACGCCGCACAAGACGGCCACCTGGATCTGGGGCGTCGGTCCGATCTTCAACTTCCCCACTGCCAGCAGCTCGGAACTGGGAAGCGGCCGCTGGTCGGCCGGACCAGCTGTGGCGCTCGTGTACTCCGAAGGCCCGTGGCTCGATGCCATCCTCACCGACCAACTGATGTCGTTTGCCGGAAATCGCGAGCGCGGCAGCGTCAATCAGACCTACATCGAGCCTATGATCAGCTACAACTTCGAGAGCGGATGGTACGCCGACTGCGATCCGCAGATGACCTTCGATTGGACAACTGATACCGCCAACGCGTGGACTATTCCGATGGGTGCGGACATCGGCAAGGCGTTCAAGCTTGGCTCCCGGGATTTGAGTCTGCAAATTGGCGCGTACGACCTTCTGAAGCGTCCAGATGGCGCACCGCAATGGATAGCCCGCGTCAACGTAACGTTCCTGTTCCCCGCCGGTCATTGATCCGGCGACGGCCGAAGAACCTCGGCGCGCAGCAGCCAGTTGTGAAGTCCGCGGATGTTCAGGGATGAACTGTTCAGCCTTACGCCGGATCGCCCGCCGTGCTTTGATCGCGTATGGTTAACGGCCAAGACTCTGAACGCTCGCGCATTGCTCGAAAAAGTAACAAGGACTCTTCGCGTTTCCACAAAAACAAATTTGACGGAACGAAACTACCCTTGGTAGTGCTGAATTCCCAAAACCACAACCCAATGTATAGTCGCTCGCTTTCCAGCCTGATCCGCGGTGAGACCCGCGGCGCGCCCATCCGCAAAACGGCCCCCTCTGATAAAGGCGCGTCGGCCGTTGGCGACAAGATCGAACTTACTGTTACGATTGTAGCCCGTGAGCACTACGACCATGGGCGCAAGCGCTACTAACCAAAACTTCGTTGAACGGGTGAAGGAACCCGGCACTGGCGCGGCAATTCTGATCGCCGACGACGATCCCGCGATCCGCCTCGTGTTGAGGCATCGGCTCGAAGCCGACGGCCATCGCGTCGAGGAGGCGATTGACAGCGCGTCCGCGCTCGCTGCCTTGCGCAGCAATCGATTCGACGTCGCCCTGCTCGACATCATCATGCCGGGCAACGGCGGACTCGAGGTGCTCTCTGCCGCGCACAGCGAGGCCGTCCGCACTCTCATCATAGTGATCACCGCGGCGAGCACGATGAACAACGCCGTCGAGGCGATGAAGCGCGGCGCGCACGACTACCTGACCAAGCCATTTGCCAATCTCGACCTGGTCGCGGCTGCAATCAAGCGCGCGGTGGAAGTCGGCGCGCAGGCGGCGGACCTCAACCGCCTCAAGGACGAGGTGAATCGCCAGCTCGTCGGCGGCGAGATAATCGGCCGCAGCGCGGCGATGCAGGAAGTTTACAAGCTGATCGGGCGCGTCGTCACCAACGATGCGACCGTTCTGCTCAGCGGCGAGAGCGGCACCGGCAAGGAGCTGGTCGCGCGCGCGATCCATTTCAAATCCGCACGCTGGCGCTCGCCGTTCGTCGCCGTCAACTGCTCGGCGATCCCGCACGGCTTGCTCGAGAGCGAGTTGTTCGGACACGAGCGCGGCTCCTTCACCGGTGCGTCCGAACGGCGCGCCGGCAAATTCGAGATGGCCGACACGGGCACGATCTTCCTCGACGAAATCGGCGACCTGCCGGTCGAGCTGCAGCCCAAGCTGCTGCGCGTGCTGCAGGAGCGCGAGTTCAATCGCGTCGGCAGCGTCGAGACGCTCAAGCTCAAAGCGCGAGTGATCGCGGCGACCAACCAGAACCTCGAGACCCTGGTCGCCGCGCGAAAATTCCGCGAGGACCTGTACTTCCGCCTCCGCGTGATTCCGATCCAGATGCCGGCGCTGCGCGAGCGGCGCGAAGATATCGCGGAGCTGACCGACTACTTCGTCTCGAAGGCGGTCCAGGAGATGGGCGCGCGCGCCACCACCATCAGTTTCGAAGCGCGAATCAAACTGGAGTCCGCCGATTGGCCGGGCAACGTGCGCGAACTCGAAAATGCCGTGATGCGCGCGGCGCTGCTCGCGCCGGGCACCACGATTCGCGCCGACGATGTCGAGCTGTCGCGCCCGGGCGGTGTAGGCACCGGCGCAACCGCCGCGGCCGACGGCGCCGAACTCGGCGATATCATCTCAGCGCGCATCGCGGGATGGTTCGATTCGCCCAGCGGCGAGGAACCGCGCGACCTCTACCATCGGCTGGTCGCGGAAATCGAGCGGCCGCTGGTCGAACTCGCACTCAAGCGCGCCGGCGGCAACCAGGTGCGCGCGGCGCGGATGCTCGGGCTCAATCGCAACACGCTGCGCAAGAAGATCACCGACCACAAGATCGTACTGACCAAATTCCCCGGCGGATGACGCGGCTAGCCTCGCATTTTTACGCGATGGTCGATCCTGCTGGCGGACACGACCCGGTCACGCTGGCAGAAACTCTGCTCGACGCCGGCGCGCGCATCATGCAGTTGCGCCTGAAGGACGCGCCCGGGCGCGACTTCCTCGCCTCAGCCCGCGCGATCGCCGAGATGTGCCGCAAGCGAGGCGCGATCCTGATCATCAACGACCGGGTCGATATCGCGATTCTCGCTGGCGCGCACGGAGTTCATCTCGGGCAGACCGATCTCCCGCTCGAAGCGGCGCGGCGAGTCGCCGGTCCCGGCATGATGATCGGAATCTCGACTCACAACGTCGAGCAGGCGCGCGCTGCTGAAATTGGCGGCGCGGACTACATCGGATTCGGCCCGATGTATCCTGGCGGACTGAAGAACATCGTCGCCGGCGTGGGCCTCGACAAGCTCCGCGCAATCCGCGCCGCCGTGAAGATCCCGATCGTCGCGATCGGCGGCATCACCGAAGCTCACGTCGCGGAAACCCTGGCGGCCGGCGCGGACGCCGTGGCGATCATCACCGACGTAGTGAACGCCCCCGACATAGCCGCCAAAGTCCGCTCGGTTCTCGCCCTCGCTCGCAACTGATCCCATCGCAGGCGAGCACTTGGCCGAAAAGAAGGTTGCGAGTATTCGTACGGGAGAGAAACCTTCGCGGAGGATCGATTATTGCTGTTTGCCTCGTTGATCTCAATTCTCGGAATCGCAGCGTTCCTCGCCATGATCTTCCGCCAGTGACCGCTTCGAGAGTATTACGCGGTGGCGGGAACTGGCGCAGTGGCTTGGCGAGCCTGCTCGGATTCGAAGGAGCGGCACGAATACGTTACTGCCGCGCCGAGAAGACACATCACGACGAATACTTCGAAGGCAGTCGCATAGCTGCCGGTCAGATCGTAGATCTTGCCCGCGCCGACCGGGCCGACGAATGCGCCAATGGTATTGAAGATGCCTGCGATGCCGCCGATCGAGCCGAAACGCTTGAGCCCGAGCGACTCCGCTACCAGCATCGGGACCAGCACCAATGGTGCGCCGAGCGACAATCCGAAGATCAGCACGAACGGAATCAGCACGGCGGTTCGCGCCGTGCCGAAGATCAGGATCATCCCGACGCACGCGGCGAGAAAGTTGAACGTCAGCGCGATTCTTGCGCTCACGCGATCGGCAAACAGGCCCATCCCAAGCTTGCCGAATGCCGCGAACACGTACACCAGGCTCATCATGCCGGCTGCGAACGACGCCGTGTAGCCGAGCTCGGTGAGATATTTGATCAGGTGCAACCCCGCGCCTGCCGCGACGGCGGCGAAAAAGAACTGCGCCGCGGAAATCATCCAGAACGAGCGCGAGCGGAACGCTTCGCGCAGTTCGAATCCGGGCAACGCGTCGCTCGCCTGCGCGACGCTGACGCCCTCGGCCTGCGGCGGCCGCGTTCTCACCACGAAAATTATCAGCGGGACGACGACGAGGAACATCGGGATCGCGAGCGCGACGTAGCCCGCGCGCCAGCCGCCGCGCACGATCGCGAAATTCCCAACCATCGTCATCGCAGCGCCGCCGAGCGAGGTGCCCGCGAACGCCAGGCCCATCGCAAGTCCGCGGCGCGCACCAAACCAGTTGGCGATCACCAACGCGCACGGCAACAGCGTCGATGCACCGATGCCGACGCCGAGCAGGATGTACGCAGCGAAGAGCGGGCCGAATGAATCGACGCGGCTGGCGATGAGAAACGACGCGCCCGTCATGATTGCCCCGGCAACCATCACGACCCGCGCCTCGACGCGATCGAGCAGCCATCCTATCAGCGGAGCGCTAAGCCCGGCGGACAGCGGCAGCGCGGCGCCCTGGAGGGTCGAGACTTGTGTGCGCGACCAGCCGAAATGTTTCAGCAGATGCGGAAAGAACAGGCCGCCGGTGTTGTAGCCGGATCCAAAAACGAACACCAGCACCACGAAGAGGCTCGCGACGATAATCCAACCCTGCCGTTCCCGATCCGTCATCAGATGCTCCCTGGCAGAGACTTATACCGACACGACAGGGGATCGTCGAGTGCGAAAGAACTATTCGAGCGCGGTCATCGGGATGAAGCCTTCGAGCCCGCTCTTCATCCGGATTCTCATGTAGTCCAGCGAGACGCCCACGACGTGAACGTTGTGGCCCTGATGTACCTCGGCGAGCTTCTTGGCCCATCGATTCGGTTTGTCGAGCACCCCGGCGTCATGCGTGAGCACGAAGACTTTGTCGGTCGGCTTGACCAGCTCGACCGACGACGGATCGATGTAGCCGGTCTGCCCGGACTTCAGCTTCACCTGCAGGTAGTAATGAGTGGACCCGGTCACCTCGACGAACTTGTCCGGCGACAACTGCTCGATCTGCTTGCTGCTTTTGGCGGGCGCGGAATATACCGGTGCGCTCTGCAGCACCTTCAGTCGCGCCTGAGCCGGTTCAATTTCCGGCTCGCGCACGCTGCTCTTGCTCGACACGTGGTGCGAAGTGGACTTTGGCTTCAATCCCGCCGGCGCTGGCACCCAGGTCTTGCCGGATGGCGCAGTCGCTGATGGACTCGTCGCCGACCCTGGAGAATTGACCGGCGCAGCGCCGCTCGGACCTTCCGCAGGGACGACCGAAGTCGAGGGAACGTCCTCCTCGCCGATTCCCGCCGCGAAGGCTGGCGCCGACCACGCGATCGCCACGGCCGCGGCCATCAGAAATGCTAAACGAAAATTGCTATGAACCATCTTCCTCGTCCTCCCCTCCTCTACTTGCCCATCTATTCTAGCAGGCGCCGCACACGGTGCATCGCTCGACGTCGCACGGCGGGCTCTGATGCTCATGATGCGCTTTCTTTCTTTCAGCGAGCAGAAACCATTTGTAAATGTGATGATCGATAAAGTCCCACGGCAGCCGCTCGTCGTGGACGTAATGGCGCGTGACGAAGAAATCGGGATCCGGCAACGATGAATTCTCGCTCGCCTGGACCTCGCGATGAATGTTCGACAACTCGTGCCAGATGGATCCGGCGCTTTCGCAGCCCGCGGCTTCCAGGCGTTCGAGGATGCCGCTGACACGGCGATCGCCTCGCGACACCATCGTCTGGAAATACGCCTCGCGCGGCGACTCCGCGTCGAGCTCGACTTGCCCCAGCCGCGTGAGGCGCTGGCGCAGCATCGCAACCTTGCGCTTGAGCGAGCGCGCGTCCTGCATCGGATCCCATTGAAACGGCGTCCACGGCTTGGGCACGAACGGATTGAGCGACACGGTCACGGAACCGATGCGGGTGCGGCGCGCGCGGGCGTGCTCGAGCACCTTGGCGACGAGGTCAGCGATCGCGAGCACGTCTTCGTCGCGCTCCTCGGGCAGGCCGATCATAAAATAAAACTTCAGGTTGCCGACGCCTTCGCCCAGCATCATCTCAGCCGTGCCCAGAATCTCGGCCTCGGTAAGATTTTTGTTGATGACCTTGCGCATCCGCTCGCTGCCGGCTTCCGGAGCGATGGTCACGCTCTGGTTTCCGCCGCGCGCCAAGGCAGATGCGAGCGCCGGCGAAATGCAATCGGCCTTGAGCGACGACGGCGACAGCCGCCCGCCGCGATCAACGACCGCCGATGCGATGTCGGCGACCCCGGGAACGCTCGCCATCTCGGCGCCGACGAGGCCGATCACTTTGCGCTCGCCAAGGCCGCGCTCAGCCTCGGCGATCAGCATTTCGGGCGCGCGATAACGAATCGGCCGATACATGAAACCGGCCGCGCAAAAGCGGCATCCCCATTGGCATCCGCGGCTCGCCTCGACCAGGAACATGTCGCCGAAGACGGATTCCTCGGTGAGAATCAGCGACGAAGTAGTGAAGCGGTTGAGGTCGCGAATCATGCGGCGATTGACCTGCGCGCTGCCGGGGCCGGTGTATTTCACCGTGGCGAGGCGGCCGGCGTCATCGTAAACGGGAGTATAGAAGTCGGGAAGATACGCACCCTGGACCGATGCGAGTTCGAGCAGTTGATTCGTCGAGCCGCGCGTCGATCGCCAGCGCTCGATGAACTCTGGGACCATCTCCTCGCCCTCGCCAATCAGAAACAGGTCGATGAAATCGGCGATCGGTTCGGGATTAAGAAAGACGGCCGAGCCGCCGGCGATGATCAGCGGAAAATTGCGGCCCGCGCGGTCGGCGCGGCGAGCGGGAATCCCGGCCATCCGCAGAACGCTCAGGACGTTGAGATAGTCCGTCTCGAAGGAAATCGAAAAGGCGAGGATGTCGAAGTCGGAGAGCGGGCGGCCGCGCTCGAACGAGACGAGGCGCTCGCCACCGTCGCGGAACAAGTCGCGCTCGTCGGCGCCGGGCAGGAATGCTCGATCGGCGGCCACGGACGGATCGGATTCGAAGATGTGAAACACGGCCTGGAAGCCGAGGTTCGCCATCCCGAGCCGGTACGTGTTCGGGTAGATGACGCAGACGGAAATGTCGCCGCCGGGTTGGCGCGGGTAGAGCACTTTTTCGCGCGCGATGCGCTCGAGCGCGCGCTTACGCGGGTACATTCGCCAACTCCGACATAATCATACAGAGTATCGCCGCGCGGACGGCACGCTCAAGAGGAGCGTCGAAGCCGTTGGGGCTCAGCGCTTCCAAGCCATATACGCGAAAAACTCGGGCGGCTCTCCCTTGAGAATGCCCGACGGTTCGACGGCCAGAATCGCGGCGCGGATGTCGCGCTCGAAAGCATCGACGCGGTCGCCGAGCACGCGCCGGCTGCAGAACGAAGTCGAGTAGAGATTTCCGATCATCGAGTCTATGGTCCATTCGACGTCGAAGGATTCCTGGTAGCTGGCGAGATCTCTGAAGCGGGAACGCGAGATGTATGTTTCGTGGCGTTCCGCGGGCGGCGGCGGACCGGGACTCTCCCATGGCAGCGGCCGGTGACCGAGATAACTCTTCAGCACCGTGTTAATCGCTGCACGCCACGGGATCATCGGCGGTGGTGGAATCGGCGCACCCTCGCCGACCACCGCGATGCCTCCGCCGTCCCTGACGAGATCGTAGAGCGCCTCGAGGGTACGCGCTCGATCCATCCAGTGGAACGAGTTGCCCATGGTGACGAGGCGGAACTGTCCGAGATTGGGTGACAAATCATTCGAGCCGCCGAATCGCCACTGGATATTGCCGATGTCGCGTTCGCGTGCGATGCGCTCGCCCTCGGCACGCATCGCGTCATCGGGATCCATTGCGACCACTTCTTCGAACAGCTGCGCGAGCGCAATCGCGACGGGACCGGGGCCGCAACCGAGATCGAGCAGCCTGCCGGTGCCGTCCAGTCGAAAATTCTCCCGAAGAATCTTCACCAGCGACGGCGGATACTTCGGACGGAACCGCGAGTAGTACCACGCGGTGCCTTCGTAAAGAGGCAGATAGTACTTTCCTGTTTCACTCACGGTCGGGAGAGTGTCATTGCGCTATTCGGTCGGGGCGGGTGTAGATGTTGAATCTCCCGTCGCGCAGGAAACCGACGAGCGTCGTGCCGACTTCTTCGGCCAGCTCGACTGCCAGCGACGACGGCGCCGACACGGCGGCCAGAATCGGCACACCGGCGGTCGCCGCCTTCTGCACGATCTCAAAGCTGAGCCGGCCGCTTACCATCATCAGGTGATGCGCCAGCGGAACGATCGCATTCGTCAACGCGTATCCGACCAGCTTGTCCACCGCGTTATGACGTCCGACGTCCTCGCGTATCGCGAGCATCGTGCCGTCGAGATTGAAGATGGCCGCGCCGTGAAGTCCGCCCGTCGCGGCAAACACGCGCTGGCCGGCGCGGAACTTCTCCGATAGCGCGAGCAGAGTGCGCGGTGCTGCGCGCACGGAACCAGAGGCGGGAGCGACGCGGCGCCGAATCGAGTCGATGCTGGTCTTGCCGCATACGCCACAGCTCGAACTCATGACGAAGTTGCGCTTAAGGCGGCTGCGCAGTCCGTCGGCGGGCACATTCAGCACGACGTCGATGGCGTTGGGCTCGGGCGCGCCCTTGCGTCCACGCACGCGCCGAATTTCGCCGAGCTCGCTCGGGTCATTGATGAAACCCTCGGCGAACAGAAAGCCGGCTGCAAGTTCCTCGTCATGTCCGGGCGTGCGCATCGTGAGCGTGAAGCGGCGGCCGGCAAGTCGAATCTCGAGCGGCTCTTCGACCACCAGTTTCTCACTGCGCTCCGCGGTAGTGCCTCCATCCCATCCTAGTGCGCGATGCTCGCGGACTTCATGGCGAACGGCATCAGCGGCATCGTCACCAGTCCGGAAGTGCGCGGGATCGGTTTTCATCCCTCGCCAACTTCTTCCGAATCAGGAACAGACTCGGTCGCGATAAAGGAAACTGCCAAGCGCACGAGCGGATTCAGCTCGTCGCCGCCCATTGCCACGTAATCGACAATCTCCCGCCGCATCCGAGCCTCCCAGAAATTGCGGAGATGGTTCGCGACGCCTTCGGCGGCTTCGTCGTGATCCGGATAGCCGGCGAAGTACGCGCCGATATCATTAGCCATCATGACGAGGTGATGAATATCGATCGTGTGAGCATCTTGAATAGCTACTCGATTCTCCGCGTGAGGCTGCCCGTTACGGCCGCGAGCTTGCAGCGATTTCGCTTCAGGCGCAACCTGGACCGCAGTAACTTTGAACTCGGGGCAGTTGGTCGCCCAATCGGAGTGCTCGGTCATCAAGTCGTTGGTGCGCGATTCCGGATGATGAAACGTGGTGTACACGACGCCGGGCTGGACGCGCTTCGTCACCAGCGCCCGCAAGCGCGTCTCGCCGCGGCGTGCCCGCACCTGGAGCCAATCGCCGTCGCGGATGCCGCGCAGCTCGGCGTCGCTCGGATGTATCTCGAGGCGATCCTCGCCGTGCATCGCCGCATTCAGAGTACGCCGCGTCTGAGTACCAACATTATACTGACTGAGTATCCGCCCAGTAGTCAGTATCAGTGGATATTCCGAGTTGGTGCGTTCCTCAGTGGGTACATACTCGGTAATCGTGAACTTGCCTTTGCCGCGCACGAAATGGTCGGCATGCATGGTAGCAGTACCCGCGGGTGCGGCGTCATTGCATGGCCATTGCACCGAGCCCAGCCGCTCGAGCGTTCCGTAGCTGACGCCGGAGAAAGTCGGAGTCAGCCGCGCGATCTCATCCATGATTTCCGACGGATGCGAATACTTCATCGAATAGCCGAGCGCGGTCGCAAGCTCGCAGGTAATTTCCCAATCTTCCTTGCCCGCGAGCGGCGCCGCGACCTTGCGCACCATCGAGATTCGCCGCTCGCTGTTGGTGAAGGTGCCGTTCTTTTCGAGGAACGACGAACCGGGCAGAAAGACGTGCGCGTACTTCGTGGTCTCATTGAAAAACAAATCCTGCACCACGACGCATTCCATCGCTCGCAGCGCCGCCGCGACGTGTTGCCCGTTCGGTTCCGATTGCGCGACGTCTTCGCCCTGCACGTAAAGGCCCTTGAAGCTGCCCTCCAGCGCCGCGTCGAACATGTTGGGAATGCGCAGGCCCGGTTCGGGATCGACCCGCACGCCCCACGCGGCATCGAAACTCGCGCGCACCGCCTCATCGGAAATGTGGCGATAGCCGCTGAACTCGTGCGGGAACGAGCCCATGTCGCACGACCCTTGCACGTTGTTCTGCCCGCGCAGAGGATTCACGCCGACTCCCGGCCGTCCGATGTTGCCGGTCGCCATCGCAAGATTCGCGATGCCCAGCACCATCGTGCTGCCCTGGCTGTGCTCCGTGACACCGAGGCCGTAGTAGATCGCACCGTTGGGAGCGCTCCCGTACAAACGTGCCGCCGCGCGGACCTTGTCCGCGGGCACGCCGGTGATCTTCTCCGTCGACTCCGGCGAATTATGCGGCTCCGCGACGAATTTCTTCCACGCCTCGAATTCATGCGGATCGCATCGCGCCGTAGCGAACGCCTCGTCGGTGAGTCCCTCCGTCACCACCATATGAGCGATTGCATTGATCAGCGCGACGTTGGTGCCGGGACGCAGTTGCAGATGATACGACGCCTGCACGTGTGGCAGCCGCACAATTTCAGTGACGCGAGGATCGATGACGATCAGCTTTGCGCCTTGTCGCAATCGGCGCTTCATCTGCGCCGCGAAGACCGGATGCCCCTCCGTGACGTTCGCGCCGATCACCATGATCACGTCGGCCTGCATCACCGAATCGAAATCCTGCGTCGTCGCCGAGGTGCCGAACGCCGTCTTGAGTCCATAACCGGTCGGCGAATGACAAACGCGTGCGCAGGTGTCGACGTTATTGTTGCCGAACACGGCGCGCACCAGTTTCTGCACCAGAAACGTTTCCTCGTTGGTGCATCGCGAGGACGTAATCCCGCCAACCGACCCGCGCCCATGCTCGTCCTGGATGCGCTTGAACTCCGACGCCGCGTATTCGATCGCCTCGCGCCACGAGACCTCGCGCCACGGTTCGGCGATCGATTCGCGAATCATCGGCCGCGTGACGCGATCGGGATGCGTGGTGTAGCCCCACGCGAAGCGGCCCTTAACGCACGAGTGCCCGTGATTGGCCTGCCCGTTCGGGTTCGGCACCATCCGCACGACGAGGTCGCCCTTCATCTCTGCGCGGAACGAACATCCGACACCGCAGTATCCGCAGGTCGTGACGACGCTGTGATCCGGCTGGCCGAGCTCGATCACTGATTTTTCCATCAACGTTGCGGTCGGACACGCCTGCACGCAAGCGCCGCAAGAGACGCACTCGGATGCCGAGAATGGACCTTTTTGTCCCGGCGAAATCACCGACGAAAAGCCGCGCCCGTCAATGGTCAGCGCAAACGTGCCTTGCACTTCCTCGCACGCGCGGACGCATCGCGAGCACACGATGCATTTCGACGGATCGAAAGTGAAATACGGATTAGACTGGTCCTTCTCCGCATGCAGGTGATTGGCGCCGCCGCCACGGTAACGCACCTCGCGCAGACCGACTGTGCCCGCCATGTCCTGCAGCTCGCAATTCCCGTTGGCGGGACAGGTGAGGCAGTCGAGGGGATGATCGGAAATGTACAGCTCCATCACGCCGCGCCGCAGCCGCGCGAGCGCCGGGCTCTCGGTGCGCACCTTCATGCCCGCGCGCACCGGAGTAGTGCACGACGCCGGGTAGCCGCGCTGGCCCTCGACTTCGACCAGGCACAAACGGCACGAGCCGAATGGCTCCAACGAATCCGTCGCGCACAATTTCGGCACGTGGATTCCGGCCTCCGCGGCGGCGCGAATGACCGACGTGCCTTCGGGTACCGCGACGACGCGTCCGTCGATCTCCAGCACGACCGTTCGCGCGCCGGGACGAAGCGGTGTGGCGAAATCGCTATCGCTGTGCGACCGCATGAGTACTCGCAGCTCCTGATGTCGAAATCGTGAGGTCCGCGCCGATAAACTCAACGTCGCGCGGAGTCAAACCGAAATCTTCGGGAAAATATTTGAGCGCACTCAAAACTGGCAACGGCGTAAGACCGCCCAGCGCGCATAGCGACCCAAACTTCATCGTGTCGCACAAGTCGCGAAGCACTTCGAGATTCTCGCGCGGCCGACGCCGGTTGACGATGTCATCTATCACCTCGGCGCCGCGAATCGAGCCGATTCGGCACGGCGTGCATTTGCCGCACGATTCGAGCGCGCAAAATTCCATCGCATAGCGAGCCATCCGCGCCATATCGACCGTATCGTCAAAGACGACGATTCCTCCGTGGCCCAGAATTCCTCCGCGCGCCGCGATTGATTCGAAGTCCAGCGCCACGTCCAGCATCGCTTCCGTGAAATACGCGCCCAGCGGTCCGCCCACCTGCACCGCGCGAACCGGCCTGCCGCTGGCGGTGCCGCCGCCGTAGTCGTGGACGATTTCGCGGAGCGTCACGCCCATCGACGTTTCGATCAGCCCCGGACGTTTCGCGTTGCCGGCGAGTTGAAACGGGATCGTGCCGCGCGAGTTGCCGGCGCCCAAGGAGCGAAAGAATTCCGCACCGCGCTCGATGATGATCGGCACTGTCGCGAATGAGACCACGTTGTTAATCAGCGTCGGCTTGCCAAACAGTCCTTCCAGCGCGGGAATCGGTGGCTTGAAGCGGACCATCCCGCGCCGCCCCTCGATGCTTTCGAGCATCGCGGTTTCCTCGCCGCAGATGTACGCCCCGGCGCCAAGCCGAATCTCCAGCTCGAACGACCTGCCGGTACCAAGTATGTTCGCGCCCAAATAGCCAGTCGAATAGGCAGTCGCGATCGCCTCAGTCAGTGCGCGACGCGCGTGCGGATACTCAGATCGCAGGTAGATATAGCCTTGCGTTGCACCGACGGCGAGCGCCGCAATAGTCATTCCTTCGAGCAGCACGAAGGGATCTCCCTCCATGATCATGCGGTCGGAAAACGTGCCCGAATCGCCTTCATCGGCGTTGCACACGACGTACTTTGGCGTCGCCGATGCGTCAGCCGCGGTCTTCCATTTGATACCCGTCGGAAATCCCGCGCCGCCACGGCCGCGAAGACCGGACTTCGTGACCTCGGCAACCGTCCTCTCAGCGCCGAACTCGATCGTGTGCTTCAGTCCTCGGTATCCGCCGTGCGCGATGAAATCGTCGAGCGACACCGGATCGGTCACACCCGCGCGCGCAAAAGTCAGCCGCGTCTGCGACTTGAGCCACGGTATTTCCTCGGCGACGCCGAGACGCAGGTGATGCTCGCGGCCGTCGAGAAAGTTTGAGCCGAACAGCGACGCGGCATCGCCCGCCGCAACCGGTCCATACGCCATTCGCCCGCCACTCGTTGCGACCTCGACCATCGGCTCATGCGAAAACATCCCGCGCGAACCATTGCGCACGATCTTCACGTCCAGCTTGCGCGCCGCCGCTTCCCTGCGAATCGCCTCGGCGACTGCGTCGGCGCCGAGAGACACGGCGCTCGAGTCGCGCGGAACATATACGACGGCGGTCATCGCGACGACCTTGACGAAGTGACACGGGAAAGAATTTCGTCGAAGCGTTGCGGATTGACGCGGCCGTAGAGGTCGCCGCCGACAACAATCGCCGGCGAGCACGCGCAATTGCCGAGACAGTAAACCGGCTCGAGTGTGAAGTCGCCGTTGCCGCTGGTTTGTCCGAAATCAATTCCAAGGCGGGCCTGAATATGCGCCGCGAGCGCGACCGCGCCCATCGCCTGGCACGACTCGGCGCGGCATACGCGAATGACTTTTCGGCCAGGCCGCTCGGTGCGGAAGTCGTGATAGAAACTGATAACGCCGTGGACCTCGGCGCGCGACAGATTCAGCGCTCGCGCAATCGCCGGCACAGCCTCTGGCGGGATATACCCGAGGCGCTTATTCACCGCGTGCAGCACCGGCATCAGCGCACCAGGCTTGTCAGCCAGGCCGGCAACGATTTCGTCAATCGCGCGCTCGTCAAAGCCGGCGCCGCCGTTTCTGGAATTCCTTGCGTCCATGGCTGCCACTATAGAATCGCTATACCACGATTGATGCTGGCGATCTTGATCCGGTTGGTTGCATATTGCAACCTGACAATTGCGCCGGGAGCCGGAGGTAAAGATGATCCGCAAATTCAAGTTTGAAGACGAGATGCACGAAAGTCTGCAATGCGTCCCGATGGCGGTGCGACGCAAGCTCGATCGCGTCGGCCTTAAAATCGGGCTCCAACAATGGAAGTCGCTGGATCGCGGCGAGCGGCTCGCAATCTGCCATTTCCCGTTCGATTCCGCCGAGGAGTGCGATGCGCTCGGCGTGTTCATCCGCGAGGCGATGGAGCGGCGACTCGGCGTCGAGCCGAAGTGTCTCACCGATGCGCAAAGAGCGTCCGCAGAACCGCCCGCGTCGCCGCCGGCTCGAGCAGTCGTGCACGCGCGCACAGCCGGCTTCGATCTGAACGCCACAACCTGGTCGCGGCTGGACGGCGACGAACGATTCGCCCTGCTCAAAATGGGCGACGCGGAAACGCCGAGCCATAATCTCGGCGCCGCGCTGAAAGAATTCAACGTGCCGGCGATCGCGCAGGTCGATCAGCCGCGCGCGAAGTGATCGAGGAGCGCCCGCCCCTTCCCCAATTTGAAGCTGTGCCTGAGCGCCGCGGTCACGTAACGCTTCGCGCCGCGGACCGCGTCCTCGAGACTCGCGCCGCGCGCGAGATGCGCCGCGATCGCCGCGGAGAAGGCGCATCCCGTTCCATGCGCGCCGCCGCCTGCGATTCGCGGGCTCTTGAGCTCGATAAAGCGGCGGCCGTCGTGAAACAAATCCGTCGCGAACCGGTTGTCCTTGCGATGCCCGCCCTTGATGACGACCGCGCGCGCACCCAGCTTAATAATCTTGATCGCGGCCTCGCGAATCGCCGCGTCGGAATCGATTCGAATGTGCGCCAGTACTTCAGCCTCGGCAATGTTCGGCGTTACGATGCGCGCGATCGGAATCAGGCGTTTACGAATCGCGCGTTCTCCCTTGGGTCCGATCAGGAGCGCGCCGCTGCTGGACACGATCACGGGATCAACCACCGGCGCCGGCAGTTTGAGCCGCTCGATCGCGCGCGCAACCGTTTTGACGATCGCCGCATTGGCCAGCGCTCCCGTCTTGACCGCGCGCGGAACGCATTCCAGCGCGAGCGTATCGAGCTGCGCCTCGACCATCTCGGGCGATACGTTTTCGACGTCCGCAACCCGGAAGCTGTTCTGCGCAATCACCTCGGTGATGACCGAATAGCCGTACACGCCGAGCGCCGCGAACGTCTTGAGGTCGGCCTGCAGTCCAGCGCCGCCGCCGGGATCGCTGCCTGCGATTGTTAGTGCGACAGGATGTTTCGAGTTGGGAGAGGCCAAGAATTCGGCTCTGATGCGTTGTAAACATCTTATCTAACGGCAGGGTTTAGCGAAAGATCCACGCTTAGTTGATCCTTCGAGGAACGGCGCGATACTTTGCAGTTCGGATGCGACTAGTCCTGCGAGTGATATGGCAATAAGAGGCGAATCGGAATTTCTCAATCTTCCGTTTCAGGAAAAGCTGGAGTTCCTGTACGGCCTGCCTGCGCGCCAGAAGCGTGACCTGATTCTCTCCGCACCTGAAGCCGAGCGGCTGGTGCAATCGTTTTCGCCCGAGACACTCTTCTACACCCTCAAGGAAATCGGCAGCGCCGACGCCGGCGACTTGCTCAGCCTCGCGATGCCCGAGCAGGTCAAGTCGCTGTTCGATCTCGATTGCTGGAACCGCGATCGCCCCAACGTGGATCGCATGCGCGAATGGATCGAGGCGATGGCCGACGGCGGACGGCGCAAGCTCGCCGACGCGCTGATGGGCCTCGACATGGAGATGATGTCGATCCTGTTGCGCGGCTACATAAAAGTGCATCGAATCGACGACGCGGCGTCCTCGCCCGACGCGACCGCGAATCGATTTGCGCAGTACGACGAAAATTACCTGATCGAGTTCATCCGCCACGACGCCATCTCGCAGCACATCTCGGATTTCATCGAAGAGGCGTTCGAGCGCGACTACAACTACTTCGCCGGCCTGATGGAGGAAATCTATTGGGGCGTCGAGGCCGAGCTCGAAGAAGAGGCCTACCAGTTTCGGCGGGCCCGCCTCAACGACCGCGGCTTTCCCGACTTCTTCGAGGCGCAAAGCGTGTTCGCGTACCTCAAGCCCGAGCAGTTCCTGACAATTCGTGCCGGGTACGAGCCGCCCAGCCGCGCCGATCTGCCTGACGATACCGAAGTGATTGCGCCCGAGATTGCCCCGGCAATTGCCGACGGCGACGTCTCGTTGTTCAACACCGCGCTCACCGCCGGATTCGCCGCGCAGGGAAAACGCCAGCTCCGCAGTGAGATGGCGATGGTCAGCAACCAGGTGCTGGTCGCGCGTGCGGTGGACTTTGGCGATCTGGAAGCGGTGCGCGTCGCGGTCGAGATGACGCATCACTACCTGAACCTTGCACTCGAGCATCTAGCGGGCGGCGACCTGCAAAATGCGATCGAGCATCTGCGCGACACGCCGCTGAAACTGCTCTTCCGCCTCGGCGTGAGCCTGACAATTGATCTGCGCACGAGCACCGAGTTGACGCTCAAGAAGCTCGGCCTCTCCGCGGTCAAGGTGCGCGAGATTTCGTACCTCGATTCGCCATACAAGGAAGCTTTGGCCGGCTTCATGGCGCGGCAGCCGCGCTTCTACAGCGGCCTGGACGGTAGTGGCGCGGTCGAGATGCGCGATTTCGCCTGTATGCGCGATTTGCATCTCAGCTACGCGATTCTCGATCAGATCGATTCGGCCGCCGAATTGTTCCGCGCGATGTTCGCGATCGATATTTCATCGCCAAACTTCCGCGCACAAATGGCCGCGCGCGAAGTTCGCCTTAGCCAGCTCGTGCTGACCGGCCTCGCGCGCCTGGCGCTGGACAACCGCCTGACAATCGATCCGATCGAAGGCAGCAAGTTGACCGCGATGCGCGCGGCGATCATGACCGGGCAGCCGGGCACGCTCAGCGACGAATTTCGCACCAGGATCAATCAGGCACTGGCCGAGCGGATGGACGACGCGACGCGAAAGCGCACCGCCGCCTTCCTGAATTCCTGCCTGAACCTGCTCGAAGAGGAATTCGCGAATCTTGGTGGCGAGCGGGAGATCGATCCGCGTTTTATCGAAAGCGTGCTCGTGCGAATCGGATAAGAGGGGCGCGCCGCCCGCGATTCATCGAAGGCCCGCGAGTGCCGAGCCCCGCTTAGCGTGCGCCGCCGTCGGCGGCAAGCGTAATGGTGCGACTCGAGCCGTCACGATCCAACGTCAACGTCACGGCGCCGCTCTTGATGCTCGCGGCATCGCGGCTGAAGTCGTCGAGCGCCTTGACCTCGCGATCTCCCACCTTGACCACGATGTCGCCGCGCGCGACGCCGGCCTTCTGCGCCGACGGATCGACTTCCGACACCAGCACGCCGCGGGCGTCAGCCTGGCCGAACGCACTCGCCAGGTCGGGAGTCAGTTGCTCGACCGTCAGTCCCAGAGCCCTCGCGGTGTTGGGAATCTTCCCGCCGGCGCCGAGGCCCATCGTGGACGACAACTCAAAAAGTTTGTTGTTCACGTAAATCGGTGCGTTCATGTTCATCGCGAGCGCGATGGCGTCGCTGGGCCGGCTGTCGATCGTGTAGCGGCCGCCGTCCATGTAAATCGTCGCGAAATAGATCTCGTCGCGCATATCGCCAATCACGATTCGATCGACGCTGTTCCCGGTCTGCCCGATGATCGAGCGAATCAAATCATGCGTGAACGGCCGCTGGGGCTTGATTCCGTGCAGTGCGAGCAAGATTGCGGTCGCCTCGCTCTCGCCGATCATGATTGGCAGTTCGCGCGACTCGGTCTCGTCGAGCAGCAGCACATAGTTCGAGCCGGTCTGATCGTCAAAGCCGACGCGCGCGACCTGGACTCTTACGTCGTCGGGTGAAGGTTTCGCGGAGGCAGACGAGTTGAATGGCGAGCGGCCGCACGAGCAGGCGGCCACGACTGCTGCCAGGAGCAGCAGGCAGAGAAGCCGTCCGCCTACAGCCTTCATGCTCAAACCTTACGCGCGCGACGCGCCTGTTGCCAAGGGCGAGTCAGGCGCGGAACTCGCGCGCCACGATGTACAGCTCCGACGATCCCGGGCGGCTTGCCTTGGTGCGCGTCACCTCGACGTTTGCGAAATGCCGCTTGAAGGAATCCACGATGTCCTTGAACTGCGCGCCCATGAACAGTTTCGTGACCATCGCGCCGCCTGGCTTCAGCATGGTTGCAGCAACGCTCAACGCGGTATCGATCAGCTCGCGCGAACGCGCCTCGTCGCGCGCCGCTATCCCGGTCAGTTTCGGCGCAAGGTCGCTCGTCACCAGGTCGGCGCGTGCGCCAAGCTCGCTTCGTACGCGTTCGGCGACAGTCGGATCGAGGATGTCGCCGGCGATCGTGATGGCGCCGGCCGGCGGATTCTTTACCTGTGCGAGATCGACTCCCACGACGCGTCCGCTCGGGCCCGCCGCCGCGACGAGGATCGCTAGCCATCCGCCGGGCGCGCATCCCAAATCTAGGATTCGCGCACCTCTGCCTACGAGCCGGTTGCGCGCGATTATTTCCTCGATCTTGAATGCCGCCCGCGACGGCAATCCCATGGCACGCGCCTTGCGGTAAAATTTGTCGTGTGGTTCGTAAGTCGCCACAAATTCATCCGCTCGCTTTGCCGCGCGCGCCGGAGCCGCTATCTTGATCTACTCCGCCCCGAAGTTTTGAAGCTGCGACGGTCACCGTGAATCTCGACGAATTGAATCCTGAACAACGCGCCGCTGTGCTCGCGCCCGACGGCCCGATACTCATCCTGGCCGGCGCGGGCTCGGGCAAAACCCGCGCGCTGACCTACCGTATCGCCCACATTTTGGCCGAGCGCAAGGCATCGCCCGGCGAGATGCTGGCGGTCACGTTCACCAACAAGGCCGCCAACGAGATGCGCGAGCGGGTCGCGTCTCTCGTCGGCGACGACTCGCGACTGCCGTGGGTCAGCACGTTTCATTCGGCGTGCGCGCGAATCCTGCGCCAGGAAGGTCACGCGCTCGGCTTCGACTGCAACTTTTCGATTCTGGACGAAGGCGATTCGCTTACCACTGTTCGCCGCGTGCTCGACGACGCCGCGCTGGCCGACTCTCCCCCGCTCGAACTTGCGCGCGCGCGAATCGAGCAGGCCAAGAACGAGGCCATCTCGCCAGAGGAAATGCTTGCGAGCGCTCAGCCCGGGCGCGAGGCCTCGATCGCGCAGATTTACCGGCTCTACCAGGAGCGGATGCGCGCGATGAACGCGATGGACTTCAGCGATTTGCAGTTGCAAACCTGGATCCTGTTCCAACGCTTTCCCGAAATCCTGGAGAAGTGGCAGCGCCGCGCGGCGCACCTGCTCGTCGACGAATACCAGGACACCAACCGCGTCCAGTATTTGATTGTGAAGGCGCTCGCCGCGCGATCGGGAAACCTGTGCGTGGTCGGCGACGAGGATCAATCGATCTATCGCTGGCGCGGCGCGGACATCCGCAACATCCTCGATTTCGAGCGCGACTACCCGGCCGCGCAGATTTTCAAGCTCGAACAGAATTACCGCTCGACCAAAACCATCCTCGCCGCCGCAGGCGCCGTCATCCGCAACAACACCGAACGCAAAATCAAAAATCTGTGGACCGAAAACGGCGCGGGCGAGCCGGTCACTTACTACACCGGCGTCACCGAACGCGACGAGGCCGACTTTATTGCGCTCGAAATTGCGCGGCTGACCGGCTCCGCTGGATTCAGAGCGGCCGACGTCGTCGTCTTCTACCGCGTCAATGCCCAGTCGCGCGCGATCGAAGAGGCCCTCGTGCGCAGGAGAATCCCCTACTACGTTGTTGGCGGCGTGCGATTTTACGAACAGCGTGACGTCAAAGATTTGCTCGCTTACCTGCGCGTGCTCGCGAATCCCGCCGACGCCGTCAGCCTCGAACGGATGGTCGGCACGCCGCCACGCGGGATCGGTGCGAAGTCCTTCGAGGCGATAACCGAGCTGGCCGCGCGCGAGCGCATCACGGGGTTCGAGGCGATGGGCCGACTCGAGACTTACTCGAAGGTCGCACTCAGAATCGCTAAGCAGGCCGGGACGCTCTATTCGTGGATGCACGATCTCGCCGCGCGCCTGCCCGAGTTAAGCGTTCGCGGAATCGTCGAGGAAGTTGTGGCGCACAGCGGCTTCGAGCCTTACCTCGACACGCTCGACGACGCTTCGATGCGCAAACAAAATCTCGCCGAGATGCTCACCGCAGCCAGCGCCTTCGACGCCGAGAAATCCGGAGGCGGTCTCCCCGAGTTCCTCGAACGCGTCGCGCTGGTCAGCGACAGCGAGCAGATCGATTCCAGCGGCGGACGCGCCGCGCTGATGACGCTGCACACCTCCAAGGGCCTTGAGTACCCGATCGTGTTCATCGTGGGGATGGAGGAAGGCCTGTTTCCGCATAGCCGCTCGGCCGATATCGACGAGGAAGTCGAGGAGGAGCGCCGCCTCTGCTACGTCGGCATGACGCGGGCGCGGCAGTTGCTCTATCTGACGAACACGCTGTCGCGCGAAATTTACGGCGTGCGCCAGGAGTCGCGTCAATCGCGATTCCTGCGCGAGGTTGATCCCGCCTTGATTCGCCGTATCGCGCCGGAACGCCAGACTTCGCCCGTACGCCCGCTGTCGCCGCGCGAGGCGTACGTCGATTACGCCGACAGCCAATTGCCCGACGACGAGCCCGGTCCCGGCGGCGACGCCCTTTCAGTTGGCGCGCGCGTCGTTCATCCGACTTTCGGACGCGGAATCGTTCGCCGGCGCGAGGGGCGAGGCGACGGCGCCAAGGCGTGGGTTAACTTCGAGCGCGGCGGAATTAAATTGCTTGTGCTCAAGTTCGCAAACTTGAGGTTGATTGCAGACTGATCGCGCCGGTATCATTTCAGTGAAGGCAAGCGTGCTCGCGGCCGTGGTTTTCGCGAACTTGTCGGCGAAAAAACCTGGAAGTTCATGAAGCGCTTCATTGATATCGCGATTCGATTTTTCCCAGCCCTGTTCCTAATCGCGTTGGTCGCGATCCCCGCGGCGCACGGCGCATGGACCGAGGACGAATTCGAGAAACGTCCGCTGTATGCGTACCCGCTCCCGCACGGCAAGGACGACATCATCGGCAATCTGATAACGTACCAGATACAGAAGGGCGACACGCTGCTCGATGTCGGGCGATGGTTCGGCGTGACGGCGAAGGAAATCTCCGACGCCAACACCGGAATCGACTGGTGGGCGCCGCCGGCCGGCCGCGTGATAATTCTGCCCGACGAGCACATCCTGCCCGATACACCGCACGTCGGAATCGTGATGAATATCCCCGAGATGCGGATCTACTATTATTTTCCGTCTCCGACCGGGCCGCTTCACAGCAAAGGTAAAGTGACGACCGCCAAGTTCGTGCCCGGAAAAAAGCATGCGGGCGGAGTCACGCCGACGGTGGTGTACTCGTTCCCGGTGGGCCTCGGGCGTTTCGATTGGAAGACTCCGGTCGGCAATTTCACGGTCCGCGGCAAGACGCGCAATCCGACGTGGGTGGTGCCGCAGGACATCTACGAGGAACATCTCGAGCGTGACGGCGAAGCGGAGCACGTAGTCTCCGGCGACGATCCCGACAATCCGCTCGGCCACTACCGCATCGAACTGACGCTGCCCGAGTATGCTTTTCACGGCACCAACGTGCCGTGGGGCGTCGGCATGGAAGTCAGCCACGGATGCATCCGGCTGTATCCCGAAGACATCGAGCGCTTCTTCAACAAGGTGAAAATCGGCACGCCCGGGATGTTTGTCTATCAGCCGGTAAAATTTGGATGGCGCGGCGACTCGCTCTACGTCGAAGTCCACGACGATCTGTACGGCATGTACGCGGGGCTGTGGGCCTACGCGCAGAAGGAAGCGCAACGTCAGAGAATCGCCGACCAGATCGACATGCAGAAGCTGGAAAAGGCGGTCGAGCAGAAGTCCGGCGTCCCGACCTACGTGATGCAGGGTCCGGCGCCCGGCAGCGCGAGCTAGTTTTTCTGCGGCGGTGCCGCTGGCGCCGCGCTTGGCGGATTGCCGCCATCGGCCGCGATCTGCCTTTTCACCAGGTAGAAGTACCGATGGCCGAACCCGAACGGCCCCGGCCACTCCAGCCGCTTGACGACTTCCGTGCCGGCGATCGGCTCGCTGGCGATCGTGTATTCGTCCATTTTCCGCGACGTGATCATCGGGATTCCGGCTTCGAGCTTCATCGTCTCAATCCCATGTTTGGGATATCGATAGAGATCCTCGCCGTTGAGCGCATAGCCGGCGTCGATCGCTGAACGCGGAACTCCCTCACGTTCCAGTTCGTTGAGCGTCGCAAGGATCACGCCCATCCCGCGCTGATACGCGAGTGTGCCGCCGAGCGACATCAGGCCCATAGCAAGCGTCATCGCGAATCCCGCCGCGATGACCAGCCTGCGTCGTGGCAGCGGCGCGAGCGCAAGCACGATCGCTCCGGCCGGGACCAGCACCAGGTAGTAGCGGTCGTTGTAGAACCACAGCGGTATCGTCGCCAACCAATAAATCATCGCCGCTATGACGATCGCGGCGCCGGCGCGGCCAAGTGTCCGGACAATTTCCGCGAACGCGGCGACAAATCCGGCGGCACCGAAGCTCGCCAGCGCAAGGAACACATACTGCCAGTCGCCCTCCCATGAAAAACGATTCACCTGCCCGCGCAGCACCAGCACGTTGTGCCATCCGCCGAAGCAACTGTACTCGGGGGTCACGGGCAGCCGATGGTCCATCCGCATGAGGATCAGCGCGGCCGCGAAAATCCCCGCGCCGCCCATCACGACGCGGCGCCAGCGCGCCGTCGTGAGCTGCAGAATCGCAAGCGGCGACAGCACCGTGCCCAGGTATAGCGCCGGGCCGAGCACACCCGCGCGAAGGTAGTTCGCGATCGGCACCATGAAAATGTAGCGGAAGTGATTTTCCTCGCGCTGCAAATCCCACGGCTTCGGACCCAACACCGTCAGCCAGATCCAGAGCCCCGTGCAGATTGTCAGCGCCACGGCGAACGGCGCGATCATCTTGATCGACCTGATCAAGCGCGCGCGATCCCAACGATTCAATCCTGGCAGACCCGTGTCGTAGAGGAGCATCGCGCCGACGCAGCCCGCTATCGCCATCGCGCCGAAGGGCCGAATCAGAAAACCCATCACTGCCAGCGCGGCAGCCAGCCACATCCACAATTGCTCGCGCGTCCCTTCCGCCTTCGCGAAGCACAGGTGCGCCGCGACCATCGCGGTCAGGAACGGAATTTCGGTCATGAACGAAAAACTCAGGAACGTGAAACATGGATTGCAGATCAGCAGGCCCGTCGCCGCCAACGCCTGCCATCGCGGCGCGCCGCATCTGATCGCGAGCGCATGGAACATCACTCCGCACAGCACCGCGAGTACAACTGTTGAGATCTCGAGCGACACTGAGTTCGCGCCGAACGCATGCGCCCACCCCACGCCGTAGTACACCTGCGCTATCGGCATCGCCTGCGTGAAGCCGGCGAATCTTATCTCGCCGGTGCGCAGAAACCGTCGCACGGCCGAGACGTACAGCCAGCTATCCACCACCGGCGCGTCGGTCAGCGGATGCAAAATCCAAAGCGCGAACACGTACCATCCAATCACCGCCGCTGCCGCGGCCCATCCTGCGCGCCTCATCGAGTCTGCCTTGCTCCGCTTTTGCCCTATCCCTTATACTCCGAAACTAACCCGGCGCACGGGACTCCGCTGATTTCAACCGAATCACACGCGATGCGACAAGTAGCATTTCATCGTCCGTCGATCGGACCCGACGAGGAGCGCGAGGTGCTTGATACGCTGCGCTCCGGATGGATCACCACCGGCCCCAAGGCCAAGCGCTTCGAGCAGGATTTCGCCGGCTACGTCGGCGCCAAACACGCGCTCGCCCTTTCGCATTGCACGGGCGCGCTCCATCTTTCGCTGTGGGCGCTCGGCATCGCCCCCGGCGACGAAGTCATCACCACGCCGTTCACCTTCACCGCGACAGCCGAGATTCTCGGCTACCTCGGCGCGCGTCCGGTGTTCGTCGACGTCGATCCCGGCACCTTCAACATCAACCCGGCGCGCATCGAGGAGGCGCTCGAGAGCGGCGCCAACCGGCGCGTCCGCGCGATCCTGCCCGTGCACTTCGCCGGCCACGCTTGCGACATGGATCGCATCCTCAACATCGCGCGCAATTACGATTTGAAAGTCGTCGAGGATGCCGCGCATGCGGCCGGCTCCGCGCGCCACATGGACGGACGCGGGATGGCGAAGATCGGCACCATCGGCGACCTCACCTGCTTCAGTTTCTACGCCACCAAAAATTTCACCACCGTCGAAGGCGGCATGATCACGACTGCCGACGACGCGCTCGCCGAAAAAATCGCCGTCGCCAGCCTGCACGGGATGAACAAGGACGCGTGGAAGCGCTACGACAAGAGCGGCTCGTGGTACTACGAAATCCACGACATGGGCTTCAAGTACAACCTATCCGACGTGCACGCCGCCATCGGCTTGGCCCAGCTCAAGCGCGCCGACGACTTCATGCGACGCCGCGGCGAAATCGCGCGCGCCTACAACGAGGCCTTCCGCGGCGACGACGCGCTGCAGCCCGCGTACTCCGAGCCCGGCATCGAGCACGCCTGGCATCTCTACGTGCTGCGCCTCCGCCCCGAGCGGCTCAAGCTCGGCCGCAATCAGTTCGTCGAGATGCTGCGCGAGCGCGGCGTCGGATGCTCCGTGCACTGCATCCCGTTGCACACGATGCATTACTACCAGCGCATGTACGGCTATCGCGACGGCGATTTTCCCGTCGCCGAGGACATCTTCAGCCGCTGCCTGTCGCTCCCCATCTACGCCGCGATGACCGACGACGACGTCGCCTACGTGATCGAAACCGTTCGCGCCATCGCGCGCGAAAACCGCCGCTGACACGGGAGAACAACTGTGCGGACACTGGTAACCGGCGGCGCGGGATTCCTCGGCTCTCATCTATGCGAGCGCCTGCTCAACGACGGGCACGAGGTCATTTGCCTCGACAACTTCTTCAGCGGCAAGCGCGCCAACATCATGCACCTGCTCGGCAACCGCAATTTCGAATTCATCCGCCACGACGTCGTCGAGCCAATTCTGCTCGAAGTCGATCGCATCTTCAGCCTCGCGTGCCCCGCGTCGCCCGTGCATTACCAGTACAACCCGGTGAAGACCATCAAGACCTCCGTGATGGGCACGATCAACATGCTTGGCCTCGCCAAGCGCGTGCGCGCGCGCATCCTGCTCACTTCGACCAGCGAAGTTTACGGCGATCCCGAGGAGCATCCGCAAACCGAATCGTACTGGGGCCACGTCAATCCGATCGGCGTGCGCTCCTGCTACGACGAGGGCAAGCGCGTCGCCGAATGCCTCATGATGGACTATCACCGGCAGAACAACGTCGACACCCGCATCGTGCGCATCTTCAACACCTATGGCCCGCGGATGGCAATTAACGACGGCCGCGTGGTCTCGAACTTCTGCGTGGCAGCGTTGCGCGGCGAAGATCTCGAAATTTATGGCGACGGCAATTCGACGCGATCGTTCGCTTACGTTGACGACATCATCGACGCGCTCGTGCGCATGATGAATCAGGACGCGCACATCGGGCCGGTGAACATTGGCAACCCCTACGAATTTACAATCGAGCAACTCGCCAAACTCGCCATCGAACTCACGGGCAGCTCATCTAAGGTGGTGATCAAGCCGCCGCGCGCCGACGATCCCGTACGCCGCAAACCAAACATCGAGCTCGCGAAAAAAGTCCTCGGATGGGAGCCGCACACCGCACTCCGCCCCGGCCTCGAAAAATCAATCGCGCACTTCCGCGAAGTTCTCGGCATCCCGCGAAAGTAGCACGCCCTCTCGCCGCGCCGCTTGCGATTGCTGGATTCTCCCGACAAGATAATTTGAGTCTTGTCCGCGCGAATCCGCGCCGCATCATGAATCGGAAGATTTCGCAAGCTGCGTTTCCCTTGCTTCTATCGCTCGCGATCGCCGCATGCTCCGCGACGCCGCCTCCTCCGCCACCTGCCCCCGCGCCCATCGTTTATATGCCGCCCAATCCCGGACAGCCGCCGCCCGACGAATGGAACCTGCTGCCGGATCCGACCACCGGCCAGGTCGACGTCTATCACCAGGGCGGTTACGTCGGCTCCGTCACCGGCAACGAACCCGCCGACCAGGACCCCCCAATTCCGCATCCCGTCGCAACCCCCGCGGACTGACGCTCTCTCGTCACCCAGTTCTAACAGGGACGATTCCCGCATCTTCTCTTGGCATTGGGTGCAGGGGTCACCCCTGCCCAAGGAAGTTTGAAACCCACGGTGGGTTTCATTTCAATTAAGTTCTTTCGTAGTCCTACCGCTCACTCCTTCAGCAGGTTGCGCGCGATCACGACGCGCTGGATCTGCGACGTGCCCTCGTAAATCTGCAGCAGCTTGGCATCGCGCATCAGCTTCTCGACCGGGTACTCCTTCATGTAGCCGTAGCCGCCGAATATCTGCACCGCGTTAGTCGTGATCTCCATCGTCGCGTCGGCGCTGAATGCCTTCGCATACGCCGAAATCGTGTTGGCGCCCTCGCCGCGATCGACCAGCCACGCCGCCTTGTACGTCAGCAGCCGCATCGCTTCGATTTGAATCGCCATGTCAGCCATCATGAACTGAATCGCCTGGAAGTTCGCGATCGGCTGCCCGAACGCGTTGCGCTGCTTCGAGTACTTGAGGCATTCGTCGAGCGCGCGCTGCGCAATCCCGATCGCGATCGCGCCAATCTCCGGCCGGCTGTGATCGAACGTCGCCATAGCGTACTTGAAGCCCTCGCCCTCGCGCCCGACCAGTGCGCTGGCCGGAATTCGCACGTCCTCGTAAAAAATTTCGCCGGTGTCGGCCGCGCGCTGCCCGAGCTTTCCGTGCATCCGGTTGCGCGTGATCCCCGGCACGCTCGACGGAAACACGAAGCACGAGATGCCCTTGTGCTTGAGCCGCTTGTCTGAGGTCGCAAACGTGACGTACCAGTCCGCGCGCGAGCCGTTCGAGATGAAATGCTTGGTGCCGTTGAGGATGAACTCGTCGCCCTCGCGCCGATACGTCGTGCTCATCGCGGCGACGTCCGAGCCCGCGCCCGGCTCCGTTATCGCGAACGCGCAGAACGTCAGCTTCTTCACCAGCTGCCAGAGGTAGGTGCGCTTCTGCTCGTCGTTGCCCGCGATCAGAATCGGCAGCGTCGCCAGGTCGTTGGCTCCCACCGCGTTCGAGATTCCCGCACATCCGTAGTTCAGCTCCTCGACGATCAGGCTGGTGTCGAGCACGCCGAGTCCCGGCCCGCCCATCTCCTTCGGCACTCCGAAGTTCATCAGCCCCGCCGCGAATGCTTTCTCGCACACGTCCACCGGAAAAATTTCTTTCTCGTCGTATTCGCGCGCGCGTGGAATTATTTCCTGCTCGGCAAACTTATGCGCCAGCTCTTTCAGCTCGCGCTGTTCGTCGGTCAAATCAAAACCCAGCATGTGATGGTCTTCTCCCCTGCTGATCCTCGCGCCGATAAAGACGGCTTTCAACCGTTAATCGACCGCGGCCCGCAATGAAAGACCCGACCAGCCCAGCAACAGGCGCTTGCTTTTGTCATCCTGACGAGGGAGCGCCAGCGACGCGCTCTCTTTTGTCATCCTGACGAAGGGAGCGCCAGCGACGGGAGGAACGGATCTCGGACAGGTTCGCGCCACGCGAACCCGGTTCCGGTCTCCTGGATCGCGCGCTTCGCGCGCTCCGCTTATCATCGCCGCCGTCCTCGATCAGAATTGGATGCACTGCTTCGCCTTGAAAAACCGCGCGCATGTGGATACGAGGGTAGTTGAGTTTGAACTCTCAAGGAGACCCACGATGCCGATTACTGTGATTGCGAAACTGAAAGTGCAGCCCGGCAAGGAAGCCGAGTTCGAAGCCGCCGGCAAGGAAATGATCGCGACGGTGAAAACCGCCGAGCCCGGCACCCTCGCCTACATCCTGCACAAGAACACCAAGGACCCGACCGAATTCACCTACTACGAGGTCTACCAGGATCAAGCCGCGCTCGACGCGCACGGCAAGACCGATCACATGAAAAAATTCGGCGGCAAGATCGGCGCCCTGCTCGCCGGCCGCCCCGAGATTGCGGTGCTTGCCGAAGTCGCCCGCAAATAGCATCTACGCCGAGAGCGTTTCGGGATGAACTGTTCAGCCTGACGCCGGCGGATTTTCTGTGCTACCTCTAAGGTATGAGCCTTTGTCAGCATACCCCGGCGTCGCCCGAAATCGGGCGACGCCGGTTTCCACCAAAACCAATTTCTGACGGAACGAAGCTACCGATAGAGCCGTGCCGTCCCGAAATCACAACATATGGTATGGAATCGCCCGTTCCGGCTTTATTCGATGGTCTGAGTTGCGCCGATGCGCGCCTGATCTTCACGTATTCCGGTTCCCCTTGGTGGTTCCCGTGCGGGGATTAGGTTCCCGCCTGATCCCTCGCCCGTTATTTCACGGGAGAGGTTAGGTGAGGGTTCTGCGACTCGAGCGAAACGCGAGTCTCAGCAAGGTCGGGGAGAGCTTAGCGGACCAATTATATACTTAAAGTAATAGTTTAGATTAACCCCAATGCCTTCCACCCTCGCAATTCTCGGCGGCAAACCCCTTCGCACGCGCTCCTTCCCGGCGTGGCCCGTCTTCGACGCCCGCGAACGCGCGCAACTCGAAGACGTCCTCACCTCGTCGAGCTGGGGCGGTTATCCCAGTCCCAATCGCAAGGCCGCCGAATTCGCCGCCGCCTTCGCCGCGTATCAAGGCGCGCACTTCGCAATCCCGACGACATCAGGCACCAGCGCCCTTGAGGTCGCCCTCAAAGCGCTCGGCATCGGCGCCGGCGACGAGGTCATCGTCCCCGCGATCACTTTCGCCGCGACTCCCTACGCCGCGATCGCGTGCATGGCGCGTCCGGTCTTCGCCGACATCAGCGCCGTCAACGCATGCATCGATCCCCAATCCGTCGAGCGCCACATCACCCGCCGCACCAAGGCCATCATTCCGGTCCACTACGGCGCATCGCTCGCCGACCTCGACGCGCTCGCCGAAATTTCGCGCGCGTATTCTATTCCACTGGTCGAAGACTGCGCGCACGTCCCCGGTGCTCGATTCCGCGAGCGCGGCGTCGGCACCTATGGCGCTCTCGGATGCTTTAGTTTCCAGTCCTCCAAGCCGATGACCGCGGGCGAAGGAGGAATGATTGTGACCGGCGATCCCGACCTCGAGCAGCGATGTCAGTCGCTGATCAATTGCGGACGCCGCCGCCCCGGCGACACTTTCGAGGGCCCGCTGATGGGCGCGAACTACCGGATGACGGAATGGCAATGCGGAATTCTGCTCGCGCAACTCGCGCGCCTGCCCGAACAGATCGAGCACAAGAGCCGCGCCGCCGCCCGCCTGCGCGAAGGACTCGGCGCCATCAAGGGGCTGGCTCCCGTCGCGCGCGATCCACGCGTCACGCGCGAAGTCATCTACGCATTTGTATTTCTCGTCGACGAATCCGCGCTAGGCGTGTCGCGCAATCGATTCGTCCGCGCCCTTCGCGCCGAGGGCATTCCGTGCGGCGTCGCCAACGATCCTGTCTATCGATCCGCACTCTTCCCGCGCGAGTCTGCCGCTTATCGCAAAGCCTGCGAGCTCGCCGGCGCAAACCCCGACAGCGCCGCGATCGATTGTCCCGGCGCCGAACGCCTGTTCGAACACGCGATCGTCTCGATACCGCACGAATGCCTGCTTGGCGACGACCGCGACGTTGACGACATCATCGCCGCATCCGCAAAAGTGGCTTCCAGAGCCACCGAGCTGGCCACAGCCAGGTTGCAATGAGTCCCCTCTTCGCCGGTGCCGCGCGCGTAAAGCTCGATCCGCCCGTCGGACTCGCGATGCTCGGCTACGGCAATCGCGTCGGCCGCAACACGGGCGTGCACGACGACCTCGCCGCGCAAGCACTCGTGTTATCCGACGGCGCCAACAAGATCGCCATCGCCGGCGTTGATCTGCTCGCGCTGGGGGCTCGCATCGCCGACGACATTCGCGAGCGCGTCGCCGAAAGTACCGGCATCCCCGCCGCTTCGATCCTGGTCTGCGCGACGCACACACATTCCGCGCCCGCCTTCAACATCTTCGCGACGCCGCGCGCCGACATGAAGCCGGCCGAAGGCCGCAACCTCGATTGGGAGCGCGCACTGCCCGCAAAGATCGCGTCCGCGATCATTCATGCAAACGAAAATCTGGAACCTGCGACGCTTCGCACCGCTACGGCGCCGTTCGCGCTCGGAATCAATCGCCGCCTGAAGCGCCCTCATCGGCAGATCCAACTTGCCGCCAACCGTTCCGGCCCTGCGGACGCAGAAGTGCAAGTTCTCGCAGCGTATCGCCCGAACGGAACTCGGATCGCGTACCTGATGAACTACCCATGCCACGGCGTCGTGCTGTGCGAGGACAACCTGCTCTACTCGCGCGACTGGCCCGGCTTCGCGATGGACGAAATCGAAAGCGCGGCCGTAGCCAGTGGCGGCCAACGCCCAATATCGATCTTCCTCCAGGGTGCCACCGGCAACATCGATCCACGCAGCCGCGGCAACTTCGAAGTCGCCGAACAACAGGGCCGCGCGATGGGCCGCGCCGCGTTCGACGCGCTCCAGCACGCGCCCTCGCAAGGCGACGTTAAGATCGGCGTCCGCAGAATCGCCCTGAATCTCAAGCTCAAAGATTTCAGCGCCGACCTCTCCATCGCGCGCGATTGCGCCGCCGAGACGCAGGCCTCGCTCGACATCCATCGCGGCGGCGATGGCTACCAGTTGAAGCGCCTGCGCGACCATCATGCACAATCGCTGTCGGCGCTGAGCGCTCTGGAAGCACTCGAGGAGCAAAATCGCCGCGACCGCCGCGTCGACCTGGCGCGCCGCGAACTTGCGACCGCGATGACCATCGTCGCTGTCGGCAACGTCGCGATCGTCGGCATCCCGGGCGAACTCTTCATCGAGCTCGGCCTCGCGATAAAAGCAAACCCGCACTTCGCGCAAACTTTTGTGGCCGGCTACTGCAACGATCTGATCGGCTACATCCCCACAAGCGCCGCGTACGCTGAGGGTGGCTACGAAGTCGATACCGCGCGAATTGCCGCCGGCAGCGGCGAAACGATCGTGGACGCCGCCCTCTCCGCTCTGGCTGCGATGCGCCCGCAGCGGTGCTGACCGTAGCAGTGCGCGAAATTCAACATCGCGAGCTAGCCCGTATGCTCGCGTCCGGCGATGCGCAGATCGTCGACGTGTTGCCCTCGCACGAGTACAACGCCGCCCACATCAAGGGCGCGGTACAGATTCCGCTCGGCCACATCCTGCGCGACGCGCCAAACTCGCTCGACCGCACGCGCCCGGTCGTCGTCTACTGCCGAGACTCGTTGTGAGACCTTAGCGCCCGAGCTGCGGCGCAGCTCGAACTGCTTGGATTCACCGACGTCCGCCACTACCTCCGCGGTAAGGCCGACTGGATCGTCCGCGGGATGCCCACAGATCCCTATGCTCCGCTCTCAGAGCGGATAAGCGCGCTTCCGTATTTCGTGAACAACCTGGCGCCTGGCCTGCGCGAATTCTGGATTCACTACACAGGCCGCGTGCGCGTCGCCGAGTTCTCTCGCGATGACCTCTTACGCCTCGGCCCCGAAGACTCCGTCCCGCCAGGTTCTCCCGATTCGCCAACGCCGCGCGCCGTCGTGCTCGACTCCGATGGTGTCCTGCTCGGCACAATCGAACAATCCAACTCCGCGCCGCGCGCGCTTGATGCGATGAACCCCAAACCGCAAACAATCCGCCCCGACATGACGCCGCACCTCGGGGTGAAACTGCTGAAGTCGAATCCTTATATGATGGTGACGACTGCGAAGGGCAAATATCTAGGCCGCTATATCCCCAGAGACTGAGCTTTACCGTTCGATCACGCCATCGCCTGAAACATCCAGATGATAAGCGGCCTCGCGCGCGAGCTCTTCAGGCCGCGCGCGATAATACTCGACCTGCGGTATGCCGGGAATTGCCACGATAACTTCGTCGACGGCCACCATCTTGAAACCGTGCCGCTCGAAAAACTCACCGGCGCCGATGCTGAACAAATACAGATGACGCGCGCCGCGCGTGTGCGCGGCTTTGCGCGCCGCCGCCAGCAGCGCGCCGCCGATTCCGCGCCGGCGCATCGATTCATTCACGTACAGCGAGCGTATCAGCGCCGCGTCGATCTTCGACTCGACGCCAATCACTCCGACCGCCGCATCGCCGACATACGCAACGATGTAACACGCGGCCGGCCACTCAATTCCGTCGGTCATCAGGCCGCCGCGCGCCAGCATCGCCCGCACCACCCCGAAATCGCGAGTCTGCTCGATTACAAGTTCACCTGCGCGATGCTTGCGTATCGCCAAGAGGAGTCCGATACCTACTTCTTCGGCGGCGGAAAAAGCTGAACGCCCGCTTCGTCCACCACCGTGATTGCCTTGACCGGACACGAACGCGCCGCCGAGACGATTATCGAGTCGCCGGCCCCCGCCGCGTTGACGACTTCGGACTTGCCCTCCGCGTCGAGTTGAAACACGGCCGGCGCCGTTTCCACGCAGTCGCCGCTGCCGATGCAACGAACCTTGTTCACCGTGATCGAAAGCTTCGCCATCGCTACCTCCGAATTCTGAATGAACAATAGAATCCGCACTTATCGCGCCGCAAGTATTTGATTGATTCAATCGGGCACAATTGAAACCGCGCGCGGCGCGGCTAATACTCGTTCGCGATGAGCCAAATCGCAGGCACCGGAATCGACGTCATCGAGGTCGAACGCATCGAGCGCGCACTCACGCGGCCCGCCACGGGAGAGCGCTTTCGCGCCCGCGTCTTCACCCCCGGCGAGATCAATTACTGCGAGTCGCGCGGCCGTCCCCGCTACCAGAGCTACGCCGCGCGCTTCGCCGCCAAGGAAGCGACGATGAAAGCGATGGGCACGGGATGGAACCGCAACGTCGGATGGAGCGAAATCGAAGTCGTGCGCGAGCGCGGTAAAGCGCCGACCATCGCGCTGTCGGGCAAGGCCGCCGCCTTTGCGCAAAGAAAACAAATCACGCGCTTTCACCTGAGCATCACGCACACCGCCGCCCAGGCTATCGCCCACGTAATCGCCGAATCTTAACAGTCTCTACTTCGCCGGAGACGCCGCCGCTTGCGGTGCCGCCGATGCTGGCGCGTTGGCCATGTACAGCGGCGCGGGCTTGTTGAGTTGCGCGAAGCTGAAATCGCTCAGCGAGTACACGGCTTTGCTTCCACTTGAATTCGCGTAGTACTCGGTCCGCTGCGGGGGTTCGCCAGGGATTGCCGGGACGGTTGGCTTAACGCTGATCTTCGCGAGCCTGACTGTGCCGAGTTCTCTGCCGTCCTTGCCTGTCAACGTGATTTCGAGCGCTGGATTGTCGAGACCGAATGGCTGCGCGCTCGGCATCGGATCGGCGACTATCGATTCGCCCTTCAGATCGCGGAACTGATTGAGCAACCGCTCGACCACCGGAATATCACCCTCCGACGTCTTGCCGCCAACTATCACGTCCCACTTGCCGCCAGCGGCCCGCTTTAGCGTGAACTCGCCGTCGCTGTTTTTGACCTTGACGGTCTCGACCGACTCGGGATCGAACTTCACGATAGTCTTGTCGCGAAAATCCAGCGGCGACTTATCCAGGCTCGTCATCACGTATTCGGCCACGGCGTAAACCGGAGCGCGCTCTCCACGACGCACGTAGATTCCGCTCTTGCCCTGCTCGTTCTGTTTGAAGCCGAACAGCATCGATTGCTGCTCGCCGTTCTTGAGCACCACTGTCGCCGTCAGATGCGGTTTTTCAAGGCCGTATTGATTGACGTTGGCGGGCGCATCGGAAATGAAGTCCGACGCTCGCGCATTGACCAGCGTGCTGAGCGCCATCCGGACCGCGGTGTCGTCGGCCCCGTACGCCGCGGGCTTGACGATCTTCCAGTTGTCGCCGTCGCGATCGATTTCCACAGCTTGCCCGTTGTCGCGCGCGATTGTCAGCTTCTGAACGTCGTCGAGCTTGAACGCCATCAGGTCGCGCACGCGCAAATCGTTGACCGTCTTGTTCATCCCGGCCGAGAACGCGCCCTCCGTCAGCAGCACCGCCGGACTGTTGGAGAGCCGGACGTAAGTGTTGAATCCAATCGGCGTAGACTTTCCGACTTCGATCGAGGGCGGGGTTTTGTTGTCGAAGGTCGTGACCGTGACGGTCGTAGTCGGGGGCTTGAGCCCGAAGGGGGCGAGGTCCGCCGGCTTGTCATCCACGGTGCGAACCAGCACGCCATCGGCGATCGCACGCGCGAGGTTGCCGGCTTGCGCCTGATCGGCATCCGCGCCGATTGGCTTTACGATCCGCCACGGCTTGCCCTTGTCGCGCTCGAGCACAATGTCGCGGTCGGAATACTTGAGCTCAATTTTCGCGATATCGTCCTGCTTGACGTCGAGCAGTTTCTGCGTCGCCTCCGTTTGGGAATAACGGCCGACGATAAAGGCGTAGCCGCCTACAATCGCGAACAGGACGAGAACGATAATGGTGTTGCGCAGCCGCATCGGAGCTCAGGTTGCAGTCGCGGGACTCCTCAATTGCGCCGTTCCCACCACACAACGATCCCGGCAATCAGCAGCATCTCGGGCAGCAGCAGCACAGCGAAAGCGAACACGATCGAGAACTGCCCTTCGGTCAAGCGAAAGCGCGACGCGCGAATCGAGCGCGGCCTGATCGAGATTGAATTTTCCTCGCCGGTCAGCCAGTCGGCGCTGTTGATGAAAAAATCGCGATTGAAAAACTGCGTCACGTATTGATTGTCGGCAAACTCGGTGCTGCCGTACGCCACGACGCGCGCATCGCCTTTACCAAAGCCGAGTTGCTCGAGATTGCCGTCCACCGCCATCACCACCGCGATCGGTCCGCGCGTGTCCTTGGCGGTGAGTTCGGCCTTCTGCTGCCGGAACAGCGTGTCGAGATCGACCTCCGCCCACGACGTATCGCTGGTGTTCGCGATCGGCGTCACGGTCAGCCCCGCTTTCAGATTTGGTTCAGCGGTAAGCGATCGTGCCATCGGGAACATCGTGCGCTGCTTGAAGTCCTTCGTAATCGGGTGGTCGCCGTAGTTTTGCACGAAAGGATTGAGCCCGAGCGCGGGACCTTCGAACAGCCGCACCACCTGGTCCACCACGATATCGTTGCCGACCTTGACGCCCCAGTCGCCCGCCAGCTTCACCATCGCGTCTTCGTCGATTGGATTGTCGGGGCGCTGTGGCCGATACATCGCTATCATGCGCCCGCCATGCTTCAGGTAGTCATTCAGCGCGTCGATCTCATGCTGGCCAATCGGCTTGATCGGTCCCGCGACGACGACCAGGTTCGCGTCGTCAGGCACCTTGGGCAATTGCGCGAGCTCGAGCTTGCGAACCTCGTAACCCTCGCCTTCCAAATCTTTCTTGATAGTGCCGTACCCCCCCTGGGTTTCCGCATCGTCGGGATCCGCCTCGCCGTGCCCGTCGAGGAACTCGATCACCTTCTTGCTGCTCCTGGTCGCGCGGATGATCGCGTTGGTCAGAGATTCCTCCGTAAGCTCGGTGACGTTGGTGCCCTCGCCGCTGTCGGTCCCGCCGTACTGCAGATGGGTGGTGCCCATTGCCGACACCTTGAAACGCTCGGCGAGCTCGGGATGCTTGTCGGGATCGACCAGCTCGTAAGTGAGCTTGGGCGAGTAGTACGCAAACGTCTCGTAGAGTTCGCGCGCGGCGGGATTCTCGCCACCCTGGAAGAAGCCGTAAAGTTTCAGCGGCTTCTGCAGACCTTTGACCACGTTCACCGACTGGCTCGAAAGGCTGTAAACCTTCTCGGTTGTCAGGTCGAGCCGAGTATGATGGAGCGACGAGATATAGTTAATCGCGACCAGCAACCCGATGAACGCAACCGAATAGACGGCGGCGTTGGCGCCGTAGCGCGCCGAGCGCCCGGTCGTGATCGAAGCAAGCTCAGAGCGGCTCGAGGTGATCCACAGGACTATCGCGAAGATGCCACCGGCCAAATTGACCCACACGAACAGCCGGAAGCCGCTCGAAACAAAATAGTCAACCAGCCCGAACGAGAGCAGAACCAGGCCGAGAATTCCGTAAAGCGCCGCCGATCGCCGCATCCGCCCCCTACCTTATCGCCAGCGCGCCGACTCGACCGAGCGTTGGGTCAAGAACAGCGCCACGAAGATGAGACTCAGGAAATAAATGATGTCGCGCGTGTCGATGATGCCGGTGACCATCTGCGCGAAATGGTCCGGCAGCGAGAGATAGCGCAGCAAGCCCGAAAACGACGACCCGCCCGCTTGCGCCGGCCACGATATGACGAACAGCAACAGCAGCAGGCCGAAGCAACTGATCGCCGCGATGATCTGATTCTGGGTGAGCGAGCTGGTGAACAGTCCTATCGAGACGAAGGAGATCGCCAGGAACGCCAGCCCCAGATAGCCGGAGAACATCACGCCGATTTCCGGATTGCCGAAGGCTACCAGGATCAGCGGAAACATCCCGGCCAAGCCGATCATGATCAGCATGAAGGCCGCGGCCGCGATAAACTTTCCTGCGACTATCTCGCCGGTGCGGATCGGCGCGGTCAACAAAAGCTCGTAGGTGCCGGTTCGCTTCTCCTCGGCAAAACTCCGCATCGTGATCGCCGGCACCAGGATGACGAGCACGATCGCGAGGTTGTGTAGCATCGGCTCGATCACGCGCTCGTTGAGATTGAGTTTCTGCAAAACTTCGGGATTTTGCATCGCGGCGTAGGCCGTCAGCGTCACTTCGAAGTAACGCAGCAGCGCGAAGAAAAAGAAGCCGCCCAGCAGCAGGAACACCGTCATCACGACGTAGGCGACCGGCTGCAGGAAATAGCCCGAGAGCTCCTTGCCCGCGATTGTCAGAGAAGTTTTCATTCGAGCGGCACGGGTTGCCTAGGTATGCCCCGCTCCAACCTCCTCCAGCGTTTCCTCGGCCGTCGCTCCGTCGTCGTGACGCTCCTTGGTGATCGCGTTCAGGAAAATATCTTCGAGCGAAGTTCCGGCCGGGAGCTTCTTCAGGTATTCCTCGAGCACCACGCGGCCGTCGGCGATTATCACGACCTTGTCGCATATCTGCGAGACCTCGGGCAGGATGTGCGTCGAGAGCACGACCGTCCGGTTGCCGGCGAGATTGTGAATCAGCGCGCGAATTTCGTGGATCTGGCGCGGGTCGAGGCCGATCGTCGGCTCGTCGAGCACCAGCACCGGCGGATCGTGAATCAACGCCTGTGCCAGGCCAACGCGCTGCCGATAGCCCTTGGAGAGCTGGCCGCAAATCCGATGCGACATATCAGTCAGTCCGCAAACGTCGAGCACGTGCTCGAGCGCCGACTCGATCTTCGCGCGCGGGATATCGCGGAGTTTCGCGACGAACCGGAGATAGGCCTCGACGCGCATGTCGGGATACAGCGGAGGATTTTCGGGCAGGTAGCCAATTTTGTGGCGCGCCTCAAGCGACTGCGAAAAGATATCGAGCCCGTCAATCAGCACGGTGCCCGCCGTCGCCGGCATATAGCCGGTGATGATGCGCATCGTCGTGGTTTTGCCGGCGCCGTTGGGGCCGAGAAAGCCGAGGATCGAACCGTTCTCGGCTTTGAACGATACGTCTCTTACCGCGACAAAGTTGCCGTAGGCTTTAGTTAGGTTTTTAACCTCAATCATTCAGGTCGTCCGATTCCAGAGCCGCCGAGATGGCGCATCTGTTTCCAGTAAATTGACGAAGTGACCCGCACGGCAATTCGATCAACCACAGGGCAACCGACTAATTAAACACGCCACGCCAAACTGTCAATACGACGATCTTCGGCAGGCGATGTTTTTCGACTTGCTTTCGCGATGCTTTTGCTTTGCGAACCGTATCGGATAGTTTCGACTAATGGCCGCGGAACGCAAGCAACTGATTCTGGTCGATGGCTCCGGCTACATCTTCCGCGCGTTTCATGCGCTGCCGCCGATGAATACGTCGCGCGGACTGCCGACCCAGGCGGTTTACGGCTTCATCAGGATGCTGCTGAAGCTGCTGAAGGACGTGCGCCCGTCGCATATCGCGATCGTTTTCGACTCGCCGAAAAAAACTTTTCGCGATGACCTGTTCGCCGAATACAAGGCCAACCGCAGCGAGGCACCGAACGATCTGATCGTGCAGATTCCGTATATCCATCGCGCGGTCGATGCGTTTCGGATCAAGTCGCTGATGATCGAGGGCTTCGAGGCTGACGACGTGATCGGCACGCTCGCCAAGCGCGCGGCGGAAGAGGACTTCGTCGTGACGTTGATCACGGCGGACAAGGACTTCATGCAATTGGTCGGGCCGCACGTGACGCTCTGGGACACGATGCGCGATCGGCGGATCGGCGCGCGCGAGGTGCGCGAGCGCTTCGGCGTCGAGCCGGCGGCGCTAATCGATATCCAGGCACTGACGGGAGACACAATTGACAATATCAAAGGCGTGCCGGGCGTCGGCGAGAAGACGGCCGCGGCGCTAGTTCAGAAGTTCGGCGGAGTGAAGGGGATCTACGAGAACCTGGACCATATCGAGGAAGCTGGAATTCGCGGGGCGAAGAAAATCGCTGGCCTGCTCGCTGAGCATCGCGCGGCGGTGGACCTCGCGCGAAAATTGGTGCGCATCGAAACGGATGTGCCGCTCAAAGTCGAGCCCGACGAGTTCGCGTGGCAGGGGGTGGACGAGCATGCGGCCGCCGACCTGCTGCGCGAGCTGGAGTTCCATTCGATCCTGCGCGAGATCTCGCCGTCGCAGGTCGACCTTCCCGGCCTGGAAGCGAATGCGAAGCCAGCAGCGACCGTCAGCGGAACCGATCTCGCGGAAGCGCTCAAGACTCTCGCCAGCACGCCACGAATCGCAGTTGATCTCACCGCATCTGGGGGCGGTCAGGAGGCTTTGCAACTCGCGAGCGCCGACACAACAGTCGTCGTCGAGCATGACGGGATTGCAAGCGCAGCGTCCTTGCTCAGCTCCGAGCGACCGCCCAAATCGTGCCACGATCTCAAAAATCAAATCGCAGCGTTCGCGCGTCATGGAATCGCTCTAAAAGGCGTCGATTTCGATACGATGCTCGCGGGATTTCTCATCAATTCAGGACAAGGGGAGCCGTCGCTCACCGATCTTTATCACGAGTACCTCGCGCCGCTGGGCGCCAGCAGTCCGCCGGGCACCAATGCGGCGCTGGTGAGAAATCTTCGCGAAGCGCTGGCGACGCGTCTGGAAGCCGACGGCCTCACTTCGATGTACAACGAGATCGAGATGCCGATCGCGCCGATACTGGCTGAGATGGAGGCTGTTGGAATCGGCATCGACGGCGACGCGCTCAAGATCATTTCGAAGGAATTTGCCGAGCAGATGAATCGGCTCGAGCACGAGTGCTATGAGCTGGCGGGCCGCGAGTTCAACCTCAACTCGCCCATCCAGCTTCGCGAGATTCTGTTTACCGAGCTCAAGCTGTCGGCCAAGGGCCTGAAAAAAACCAAGAGCGGATTTTCGACCGACGCCGATACGCTCAAAAAGCTGGCCGCGGTGCATCCGCTACCGCGCAAGCTGATCGAATACCGCACGATCTCGAAACTGAAATCCACCTATGCCGACGCGCTGTCCGAGGTGATTCGCTCTGGCACCGGCCGAATCCACACGACGTGGCATCAGGCGCTGGTGCCGACAGGACGCATCAGCTCGAGCGATCCGAATCTGCAAAACATCCCAACTCGCAGCGTCGAAGGCCGCAGGATTCGCCGCGCGTTCGTGCCGAAGCCGGGATGCGTCTTCGTGTCCGCCGACTATTCACAGATCGATCTGCGCGTGATGGCTCATCTCTCAGGCGACAAGACTCTCGTCGATGCGTTCAAGACCGGCGAGGACATCCACGTGCGGACCGCGACCGAGGTGCTGGGAGTCACACCCGACAAAGTCAATGCCGAGGCGCGGCGGCTGGCCAAGGTGATAAACTTCGGAATCATTTACGGCATGGGTCCGCAACGGCTGGCGGGCGAGCTCGGGATTGCGCTGGCGGAAGCTTCCGACTACATCAAGCGCTACTTCGAGCGGCTGCCCGGAGTGCGCGCTTGGCTCGACGAAACGGTTCGCATCGCGCGCACGACGGGTTACGTAACGACGATGTACGGGCGGCGGCGCTACCTGCCCGAGCTGAACGCGCAGCCGGGCGGCGCCAGGGCGCAGGCGGAGCGAATCGCCATCAACACACCCATCCAGGGCACGGCGGCAGACCTGATAAAACTCGCTATGATACGGCTGGACAGAGGGCTGCGAGAGCGCGGACTCGGCGCGCGGATGATCCTGCAAGTGCATGACGAATTGCTGCTGGAAGCGCCAAAAGAGGAGTGGGTGGAGGCGGCGGCGCTGGCAAAACGCGAAATGGAGGGGGTCGCCGAACTCAAAATTCCACTCAAGGTGGAGCTGAAATCCGGTCCAAACTGGGCCGAGATGAGCGGCGCGGCGTGAAAAATTCGCTGAATTTAGTCGCCCGCCCCTGCGTCTACTCAAGTTGAGAACACCAGGCCGCCAGGACGGTGATGAAGCCGAACTTATCGAACGCTCCCGTAAGGGCGATTCGGCGGCATTCGGCGTTTTGGTGGAACGATACCAGCGACGAGTGGTCGGCGTCGCGCTGGCGGTGGTGCACAATCAGGATGACGCGATTGAACTGGCGCAAGAAACCTTTGTTCGCGCCTATGAAAACCTGTCGAAGTTCGAATCGCGATCGAGCTTCTCAACCTGGCTCTATCGAATCGCGGCCAACCTCGCGATCGATTTCTGGCGCCGCGAGGGACGCCACGTGGTCCTTCACGGAGAAGATGCCGAAACCGAAATCGGCAAGTTGCCGACCACCTCGGGAGACTCATTCAAGGAAGTCAGCCGCAGTGAACTGTCAGCGCGCCTAAAGCAAGCGCTGGAGGAGTTGACGCCAGAACATCGTGCAGTGATACTTCTACGCGAAGTCGAAGGAATGTCGTACGACGAAATTAGCGACGTTTTGCAGTGCCCAAGAGGAACGGTCATGAGCAGGTTGCACTATGCGCGAACGCACCTGCGGAACATCCTGAAGGACGTGGCCGGGGGCTGAGCGAAAATGGCTGAATGCGGTGAAATAAGTATGATGCTCGGCGCGTTCGAGGACTCAGAACTCGAACCCAACGAGATGCAGGAAGTCGCGTTCCACCTGGCGCGATGCGAATCCTGCACGGGCATCCTCGCCGATTACTCGACGCTCGGACGAGACCTCAGATCGATTGCGGCCGAGCCTTCGCTGGCCGGCTTCTCGAGCGCGGTGATCGCTCGCGTCGATCGGCTGCCGCAGCCGGTGTTCACGAGAATCGCGCGCTTCCTCAGGCGGCAGGCGGATTCTGTCGGTACCGGCTTCGCGTGGAGCGGCGCAGTAGCGGCGGTCGCCGTCATGACGATAATTTTGATGACCCCGTATGCTCGGCAGTTCGCGAATCGAGGCGCGAACTCGACCACAGCGATCGCGACGGCGGAACACGAAGCCGCGCCGGCGGCAAATCAGGTGGCGCAAGCGACGGCCAACGAGCCTACGATGGCGGATAACGATTCTCACGCCGACATCTCGCGGCTCGAGTCGGAGAACCATTCGGTTGCAGTTTGGAGCGAGCCGCGCCGGGACACTACGGTCATCTGGTTGCCGGATCAGCCTTAGGTCGCCATGACGCTGCGCCCCGGTAGCCTCACCTTCCTGATTATCGCGATAACGGCCTTTGGAACGCCGGGCCTTTCGTATGCACAGCCGGCGCCGAAGCAGGTGTTCGTCTACATCGACTCGGTCATGGCGGCGGACACCAACGAGGGCACCGACCCGCGGCTAGGCCCGATGGATAAGAAGCTGCGCGGCCTGTTCGGCTTCTCGACCTACAGCCTGATCGGTCACAACGAGGGGCAGACCGATTGCGGCAAGATGATCGCGTTCACGCTGCCGGGCGGCAAGATTCTTCACGTGCAACCGCGCGCAATCGACAACGACATGATCGCGATGGAGATCGTGCTGTTCGACGGCACGCGCCCGATGATGACCACCGACCTCAAGCTCAAGAATAACGGGACGTTGATCGTCGGTGGCCCGCGCTACGAGCAGGGGATGATGATCATCTCAATCGGCGCAAGCACGGGCGGCGTATCGCCGCCGATGCAAGCCCAGGTAGTCGGCACCCCGGCCGAAGCGAATACTCACTAGCACTTCACAGCGGATCGAAATACGGCGCGACGCGGCCGCCGAAGTGAAACTCCCGGGCCAGCGCAATCCACTTGCGATCGATCCCGTGCAGCGGCTCCGGCAGATCGTTGAGCGGGAAGAAACCGGCGGCCATAGCCTCGAGCGGATTCGCCTTCAGCTCACCACCGAGGATTCGGCAATAGAAAAGCATCGAGTAGATATGGCGCGCGGGCGAGCCGTACTTCTTGTTGTCGATAACAGCGATCAAACGTTCGGGCGCAATGACAAGCCCGGTCTCTTCGCGCGCTTCCTTGGCAACGTTCTCGGCAGGCGATACGCCGACATCGCAGAACCCGGTGGGATACCACCATTTACCGGCCGGCCGCTGGATCATAAGAATTTCGTCGCGCTCGTTGAACGCTCACGCCGCATCCCACCGCCGCTGTGACGTATCCCTCGTAGCCGGCGATCACCTGCTCGCGCCATCGGCGCCGCAATGTTTCCGCGTCGGCGTCGCTCCCGCCTGCGACGACCGAATGCATTCGCGCGGCCTCTTTGAGCAATTCCTCGTAGCGTTCAGAGTCGAAGCCGTCGGGCTTGAACGCAAGCCCGGTCCGCGCGATCGCGGTTATGCGTTCAACAAAGCGCGCCAGTTCGGCGAGCAGATCAGAATCAGGCATCGGTAATTTTCCTTGTCGCGGGAGTTCGTCGAGAAATATAGCATGGCGGCGCGATACGACTCCGATGAAGCTTATCTTTAGCCGCAAGGGATTCGACTCGGCGCATGGCGGATGCCCGAGCCCAATCCTGGATGACCGCCTGTGCTCGCTTCCCATTCCGGATCCCGGCGCGCCGACGGCCTACGCGGAAATCTCTCCATTTAGCGGTTCGCCAATCGCGCAGATTGTTGAAGGCCTGACCCGCGGCCGAGTCAGGCGGGGCGACGGCGCGCATCTCGATCCGGATTTGCGCCGCGACGCGATAGCGCGCGCCCCGGGATGGCGCCCGATCTTCGGCCAGGCCGCGGCCGCGCAGGGTCATCTCGCGAACCAGAAAATAAGCCGCGGCGATCTGTTCCTCTTCTTCGGATGCTTTCGACAAGCCGAGCAGGTAGGCGGCACGTTCCGCTTCGTCCGCAATGCGCGGATACTTCACGTCATCTTCGGATGGCTCCAAGTCGGGTGCGTGGCCGGAGCCACTAGCGGCCCAGCCGCCGAAAAGCCGTGGGCCGCCGGACATCCGCATCTCGCGCCGCGCAAGCTCGAGTACAAAAGCAACACCCTCTATTTCGCGAGCGACCGTCTCTCGTCAATTGGCGTCGATGCCGTTGGGGGCGGGATCTTCGAGCGAGTCGCACCAGAGCTGATTCTCACTGAGACCGACATGCGATGTTCGGTGTGGCGGCTGCCGCGATGGTTCGAGCCGCGCGGGCGCCCTCCCCTCACCTATCACTCGAATCCGAGCCGCTGGACGGACAGCGAGATCTATATGCGCTTGCAGTCCGCCTATCCCGGCCAGGAATTCGTGCTCGACGTCGAGCAGTATCCCGAAGCGCGCGCCTGGTTGCGATCGATCTTCCGCGCCGCCACTCGCTAGCGACGTGACGCCGAGTTGCACACCGACCACGCCGCGTCGGCAAGCGCCGGCACCCGCTCCTTGCTGCCAGCAAACAGCGGATCGTCGGCCTGTCCGAGCACGAATCGCGCGTAGCTGCCCTCCATGATAATCGCGAGCTTGAAGAGCGCGAATGCCTGGTAGAATGGGAAGTCGCGCATCGCGCGCCCGGTGCGGTGCTCGTATCGATCGATCATCTCGCGCCGGGTCAGCCATCCTTCGGCAGCCTGCATGCTGGCGATCACGCCGCCCGACGCGCGGTCGGTCGGGTCGGGCCAGTAGGTCAGCATCCAGCCGAAGTCCGCGAGCGGGTCGCCGATCGTGGACATCTCCCAATCCAGCACGGCGATCGCGCGCGCGCTGTTCGGATCAAACATCACGTTGTCGAGCTTGTAGTCGCCGTGGACAATCGTCGGCGCCGGCGACTCAGGGATGCGCGCGCGGAGCCACTCTTTCACTTTCTCCATCACGGGCAGCGGGCGCGTGTGCGGTACCGTGCGCTCGAGCTGATCGGTCCATCGCTTGAGCTGTCGTTCCAGATAGCCGTCAGGCCGCCCGAAACCCTCGAGACCTGCCGCGCGCCAATCGACCTCCTGCAGCGCGACGAGCACGTCCACCATCTGCTCGCTGACTCGTTGGCGAAGCTCGGGTGTCTGTGCGAAATGCTTGTTGTCGGCGCGCACGACGTCGCCGCGCACATACTCCATCAGGTAAAACGGCGCGCCGATGTACGACGGATCGTCGCACACGGCGTACACGCGCGGCACCGGTACGGCGGTGCCCTGCAGAGCCTTGAGCACGCGATATTCGCGCATCATGTCGTGCGCGGTCGGCAGCAACGGCCCACGCGGCGGGCGTCGAAGCGCCCATGAATGGCCGTCGAAATGAATCAGGTGAACCTCGTTGGAATGGCCGAACGAGATATTTTCTGACCTGAGTGCACCGGTATCGCCGAGCTTGTGCTCATCGAGAAACCGCTTCAGGCCAACGAGCTCGACCGTTGCCGACGGTCCGGTTTTTTCCTGCGTCGAAGTACTCATCGAGCGGTACTGTTTTCGCAAACGCGGGGCGAGGTCAAGTGTCGGCGCCATCTTGCGACGGCAAAGCGCGGACCTATACAAGGAAGGGCAGTGAACGCCGCGACCAAGTTGAACGACAGCCGGAGCGCCGGCCAGTTGGCCGCGATAGTTCGCCTTGTGCGGCCCCGTCAATGGCTCAAGAACACGCTGGTGCTGGCTGCTTTGATGTTCGGCCAGCGTCTGTTCGTTTTCCACGACGTCGTGCTCGCCGCAGTCGCGTTTGTCGCATTCTGCGCGCTCTCGAGCGCCGGCTACGTGCTGAATGACATCGCCGATCGCGAGGCCGATCGGCTGAATCCCGAAAAATGCGACCGCCCGCTGGCGCGCGGCGATCTCACCGTTGCCGCCGCAAGCAGGGCCGCACTCGCTCTCGCGGTGATCGCCGTCGTGCTGAGCATCTTACTCGGCCGCGCGTTCGTGGGCATCGCGGTGCTGTATGCCGTGCTTCAGCTCGTGTACTCGCTGTGGGCCAAGCACCAGGTGATCATCGACGTGATCGCGGTTGCGATCGGTTTCGTGCTTCGCGCATTCGCCGGCGGCGTCGCGATCAACGTCGCGGTTTCGCCGTGGCTGGTGTTCATCACGTTCGTGCTGGCGCTGTTCCTGGTGCTGGCGCGCAGACGCCACGAACTGATTGCTCTGGGCGACGACGCAATCGCTCATCGCAGCGCGCTCTCGGATTACAGTGTCCGGCTGGTCGATCAGATGATCTCGCTCGTCGCCGGCGCAACTCTCGTCAGCTACATGATTTACACCGCGTCGGCCGAGGTCGAGGCCAAGCTCGGAACCCGGCATCTCTATCTGACGGTGCCGTTCGTCGCATTCGGAATCCTGCGCTACCTGTACCTGATCGACGAGCGCAACGAAGGCGGCGACCCGGCCGACGCGTTGATCCACGATCGGCCGCTCATGCTCGCGGTCGCGCTGTGGATCCTTACCGATCTCGCATTGCTGTACTTCTAGGACTGCCGTTCGCGCCAGGTTTGAGCTTCACTGGGCGTCGATTCCGAGCGCATCCGCGCCCTGAAGATCAGCGCGGCACCGAGGTAAGCAGTCACCGGCACCGGAAATCCCGGATGCGGCACCGCCTTGATCAAGCCGGTCACGATGCAGATCGCGAGCATCGCGCCGCCGGCGATCAGCGCGACGTTACGGGCCGGCTCACGGGGCTGGTAACCCTGCCATACAGCGCGCAGCCCGAACACGTACGCGGGCAGCAGCAGCAGCGTGTCCTGGCTCCACGCAAGCGGCGACATCAGAAGAGCAAGCGCGACCCACAGTCCGAACAGGAGACCGTCGAGATCGGCGCGCCCGCGGCTGGCGATCGTGAGCACAGCGGCGATTGCGAGCAGCGCGAAGTCGACGAGCGCGGTGAATCCCCAGACTGCGAAAAGCGGCTCGGCGCGGGTCCTGGTACCAGCGAAGTGCGCTACGCTTTGTCGCACAAAAGAGAGCACGGTCAGTCCGGCGTGCCCTGTGATGCGATACGCGATCGGCAGTCCCTGCGTCACAAGCTCGAGCCAGCGGGCGGGATTCGTTAGCAGTACGCCGGCGGTAAAAAAGCCGATCGCCCAGCCGAGCGCACGCCAATCACGGCCAAACAAAAAATATCCTGCAGCCCCGGCGGGAAAAAGTTTCAGCAACGCCGCGAGCGCCAGCCACAGTCCGGCGGCAGCCGGGCGCTGCCGCCGCGCGCAGAACCATGCCCCGGACAACAGCGCTAACAACATCGGTGCGATCTGGCTCCATATCAACGCGCCGGTGAACGGGCGCGACATCAGCACCAGCGAAAGCACGATGGTCGTCGGCGCTGCGCCGAGCGGCGAAGCATTCCCGCGCGCCAGTAATAACACGGCGGTCACCATGCAGAGGACTTGCGCGGCCTGCCAGATCCAGAACGCGGCTTTCTGGTCGAGCCGTGCGAGCGGTGAAAATACCTCGACGAAAGCCGGCGTATAGTTGCAACCATGCATCGGCCCACGCAGGTCGGTCCATGGGTCGCCGCCGCTCGAGTAGTCGGTCCACCAGCCGTACAAAACGACGAAATCGAACTGGTCGTATCGATGGGAGACCGCGTGCAGGCGCTGGCCAAGCAAGATCGCCGCGACGATCACTAGGATCGCTGCGCTAGCTTTGGTAATTGGAATACGAGGCTGAGCCGGAAGTTCTATTTTCAAGCACTCGAAAGTTCAGTAGTTCGGCAGCACTCCGGTTGGCGAGCCGATCAAGCCCTGCGTCTGGAACGGATTGCGCCCGAACGGGCTGCGTCCCACCGAACCCAAACCGCCCAGCGTCAACTGGAACTGGATCTGCACTTCATTCGGATTGGTTGAGTCGGTGATTCCGAGGTCAGCCGCCCAACAGTCGCACGGAGATTTCAGCCGCACGCCGTACTCGGTCGAGAGCATTCGGTTGTCCGCGAGATCGTAGCTGGGTGCTATGTAAACGCCCAGGCGATCGAATACGTCCGTGTACGCGCGTCCCGATACGAACTGCGCGGCGTTTTTGCTAGTCGCCTGAAAAACGGTGGCGTTCCGGCTGGCGTAGTTGTATGCGAACTGGATGAAAGAGCCTTGTAGCGCCTTGCCCATGTAGATTGCCGACGCTTCGTTGGTGGCCCATGGCGGCTGAATAGTCAGCCCTGCGTTGGCAAAGGTGATGCCGGAATGCGAGCGTGGATTGTAGTCGAGCTGCGAACTTAGCGTTGCGATCTGGGTCGCATAAATGTTCAGCAGCCCCTCGATGTCCGAGATTTTCGATCCATCGGTTGCCACTTCGTGCGAGATGTCGTACGCCTGCTGTATCGTGAGGGAGCCGAGCTCCTGGGAATGCTCTCCGCCGCGGACGATATTTCCGCCGCGGGGCGCGATCGCACCCGCCAGCGGATCTTCATGGAAGGGCCCACCAGTCGATTCGGTATCGGAGATTCCTTCAGTGGGGGTGGCGTCGGTAGTCGTCTCCTCCGGAGCCTCGTCCTTCATTTTGGCGAACAGTCGCGTGGTGAATCCGTAAGTGATGAGACTGCGCGCGTTCAGACGATCGGTCTGATCGAACAAGGGCTGATTGCCTTGGTAGATGCGCGGCACGTAGGCGTAGCTGGCGAACGGCTCGATAGTATTTTTGAGCTTCTCGACCGGGCCCCATCCGGCGTCGTAAACGCGATCGAGGACCGTTGATATTCCGGCGTTTGCGTACGGGACAATTCGCGCGCTTGTTCCCGCGGAGTTGAAGGGGCTCAGCGAAACACAATTGTTGAACGTAAGCGGCGTGCCGCCACCGTCAGCGCAAGTGGGGTTGGGAACCGCCGGGGTGCTTCCGACCGGAATGATATGGAGGTTGCGTCCTGCCGTGTCATAGAGCACGGCCTGCGAACCCACGGTCCCGTAACCATAGGCGTAGTCGCCCAAACGCCACGGCAGCGTAATCCGGGGATTGGCGGAGAATCGCCCGCCATCGACCCCCTGGTAGCGGTAGAAGTTGACCGCCTCCGCGTCGTAGTCCGCGAACATCAGGTTGTTGAACAGTTCCTGGCGTCCGACCACCGTCAGATCGGGCAGCCGCTGCAACGCGAACTCTTGCGGCTGAATCAGATCCTGATTCCAGGTACCCTGCAGCCGCGCGTAGGCGTTTTCGAATTGATCGAGCAAGCCGAAATTCGAGACCGCATTTACCATCGAGCCGAAGCTGGTCGTCGCATAGCCGCGCGACAACGTCCACACATCCATCTCGCGTAGGAACAAGCTGTCGCTTACCGAAACCGTGTCGCCGTATGCGATCAGATTGTCCGTGAGATGCTGTCGCGTCATCGCGATAATTCCGTAGCGGTTGACCGGGATGTGCGGATCGGCGATCTGCGGATCGATCACGTCGTCCACGCGATTTGCATCCGACCGCAGCGACTCATTGTAGAACGAGCCATCCACCCACAAATAATCGTCCTTGCCGTTGGCCAGGCGGTACTCGGCCAGCCCGCCGACCCGCTGCGAGGTCTCAATATCGAGTGCGACCGTCGCGTCGGAACTCTTGTTGATCGCCAGATAGTACGGTTGCAGCCACTGGAAGCCGCGCAGTCCCGACTGGCCCTCGCGCCCGCTCAGGAAGCCGCTGTGGCGATCCGAGTCGGCCGGAAAGATCAGATACGGCGTCGGAATTAGCGGGTAGCCGGCCACGTTGAAGGTGGCATTGGTGGCGGTACCCGTGTGGCCCATGTTCACCACCATGTGCTCCGCGTTTATCGACCATGACGGCGTGCCCTTCTCGCATCCGCAGGTCGTGAAGAATCCGTTTTTTACCTCGTAGGTCTGCCCTTCCTGCTTGATGATCTGCTTGCCTTCAAGATGGTAAATATTTTTTTTGGCCAGCACCTTGGCGTTGGAAAGCACCATCGTCTCATTGTTCATATCGATTGTGCCCTCGGTCGCCCACATTTCGACTTCGGGATCGATCAGATGCACATGCCCAATCGCGCGCGCCTGCCTGTCACGGCGCATGATGTCGATCTCGTCGGCCTTTAGCACGCTGCCGCCTTGAGTCATGACGGCGTCGCCCTTCACCACGAAGGTGTCGGTCTTGGAGTCGTAGATGGTTTCCTGGCCGGTGACGTTGACCGGTTCCTCATGCTCGGCGCGGACCGGGCTGGGAATTCCAGATTTCTTCTTCGCCGGCTCGGCAGCGGGAGCGTCGGCACGTGCGATAGCCGGCGAAAGCATCACGGCCAACACCACCGCGATCGCGATTCCTTTAAAAGCCGGCTTCAGGAAACAACCCAACTCGCCCCTCCCGCGTTAGAAAGAACGGGTAAACTTCGCCGATAAGATACACCGATCCCGTAACGAGTGCCACGTCATCGGGCGCCAATTCGGATATCACGCGCTCCATCGCGCGCATCGGATCGCGCTCGACGCGCGCGGGGCAATGCGCCGTGAAATGCGCGACGAGTTCTTCCGGCTCCAGAGGGCTCTTCGGCTTGGCCCGCGTCAAGGTTACGTCGCGCACGCGTGGAGCGAGCATCGCGGCCATTCGCGGCCATTCCTTCGCCGACTGGCATCCGAATATCAGGCGCGGCCTAACCTCGGGGCCGAGCTCGACGCTCATCGTTTCGAGCAACGCGGCAATGCTCATCTCGTTGTGCGCACAATCAAGGATAACGAGCGGCCGCTTTGACACGACGTCGAAGCGCCCCGGCCAGTAAATTTCTCCGATGCCTCGCCGGATTGCGTCCCCATCGATTCGCCAGCCCTGCGCCCGCAGCGCCTCGAGAGTAGCAACCGCAATTGCGGCGTTCTCATGCTGAAACGGCCCCGCGAGCCCAATCTCGAGATCGCGCAGCTCCAGCCCAAGGCCGTGGTAGTCCAATCGATGCGCTGGCGCGCGCGACTTATATGAAAAATCGCGATCGATCAGTCGTACAGCGCTTCCACGCTGTCCGGCAATCGACGTCAGCACGAGCCGCGCTTCCGGGTCGCGCACGCCAACCACGACCGGGACATCGTTCTTGATAATCCCGCCCTTCTCCCCCGCGATCGCCGCGATCGTGTAGCCGAGATATTCCATGTGATCGAAACCGATCGGCGTAATAACGCTCAAAATCGGCGTAACGACATTGGTCGAATCGAGCCGCCCGCCAAGTCCAGTCTCGACCACCGCGATATCGACGTTCTCTTCTGCGAAGTACAGGAACATCATCGCAACGGTGAACTCGAAGAAGGTGAGCGCCATGCCCGCGCGGTCGTAAATCGCGCGCAGCCGCTCGATATACTCAAGCATCAGCACCGCCGGAATTTCAGCGCCCGAAATCCGCGTTCGCTCCGCCAGGTTCACAAGATGCGGCTTCGTATAAAGCCCGGTCCTGTATCCCGCTTGCCGCAAACAACTATCAAGCATAGCGGCCACCGAACCCTTACCCTTGGTGCCCGCAATATGCACGGAGCGAAGCTTGCGATGCGGATTGCCGATGAGATCAAGCGCTGCCTCCATCCGCTCAAGCTTGTAAATCTCCCCGCGCGCCTCCAGCGAATAGAGCCAGTCGATCGTTTTCGAGAGCTGTTCCATGTAAGCGGGAAGTTTAGCGGCTATCACACGCCGGCGGAAGAAATTTCGCTCGGCTTTTGCTTTGTTGCGCGCCCTGCTAGTGAGAATCTGGATGGGACTTCGCTACGCGGCCGCGCTCGTACTTTGAGTGCTGGTTTCCTTGTTGAAATTGATCGAGAAGCTAAATGCTAAAGCGTTTGTCGCGCTGGGAATCTGTCCCGGCTGAATCAGAACATCAGACCTGCAGCCTGACCTCTAGCGCCTGCGTTCCGTTTACGTCGCGGAGCGCTTGTGCCTGCCTTTGGTTCCGGGCACCGGCGCGCCACGGTTGCCGCGCGGCCTGGTTAGCATCGCGAGGATTCGCGCTAGCGTGAAGCGCATCTGGTGCCGCGGGACGATAGCGTCCAGCATTCCGTGGGCGAGCAAGAACTCGGCGCGCTGAAAATCGTCGGGCAGCTCCTGGTTGCTGGTCTGCGCCGTGACCCGGCGACCCGCAAAACCGATCAGCGCTCCCGGCTCCGAGATATTCAAATCGCCGAGCATCGCAAACGATGCCGCGACTCCTCCAGTGGTTGGATCGCACAGCACCGAGATGTACGGCAGGCGCGCATCGCGGAATCGCCCGATCGCCGACGAGACTTTCGCCATCTGCATCAGCGAGAGCGCGCCTTCCTGCATGCGCGCGCCCCCCGACGCGACGAACGCGATCACCGGCAGCTTGCGCTCGCATGCAATGTCGAACAGCCGCGCGAGCTTCTCGCCCACCACCACGCCCATGCTGCCGCCCATGAATTCGAAATCCATCACGCCAACTGCCACCGGCCGATTCTCGATTTTGCCGAGCCCAACCACCACCGCGTCGTTGCGCCCGCTGCTCGCCCGCGCCTGTTCCATCCGCTTCGGATACGGCCGCGAATCGACGAAGCCGAGCGGATCGCCAATCGCCATCTCGGCCATCAGCTCGCGCCACGTCCCGCGATCGACGCTGATCGACAGCCGCTGCGCCACGGTGACGCGGAAATGATATCCGCACTTGGGGCACACGTTCAGATTGCGCTCCACTTCCTTGCGGAACGCCATCTCCTTGCACGACGGGCACTTCGACCAGATGTCGTCAGCGGCCGCCTGCGTCGAGACTGGCGTTTGCTCGCGCTCAGCCATCTGAACTCTCCGCTGCGGGAGCGCGCTCGATTCGGCGCGCCGACTTCATCGCACCTTTCATTGCGCCAACCAGACCGCCGACCGCCTCAGGCACGTCGCCGGACTTGGCGTGCGCCTCGATCAACAAGGATATCGCGCTGCCGACCACGACCGCATCCGCCATCGTCGCGACCTCGGCGGCCTGCTCGGGAGTCGAAATGCCGAAGCCGACGCCGATTGGCAGATCGGTCACGCTGCGAAGGTCGCGCATGTGCTCTGCAATGCCGGTGTCTAGATGCGCACGCGCGCCGGTAACTCCCGTCACCGACACATAGTAGAGAAAGCCGCTGGCCGACCGCGCGATCGCGCGGCTTCGGTCGAGCGGCGTCGTCGGCGCGAGCAGGTAGATGAGATCGAGGCCGCTGGCGCGCGCGGGCCGCTTGAGCTCGCCGGCTTCCTCCGGCGGCAGATCGACTACCAGCAACGCGTCGATGCCCGCCCGTGCGGCGTCCGCGCACAACCGCTCGCATCCGTAGTGAAAAATCGGATTGTAATAGCCGAACAGTATCAGCGGAATCTGCGTTTGCGCGCGCAGCTCGCTCACCATCGAGAGTATGGCGGCCAAGGACGCGCCCGCGCCAAGTCCGCGTGCCAGCGCGCGCTGATTGGCGGGTCCGTCAGCCATCGGATCGGAAAACGGCACCCCCAGCTCGATCAAGTCGGCGCCGCGAGCCTCGAGTTCGAGCACCAGTCGTCGCGTCGTGTCCATATCGGGATCGCCGGCCACGATGAACGGGATCAGCGCCGCCTCGCCGCGCGCGCGCAGCTCGCGAAACTTACGTTTGATTCTGTGCGCCGAGGCCATGGCTACACCGTAACTCCGAACGCCTTGGCGACCGTCTGCATATCCTTGTCACCGCGGCCCGACAGATTCACGATCATGACTTGTTCCTTCGCCATTTGCGGCGCCAGCTTGATTGCGTGCGCAACCGCGTGAGAACTCTCGAGCGCCGGGATGATTCCCTCAGTCTCCGACAGCGTCTTCAATGCGTCGAGCGCCTCGGCGTCGGTAACCGAGGTGTATTCGGCACGGCCCACGTCGTTCAGCCACGAATGCTCGGGGCCGACGCCCGGATAGTCGAGGCCCGCGGCGATCGAATGCGTCTCGCGAATCTGTCCGAGCTCGTCCTGCAGCAGGTAAGTCTTGTTGCCGTGCAGAACGCCGACGCTGCCCGCAGTGATCGTGGCCGCATGATGCGGTCCGCTGATGCCGAGACCCGCGGCCTCGACGCCGATCATCCGCACATTGGTATCTTTGATAAACGGGTAGAAAAGTCCGATCGCGTTCGAGCCGCCGTTGACGCATGCGACCAGCACGTCCGGCAGACGCCCTTCGTGCTTGAGAATCTGGCGGCGCGCCTCACGCCCGATGACCGTCTGGAAATCGCGCACGATCATCGGGTACGGATGCGGTCCCGCGGTGGTGCCAATCAGGTAGTAAGTGTTGCGCACGGTCGCGATCCAATCACGCAGCGCCTCGTTCATCGCGTCCTTCAGACTCTTGCTACCCCCCTCGACGGGCGTGACCTTGGCACCGAGCAGCTTCATCCGAAAGACGTTCAGCGACTGACGCTCGACGTCAACCGACCCCATGAAGACTTCGCATTCTCGGCGAAACAGCGCCGCCATCGTTGCCGTCGCGACGCCATGCTGTCCCGCGCCGGTCTCGGCCGTGATGCGCGACTTGTTCATACGCACCGCCAGCAGCGCCTGCCCCAGAGTGTTGTTGACTTTGTGCGCGCCGGTGTGGCAGAGGTCCTCGCGCTTGAGATAAATCTTCGCGCCGCCGAGCCGCGCCGTGAGATTCTCGCACAGGTAGAGCGGCGTCGGGCGTCCCACGAACTCGCGCGAGTGCTCCTCGAGCTCGGCGCGAAACTTCGGATCGCGGCGCGCCGCCTTGTAGGCGCTCTCCAGCTCGAACAGCGCGGGCATCAAAGTTTCCGCGACGTACTTTCCGCCGAACTGGCCGAAATGGCCGCGGCTATCGGGAACGTTTTGCATTATTGACGAAGCTCCTCAGTTTGTCGTGGTCCTTCACACCTGGCGACGACTCGACGCCGCTGGCGCAATCGACCGCGTAGGGTTCGAGCGCGGCCACCTCGGCAACGTTTTCGGGGTTCAATCCGCCGGCAACGAACGCGCGGCTCAGGTCAAGCCGGCGAAGTTGCTCCAGCGGGATACGGCTCCCACTGCCGCCGTAGAGTTTCTCGTTGAAAGCGTCGAACAGCACATAGTCGGCGTGATGCGGCATCACGCTGGACAAATCGCCCTGCTTCAGCCGGCGCGTGACAATTGACGGCACCGGCCAGCCCGCGGGCGCCGCGTCATCCTCGTCGCCGGAGAACTGGATCATTTCAAGCGACACCGCGCGCAGTCGGTCATCTACATAGGCGCGCTCCGCGTTTACGAACACTCCGACCACCACCGCGCGTGATTCAACTGCGGCGCGAATCTCTCGCGCGCGCTCGACGTCAACGTAGCGGGGACTCTTCGCGTAGAAATTCAAGCCGATCATATCGGCCCCTACGGCGATCGCCGCGTGCGCGTCCTCGACGCGCGTGATGCCGCAAATTTTCACGCGTACCTTCATAACGCACGCATCAACTCTGCCAGTTTCGCGCCCGGCATACCGCCCCTAAGCAGGCTCTCGCCGACAAGAAACGCACGCGCGCCGGCAGCGGCGAGTCGTCGAATATCGTCGGGCGAATCGATTCCGCTTTCCGTGACGATCGACGCGTTACCTTTGTAGCCGGCGAGCAGGCGCTCGGTCACCGCGATGTCGGTCACAAAAGTATGCAAGTCGCGGTTGTTGATGCCTATCAGTTCAGAGCCGATTTTCTGAGCGAGTGCGAACTGGGCGGGATCATGCGATTCGACCAGCGTTGCCATGCCAAGTTCGCGGGCCAGCGCCGCCAGCGAGCGCAGCTCCCCCTCTTTCAACATCGCGGCGATCAGCAGAATGCAATCCGCGCCAGCCGCGCGCGCTTCGTAAACTTGGTACGGCTCGAAAATGAAATCCTTGCGCAACAGCGGAACGTCCACGGCGGCCCGGACGGCACGCAGATCGTCGAGCGTGCCTTTGAAATGCACGTCGGTCAGAACGGAGATCGCGACGGCGCCGCCGGCGACGTACTCACGCGCGACGTTGGCGGGATCGAGTCCCGGCATTATGTCGCCCTTGCTCGGGGAGGCGCGCTTGATCTCCGCGATTACCGCGGGACGATGCGCGCGCAGCGCCGTGACGAAATCGCGCGGCTCGGGCGCACGTCCCGCCTCGGCGACGATCGCCATCGGCGACACGACTGCGCGTCGGGCACGCACTTCGACGCGTTTGGCTGCGTAAATGTTGTCGAGTATCGAGCTCATTGTATTCCGTTGCTGGCGCGACGCATTTTGTCGAGGACTTCCAGGGCGCGGCTCTTCGCGATGATTTCTCGCGCCTCATCGACGCCTTGCTTCAGCGACGACGCCTTGCCGCCGACGTAGATGGCGGCGCCGCCGTTGAGCGCGAGCACATCTTGCGCCGGGCCCGCGCCGCCATCAAGCGCGCCGCGCAGAACTCGCACAGCCTCGTCGAGATTTCTGATCACCAGCGCGCGATGGTCGCCGCGCGAGACGCCGAGGCTCTCCGGTGTGATTTCGTATTCCGTCAACTCGCCGTTGCGAAGTTCCGCGACCCTGGTCGGACCGCTGATTGCTATTTCGTCGATTCCGTCGCCGCCATGCACGACCATCGCACGCCGCGTTCCGAGCGCGTTGAGCGCGTTTGCCATTGGCCGGATCAAATTTTCCTCGGCGACGCCCAACAGATGGAAGTGCGGACGCGCGGGGCTGCCGATCGCGCCCATCAGGTTGAAGATGGTGCGAATTCGCAGCTCGCGTCGGAGCGGCGCGATCTTCTTGAACGCGGGGTGATACGCTTGCGCGAAGATGTGGCAGCATCCGGCCGCGTCGAGGCATCGTTTCAGCCCTTCCGGATCGCAATCGATCTTCACGCCCATCGCCCCGAGCACGTCGGCCGTGCCTACTGTGCCGCTAATCGCGCGATTGCCGTGCTTGGCGACCGGCACGCCCGCCGCCGCGGCGATCAGCGCGGCGCCGGTCGAGATGTTGAAGGTGCTGGCGCCGTCGCCGCCGGTGCCGCAAGTGTCGAGCACTTCGCCGTCGCGCAGATTGAGCGGACGCGCGCGCGAAAGCATCGCTCGCACCGCGCCTGCCAGCTCGTCGGCTTCGGCGCCCTTGATTTTCAACGCG
>NZ_DATEQZ010000004.1:0-12915 GCF_035272065.1 Binatus sp. (SeqCode)
CACATCCTCGGCCGGCAGCGTGCGCGAGCGCAGCCTATCCCGCAGCTCCCTGCGCTCACTCGGCGTCAAGCAAAACTCTCCTGCAAGCATGCCTCATGATACAAGAATCCGATACCAATGTCACCGTTACAGGCCACTAGATGTTTGTCCTTCTAATCCGTGCGGGAGAATGTCCGCGTTTGGATTTCTTCTCGTTGAACCCGTTCAAAATAATGTCCAAAGTCTCCGCCACGGCAGCCTCGATGTCGATCTTCCCGTCATGCCGGACCCAAGTGTAGATGAGCGCGAAGAACGCCGCGCACGCGGTCAGCGCTGCAACCGTCGGCTCTGTCCGCCGCCGAAACTCACCGCTCTTCTGCCCGCGCCGGATAACCGCCGCCAGCAGATTGATAAGGTCGGCCGTGCTCTCGTCGTGCTCGCTAAGCACGCGCGGCCGCGCCAGCACTTCGCGCATCACCAGCCGGACTACGTCGGGATGCCGCACGGCGCGCTCGGCCAGCATCTTGAGCGCCATCCGCAGCGTCGCAGTCGCGCTGCCACGATACTCGCCAATCACAGCCGCGAGCTCGTCGTTGGCGCGCTCACCGTACTCGATAAGCAAAGCTTCCTTGGCCGGAAAATGTAGAAAAAAAGTCGCGCGAGCCACGTCGGCGCTGTCGCAGATATCGTCGATCGTAACCGAATCGAAACCGCGGCGCAGGAAAAGGTTCATCGCCGCATTGTAGATATCAGCGCGGGTGCGCCCTTTCTTGCGCTCGCGCCGCGAAACCGGCGCCTCGGCAATGGCATGAACACCGGAGCTGTCGATATACTCGGCCATATAACTAGACTTCAGTCTATTAAACGGCCGCGATGCGTGAAGCAAGGCCCTTCGCCGGATGGTTCGTCTTTGGCCAGTGCGGCACGCTTTGCAAACTCGGTCCGTAAACAGACGCGGTTCAATCCCCTTTGCCAAAAAAGAAGAACAAAACTGAAGCCACGCCAGAAAAGCCGCGCGTCGTGGTCGACTTCGAGCTGCTCCGCGGCTTAGCCGCGCAAAATTTCCGCGACCTTGGGGGCCATCCCGGCGCCAATGACCGGCGCGTCCGCGCCGGGATGATATTCCGCTCATCGCATCTCGCCGAAGTTCCGCCCGAAAGTCCCATCAGCCAGCTCGAGCTTCGCACCCTCGTCACGCTTCAGAGCCGTGCCGAAGTCAAACACCTGGGCGCGCCCCAGCCCGCCGGGCGCCGCGGCATCCGATGGGAACACATCCCGATGGGCGACGAGTGGTTTAGCGATCAAGGCTACACGCGCGTAGCACCCGAGCCCGGCCGCGAGCATCTCGCACTCGTCATGCACTTTCGACACGACTGGCGCCGCTTCTTCAAGCTGCTCGCCGAGCGCGACGTTTACCCCCTGCTCTTCCATTGTTCCGCCGGCCGTGACCGCACTGGAGTCGGCGCCGCGATGCTGCTGTCGATGCTCGGAGTCGAACGCGATCGAATCGTCGCCGACTTCCTCGAAAGCAACTTGGTCTTCACCAAGGCCCCGCTCGCAGCCGAGCAACTCGATCCAGTCTTCGAACTGATTGACGAGAACGGCGGCATCGAAGGCTTTATGCGCGAGGTAATCGGCCTCGGGCCCGCCGAACTAGCCATCATTCGCGAAGATCTGTTGGAGGATTAAGCGGTCAAGCAGGCAGGTAGCCGTCGCGCAGTAGTGACTTGGCGATGATCATCCGCTGCACTTCACTGGTACCCTCGCCGATTTCCGAGAGCTTGGCGTCGCGCATGTAGCGCTCGACCGGGAAGTCGGTGACGTAGCCGTAGCCGCCGTGAATCTGCACCGCTTTGATCGTCGACCACATCGCGGTCTCCGATGCGAACAGTTTCGCCATCGCGGCTTCGCGCGCGAACGGTTTGCCCGCATCCTTGAGCGCGGCGGCGCGGCAGATAAGCGCCCACGATGCCTCGATTCGAGTCGCCATATCGGCGAACATCCACTGGATCGCCTGGAACTCGGCAATCTTCTTGCCGAACTGGCCGCGCTCGAGCGCGTACGCGCGCGCTTCCTCGAAGCCACCGCGCGCGATTCCCGCCGCGAATCCGGCGATTCCGATTCTGCCTGCCTCGAGCACCTTGAGCGTATCCCGGTAGCCGGCGCCGAGCTCGCCGACGAGGTTGCGCGCCGGCACGGTGACGTTCTCGAAGATGACCTCGGCGGTGTCGGACGCGCGCAGTCCCAGCTTCTCGATTTTCTTTCCGTTCGAGAGTCCCGCAGTGCCGCGATCGACGATGAATGCTGAAACACCGTCGCGCCCGCGCGCTTGATCGGTAATCGCCATCACGACATACACATCGGCGACGGTGCCGTTGGTGATGAACATCTTGGAGCCTGAGATCGAATAGTTGTCACCGACCCGCGTGGCCTTCGTATGCATCGCGGCCGCATCCGAACCGGAACTCGGCTCGGTGAGGCACCACGCGCCGAGCTTCTTCGCCTGCAGCATCGCGGGGACGTAATGATCGCGCTGCTCGTCGGATGCGAACGCCGCGATGTGCCCGGTCGAGAGCGACATATGCGCGGCGCAGGTGAGCCCTATCGACGCGTCGTAGCGCGAGAGCCCCTCGACAACGAGCACTTGCGAGAGGGTGTCCGCGCCGCCGCCGCCGAATTTTCCCGGGAAAGCGACGCCGAGAAAGCCGAGCTGGCCCAGCTGCTCGACGATATGCCGCGGGAAGGTCTCTTCCTTGTCCCATTTGGTAGAGTGCGGCTTAATCTCGCGCTCGGCAAAGTCGGTCAGCGTCTCGCGGATGCGCCGCTGCTCTTCGGTCAGATCGAAATTCATCTTGAACCTAAGTGCGTGCGGCGACGTTCTCGCGCACCCACTTTACGATGTCTTCCGTCGATGCGCCGGGAGTGAAGATTTGCCGCACGCCCATCTCTTTGAGCTTGACCGCGTCGTCGTCGGGAATGATACCGCCGCCGAACACCGCGACGTCGCCGGCGCCGCGCTCTTTCAACAGGCGCATCACTTCCGGAAACAGCGTCATATGCGCGCCCGAAAGCACGCTGAGCCCGACCGCGTCGGCATCTTCCTGCACGGCGGCCTCCGCGATCATTCCGGGCGTCTGATGAAGCCCGGTGTAGATTACCTCGAAGCCGCCATCGCGCAGCGCGCGCGCGATAATTTTCGCGCCGCGATCGTGGCCGTCGAGTCCGGGTTTCGCCACCAGAATTCTGAGTCTCTTTTCCGCCATCGTCTAGATCCAGCCTGGGTCTCTATACACGCCAAACTCGGCGCGAAAAATGTCGGAGACCTCGCCGACAGTCGCGTCACGACGCACCGCTTCGCAAATCGGTCCCATCAGGTTTTCGCCTGAGCGGCAAGCCTCGGCGACGCGTGCGAGCGCTTCCTTGACGGCGACGGAGTTGCGCTCGCGCTTCACTTTGCGCACGCGCTGAATCTGCCGCTCTTCGATCGCGGGATCGATCTTGAGCGTTGCGATCGGAATTTCCTCGGGGATGGAATACTTGTTAACGCCGACGACCGTCTTGATTCCCTGTTCGAGCTGACGCTGAAAGTGGAATGCGGCCTCGGCGATCTCGCGCTGCGGATAGCCAGTCTCAATCGCTTTGACCATCCCGCCCATCTCGTCGATGCGCCGGATATAGTCGTTCGCCTCGCGCTCCATCCTGTCGGTCAGCGCCTCGACCGCATAGCTGCCGCCGAAGGGATCGATCGTATTCGTCACTCCTGTCTCTTCCGCGATAACTTGTTGCGTGCGCAGCGCGACCATCACGGCCTGTTCGGTCGGCAGTGCGAGCGTCTCGTCCATCGAATTGGTATGCAACGACTGGATTCCGCCGAGCACTCCCGCGAGCGCCTGGATCGCGACGCGGACCACGTTGTTGATCGGTTGCTGCGCGGTCAGCGACGCGCCCGCGGTCTGCGCATGCGTCCGCAGCATCATCGATTTCGGATTCTTCGCACCGAAACGGTCTTTCATGATTCGCGCCCACATCCGGCGCGCGGCGCGGAGCTTGGCAACCTCTTCGAGAAAATCGTTGTGCAGATTCCAGAAGAACGACAGCCGCTGCGCGAAATCGTCGACGGCGATCCCGCGCTTGACCGCCTCATCGACGTAGCAGATGCCGTCGGCAATCGTGAACGCCAACTCCTGCACGGCGGTCGAGCCCGCCTCGCGGATGTGGTAGCCCGAGATCGACACGGCGTGCCAGCGCGGAACTTTGCGCGCACAGAACTCGATCATGTCGGTGACGATTCGCAGCGCCGGACGCGGCGGGCAAATCCATTCCTTCTGCGCGATGTACTCCTTGAGCATATCGTTCTGAATCGTCCCGCCGACACGCTCCCACGGAATTCCGTTGCGCTCGGCCACCACCAGGTACATCGCGAGCAGAATCGACGCTGAGCAGTTCACCGTCATCGAGGTGGTGACGCGGTCGAGCGGGATTCGATCGAACAGCGTCGCCATGTCATAGACGGTCGAGACTGACACACCCTCGCGTCCCACCTCGCCGAGCGCCCGTTCGTGGTCGGCGTCGTAGCCCATCAGCGTTGGCATGTCGAACGCCGTGGAGAGTCCGTCCTGGCCCTGGCCGAGCAGGAAATGGAAGCGCGCGTTGGTGTCCTCGGCGAGTCCGAAGCCGGCGAACTGGCGCATCGTCCATAACCGCCCGCGGTACATCGAGCCGTACACGCCGCGTGTGTACGGAAACTCGCCGGGGTTGCCGAGCGCGTCGTCGTACGAGCCGCTGACGTCGTCGGGTGTGTAGAGCGGGTCGAGTTCCATGTCAGACACGGTCGAGAAACGGATCGGCCGCTCACTCGCCTGCTTGTAGGTCGTCTCGAGCCATTTCTTTTTATTGCTCACGGTACGGTCCTCGCCGACTCTCGCATCACCGGTTGTCGAGCACGCTGCCGGCGATCACCAGACGCTGAATCTCGGACGTGCCTTCGTAAATCTCGGTAATCTTGGCGTCGCGGAAAAAGCGTTCGACTTTGAACTCCTTGGTGTAGCCATAGCCGCCATGAATCTGCACCGCCTCGGTCGCGGACTTCATCGCGGTTTCGGCCGCGAACAGCTTCGCCATCGCCGATTCCTTGGTGCACGCCTCGCCGCGATCTTTCAGCGTGGCCGCGCGATGCGTCAGCAGGCGGGCCGCGTCGATCTCGACCGCCATGTCGGCGAGCTTCCATTGAATCGCCTGGTACTGCGCGATCGGTTTGCCGAAGGTCAGCCGTTCATTCGCGTATTTCAACGACGCCTCGAGCGACGCGCGCGCGATTCCGAGCGCTTGCGACGCGATCCCGATCCTGCCGCCGTCGAGCGTCTTCATCGCGACCTTGAATCCCTGCCCTTCCTCGAGCAGGAGATTTTCGCGCGGCACGCGCATATCCGAAAAGCTCAATTGCGCGGAATGCGCGCCGTGAATTCCCATCTTGTCTTCGACTCGCGTGACCGCCCATCCCGCTGTGCCGGTCTCGACGGCAAACGCGCTGATCCCGTGATGTCCCTTGTCGGGCTGCGTCATCGCGAACACGATCGCGACCTTCGATTGCGGCGCATTGGTGATGAAATTTTTCGTACCGTTGATCACATACGAGTCGCCGTCGCGCACCGCGCGTGTCTTCTGACCCGCCGCGTCGGAGCCGGCCTGCGGCTCGGTCAGCGCGAAGCATCCAAGCCAGCTGCCGGTCGCCATCTTCGGCAGGAAGTGGCTCTTTTGCTTGGCGGTGCCGAGCCCGAGAATCGGCCAGGACGCCAGCGAGCAATGCGCCGACATGATTACAGCCGTCGAAGCGCATTCGACCGCGAGTTCCTCGAGCACGAGAGAGTACGCAACGTGATCGAGGCCCGCGCCGCCGTATTGTTCAGGAAGAAAGATACCAAGCATCCCGAGCCGCGCGAGTTCATCGATCGCTTCGGCGGGATATCGATGCGAGCGGTCGGCCTCGACGCCGATAGGCCCCAGCTTTTCGCGGGCGAAGCGGCGGGCAACGTCGCGGGCGCCGCGTTGCGCTTCAGTGAGTTCGAGATCCATCCCGATCCATATGTAGCTTAGAGTGATGGGCGGGGTCGATAGAAACGCGCGCCGATTTTACGCATCGCTTTGAACATCTGTTCGGATTATCGCTTCAAGGGCTAATACCCGTGGCAGCGCCGACTTTCGCGGGAACGATCCGGATTGAACCGTTGGGTAGTGCGCGGAAGGTTCGCAGGGTTATCCGAGCCGGCGCGGCGTCAACCATCACGGCGCCGGCGAGGTCGGTGCGCATGAGGATTGCGCCCGCTTCGATGTAACGTTCGACGACCGCGGGTGATAAGAAAATGAAAGTTGTTCAGATATCCGTCCGAGATTACCGCGGCCTGCGGATGCACCGCCGCAATGAATGCCGCGGTCGAGGAGGTCGCGCTGCCGTGATGCGGCACCTTGAGTATCGTCGCACGGAGACTTGCGTGGTTGGAGAGCATCGCACGCTCGCCCGCCCATTCGATATCGCCGGTGAACAGCAATGACGCGCTGCCGAAATTGAATCGCTGCACCATCGAACTGTTGTTCTGCGTCCTCGCGGTGAGGTAGCCGCCGTTGAGCGACGCAATCGTGACGCCGCCAATCGACGCGACCGGGGCCGCCTCGTGCACCTGCACCATCGGAATTTTGGCGCGCGCGAAGTCGTCCATCATGCGCGCATAGCTCACGTCGACGCTCGCCACGCCGGTGCTCCAGAACGCACGCGGCGCGAAGTTCATCGCGATGAAATCCAGGCCGCCGAAATGGTCCAGGTCCGGATGGCTTAGCACGACGTAATCGACGTGCATGATTTTTTGTGACCACAAGTACGGCGCGACTATTCGCTCCCCCGCGTCGAAACCGCCGTAGGAGCCACCGCCGTCGATCACCATCACGCGCGATCCGGGAAATCGCACGACTGCGCCGTCGCCCTCTCCCACCGACAGGAACGTCACGCGCAGATCGGGATTGAAGAAGCGCTCGTAGGTCCAGTAACCCCCGTCAACCATCAACACAACTGCCAGCGCGATGGCGCATCGCGCACGCCAGCCAAACCCGGACACGCCTGCCGTATCGTCTGGAATCTCGTCGCGTGATCGTTTCCCGGTTATCGCAACGGCAAGCGGGGCGAGCAACCACATCATCAGGAACGCATACGCGATTGCGAGTTCGAGAATCGTCGGCGTGAAGATGCGAAACCACGCCAGTGGCCAATCGACGAACCACGCCGCCAGCCAGTTGCCGGCCGAGAGCGCGTTCGCGCCGAATAACAGTATCGGACGCGCGGCCGACTCCGAAATGAAACTCAATGCGGCCGCGATGAGGCCGCTGACCGTCGCGCCGAACGCCATGATCGGCACCACGACGGCGTTCGCGACGATTCCGACAATCGCAAACTGATTGAAGTGGTACGCGGTGAGAGGCGCCGTGCCGGCCATCGCCCAGAACGACACCGCGAAATAGCCGGTCAGGGCTTCCAGAAACCGCCAGCGGGGCGACGACGGTTCGCCGCGGAGCAAACCGATGCGTTTGCGGCGCGCAAACCATGCGGCGAACCGTTGCATCCCGAGCACGATTGCAATCACCGACGCGAACGAGAGCTGAAAGCCGATATCGGCGGTCGAACCGGGAAGCGCGACGCAAATGACGATCGCGGCAAGAGCCAGCGACGCGATCGCCTCGCGCGAACGATCGATCGCCACGGCCAGCATGTATGCGAGCACCATCACCAGCGCACGAATCGTCGACACGTGATGCCCCGCGATCGACGCGTACGCGCACACGGCCAGCATCGCGGCAAGCGCGACAACCTTGTTCGCGTAACCGCGGTTTGCCAGCCCCGGCAACTGCATCATCGCCAGCCGCACCGCGGCAAACATCGCGGCCGCCACGATGCTCAAGTGCAATCCCGAAATCACCAGCAGATGCGCCATTCCGGTGCGCGCGAATGTCTGCCTCAGCGGTTCGCCGATTTCGCCCTGGTCGCCGATCACCAGCGCGCGCATCTCGGCGTTTTCAGGATAGGCAAGGTTTCGATCGAAGAACTCGCCGATGTGAGTTCTTATGGATTCAATCTGACTGGCCGGAAAGCTCGAACGATGTCCGATGATTTGAAAGACGGGTGAGCCGAACGCCTTTTTCGACGCGGTCATCGTCGCGTCGATGCCGTCGCGCGCCATCAGCCCCGCATAATCGAATTCGCCGGGATTGCCGTAGTTGCGCGGAAAGTGAATTCGCGCGCTCAGCCTGATTTCATCGCCCAGTTTGAAGGCTCCGCCGCCGAGCACCGCGATTCGCACATTCCGGCTCGATGCCAACATGGCGCCGCCCTGCTCGGCGGCTCGTTCGACGCCCACGTACAGCCGATCGCCGTATGCTTTGTGTTCGCTCTCGCGATATACGCGTCCTTCGATTGTAACGCGCGAACCTTCCACCATCGTCGCGATGCCATGTGACTCGCGCGGCGGCTCCAGCACGTTCGCAACGGCAGCGGTCGCCGCAACTGCGATCGCAAAATACGTGGACGCCAGACCCAACGTCCGTCGAGAGCTGAGAAACGCGAAGAGCGCCAGTGCCGTAAGCGCCAGTCCGAGCGACAACGGAATCGCAACGTGGAAATTGCCGAGCGCATCGCCGGCTATGATAGAAATTGCGACCGCATAGATCGGCGGCAGCCGTTCAAGCCGGATGACCGCCGGGATCGGAGGCCCGATTTCGCGAAACCTGACCGGCTCGAGTTCGACAGGTCGCGAGACGGAGCCTCTTACGGAAAGTGCTCCCGCAGCGATAGGTACGCACTCCTTTGCGCATCAATGGCGGCGTGCGGTCAGTGTTGACTCGAAGATTATGTACTAGCACAAGCAGATAGCGCGACCGCCCATGTGTGCTTTGGAGAACTTTTACGTCAATCACGCACGGGTGCGTCATTGACTCGCGCGCCGGCGTCATCGCCGGGAATCGCGGCTGAAGCAGGCGGCGCAGCCGATTCGTCGACGGAGTCACCGGACTCTTCGACGTCGAGCAACGCCGTCATTTAGTCAAGATGGCGGCGAATCTCTGCGGCCAGTTCGCGGTTGAGTCCCTTCACGGCCGCAATCTCCTCGGTCGTCGCCTCGCGAATCCGCTTGAGGCTCCCGAAATGACGAAGCATCGCTCGCCGCCGCACCGGTCCGACGCCTTCGATATCGTCGAGCACCGAACGCAGCCGGGCTCGCCGCCTCAGTTCGCGGTTGTACGTGATCGCGAATCGATGCGCCTCGTCGCGAATCCTCACGAGCAGGAACAGCGCCGTCGAATTCTTCGGCAGAACGATAGGATCTTTGCGCCGGGGAACGAAGACGCGCTCCTCGGATTTTGTCACCTCTTTTTCGCGCCGATCGTTCAGCACATGCTGCTTGGCCAGCGACACGCAATCGATCTCGTCGAGCAGCTTGAACTCGCGCAGCACTTCGAGCGCGACGTTGAGCTGCCCTTTGCCGCCGTCGATAACCCACAAATCCGGGTATTCGTTTTCACGCACCGCACGCTGGAGCCGGCGCTTGAGGACTTCATACATGCTGGCGAAGTCGTCCTGGCCTTCGAAGCTGCGGATCCGGTAGCGGCGATAGAGATTCTTCTGCGGCTCGCCTTCGTCAAACGTCACCTGCGACCCGACCACCATCGAGCCCTGCAGATTGGAGATGTCGTAGCACTCCATTCGCTTGGGCGTGTTGCGCAGGCCGAGTTTGACGCGCAGGTCTTCGAGCATTCTCTCACGCGTCTTTTCGTTGTCGCGGCGCGAGGCAAAGCTCTGGCGCGCGTTGTCCATCGCCATTTCGAGCAGGCGGAGCTTCTCACCGCGCTGCGGCTGGAAGACCTCGCATTTCTTTCCGCGCCGCTCTGAGAGCAGCTCCGCGCGCACCGCGGCGTCTTCGAGCTCGACCGGCACGATCACTTCATCGGGAATATTGCGCGCTCCCGAGTAGTACTGTGTGAGCAAATCGGAGAGAATTTCGTGCACCGGAAATTCCAGGTCCTGGAAGCTCCATCCCTGCGTGCTGGTCAGCTTTCCACCGCGCACGATCAGCACGATCGCCTCGATGTAGCCGCCTTCGCGGTAGATTCCGAACACGTCTTGGTCGATTCCCCAGTGATGAAGTACGGTCTGGCGCTCGACGGTTTTCTCTATCGCGCGCACGCGATCACGGATTCGCGCGGCCTGCTCGAATTCGAGGCGCGACGCGTGATCCTTCATCAGATCGCGCATCTCGCGGAGCAGCTCAAGGTTCTTTCCTTCGAGCAGCATCTGCGCCGCGTGTAGATGGCGGCCGTACTCGTCGCGATCGACCGGCAAGCAGCACGGTCCGAGGCATCGCTTGATCTGATATTCGAGGCACGGCCGCGAGCGGTTGCGAAACACCGCGTCGGTGCAGGTGCGCAGTGGAAACACTTTGCGGATGACGTCGATCGTCTCGCGCAGGCCGTCGGCCGAGCCGAACGGGCCGAAGTAGTGACCGCCGTCCTTGACGATCTTGCGCGTTACTGTAATTCGCGGCCATGCGTGATTGGTAATCTTCGCGCTCAGGTACGATTTGTCGTCCTTGAGGCGGATGTTGTACCGGGGCTTGTACTGTTTGATCAGGTTGTTCTCGAGGATCAGCGCCTCCTTCTCGCTGGCGGTGACGATAGTGTCGAAGTCGCGCACCCGCCGCATAAGGAAACGAACCTGGTAGCGCCCGTCGCCGCCCTCGCGAAAGTATGCGCGCACGCGCGAGCGCAGCGCTTTCGCCTTTCCGACATAAAGGACCTTGCCCGCGCGATCGCGCAGCAGGTAGATGCCGGGTTCGGTCGGGGTGGCTGCCAGCTTCCGATCGATCGGGGCCGATTCGTCCTCGAGGACCAGCGCTGCGGGATTGTCGCCGCAATCGGCCGGCTGCCCTTTCGGATACTCGATTAGCGAGCCGTACCGAGGTCCCGTCGGCTTTTCGTTTTCATCTTCGGGGAGCATGGCCGCTACTATATCATCGCCACCGGTATCGGTTTCTCTGCGAGTGCCAGACACGGCAAGGAGAAATTTATGCCATATGTAGTGGTTTTGGGTTTGTTGCCCTCTAGGCGTAGTTTCGTTCCGTCAAAATAAAATTCGCATGTGACGGGCGTTACGCGATTTTTGGAGTGAGGCCGGACGATCGTGGGACATCCTGACTTATCGTCCATACGGTATGCGTAGCGCAGAAAATCCACCGGGGTCAGGCTGAACAGTTCATCCCTGAACTCGGGCTGAAAAGAAAATTGGACGCAGCGACTCAAAACCGGTACCGGCTTCGCTGAGGCGAAGCTGTCCGAGATCCTTCCTGCCGCTCGCGTCGCTCGCTTCGTCAGGATGACAGAAGGGGATGCAGCGAAACTCAAAATCGGTGCGCGAGGCTGTTCGAGATCCTTCCATCCGCTCGCGATGCTCGCTTTGGTCAGGATGACAAAGACTGCGCTCGCCCTGGCGCGCCTGGTGCGCGGGCTACCCGACTTCCCTGAATCATTGCTATTGAGATTTTGCGAGCAGTATCAACTACCGCGCGACGACAAGCGCGCAGGAGAGGCAAAATGGGCAGAATCCAGGGAAAAGTCGCAGTGATCACCGGAGCCGCGAGCGGGATGGGCCGCGCGACGGCGCTCCGCTTCGCAAAGGAAGGCGCGAGCGTTGTACTCACCGATCTGAACGCGCAGGGAGGAGAGACTGCGGTGGCAGAATGCGCCGCGGCAGGCGGGCGCGCGGTCTTTCAGCGAACCGACGTGACCAGCGAGGCGGACATCAAGAGCGCGGTCGCACGCGCAGTCAAGGAATACGGGCGCCTCGACATCATGTTCAACAACGCGGGCGTCGCGGGCGTTGTCGGGCCGATCGAAAAAGTGTCATCGGCCGACTGGGATAAAACAATCGCAGTGCTGCTACGCGCCGCGTTCCTCGGCATGAAGTACTCGATCCCCGAGATGCGCAAAGCGGGCGGCGGCTCGATCATCTCGACCGCGTCGGTGGCTGGCTTGCGCGGCGTCGGCTATCTCGCCGCGTACAGCGCCGCGAAGGCCGCGATCGTGAACCTGACGCAGGCGGTCGCGATCGAAGTCGGCCACGACAAGATTCGCGTCAACTGCATCTGCCCCGGCGGCGTCAACACGCCGCTGATACATCGCGGGCGTCCCGGCGCCGAGGAGCAATCGGAGAAGGCGATGGCGCGGATGCAGCCGATACCGCGCGCAGGGAAACCTGACGACATCGCAACGATGGCGCTGTTCCTGGCCAGCGACGAAGCCGACTGGATCAGCGGCACCGCAATGGTCGTCGACGGCGGCATCAACACCGGCAACGCGCGCTTTCGCCTCGCGGGCCTGCCGGACAGCGGCTTCTCCGGCCCGTCGTTTGAAATGTGATCGCGTTACCAGCTTGGAGTCGTGGTCTGCTACTTACGTCGGGGCGCGTCACGCGCGATGCGAGCCGTCGTAATCTTTTAAGCTAGAGGGAATCTGAGATGGACAGACTCAAGGGCAAAGTGGCTGTAATCACGGGCGCGGCGAGTGGAATCGGGCGCGCGACCGCAATCAAGTTCGCGGGCGAAGGTGCGGCGGTCGTGATCGCGGACCTTAACGTCGAGGGCGGCGAATCCTCGGTTCGCGATTGCAAAGAGAACGCCGGTCGCGCGGTCTTTCAGAAAACCGACGTCTCCGCCGAAGCTGAAATCAAGGCGCTCGTCGCACGCGCGATCAAGGAGTTCGGGCGCCTCGACATCATTTACAACAACGCCGGAATCGGCGGGGCAGTCGGACCGCTCGAACAAATCTCCGTCGAGGATTGGGACAAGAGCCAGAATGTACTGCTGCGCGGCGTATTCCTCGGGATGAAGCATGCGGCGCCCGAGATGC
>NZ_DATEQZ010000005.1:0-4156 GCF_035272065.1 Binatus sp. (SeqCode)
CGCTTCAAATTCGAACAGCTTCGGCGTACAGTCTGTCTGCATCGGGGCGCACCTTGGATCGTGGAGAAATCGCTGCGACACAACGATTCTCTCAGATTCTCAGCCCCGATGCACCTCTTGCGTATGAGAAATCCAGGCTAAACCAGCCGTTCATTGGCGATGCGCCCGTTCGCGCGCCTGCTGCAGCGGGCGAAGGTGATCCGCGCGCTCGATCGCGTCTGCGGCAGCGTGTTGCTCGGCTTCGGCCTTCGCCTCGCGCTGCCGGGACGTTAGGTCGCGCAAGGCGCGGCCTAACGCCCGCAGTCTTCAGGGGCGGTGCGTCACTTCGCGAGCGAGGCGTGCAACGCGTCGAGATGCGCGTCCGAGATCTCGTCGCGGACGACGAACATGTAGGACCATGCGGAGACGAGGGCGACGATCGCGCCGACCACGAGGGCTGCGACGAAGGAGCCGGTCCGCTGCACGATCAGGCCGGTCACGGTCGGCGCCAGCGCGCCGCCCAGGTAGCCGCCGAAATTCATCATCGCGCCGACCGAAGCGGTGAGGTTCGGCGGCACCGCGACGGAGCTCAGCGCCCAAGAGCAGGTGCTGGTCACGTAGAGCAGGAAGACTGCCGCCGAGATGCAGGCGATGGCGAGTGTGTCGCTCTGCGTATAGGCTGCCGCGACGGTGAAGCAGGCCGTGCCGACCAGGGCGAGCGAGGCAGGAATTTTGCGGCTGTTGAGCGCGGTCTGCCCGGCACGGAGCAGCCGGTCGGCGCCGTAGCCGCCGGCCATCGATCCGGCGATGCCCCAGAGAAAGGGGATCGCCGCGGCGATGCCGGTGTGCGTCACGCTCATATGCCGCTGGATCTCCAGATAACCCGGCAGCCAGGCTAGGTAGATCCAGGTCACGTAGATGCAGCCGAAATAGCCGATGATCATGCCCCAGGTGGTGCGGAACCTGAACAGCATCCGCCATTCGCGGAACGTCACCGGGTCCCGGCGCGTGGCCGGATCGCCCTCCGTGCAATAGGCGATCTCGCCATCGGTGAGCGCGACCTCGGTCGGGTTGCGGTAGAGCGTGAACCAGATCGCGGCGACGACCAGGCCAGCTAGCCCCATGATGATGAACATCCAGCGCCAGCCGAAGGCGAGCATGAGTGCGGTGAGGAGCGGCACGCCGATCGCGGTGCCGAGCGGCGCGGCGCTGTTCCAGATGCCGGAGGCGACTCCGCGGCTGCGCGGGTTGAACCAGTCGCGGGTCACGCGCGTCGCGGTCGGGAATTGCGGCGCCTCGCCGGCGCCGAGGCAGAGGCGCGCGACATAGAATTGCCCGAAGTTCGCGACCAGCCCGCTCACGACCTGGGCGAGGGACCAGAGCGCGAGCCCTGCCGTCAGCAGCACGCGCGGGCGGAAGCGGTCGACCAGCGCGCCGGACGGGAGTTGTGCGAAGGCATAGGCCCAGAGAAAGGCGGAGAGCAGATAGCCCATATCCGCGATCGAAAGGCCAAGTTCCTGGCGGATGAGCGGATTGCCGACCGCGAGCGTAGCGCGATCGATATAGTTGATGACGCCAGAGATCAGCAGCATGATCAGCGCGCTGCGCTGGATTTTTCGGACCCTGCCGGAGACTTGTAGCGGCGTGGACATTGTTTTGTTTCCTCCGGATCCAGTCTGTGTGGTCACTCGCAGCGGGTCGGAACGACGGACGTCTTTATGATCGTCCCAGCCTGCCGGAATTCGGTCAACGCCGCGAGGTTGGCCTCGCTGGTCAGCCAGACGGTCTCGAAGCGACCATCTGGCGACCTGCCGCGCTTCCCTGGACAGCGAGTGCTGCACGGCAGCGGGTCGCGATTTACGGCGCTGAGTCTCGTGCAACTCCCGAACCCCACATTGCAGGCCGACACTTACGCCTTCAGCATCTCCGGGTCGATCGGCAGGCTACGGATGCGCTTGCCTGTCGCGGCGAAGATTGCGTTGCAGAGAGCGGGAATTACCGGCGGCAAAGCGGGCTCGCCGAGCCCAGTCGGCGGGTGGTTCGTGACCAGGAACTGCAGGTCGATCGGGGGTACCTGGTTCATGCGCAGCGGCTTGACCGTGTCGAAATTCGCCTGCACCATGCGCCCGCGTTCGATGATGATTGCCTGGCCCAGCGCCGCGCCGGGTCCGTCGAGCACGGCCCCCTGCACTTGGTTTTCGGCGCCGCTCGGATTGATGATCTGACTGCCGACATCGGCGACGATCCAGACATGATCCAGTCTGACATCACCCGACTCGGCGACGGTCGCCTGCACTACTTCGGCGAAATAGCCCAAATGGCTGAAATAGAACGCCACACCTTTGCCGGTGCGTTTCGCCAAAGTGTCACGCTTGTCCCAGGCGGACATTTCCGCAACGCGCTGCAGCACGGCGCGCATGCGGCCGGTGTCGAAATCGCGGAGCGCATCCGGCTTGCCGCTGGAATTCGTGAGCACGCGTGGTTCTCCGAGCAACGCGAGCCGGAATTCCACCGGGTCGCTGCCCGCCGCATGCGCGAGCTCATCGATAAAGGACTGGAAGGCGAAGGCAAACGCGTTGGAGCGTGGTGCGCGCAGCGGTCCGGTCGGCACGTTGAACGCGATCAGCGACTGTCCGTATTCGAGACTCGGGACGCAGAGTGCGGGGAATTCATTGGCGTCCATCATCGCCGAATCGGCGATATTCGCGCCGCGCTTGAACGTCACGAAATGATCGCGGAATGCGGTCAGCTTGCCGTTGGCATCAAGTCCCGCTTTGAAGAAATGGAAGCCGGCGGGACGGTAGAAGTCGTGCTGCATGTCGTCCTGCCGGTTCCACAGGAGTTTCACCGGCGCGCCGACTTGTCTGGCGATCCAAGCCGCTTCCGCCATGAAATCATTGCGCAGCCGCCGACCGAAACCGCCGCCGATCCGTGTCATGTTCACCGTGACATTGCTTTGCGGAATGCCGAGGGTTGCGGCGACGAGTGCCGCGCCCGGCGCAGGCTGTTGCGTCGGCGCCCAGAGCGTGATTTTGCCATTCTCGAAGTGCGCGGTGCAGTTCTGCGGCTCGAGATCGATATGCGAGGGGAAAGGATAGAAGTAGGACGCTTCCACGATACGCGCCGCACCGCCTAGCCCGGATATCTCACACGCTTGAAATCGGCGCACGCCGAAATCGCAGATTTGAGTCTGAAATCAGCGTCCTACCGCAGTTCGGTGCAAAAGCGGTAAGAAACAGTCTGTTTTTCGGCCCATCCAGCCTGTTACATGACGCGGCGATGTAAGTACCTGCAGAGATTCGAGGAATTGCAACACAGCACTCGGTCGTCGGGAACTGTGAGAAATGCGGGCTAGAGCGATTGCCACGTCGCCGTCGCGGCGGAGATACGAGGCGGGATTTTCTTGCGCAAGCCGCGCCGCCTCCTTCGCGAACCCGTCCGAGCTTTGCGTCGCGAACGGGCCTTCATCCCAGCTCACTTGCAGCTTCTCGCGCGCGCGATCAGCGAGCCACCAGTTTTTCGCAACGATCGCAACGCCGTCGCTCGCTCCTTGTGGATCGCTGCCCGGATTTGCATCGCGCGCACGCACGATGAAAGCGTCGATCACGCCCGGTTGCTTCTTGATTTGGTCGATATTCGCGCTGTTCACCGTACCGCCGAAGACCGGGCATTTCTGAAAGACGGCATACACCATCCCCGGCATGGTCACGTCGATGCCGAAGAGTTTCTGGCCGGTTACGATCTTCGGATTGTCGACGCCCGGTATCGGCTTGCCGATGATGCGGAAATCCTTCGGGTCCTTGAGCGTCATGTCTTCGCGCGAGCCAGACAGACGCGGCGTCCCGCCGGCGTCGCTCGCTCCCGACGGACGAGGCGTTGGCGCCGGCGCCTCATTTTTCATCTTGACCTACTGGTCAGACTGACTATAACAACATCGCGAAGGGCGGTTTTGGCACGACAATGGCGCGAGTAAATCTGGTGAGACGGGCGGAGATCGGCTCAGAGAAGCGGGCGCGTACCCGCGCCGCGATCCTGAATGCAGCACGCGACCGCTACGCGACGACGACGGACGGCGCGGTAACCGTGGATGCGGTGATGCAGGCGGCGGGCCTCGCAAAAGGCACGTTCTACGTGCACTTCAAGGACCTCGCGGAGCTGGAGGCGGAACTCGGCGCTG
>NZ_DATEQZ010000006.1:0-2021 GCF_035272065.1 Binatus sp. (SeqCode)
CAAAGAATCCGATATCCCGATCCTTGGGAATCCTTCATCGTGCGGTTGCAACATGTTCCAACACAAACTGTGGCATTCTGGACTCACCTTGCCCAGACCATACCCGCGCAAACGCGACTCAATCGCATTGAGAACTGCTGCGCGCCCGGAGAACAGGTTGCTGCGGTCGATGTTGCCGCCAAAATGGCGTCGGGCGACTCGGCGCATCGATCCTCGCGGAGCCGCGCGCCCATGGTGGAGCCGCTGCATAGAAGCGGCCGTTTGACCCTTGCGGATGACGGGATCTCGTACGATGGATGGCGTGCAGGGCATCGATCTTTGTGGCGATTACGCAGAACCGGTTCGTCAACTGCTGCGAATTGGCCAGCCGGGCGATGACGATCCCGCGGAATGGCCTGACTATTCCGCGGAGTTCGGTATCGGGCACGAGCATGTTGGTGCGTTGATTGGAATGGCCTGCGACTCAGCGTTGCACCACGGCGACCCGGACTCCAGCGCGGTGTGGGCCCCCGTGCATGCCTGGCGTGCTTTGGGGCATTTGCGGGCCGAGGCGGCGGTTGAACCATTGCTTGCGCTTCTGAAGGCGTTGGAGCACGACGACGCGGCCGATCTGGAAGTTCCGGTCGTGCTTGGCATGATTGGACCGGCTGCCATCCCGCATATCGCCGGATTCCTGTCGAATCGAGCAACCCCGGCATCGCCAGTTGCCACGGCAATATCGGGGCTCCGCGAAATCGTCGCACGGTATCCCGATTGCCGCCGGGAATGCATTGGCATCCTGGTACAGACGCTGGATCCGCAAGCTGACTCGGACGAGACCATCAACGGCTTCGCCGTGTCGGCGTTGATCGATCTGCACGCAGTCGAGGCGATCGATGCTATACGTGACGCATTTCGGCGAAACGCGGTCGAGCTCTCGATCGCCGGCGACGTAGAGGACGTGGAAATCGAGCTGGGGCTGCGAGACCGCCGCGCCACGCCCGCACCGCGCTGTACGCTTCTGCCCGCGCGCTGGTCGCCACAGTCCAGCGCGGATCGTACCCAGCACGACCTTCATGTGTCGCCGCGACGCGAAAAAGTCGGCCGTAACGAGCCCTGCCCGTGCGGCAGCGGCAAGAAATACAAGAAGTGTTGCCTGCAATAGCCGGACGGCTGGACCCCGGGCCGAATATCGTGGGATCTGCCGAATGTGGTCACCCAAGGCGCGAGGAATTACACGCGATAATCGTCCTTCCCGCGTGTTACTTCCGGGCTTAATTCACCAGTCGCACCCTGTCCCGCTCTATTTTCGATTGAAGCGGGCAGCGAGCGTCTCGTCGGCCACTGCGACGGCGAACTCATCGGGGTCGAACTCTGCGCCGATCCACTCGATTTGTTCGGCGCGCTCCGGATGAGTGGGATCGGCCAGGACTTCGAGCAGGTGCAGGTAGCCCCAAGCACCACCGCAATCTTCTGGGGGACAGTTTCGCTTTCCGGCAACGCAGGCCGGATAGGATCCCCCCGCGCGGGTCGGCTGAGTTTTCTCGATCGCGACCATGTGTTCCCAGTTGTCGCCGAAATCGTAGGTATAGGCGAAGCGGGTGACGCCGGATTTCAGCAGGCTTTTCAGGGTCAAGTGATTCTCGTCAGCGACGTCGTCGTCAGTGTGTCTATCGCCATATGTCCGGCCATCTATGTCGAAGGCATGGAGATGGCTGTCGCGCCAGCCCATCGTTGCCTGGATCGCCTGATGCAGGTCGCCGAGCGTCGTCTCGTCGTGCATCAGGAGCCGGCGCCACACCGGCGGCTTCGTGCCGCGCAGCGTCACTTTCAGACTGACGACGCTCTTCCTGGCGCGGTTTTTCGGCTCGTCGGTTTTCGCCATGATCTCCGCATCTTGCACAGACATCGACCGGGCGGCCCCGTCATTCTTTTATTTGCGCGACTGGTGCCTCGAGAGCAAGCGGGTTCAAAGATAGTAACCTTGTAAAAGATGACGCAAGGCGCGAAGCAGTTGTTTGTTCACTTTGATGCGGCTAGCG
>NZ_DATEQZ010000007.1:0-33329 GCF_035272065.1 Binatus sp. (SeqCode)
TGACGCCTCCAACGCCGCGGGACGCGGGCGCGATCGCGCCGCCGGCGCGGATCGCGGCCGCTGGTACTCGATTCGCCGCGCGCGGATGTGGGCGCCTGTCGCAATCGCCGCGGTCGCGGTCTTCGCGTTCGTGATGCTGCATGACGGCAGCCCGCCCCCGGCGCACGCAATCCCGCCGTTCGACGTGGCGATCCAACACTACGAGCACTTCGTCCAGCGCTTCGAGCCCAACGTCAAATCAGCCTTGCCGGCCGACCTGTCGGACGCCTACATGGATCACCAGCTGCCGGGATTCCTGTGGAACTTCGAGCACCGCGGCTACCATCTGATTGGTGGACGGATAGATCGCCTGCGGGATGGAACCTCGGTCGCCTACACCTTCTATCGCGGCGACACGGGAACGATCCTATGCACCTACATGAAGTCTCACGGGCTACAACCGCCCGACGGTGAGGCGCAGGAAATGGACGGCCATCACTGCTACCAGTACAAGGGCTACAGCGTCTGCCTGAGCTACCCGCCCGGCGGCTTCATTTGCATACTGGTGTCGCACCGGCCGATGAAGGAATTCGTCGAAGACATCGTCGACTCCGAGCCCTAGCTTCTGGTCCCTCGCCCGTACGGGAGAGGTTAGGTGAGGGTTCCGGGCGGCAGCTATAAGCTAGCGCCGGTCCGCCTTCAGCCCGTCCTCATTCGCGAGAAACAAATGCAACTGCGCGGGCGTGGTGTCGCGCGGAATCTCGACTGGATAATTCCCGGTGAAGCACGCGTCGCAATATCCGTCGCGGCTCTCGCCGTTGAACGAGTACAGCCCGTCCCAGCTGAGATATGCGAGCGAGTCGGCTGTGATGTACCGGCGAATGTCTTCGACCGAATGCGACGACGCCAGCAGCTCCTCGCGCGTCGGCGTGTCGATTCCGTAAAAGCACGAGTTGGTGGTCGGCGGCGACGCGATTCGAATGTGAACTTCGCGCGCGCCCGCCTCGCGCAGCATCGGGATCACCTTCCTGAGCGTGGTGCCGCGCACTATCGAGTCCTCGATCAGCACGATTCGCTTGCCGCGCAGCAATTCGGCCACCGGGTTGAATTTGATCTTCACGCCGAAATGGCGAATTGAGGCGCGCGGTTCGATAAACGTGCGGCCGACGTAATGGCTGCGCACCAAGCCCATCTCGAACGGGATCCCCGATTCTTCCGCGTAGCCGAGCGCGGCCGGCGTGCCGGAATCCGGCACCGGAACCACGATATCCGCAATCGCCGGCGCCTCGCGCGCGAGCGCCCGCCCATGCTGCTTGCGGACCTGGTACACGTTGCGGCTGTAAACCTGGCTGTCGGGCCGTGAGAAGTACACGTACTCGAAGATGCATCGCCTGGTCGGCGCATGCGCGAACGGATTGATCGAGCGCAGCCCGGCTTCATCGACGACGATCATCTCGCCGGGATTGATTTCGCGAATATATTCGGAGCGCACCAGGTCCAGCGCGCAGGTCTCCGACGCCACGATCGTCGCGCCATTGAGATTCCCCAGCACCAGCGGACGGAAGCCGTGCGGATCGCGCACCGCGATCATCGAATCTTCCGTCAGCACTACCAGCGAATACGCGCCGCGCACTTGCGCCAGCGCCTCGGCGACCCGCTCCGGCAGAGTAGGCGCGTGCGACGCCGCTATCAGATGAATCATCACTTCGCTGTCCGACGACGACTGGAAAATCGATCCTGTCGACTCCAGCCGCTCGCGCAGTTCGGTGAAATTTACCAGGTTGCCGTTGTGCGCGAGCGCGAGCCCGCCGCGTGCATATTCGACGACCAGCGGCTGGCAGTTGCCGATCGTCGTCGAGCCGGTCGTCGAGTAGCGGTTATGCCCAATCGCGCTCGTCCCTTCGAGCTTCTCGATGATTGTGCTGTTGAAAACGTCGGCGACCAGTCCCATCCCGCGATGCGAAATGAGCGACTTGCCGTTGGACGAGACGATCCCGGCCGATTCCTGCCCGCGATGCTGTTGCGCGTAGAGGCCGAGGTATGCGAGGTTGGCGGCCTCCGGATGCCGGTACACGCCGAACACTCCGCACTCCTCGTGAAAGATGTCGAGGTTCGATTCTTCGACTGCTTCGACCGCAAGGACCGAATCTTCTTCAGTCACCGCCTCTGAGCCTCCTTGGAATCGCGTCTTCGTAAATTCGCTGTAGCTCGGAAACGCTTTCGTCGATTGATCCAATCTTGAGCCGCGGCTCGGCGATTACTTTTCCGACAAGCGCAAGCTCCAATCCGCGCCGGGCAAACAATTTCTCGACGCGCGCCACGTCACCCGGCCCAATCGCCAAAATCACCGTCGATGCGCCCTCGCCAAAAAAATCAACCGCGGCAGCGTTTCCAGCTCGCCCAAGTTCAACTTCGGCTCCCAGAATCGCCCGCGGATTGAAACAGGCTTCTGCCAATGCCACCGCAAGCCCGCCCTCGGCGATATCGTGAGCCGATCTTATCAGCCCCTGTTCCGCGCCTTCAACCAGCCCGTCGATCAGCGCCGCTTCGCGCGCCAGGTCGATCGCGCCAAGGCTCTCGCCGTCGATTCTAAAGAGCGCCGCGTACTCACTCGCAGCGAGCGACGGCTTGCCCGTCCGTACGATCGCAATCGCGTCGCCGGCATTCTTGAAAAACTGCGTTACGTGCTTCGCGACGTCGATCATCACGCCCAGCACCGCAATAGTCGGCGTCGGCGGAATCGCGTGGCCCTCGGTCTCGTTGTAAAAGCTCACGTTGCCGCTGACCACCGGCGCGCCGAACGCGAGCGACGCGTCGCGCAGCCCCTCGACGCCGCGGATAAACTGCCACATCACCTCGGGCCGCTCAGGATTTCCGTAATTCAGGCAGTTCGTGATTCCGACCGGGCGCGCCCCCGCGCAGGCGACGTTGCGCGCCGCCTCGCAGACGACGCCGACCGCGCCCAGATATGGATCGAGCGCGCACGCGCGCGGATTCGAATCGACCTTGAGCGCCATCGCCCGCCGCGATCCCTTGATTCTCAGCACGGCCGCGTCGCTGCCCGGCCCCAGCACCGTATTGCTTTGCACGATCGAGTCGTACTGCCGATAGACCCACTTCTTCGACGCGACATTGGGACTATCGAGCAGCGCACGAAGTGCCTTCGCAGTCTCGGGACGTTTTTCACTGATCGAAGGTTTGACGGTCGGCTGAGTCTTCGGCGCGGCCGCGGGACGATCGTACACCGGCGCATCATCGGCCAGCGCGCCGATCGGAATATCCGCGACGACCTGCCCGTGCCATCGCGCGCGCCATCGCTGGTCGTCGGTAATCCGCCCGATGACCACTGCGTGCAGATCCCACTTCTCGAACACCGCCTGCAACTCCGCCTCGCGCCCGCGCTTGGCGACGATCAGCATCCGCTCCTGCGATTCCGAGAGCAGAATTTCGTACGGCGTCAGCCCCGCTTCGCGCAGCGGAACCTGGTCGAGATCGAGCTCGATCCCGAGTCCGCCGTGCGACGGCATCTCGCTCGACGACGAGGTGAGTCCCGCCGCGCCCATGTCCTGGATCGCGACGATCGCGCCGGTCTTGCCCGCTTCGAGGCACGCCTCGATCAGTAATTTCTCGGTGAACGGATCGCCGACCTGCACCGCCGGCCGCTTGGCCTCGCTCTCCTTGTCGAACTCCGCCGACGCCATCGATGCGCCGTGAATTCCGTCGCGTCCGGTCGCCGATCCAACGTAAAGCACCGGGTTGCCCACGCCGCGCGCCTTCGCACTCATCATCTCGCCCTTGCGCACGAGGCCGAGGCAGAACGCGTTGACGAGGATATTCGCGTTGTACGCAGTGTCGAACATCACTTCGCCCGCGACCGTCGGCACACCGACGCAGTTGCCGTAGCCGCCGATTCCGCCGACCACGCCGCCGAGCAGGTAACGCGTGCGCGGATGCTCGAAGCTGCCGAACTTGAGCGAGTTCATGCTCGCGACCGGCCGCGCGCCCATCGTGAAAATGTCGCGCAGGATTCCGCCAACGCCGGTCGCCGCGCCCTGGTACGGCTCGACGAACGACGGATGGTTGTGGCTTTCGATTTTGAAGACCGCGGCCCAGCCGTCGCCGACGTCGATCGCGCCGGCGTTCTCGCCCGGCCCCTGCACGACGAGTTCACTCTTCGACGGCAGCTTCCTCAGATGACGCCGCGACGATTTGTAAGAGCAATGCTCCGACCACATCACCGAGAAAACACCAAGCTCGGTGTAGGTCGGCGTGCGGCCGATGATCTGTTCGATCTTGCGATACTCGTCGGGCGTAAGCCCGAACGCGCGGGCCTTCTCGATATCGGCCTTCGGCTCGCCCGCAAGGGAAACGGGACGCTCGTTCATCGAGCGGTCCCAGCAATCGACTGAAATATTTTTAACCCGTCGACGCCGCCGAGCATCGCTTCCACCGCATGCTCCGGATGCGGCATCAAGCCAAACACGTTGAAGCGCTCATTGGCGACGCCCGCGATCGAGCGCATCGAGCCGTTGGGATTCACCGCATCGCTCTCGCGCCCGTCCGCATCGACGTAGCGCAGGATCACCTGCCCGCGCTCTTCCATCTGCCGCAATTCATCTTCAGACGCGACGTACAGGCCTTCGCCGTGCTTGATCGGAAGGCGCAGCAGGTCGCCCTGCTTGGTCGCGCGCGTGAACGGCGTGCTCGCGTTCTCGACCCGGAGCCACACGCGCTCGCATATAAAAGAGAGCGAGCGGTTGCGCGTGAGCGCGCCGGGCAGCAGATGCGCCTCGCACAGAATCTGAAAGCCGTTGCAGGTGCCGATCACGAGCCCGCCGTCGGCGGCGAACTTCGCGACGCTCTTCATGATCGGCGAGAAGCGCGCGATCGCGCCGGTGCGCAGATAGTCGCCGTAGCTGAAGCCGCCCGGCAGCAGGACGCATTCGACGCCGCCGAGCGATTCGTCTTTGTGCCACAGGATGCGCGCGTCCTGGCCCATGACGTCGGCGAGCGCGTACAGCGCGTCGCCGTCGTCCAGCGAGCCGGGGAATCGCACGACGCCCCACTTCATTCGCCGTCCACCTCGAAGCGGTAATCTTCGATCACCGGGTTGGCGAGCAGCGCCTCACACATCTTCTTCGCTTCGTCGCGCGCTTCCGACGCGGTGCGCGCCTCAATTTCCAGCGTGATGTACTTGCCGACTTTGACGCCCGAGACGTTTTTGAAGCCGAGACTCTGAAGCGAACTTTCAACCGCGCGCCCCTGCGGGTCGAGGATCCCCTTGCGGGGCGTCACGAACACTCTTACTTGCAAATCATTCCCTCGCGCGCGATTCGCATTCCTTTCTCCTGAACTAAAAACGTTTCACGTGAAACATTTTCGTCAAAACTCCAGCGCCTGAGCCCGCTTTTCGCGGCCTCTCCCGAAATTCACCGTAGTTCTGCGCGCTGACGCGGCTCAATTCTCCACGCGCCGCAGCATCTCGTGATAAGCCTCTTCGACGCCGCCGAGGTCGCGCCGGAACCGATCTTTGTCGAGCTTCTGCCGCGTCGCCTTGTCCCAGAAACGGCAGGTGTCGGGACAAATCTCATCGCCAAGCAGAATCTCACCGTGATGCCGTCCGAACTCGAGCTTGAAATCCACCAGTATCACGCCGCGCTCGTCGAGGAATTTGGTGAGGATGCTATCGATCTTCAGCGCCATCGCATCGACCTGCTTCAGCTCCGCCGCGGTCGCCCATCCAAACGCGATCGCATGCTCGCCGATGATCAGCGGATCATGAAGCGCGTCCGATTTGTAGTAGTACTCGACAATCGGATGGGGGAGCTGTTCGCCCTCCTCGCGCCCGAGCCGTTTTGCCATCGAGCCCGCGACGAGATTCCGCACGACAGTCTCGACCGGGATGATCTGCAGGCGCTTGCACAGCATCTCGCGATCATTCAAACGGCGGACAAAGTGCGTCTTCACGCCATTCTTTTCGAGCAGCGTGAAAAACAGCTCCGACATTCGGTTGTTCATCGCGCCCTTGGATTCGATAGTGCCGCGCTTGGTGCCGTCGAAGGCGGTCGCGTCGTCTTTGAAGTAGGCGATGACGAGGTCGGGGTCGGATGTGGAGTAAAGCTTCTTCGCCTTGCCCTCGTAAAACATTTCGAGTTTTTGCGGAGTCGTTTCCACGTTGCGTTCTCCCTATTTGGGATCGGAATGTCTTAATCTAATCATCTTACCGACCGGTCGCCTCATCACAACGAAGCCGGCGCCGATTGTCCACAAACCACGGCGCGAGCGTGTGGATAGACGGTTTCACCGCTTGGCCGCGCGCGCCTTCTTCGCGAGCGCGATGTCGGCTTTCGCGGGCGGCGCGAATCGCTCGACCAGCTTCGCCGCCAGGCCGACGTAGCTCCGCGGATTCAGCTCGCGGAGCGCTCGCCGCGCACTAGCGTCCAGCGGCAGGGTCGCGATGAATTCCTCGATAACGTGTTTATCGATCCGGCGGCCACGCGTCAGTTCTTTGAGCGTCTCGTACGGCTTCGGCAGTCCGTGGCGCCGCATCAGAGTCTGAATCGCCTCGGCGACGACCTCCCACGCTTGCCCGGCGTCGAGGTCCTCGGCGATGCGCGCCTCGTTGACCTCGACGCGCGCCAGCCCCCGCTCCAACGACGCCAGCGCAACGACCAAATGCCCGAACGCCGTGCCCATCGCGCGTATCGCCGTGCTGTCCGTCAAATCGCGCTGCCATCGCGAGACCGGCAGCTTCGCCGCCAGATGGTCGAAAATCGCGCTGGCAATTCCGAGGTTGCCCTCGCAGTTCTCGAAGTCGATCGGATTCACCTTGTGCGGCATCACCGAGGAGCCGGTCTCGCCCGCGACGGTCTTCTGCGCGAAGTAGCCGATCGAGATGTAGCTCCACATATCGCGGCAGAAGCCGAGCAGGATCGTGTCGATGCGCATCAGGATACCGAACAGCTCGGCGATAAAATCGTGGCTCTCGATCTGCGTGGTGAGTGGATTCCAGGTGAGGCCGAGCCGCTCGACGAAGTTCTGCGAGTGCGCGATCCAATCGACCTCGGGATGCGCAAAATGGTGCGCGTTGAAGTTGCCGACGGCGCCGTTGAGCTTGCCAAGAAATTCCTGCCGGCGAAGCTGCGAGAGCTGGCGCGTGAGGCGCGTCGCGAATATCGCCATCTCCTTGCCGACCGTCGTCGGCGACGCTTCCTGCCCGTGCGTCCGCGCCATCATCGGATGCGATTTGTAGCGATGCGCCAGCTTGACGATCGGCGCAATCGCCGCTTCGAGCCGCGGCGTCAGATCGTTCGCCACGAACTCCTTCAGGATGAGTGCGTAGGCGAGGTTGTTGATGTCCTCGGAGGTGCAGGCGAAATGCACCATCTCGATCGGCAGGGCGGCGTCAATCGCGGCGACTCGCTCTTTGACGAAGTACTCGACCGCCTTGACGTCATGATTGGTGGTCGCTTCGAGTTCTTTCACGCGGCGCGCATCGTCGAGCGAGAAGTCCTCGTAAACGGCGCGCAGCTTTTTCGCAGTGGCGGCAGGAATCGGTTTCAGCGCGCTGATCGCAGGATGCCCGGCGAGCGACAGATACCATTCGATCTCGACGCGGACGCGGTAGCGAATCAGCGCGAACTCGCTGAAGAAGGCCTCCAAGCTCCGGGTGCGCGCGCGGTAGCGGCCGTCTATAGGCGTCACCGCGGTCAATGCCGCGTCGGTCTCGGTTGGTTTGTCTTTCACCTTGTGCTGATGAAACTAAATTACGCGAGGACGCTCGCGCAATCGAGAGGGCGCGCTTTTCGTTGATCGCGTTCAGCGGCCGGTGTGGCCGAAGCCGCCGGAGCCGCGCGAACTTGGCGCGAGTTCCTCGACCTCGACGACGTCGGCGCGGATGACGGGCGCAATGATGAGTTGGGCGATTCGATCGCCCGGTCTAATCACGATCGGCTGCTCCCCCAAATTCGCAAGTAATACTTTAACTTCTCCGCGATAGTCGGCGTCGATGGTTCCGGGCGAGTTGATGAGCGCGAGGCCCTCTTTCAGCGAGCGGCCGCTGCGCGGCCGCACTTGCCCCTCGTAACCGACCGGGATCTCGACCGCGATGCCGGTCGGAACGGCGCGACGCTCGCGGGGCGCCATCTCGATCGGCGCGCCAACGTCGGCCATCAGATCGATCCCCGCCGCGTGCTCGCTCTGGTATGAAGGAAGCGGCAGCGCGCTCTTGCGCGTCCGCGCAATTTTCACAGTCGGCCGCATCGTTCCAATCTTCCGTTGCCCTACACGTACAACGCCGCGAGCTTCTTCAGCGTCCCTTCCGAACTTTCGAACGTGAGATCTCCGAGGCCTGCGACGAAGCGCGCCGCACCTGCTTCCGCAAATTCCTTGAGCCCGTCCTGCACCTTGGCGCGGTCGCCGCGGATCCCGCCCATGATCGTGATATCCAACTCCGCGAAATTCCTGCCGACCGCCGCGCATTCGCGCCTGAGTTCATCGACGCGCGCTTTCAACTGCGCGGCGTTCAGCGCGATCGGGCACCATCCGTCGGCCCACTTCGCCACGCGCTTGAGAGCGTTCTTGTCCAGGCTGCCGATCAGCACCGGCGGTCCCGACTTTTGCGCGGGCTTCGGCAGCGACTTCACCGCCGGAAACTTCACGTACTTGCCCTCGAACGATGATTGATCCTCGGTCCACAGCTTGCGCATCGCGGCGACCAGCTCGGCGGTCTCGCTCCACCGATGGGGGAAATCGACGCCGAACAAATCGCTCTCCTCACGCAGCCATCCCGCGCCAATCCCGAACAGCACGCGGCCGCCCGAGTATGTGTCGAGCGTCGCGATCTGCTTGGCGAGTGCGAGCGGCTCATGCTCGGGGACGAGGCAGATACCGGTCGCGAGCTTCAGATTCTTGGTGACCGCGGCCGCCATGCTGAGGGCGACCATCTGATCGGCCATCGTAAAGTATGGTGGAGGGATCGGGCCGCCGGAGGGAAACTGCTGCTGGGGATTTGCGGGCATCGCGGGATGCTCCGGCACCCAGATGGATTCGAACCCTAGCGACTCCGCCACTCGCGCGAATTCCGCTGGATGAGCATTCTTGCCGGTGAAAGGAGTGAGCAATCCGATTTTCATGTTCGTCTCCTGATTGGAGTTGTTGTTTTAACAAATCCCGCAGCGAATAGCCCATCGCATTTTTCGAAGACGATGATCCCGCAGGAACCGGTACCGGCTTCGCTAGCGAAGCTGTCCAAGATCCTCCCCTCCGCTCGCGTTGCTCGCTTCGGTCAGGATGACAAACGGGGCGCTCGCGTGAGGCTACACAAAGGCCTCTTGGCAGGAAGAGGGAACTGCGGCTACCAGCCGAAAAAATCTTTCGCGGCGACGAATTTTGCGACGCCCGCTGCTTCGCCTGCGAGCCTGTCGACTTCCTGATCGCCGACCATCGTCGACGAGGCCAGGTCGACGCCATACAGGTCGGCGAGTTCCGTGATCATTCCGCCCTTGGGCTTGCGGCATTCGCAGTTGTTGTCGTCGGTATGCGGGCAGATTTGCCATCCGGTCAGGATGTCGCCTAGTTGATGGTCCAGTTGCGCGAGCGCCGCCTCGACCTTTTCAGCCTTGAGACGGCCGCGCGTGATTCCCGCCTGGTTGGTCACCACGAACATCAGCTGGTTGTGCAGCGGGCGCAGCTTTTCGGCTACGCCGGGCAGCAGTTCGATTACAATGTTGCCGTTGGCGTCGAGCGGTATCTCGCGCGACTCGTTCAGCTTGACGAGCGTGCCGCCCAGATCGAAGAAAAGCGCCGCGTTACCGTTCGGATTGGCCATGAAAAAAGGATTTCGCTTAGGCGTGGCGCCAGTCAACGTGGTCGCGGACGTGCGCGAACACTTCGTCCAGGATCTCGACGCCGGCCTCGGCCTGCGCTTCGGTGATAACCAGCGACGGGTTGATTCGAATCCTGGGAAAGTAGCCCATGATCACGAGTCCGCGCTTCAGGCATTCGGTGAAGATCAGCTCGGTGACTTTCTTGCCGAGCAGTTCCTTAGTCTCGAGGTCGCGCACGAGCTCGACACCGATCAGCAGTCCCTTGCCGCGCACGTCGCCGATGAATTCGTATTTTTCCTTGAGCTGCACGAGACGCGACAGCATCATCGCGCCGACCTTGCGCGAGTTCTCGACCAGGTGCTCTCGCTGAATCGCGCCGATGGTTTCCGAGACCGCGACCGCCGCCAGCGGATTTCCGCCATAGCTCGACGACGATGCGCTCGGCTTCCCGAACGGCTCCGCCTTGCCCAGCTCGTCGCTCAACAGCACGCCCGAGACCGGAAACCCGGAGCCCATCCCTTTACCGACGGTGACGATATCGGGGCGGGTGCCGCTATGCTCGACGCCCCACCATTTTCCTGTGCGTCCGAAGCCGGTGATCATTTCGTCCGCAATCAGCATCGCGCCGAAATCTTTCGCGACAGACTTTACCGCGGGCAGCCAGTCGTCGGGCGGGATCACGTTGCCCGCCGTTCCCTGCATCGGCTCGGCGACGATCGCGGCGAGCGCGCCGCTCGAACTCATCTTGATTTGCTGGCGCGCGAAATCGACGCAGTAAAGCCCGCAGTCGGGATACTTCAGCTTGAACGGGCATCGATAGCAGTCGGCGTACGGGACAGTGTACTGCCCACCCTGCAGAGGGCCATAGCCTTGCTTCGATTCGTCGCCGATAAGACCCAGCACGCCGCCGGTCTTGCCATGGAAGCCGCCCCAGAAACTCACCGCCTCATGATGACCGGTTGCGGAACGCGCCAGCCGGAGAGCGGCTTCGACCGCCTCCGCGCCGCCGCTGTATAGATGTGCGCGAGTCAGGCCAGCCGGCGCGACTTCGGCGAGCGCCTTGAACGCGGCCGCGCGCTCTTTGGTCGCGAACGTGCCGACGATCAGCCGCGACGCCTGCTTCGACAGCGCCTGCGCCATTCCGGGATGCGCATGGCCGAGGCTCGCGACGGCGACTCCCGCGAACAAATCGACGTAGGTGTTGCCGTCGGCGTCGGTGAGCGTCGCGCCCTCGCCGTGGTCGAACGCGAAGCCGGCGAGCAGCGAAATTCGCTGGCGGCCGGGCGCGATATATTTTTGTTCGAGGTCGAAGATCTCTTTCGACCTGGGTCCGGGAACTGGCGTCTTGATCGAGGGAAGTTTTCCGTTGGTGGTTGTCGTTGTCTTCAATTGATAGCGATCCGAATCCTTGTTTGAATTTCCGTGCGGTGCTAGCGCGGGCGGCCAAGCAGGCTCATCGCGCGGCGCGCGATCGCGCGAGCGGCGGGTCCGCGCACCCGACTGTAGCTGGGCCAGTCGTTGAAATCGATAATCGCAAAACGATCTCCGCTCAAGACCGCGTCTCCGCCCCACGCCTCGAGACCGAGCGCAGCGGCGGCAGCGGAGGCCGCCTCTGACAGCGCGCGCACGGCGGCTTCGGCGACTTCTTCGCCCTCGGGATGCACGCTGAAATGCGCACTGCCGCTGACGCCGTAAAATTTGACGACGCGCCCGACGACTTCCTGCTGCACGTAGGCGAAGCGGATTCCGCGCCGCGCGAAGTCGGCAAGAATCGCTTCGACCTCGGCACGGTCGGCCGCCCGCTGCACGTCTTCGGGCGCGAGCGCATGCAGATCGCCGCGCTTGACGAACACCCCCGCCGACAAATCGAGGCCCGCCAGCTTGCGCGCATCCAGCGGCTCGTCGGCCGGGACCAGCGCACCCGGCGGAGTCGGCACTCCGGCGCGCTCGAGGCCGGGCGCGAGCAAGTCGCGGTAGCAGTTGCGAATCGAGAGTGCGGAGTTGATCGCGACCGCAACAGCTTGCTCGACTTCGGCCAGCCGCTTGAGCGCGCGCGGGCCCTGGCACATCGCCAGCACCAGATCGGCGCGCGGCGGCGCGCCCGACGCGAAGCTGATCGCATCGATTGTCTGGATCCCAACACCTTCGCGCTTCAACTCCGCCATGGTGGCGTCGAGGATCGCGGCGTCGGGCTCGACCTTGCCGGGTGAAAACTCGGGTTCCCGATAAATTCCCAAAGCTCGGTTGCTCATGGCATCTTCCGTATTGCAGCGCGCGCGGCGTCAAGGTCCGACGCTTCGTCCACGTCGATCGATCCTTCGATTTCGATCGCGTCCAGCCGCATCCCGCGTTCAATGAGGAGTGCGAGGAAGCGGCGGAGCGCGTCGAGTCCGGCGCGGCGCGCTTCGGCGGCGAAGTCGAAAATTCGTGTCGACAGGAAATAGAGTCCCGCCGTTACCCTAGAAGTCTGACGGTTGCCGAGCCGCAGGATCAACCCGTTTTCTGTTACATCAGCGAAAAGCGGCTTGGCCTCGCCGCGCCATCGCGTGACGGCCAGCACACCGGCCAGATTTTTCTCGCGGCACTCCTCGATTTTCTTGCGCGACTCATTAACAAAACGCGCGAGTTCTGTCTGTGGAATTACAGCATCGACCGTCGACGCGATAAACCATCCCGGTTCGAGCAGATCGCCTAGCGCCAGCATCGTCTCCATCGAGTTGGCGGTGTCACGAACGACAACACGTACCGACGGCGGAATCTCGAGCGCCATTTCCGTAGCGACGCGCGCCGTATCGGAGTTGATCACCGCGACGACCGAGGATGCGCCCGCGTCGAGCAGCGCACGCGCCTGCCGCGAAAGCATCAGGTCGCCGCCGAGATTGACGAGCGGCTTGGGAATATCGTCACGCGTCGAGATGCGCAGCCGCTCGCCGCGGCCGGCAGCAATGATGGCGCCTTGCAGTTTCGTCACCATTGAATCTGCGCAACTTCGTCGATCGATCGGATCGTAATGTCAGCGGTCGGATCGCTGCTGGAAGCATCCTCGCCGTTTTGCGATGCGGTGCGCAGCCAGACGGTGCGCATTCCGAGCCTGTGGGCGGGCGCGCAATCCTTGCCGAGCGAGTCGCCAATCATCGCGGCCGATTCGGGGGCACAGTGTATTTTTTTCAGGGCGGCTTCGAAGATGCCCGGCTCGGGTTTGAAAATCCCAACGCGCGATGAATCGGCGACCGCCGCAAAGAATCGATCCAGTCTCGCCTCCTCCAGGATGCGATCGAGATTTCCGTAAAAGTTCGACACGATGCCCAATTTGAAGCGGCTCTTGAGCGCGCCCACGACCTCACGGCTATGCGCCAGTCCAATAGACGTCTCACGCACAAAAGAATTCGTCACGCCCTCGACGAATCGATGCCGTCCGGCGGCGCCGGAATCGTCGAGTCGCGCACGCAGCGGCCCGGGGCCGCTTTTCCGCAGGTATTCGAACTGGTGGCCGACGAGGAATCGCACCAGGTCCGTCATCCCGAAGCGCGCCACGACCCGCGTTGTGGCGTAACCGATTCGCGTTGCGTGGTCGAAGGCCGGGTCGAGCTCGGCGCGCGTGATTTCGATTCCTGCGGCGCGGTAGCTGGCGAGGAATCGATCGAGCCAATGCGCGGGCCCGTCGAGCGTGCCGCCAAAGTCGAATAGAAGAGTCGTGATCGTGGCCATGAAACGGTCAGTTTACCAGCCGTAGTCGCCAGCCTCCAGTTAATAAGATGTCTGGAAAAACGGCGGTCAGCGTACACAGCAGCCCATCTCATAATTGGCAATTCAAGTTAGTAGCAAGGCTACTTCCGCTGGCATTACCGCTATGTTACCGTGACGCGATCGCAAAGACGGGGGAAACCGGGTTTTAGTAAGACCTTCGTGATTGAAACTGCTCTAATCGCCGCGCCTGACCGCGCGAACAATTCGGTCTTCGGCCGCCCGTTGTTAGAGCGGTTGATGATTAATTGCGAGCGCGCAGGGATTAAACGGTTCGTCGTGGCGGCGCCGCGTGAGGCTTATCCAGACGTCACGCGAGCAATGGGCCGGTTCGGAAATTCTGACACGGTCTCGATGGTCGAATCGTTCGGCGAAATTCTGAACGATCGGAATGCGCAGGAATTGGGCATCGACCGGTCGTCGCCGTGCGTATCGTTTTCGGGAAATTTGGTATTCGCGAAGTCGCATCTGACGCGCATCCTCGAGGTGCACGCCTCCAATCCGCGGTCGGTACATCGGGCGATCAGCACCGACCACGACCGCGGCGGCGAAATCGCGACCGGTCCGATTGGCGAGATCCTCAAGCGGGGCGGAATTTCGAATGCGCTCGCGGGGCCTCCCGCGAGCCTATTGCCATTTGCGCTGAACGGGCGTCCCGAGGATCGCGAGGAAGCGGAATTGCGGCTGGCGAAATCGATTCGCGAGGAATCGGCGCATAAGGACGCGCCGATGGCGCGATGGATCGACCGGCGAATTTCGTGGCGAATCAGTTACTGGCTCGCGACGCATACGCGCGCCACACCGAACATGGTCACGGTCGCGAACACGATGTTCGGGCTGGCGTGCGCGTGGATGTTCTCGATGCCGAATTACTGGATGCGGCTGTTCGCCGCGATTTTCTTTTTGATCTCGATCACGATCGATGGCGTCGATGGCGAGTTGGCGCGGCTTAAAATGGTCGAGAGCGATTTCGGTGGCAAGCTCGACGTCCTCACCGACAACATCGTGCATGCCGCGGTGTTCGTCGGACTGCTGGTGGGATGCTACCGCGTCGAACACAGCCGCGCGTACCTGTACCTGATTCCGATCCTGCTCGGCGGATTCGCGATGTGCGCGTACGCGACGTGGCGCGCCTTCAATATAAAGGGCGAGCAGGCGGCGGTGTGGCTGGACAAGGTCGATCGATGGAGCGGGCGCGATTTCGCGTACCTGCTCGTGGTGTTGGCCTTAATCAATCGGATAGAGTACTTCGCTTGGGGGACGGCATTCGGTAGTTACGTGTTTGCCCTGGCGCTGATATGGGTTACCGGCCGGACCGCATCGTCAATGAAGGCTGAAAGCCTGTAAGAATTGAATCGCTGCCTGCGGGCGGAGGAAGTATGAACGGCAAGAAGCCACGAATCCTGTTGGTGCAGCCCACGACCGTCCATCTCGACGGCACGCCGCATAAGACGCGCGGGCGGTTGATCATGGGGTTGATGATTCCGCTGATGGCGGGACTGACGCCCGACGAATACGACGTGACGCTGTGCGACGAGCGGCTCGAGGACATCAACTTCGACGGCGGATGGGACCTCGTGGGCATGACGACGACGATTGGCGCGTCGCTGCGGGCGTACCAGCTCGGTGACGAGTTCCGCAAACGCGGCATCCCCGTCGTGTTCGGCGGATTCCATGCGACGCTGCAGACCGAAGAGGCTCTCCATCATTGCGACGCGGTCGTGAAAGGCGAGGCCGACCTGGTGTGGCCCGAGCTGCTGCAGGACTGGCGCGACGGCAAGCTCAAGCAGGTTTACAAATCCGACAAGGTGCACGATCTGAAAAACCTGCCGCGCCCGCGGCACGAGCTGCTCAAGCTCAATCGCTACCTGTTCAAGGCGGTGCCGGTGCAGGCGAGCCGCGGATGCCCGTATCGATGCTCGTTCTGCGAGATTCCGGTGTTCTACGACGGCGCGTATCGCACGCGGCCGATTGAGGACATCGTCGAGGAGATCAAACAGGTCCAGAAGATCACGGGCTTCAAGCGCTTTCAGTTCATCGACGATCAGATCACGGGCAAGCACAAGTTCGCGCGCGAGTTGTTCAAGGCGCTCGAACCGCTCAACATCCGCTTCTCGTGCCTGTGGACGATCAACTCGAATCACGACGACGATTTGCTGGAACTGGCGGCGAAGGCGGGAATCTTCCATGTCAACATCGGGGTGGAATCGATCAGCCAGGAGAGCCTGCTGTCGATGAACAAGATTCAGAATCACGCGGGGCAGTACAAGAAGCTGCTCAAGAAGCTCGAAAAGTACGGGATATACTATTCGCTGAATTTCCTGTTCGGGCTGGAAGAGGATCGGCCGGGAATTTTCGACGACACGCTGAAGTTTCTGCACGAGGTCAAGGCTCCCGAGGCGTTCTTCAATACCGTGACGCCGCGCGTCGGCACGCCGATGCGCACGCAGCTCGAGAACGAAGGCCGCGTGATAATCCCCGACGCCGACCTCTACACCAACAACTTCCGCTGCATGTTCGTGCCCAAGAACATGTCGCCGCAGGAAGTCGAGGAAGGCGTGTGGCGATGCACCAAGGAGTTCTACTCGCTGAAGTCGATGTTCAAGCGGCTGCTGCTGCCGCCGGGCAAGTTCACCTGGCAAGGCCTGACCGAGAACATGCTGTTCTACTGGGGCGCGAAGCGTCAGATCGATCCGGTTGATTACTATTAGGCGATAGGCCGGCCCGGCTTTGATCTTAAGGACTCTCGGGATCCTGGTACTCGCTTCTGTGCTCGAGGTGGGCGGCGACGCGCTCGTCCGCATAGGACTTCACAGCTACGGATACCCGCTGGCGGCAGGCGCGTTCGCGCTGTTCGCCTACGGAATCCTGGTCAACCAGAGCGGCGTAGATTTCAATCGTCTTATGGGAATCTACATCGCAATCTTCTTCGTAGTGTCCCAGGTGATCTCACTAGTTCTCTTCAAACAAGTCCCCGACGACAGAATCATCCTCGGCGGCGGATTCATTGTGGCCGGCGGCCTGCTGATTCTGCTGATGACCTGACTCCGCGCGGGCGGATTCTCTTCTTAGCCTCTCTCCATAAGAAAGAGAGAGGCTAAAAATGCCGGCTACGGGTTGAGCACGACGTTGTCTATCAAGCGCGTCTTGCCGACGCGGGCTGCTATCGCGATCAGGATTGGACGATCGAGCGACGGGTGACGCGCCAGCGTTTCGGCGTCCACTGCTTCTACGTATTCGATCGCGACTTCCTTCGTCCGCTTTAGCACGCGGGTTGCCGCGAACACTATTTCCTCGGCGCAGCATGGATCGGCGCGATGCTTGTCGCGGGCGGCGCGGAGCGCGAGGCTTAGCGCGAGTGCGTCTTCGCGCTCGGTTGGCGAGAGATAGGCGTTGCGCGAGCTCATCGCGAGGCCGTCCTTTTCGCGCACGATTGGCACCGGCACAATTTCGAGGTCGAAGTTCAGATCGCGAACCATCTTCTGGATCGCGCGCAGTTGCTGGAAATCTTTTTCGCCGAAAACTGCCAGATGCGGTTTCACTATGTTGAACAGCTTGGCGATTACCGTCGTCACGCCGCGGAAATGGCCGGGGCGATGAGCGCCGCATAGACCGCTGGTGACCTCGCCCGCGTCGACCCAAGTCTGCGCATCGGGCGAGTACATCGCGGCGGGCTCGGGTGTGAAGACGACGTCCACCGGCACCGTCTGGAGCATCGCGCAGTCGCGCTCGAAGTTGCGCGGATAGCGCGCGAAGTCCTCGCCGGGGCCGAACTGCGTTGGATTGACGAAAATCGACGCGACGAGAACGGAGGACTGGCGGCGCCCCTCGCGCATCAGGGTCAGATGGCCGTCGTGCAGATAGCCCATCGTCGGCACCAGCGCAATACGCTCGCGGCTTTGGCGAGCGCTCTCAACGTAGCGGGTCATCTCGTCGGGCGAGGTAATGACGATCATCGCGGGGCCCTCCTGGATTCGGCGTAACAATGTTCCGGCGCCGGGAACGCGCGCTCTTTCACTTCCCGCACGTAGGCGCCGGCTGCCGCCGCGGCCTCGTTCCACAGATGCGCGAACGGCTTGGCGAAGCGCGGCGCGCACGACTCGTAAAGGCCGAGCATGTCGTGCATCACTAGCACCTGGCCGTCGCAATCGGGGCCGGCGCCAATGCCGATAGTCGGGATCGAGACGCTGGCTGTAATCTCGCGCGCGAGCGACGGCGGCACACCCTCGACGACGATTGCGAATGCGCCCGCGGCTTCGAGCGCGGCGGCGTCTTCGAGCAGGCGCTCGCGGCATCCGGCGGCTCGGCCGGATTTGCGGCCTTGCACGCGATGCCCGCCCATCCGATGAATCGACTGCGGCGTCAGTCCGACGTGGCCCATCACAGGAATATCGACGGCCGCGATTCTCGTTACCGCGTCGGCAATCGCGACGCCGCCCTCGAGCTTCACCGCCTCGGCGCCGCCTTCCTTGACGAGGCGGCCGGCGTTGCAGATCGCGTCTTCAGGGCTCACCTGGTACGACAGGAACGGCATGTCGGCGACGACCAGCGCACGGCGACGCGCGCGCGCGACCGCGCGGGTGTGGTAGATGATCTCCTCGATGGTGACTGCGAGCGTGGTGTCCTCGCCGCGCACCGCCATGCCGAGGCTGTCACCGATGAGGAGCACGTCGATGCCGCAGTTGTCGAAAATTCTCGCGAAGGGAAAGTCGTACGCGGTCAGCATCGTAATCGGCTGCCGCGCGGCTTTCATGCGCGCGAGATCGGGCACGCGAACTTTTTCCTGGGTCATATTTTCTCTCACTCGATCCAGTCGCTCCCAATAAAATGAAAATCGGGGCTGCCGCGCACCGGCAACCCCGCATCAGAGCACTCTCGAATGAACGAGCGCTCGAATCACTCGGAGTCCCGGTCCTAACTTCGGATCCAGGTGCGAGCAGACAACGAAACCAAATGTCCTCTCAACACCGTCTCGCCGGGAAGAGTGTTCCTCGACGGACAGGTTCAACTATATAGAGAAAGGGGGGCGGCGCGTAAAGGATGAAGTTGCGGTGGCGCCGCAGAACTCACCCAACCTCTCCCGTGAAATAACGGGCGAGGGTTAAGAGCGGATCAGTTGGTGGCTTGCAGCGTGTTGGCCGTCACCGGCAGCGTTACCTGGAGGCGTTTGCCGTCGCGCACAACGCTGAGGTAGACGACCTCACCCGGCTGAAGGTCGCGCATACGGTCCTGGAAGTCGAGAAAGTTCGTCACGCGGGAGCCGTCAACCCCGATGATCATGTCGTAGCTCTCGCCTATCTGCATGTAGTCCAGCGCGGGAATGACCACCACCGACAAGCCGCCGGAGAAGACCGCTCCCACCATCGCAGCCGCCGCCAGCGCGTCATGGACGCCGTGACTGTAGGGGCGCAAGCCGACGGCGGCGGCTGGACTGCCCTTGGCGACGGCGGTAATCAGCAAGCCGTCAGCATCCTCACCGGATTTCAGCGTGCGCTTCGCCTCGCGCAATTGCATTCCGAACGGAGTCGAAAGCTCACCCTCGCTATCGAACTCCTGCAAGGCCTTGAGCTGCTCAGGGGGCATCCCGCTCTGCTCCTCCTGGTAGCGCGCGACTTCACTGCCGTCCGCGGATGATGATTGCGAATCGGGCGCAGCACCCGGCGGCTGTTGTTGCAACGCGCCGACAGAATCGGCGGGCGGAATCTCGGCAGTGCCCGGCGCCGTAGCTTCGATGTTGTCCAGAGGGGTCGGAACCATGTTCGATGGAGCGGCGGCGGTTGAGCTCGCGGCGGCAGACGCGGCGGCGGTCTTCCAGGTTTCTGAAGCGGTGGTATCGGCGCCGGACTGGGCGCTGGCGAACGCACTCGCGAACAGAACCAGCAGCATCGCCGCGAGCGATGCGCCAAGCGCGTGACGCTCGCGCGCTTTGCTAGTTGGCACTCCAGCGTTTTTCATGCTCCACCACGCGGCCCTCGCGCTCGAGCTTTTTCAGATGAGAGCGAATCGAGCTTGCCGCCGCAGGATGCAGATACTCCGGAACGTCGACGTAAATCTTCTTCACGATCGCCATCGCGTCGAGCGGAACGCCTTCGGCGAGCGCCTCCAGCACCTGGCGCTCGCGCAGTTCGCGATGAGCGATGTACTCGCCGATCTTTTCTTTCGGATTGCGGATGACCGGACCGTGCGCCGGATAAATCGTCTCGAGATCGAGCGCGAGCAAGCGTCTGAGCGAATCCATGTACTCGCCCAAGTCGCCAGTATCGTCGGGAATGACTGTGGTCCCCGCACCTAGCACGACGTCGCCCGTGAACAGCGCGCGTTCTTCTTCGAGATAATAGCACAGGTGATCGGGCGCGTGCCCGGGAGTGAAAACGGCGCGTAGGGTGGCGCCCTCGGTGTGAACGACACTGTCGTGGCCGATGGCGGAGACCGCGCCGGCGGGGGCGTCGTGGCCCTCCCACGGCATCTTCAGCACTTCCATCTCGCCGAATTTTTCAATGACTTGCTTCACGCCGCCAAGGTGATCGACGTGCGCGTGGGTCAGCACGATTCGTTCGAGCTCGGTGCCGCCGGAAAGCTCTTTCAGCGCCGTTTCGAGCAGGTCGGCGTAGATGGCGACGCCCTCGCCCGTGTCGAGCAGTAAAGGCCGCTTCGAAGTACCGACGATGTAGGTATTGGTGCCGGGTCCGGTAAACGGACTCGGGTTCTGGCCGAGCACAGTCGCGACGCGCGGTGTGATGCGCGAGGAATTCGGCATCTTGAGACCGATCATCGAATCGGTCACGACTCGCCCCTGCTTGCTCATCGAACGTCCCTCAAAAACCTAGCGGCGATTGCGCTCAAATATCAGCCGCAGCCCTTTTAATGTCAAAAACTCATCGACCTCTTCAATCGTTTCGCTCTCAGGCGCGATCAGCTCGGCGAGGCCGCCGGTTGCGATGACGCGCGCCTTTTCGCCGCGCTCCTTCAGGATGCGCGTGACGAGACCATCCACCAGCGCGGTGTAGCCGAAGATAAGCCCCGACTGAATCGAGCCGACTGTGGTGCGGCCGACCGCCTCGCGCGGGCGAACCAGCTCGACGCGATAGAGCTTGGCGGCGTGCTCGATCAACGCGTTCATCGAGACGCCGAGCCCGGGCGCGATCGCGCCGCCCGCGTACTCGCCCTTGCCGGTCACGTAGTCGAACGTCGTGGCGGTGCCGAAATCGACGACGATAGTCGCGCAGGCGTAGCGCTCGTAGGCGGCGACCGCGTTGACTATTCGGTCGGCGCCCACTTCCTTGGGATTCTCGTAGAGGATCGGCATCCCGGTTTTAATTCCCGGGCCGACCATCAGCGGCGCGCAATGGAAATAGCGCTCGGCGAGCTGCTCCATCACCTGATTGAGCGGCGGAACCACGCACGCGATCGCGACGCCATCAGGCTTGATGCCGCCCTCGAGCCCGGCGCTCGCGAGAAGAGTGTTGAGGAGCGCGCCGTGCTCGTCGGTGGTGCGATCGGGAACGGTCGAGATGCGCCAGTGATTGCGCAGACGCTCGCCTTCGTAGATTCCAATCACGGTATGGCTGTTGCCAACGTCAACCGTTATCAGCATGACAAATCCCCGTCCGATCGGCGCCCGCCGATGGCGATGCGATCGGGCCAAAATAATAGCGCGCGAACTCGGCTTAAACGAAACGGCCTGCGAGGTACCGCTAATGATGCAATCCGAGCGAAGGACCCGACATCATCATCATCGGCATCATCGGGCTGCCCGCGGGCCGGCTGAACGCAGACATCGAAGGAGGAGTCATCCAAGTGCCTGCATTTAGCGGCGGTCGCGCGGCCTGAGTGAGCGGACTGCTCATCGGCGCGTAGGCTGACGGAGGAAGCGGCGAAAGTTTGTACATCGTCCCCACGCCGGCGACAGGGTAAGGATAAGGATATACCACGTATGGGACAGCGTAGACTTCCTGATTCTGATAGTCGTCGGCGTTGCCCCAATCATCGGTAGGCGCGCCCGAGCTGGCGGTGTCGTCATCGAAGCTGGGCTGCGGCGCCCCCGCCGAGGGAGCGTTGATGGCCTGGCCGTCATCGTCGGTGCCGCCGTCACTCGAGCTGGCGCAAGGGACAGATGCGCCGTCCTTGCTGCACGTCGCCTGCGGAATCTCGAGCACCTTGTCGGCCGTTTCGGCGTCTTCGTCGAGCGCGGGTCCGGTGCGTTCCCAACTGGCGTCAACGCTGGTGCCGGAGTCGGCAGCTTCCTGCGAAAATGCGAAGCGCGCATTCACCAGGACGGTCATCGCCAGCGCTGCGAAAATTGCGACGATCAACCGCATGCTCTTCATGAGTAGAGATTACCACCCGATGCACTCAGCGCCAAGATGAAATCCGCGGAGGTTTGCACGCTCGCCGCGAGCGGCTAAGATTCCGCGCTATGTCGGAAGCAAAAGTCGCATTGGTAACCGGCGCAGGCCGCGGCATCGGCCGCGACATCGCGCTTCGAATGGCAAAAGAAGGCTACGCGGTCGGGCTGATCGCGCGGACCAAGTCGCAGCTCGACGAAACCGCCGAACTGATTCGCGCACAAGGCGGCAAAGCAGTCGTGACGCCGACCGATGTCGCGCGGCGCGAGCAGGTGGTCACGGCGGTTGAGACGGTCGAGCGCGAGTTCGGACCGATCTCCGTGTTGGTCAACAACGCGGGCGCGTACTTGCGCAAGCGCTTCACCGAAATCACCGAAGAGGATTTCGATTTCCAGCTCAAAGTAAACGCATACGGGCCCTTCTTCTGCACGCAGGCGGTCATCGGCAAGATGGCCGAGCGCAAGGCCGGCACGGTGATCTTCGTGCTGGGATCGGAGTCGCGCAGCGGACCGGCGCAATACTCCGCCTACAACGCGTCGAAGCTGGCGCAGCGCGCCATAGCGGAGTCAGTGGCCTACGAGTTCATGCATCTCGGCGTGCATGCCGCCGCGCTCGACGTTGACGGCGCGGTCGACAGTGGGCGAGTGCGGGAGTCGATGCCCGACGTGGATCCGTCGCACTTCGTACCGCCCACGGCGATATGCGACGAGATCGTGCACCTGATCAATCAGTCGAAGAGCGCGTGGACGTTCCAGGTCGATATGCGAGCGTTCGTGCAATGGCGCCCGCGCGTCGCGCCGAAGAAGAAAGTCTGATCGCTGCAAACGGTTACGCCCGCTCGTGGCGGGTGTGGTCTTGGCGGGAGCGAATATATAATGTTCGACGCGTCGGGGTGTGGCGCAGACTGGTAGCGCACTCGCTTGGGGTGCGAGTGGTCGCCGGTTCAAATCCGGCCACCCCGACCAATTGAAATCCGGCGTAAATTCAGAAGCTTGCGTGGGATTTCAGTTTAAGAGCGGCTCTCCATCCATGGCCGATTGTGGTGACTTTTGTGGGGACCCTGCTTCAATATTCAGCCTTTCTGTGCCAGCTGGAACCTCAAGTGTAGCAATCGCGTCGCGGCGCGCCTGCGCGCGAACATGGGCGTAACGCGAGAGCATCTTGGGGCTGACGTGCCCTGCCAACTGCCGAATCGTCTCTTCGCTGACGGCCGGATTCTCCGCAAGCCGCGTGATGAATGAGTGGCGCGTATCATAGAACCGGCAGGCAACGTTCGCGGTGTCGCGCGCCGTATTCCATGCCGTCTTGTAGCTGTAGGTACTCATCGGCCGATTAAGATCGACGCCCCACAGATGCGGGATGCGTTTATCGCCCGCCAGACCGACGTGATGCGTCGGAAACACGTAACCCATTGTCGGCCACTCCAAGACCGAAGCGGGGCGCGGGCGTATCGTACCACTGACAAAACGGGCCTGCGCTGCGCTTACGCTGTGGCTGAGCCGCTTCCCGGAGGCGCCCTCGCGCCAAGTGAGACTCAAATCACGTCGTCGAAGCGCCCTCGTCTCTGATGGCCGCAGGCCTGCGTCGAGCGACAAAATGAAAAATGGGTAAAGAGCCGGGGACGGGCTTTGTCCAATCGCTTCCAGCAGCCGCGCTTCTTCATCGGCTGAAAGCGCCCTGCCTGTATCGGTCCGCTCCGGCAGCATCTTCACGTGAGGCGCGATTTGCGCCCACAAGCCGTGATATCTGAGAATCGCGCGAAGCGTCAGTTTTCCATTCCCTCGGCCAAAGGGCTTCTCGCCTTGTCGCTTGCGTTGCAGAGCCGCAATGTCGGCCGCCGTAATATCCGACACGAGACAGTTGCCGAAGTGTCGCTTGAGCCGGGCGATGTAGTCGCTGTAGTAGGCGCGCCCGCGCGCGGTGAGTTTGGTCTTGGACTCAAGCCAGCGATCGGCTGCAAGCGGGAATAGAGGCGGCAGTGTGCGCTTCTTAAGGCCGTTGATTCCTTCGGCCAATTCATTCATTCGCTTGAGTTTCGCGCGTCGCGCAATCGGCTTCGAGGTTGTGTGCGCACTCTCACGCACCCGCGCACCGCCGAACTCAAACTCGAACCACCAAGTTCCGCCGCGTTTGTACACGCTCACGACTCAACTCTCCTTTCTGACTCTCGCACGTGGTTCTCTTGACCTCTTCTTCGCCCTGTACCTGCTCACAGCCTCTAACGACGCGCATCGGCGTGAGCAGAACTTGGAGTTTGATTGACCGTAGAAAATATCTTTGCAGCGAGGACAGCGGCGGATGCGCTTAGCCTTCTCGGAATCAATGTCACCGGCGGCGGTATGAAGAACAGAATCGCGAAGTGTCGTATCCTCGAAGCTGATGGGCCGTGGTCCCGACGCATCGATCAGGTACTCCCCTGCACCGTAATTAGGGCGAAATTTCTCACGGTCAGCGATGGCTTTAATCACATCGTTGGCGATCGCAATCACATCGGCCAAGACCTCTCGATTTTTTTCCGCCCGACGAAGCTCAGCTTCGCTCTTCCCTCTGGCTGCTATGCTCGCGTACTTGCGCAGCATATCGATCAGATTCAGCAAGTCGCCTCGCGAAAGCTGCGCTAACTTCGTTTGCCCGAGGCGCACCAGGAACTTGAGCGCGTCAGTCTCGCTCATGTCCTCTTGCTTCTTTTTTGTCTCGTCCATACCGAAAGACCCTTGGAAGTTCCGGTAGCCAAACGTATTACATATAGCCAAGTGCGTGTCAACCTAATCTTTTTGGATAGACATCTAGAATCTAGACGTATATCTCCAGCCATGCTAGTACAACTTCGTAGCGTTTTGGAGGCGTACGAGCTGTGGAGAAGCTGTTTTCGTTTCAAGAACTGGAACCGCTCACCGGGATCAAAGTTGTGACTTGGCGAGCTTGGGCGGCCCGGCGACTCTTTCCGATCGTTCGATTGGGACGTCGCGTTAAGGTCCGTTAGTCAGACTTACAGCGTTTCATTGAGACTCGCGTGGTTCCTGCCCTGCCAGAGCGCTCGCGATGACCGCCGAGAAAATCGCGAGCGCCTTGAGACCCGCCAGGGCGCGGCAGACCTCGCGCGGATTGACGTGGAGGGTTCGCTGCCCAAGCCACGACGATAGGCACGCCAGCCTCGACATCACAGAGACGCCCGATGGTCGTGTGCTTGTTCATTGTTGGAGCGGTTGTAGTCAGGCTGAGGTGATCGATGCTTTGCGCGAGCGTGGGCTGTGGTCGCCAACTCGCGGTGAACAACTTCCGCGAGCGGTGGCAGATCCATTTCCCGCGAGCGCGTTTCACAAACCAACCGCCCCACCGTGCTGTTTTCAAGGGCCGTGCGAGCATGCGCGGAGGTTCAACCGCGAGATGATCCTCGCAGAGCTATTCAAGAACCTTCGCGAGGCGGCGGCTGAGGTTGTGCAGCTTTTCGAGACGGCGAATTACGACTTATCCGGCGAGGAATTGAAGGCCGAGCTTGTCCTCGCGGTTGAAATGGGCGGGAGTCGAATCGTCCCCTGGCGTCTGGACGCGAAGCTCGTCGAGCAGGCCATCGAAATCGTCGCGGATGATTTTACGAAGGCGGAGGCAGAGGTGGACGCATGAGCACCGAGAGGATGACCGCCGAGGAAGCGGAGGCGTTTTACGCGCGCTACAAGGAATCCGACGAACACCATGAACGAGAAGAAGCCAGCGACGATGCTGAAGGCCTGAAGGCACTCGACGCCGAAGAGCTGCTCAACCTTCAGCTTTCCCCGCGCGAGTTCGTGCTCGCTCCGGTCATCCGCGAACGCGACAGCGTAATGATCTATTCGTGGCGTGGAACTGGAAAGACTCATCTCGGACTTGCAGTCGCATACGCGATCGCTAGCGTCGGGAAGGTGTTGCGGTGGGAGGCGCCGCGTCCGCGAAGGGTTCTCTACGTTGACGGTGAGATGCCCGCTACCGCCGTGCAAGAGCGTTTGGCGAATATCGTCAAGGGCTCCGAAAAGGAACCAGCCCCCGGTTTCCTGAAGATCATAACGCCCGACGCCCAAGACCTGCCAATCCCGAATCTGGCATCACCCGAAGTGCAAAATAGATTTGACAGGCTTTACGCCGACAGTGTCGAGGTCGTCGTGTTCGATTCCATCTCTACCCTGTTCCGCGGCGGACGGGAGAACGAGGCCGAATCATGGACACCAGCGCAGGAATGGGCGCTGCGGTTGCGACGTAAAGGCATCGCAGTTTTCTTCCAGCACCACGAGGGCAAGGGCGGCGCCCAGCGCGGCACCAGCCGTCGCGAGGACACACTCGATACGGTGATACATCTGGTTCGGCCAGCCAACTACGAGCCCGCCGAAGGCGCGAGGTTCAACGTCATCTTCGAGAAGACCCGCGGAATCATGGGAGACGCGGTCAAGCCGTTCGAGGCGAAGCTCGAAGTTCGGGACGGGAGAGCCGAATGGACGACGAGGGATATCGAGGACGTGACGCTTGCGCAGGCTCGCGAGATGTTCAAGGACGGAATGAGCGTCCGCGATGTGGCCGAGGAACTGAAGATTTCCAAGTCCAAGGCTCATCGTCTCCGCAACAAGCTCAAAGACGAGGGAGACGCGACCAAGTGAATGGCCCCATTCTCGAACGCTACTGTCCCACCGTCCCTCTGCTTAGTACGCGGGACAGCGGGACACTTGGCCGATTGAGCGGGACAACCCTGGGACAGGAAGCGGGACGATGAGCTTGAAAGCCTTGGCGCAGAGGATAATTGAGCGGGACAGCCGCCGGGACACCATACGGGACAGGGCCGAGAATGGTGTCCCAAGAGGCGGTGGAGCGGTGGGACACTCTGTCCCGGCAGTGTCAGTCCGCCCGGCTGTCATCGAGGCGACCCTTCGGCCCACGATGCCGTGGCCCGAGCTGCTTTCTGCTGTGAAGCCGCTGAACCCGGAATTTCCGGCTTGCCCCGAGTGTCATCGAGCTCGGTACTGGATAAGCCCGCGCGGCAAGGTGGTGTGCGGCAAATGCGGTGAGGTGAGGTTTGTACTCGTCGCGATTCAGTACCATCCTGTCAGTTAGCCTGACGAGGGATGTTCATGTTCCGAGGCGATTCCGCGTTCGCCAACTTCATGGCTGGGTCTCCCGGCAGGGGCCGGCCCCGAAATCACACGTGGATTACCACAATCGGACGCGCGATGACCCAGCGCCCGGGATCGGAGAACTCCGCGCAGGCCGCCGGTCCGGGGTCTGAATCGAGATTGGTTCTGTCTCCCGGTACGCTGGATTTGCGAACTCAGAATGAGATGGGTTGGCGCGCCTCGGGTACGCATTCGGCGGCCGACACTGGCACGCCATCCCGCTGCGTATGCATGTCGCATCGCCAGCCCTCCGGGCACTCCAGGTCGCTTCTGCAGGATTGCACGCCGGTCCGACGCGACGCGGGCATCACCGGGTTCGCGCCCGGCCACTCGCAGGTCGCCGACCCGTTCGGCCCTCGCATGCAGATATGATGCGGATCGCAGTCGAAATCGGCTCGGCACGGTTTGCCCTCACAGGCGTAGCTCACAGACGAAACAAGGAGAGTCGCTGCGAAGGCGACTGACGCTGCGATTGCGGCGATGCTTCGCATGATCGTGCTCTCCTTAACTCGAGCCGGCCCGCGAGACAATGGCATCAGGATGCTGCCACGACGCGCCTCAAGTCTCAACATGACAAAAGGCCTGCGGTGGTCACGGAATTCCGCGCACTCGGGCCTCTTTCCCCCATCGACCATGCAGATGCGTGCACTTCCCGAGGGGGGCGCTGTCGCACAGCCGGTGCGGTAAGTATTTCAGGAGTAAGACGCGGAGATCGGAGGGTGTGAAGTGCACCCGGATATCCCTGAGCCAGGGGCTCTCCCCCCCATCGATGCCAGCGAACGCCATCTTTATTTCAGGATGGGCACGCGCACAGTGACGGGAGTGGTATGCTGCTGCCGAGTGTACCGCGATGAAGGGCAAAGTTGGGCTATGGAGTGATCCGAATCCGGTTCAGTTGCAGGACTCCAGGCACTACACCAAGTCGCCACTGCTGTACGATTCGAGCGGGTGTCGCCGGAGCAGCGAGCCGACGAGCGGGTTTGTGGTCGGCAACAGCCACTGCCACATCTTTGAATGGCCAGGCTGCCCGTACTACGAAGCAATTTCACCCGACAATCAGGTTCCATTTCCCAGCCCGCAGGCAGCCGAGGCCGCGGGCTACCGACCGGCACACAATTTGCCCGTGAGTGCAGCGCCGATTTCTTCGCGCAGCTACGGGTGCGGAACGATCCCTCCGAACGGGTCTGACATGAAATACCGCAACCCTGGTTGCGGCTAGGCTTGAGTTATCGCGGGCACAGGCACTAGGGTACACTTCACTAAGGGAGGCCGAAGATGGAGAAGCTGCCTACCGTCAAGAAGGATGCCGACGATTTCCTGAAGCCGACACAACGTAGCCCTTGGCGAAGAATATTAGCTTCCCTGACAGCACTGGTCGGCGCGTCGTTCGCTCTCGCTTCGACAGCTCCAACTTCGGCGCAGGCCTCCCCACAGCCACCTGCGGTGAGCCAGGAGATACGCGGCTTCAAGCGCAGCATCCCGAAACTGGTGCTCCGGTCCGCCGTGCGCTCTTTGCGTTTCGCGCAACACGATTCGCACGAGTCCCACGACTCGCACGAATCCCACGAATCCCACGTCTCCGGACAATAGCGCCGGCGGTCCTGCGTTGTCGGCAGGGAGCCTTGCAATGCCACAACGTCCAAGGGACGGCAATGTGATCCGCGCAGCGGTCGATAGCGGTGGCGTGACCCTGCTTGTCGACGAGTCCGTATACTCGCGAGAAGCGCTGCTGCGCACGTGTTATTGGTTCACAGACCGATGTTATTTGTTCGTTTCGCGGGCCAGTTCCGGCGTATTTTCCGTCCGTATCCGCGCAAAAGCGGATGGGAAGGCGCTCGACACAATATCCGGAGACTTTGAGAATGCGCTGATCGACCAGCAGGGTAGACAAGACATCGAGCGCGAGACGGCGCGACTGCGTGAATTGATCGTTGCGAAGGCGTTCGCCGAGGGACAGGACCTCGACGACCCACCGGTCGGAGACGACCGCGACCCGGTAGAGATGGCGAGGGCCAAAGCGGGCCGGACGGATGGCGAGCGCTAATGTCGGATAGCGGTTGTGAGCGCATTGCTCTTTGCCATGACGTGTACGACCCAGCCGCGGTGCTCGTAGCAGCTCGGGCGTACGGCGCGCTGCTATACGTCAAGGTTCTGGAAAGTTCGTCGGATAAGACGGAAGTTGCCGTTCGGCGCTCGCAAGACGGACCAGAGCGGGCGGATCTCATGGACGAATTCCTGAATCATATTCTTGACCTCTCAATACACCGAAAGCTGGGGCTGGACTGAATCCCGCGCGAGCCGGGGGTCTCAAGTTGTCGAGAAAATTTCAGGACCGGGTTGCGTTCGGCGAGCCGCCGGCTGCGTACTCGCTCTTGCCCTTCAGGTTCATTTCGCTGGATGGCACTCGGGAGATTCTCGTCAATGAAGCGGGGGAGCACGCCCCTCGTTCCGAGAGGTTTAATTTGTCGGGTTGCTTCGCAGCGAGGTCGCCATACTCTGAATAATCTGCGGCGATATTGTATAGCTCCCACTTGTATTCGCTGACGTCGGGCAGTTTGGCTGTCCCCAAAACCCAGGGTGGGACGGGCGGCGTCGTAGCCGCAACCCAACCGTCGTGATAAATCGCGCGGTTGGCGAACATCTCGAAGTACTGAGTGTCGTGCTTCGACGGTGCATTGGCATTTGCCTTGTCGAACGTGTAGGCCATGCTCACGCCCTCAATCGGCTTCTGCTTGATGCCATTGACCTCTTCAGGCGCCTTGATCCCGGTAGCTTCGAGGATCGTAGGAACGATATCAATGACATGGTGGAACTGCGAGCGGATGCCACCGACATCGGTGATGTGGCCCGGCCATGAAATCGCCAGACCCTGCCGGGTGCCGCCGAAGTGCGACGCTGTGAGGTCACCCCGATATTCGGGCTCTAGGGGCTCACCCCCCCATCGATGCCGCCGACATCGGAAAAGCGAGCCCGCGGAGCACTCGATAAGTATTTCAGGATGAGCGCGCGCACAGTGACGGGAGTGTGTCGGTGACGCGCGCCTTCTAGTGGAACTCACGCCCCCCCTTCTATTCGAGCGAGAATTCCGGGGCGCGCAATGAGTCAATGCGCACCCAGTCAGCCGGTTTCAACTGAAAAGCTGACGGGGTTAGATTCGGCGCTCGGAGGCGGCCTCGGTGCTGCGTTTGAGCTCGGGATAGGTGTCCGAGAGCCGTCGCCACATCCGCTTCAGCCCGAAACTGTCGAGCGGCTCCGCGATACATTCGAGCGCGCCCTTGCGTCGGTAGATTCGCTGGTTGTCCGATGATTGCGACGCGCCAATGACCACGATGGATGTCGCCGGCGACGCCCGGCGAATCGTCCTGAACAACGACAACGCGTCCACACCTTGGGCACGGCGCAGCCCGATGTCGAGCGTGACCACATCTGGACGCGTCGTTCGAACGAGGTCAATTGTTTGCGCAACGGTCACGGTCTCCGCCACCACCTGACATCCGGCGCATTCAAGATGACTGCGTATAGTATCGCGCGTGATCCCCGAGCTATCCGCAATGAGCACTCGCACTGCCATTAGTGGCTCCTCCTCGGACGAGCCTGCGCCAAGTTCCCCAGCGTTCACAGACGCCGACGTGTTTTACTAGGTAGCAAGGGCGGGGCCAGGAAATGTGCTTTTCGAACGCAACCGTCCCATTCGTACCGATTTATTGGGTTATTTCGGTGCCCCCCCGGCCGTCATAGTACGATCCGAATGTTTGATCTTGTTGCACGCGAGCAATTTGTTGCATCGCAGGTAGAGAGCAAAAGGAGCTATCATTTGCGATGTACTCCGTCGTGAGTGCTCTGCGCTGTCATGATGGAAGATGCGATAATAAAACATAAATAAACTTGTTTTTGCTTAAATAAGTGATGAAAGTTAAAATTCAGCAGTTCGACATGCTGTAGACCGAATATAAGCGCCAGAGAAGGAACCAAAGATGCGCATTCAAGAGTCCTCCGCGAACAGGTCGCCGATCGCGGCTGCGATGCAGAATCATCGCGGCGAGCCGGCGGACCCGGCGTGCGAGTGGTTGAGCCTGGAGCATCTTGCGCATGGGTCGGAGCGGGTTGGCGCGATGGTGGTGCGATCGGCGCAAGTGCGCAGAGTGCTGAAAACCATTTCACGTTTGAGTCCGTACAAAGCAACTGTCCTGATTCACGGCGAATCCGGAACCGGCAAGGAGCTCGTTGCGCGAGCGTTGCATACGCTCGACTCGGCGTCGGGCGGTCCGTTCGTCACCTTCAATTGCTCCAACCTGGTCGAGTCGCTGGCGGAGTCGCAGCTCTTTGGCCACGTGCGCGGCGCTTTCACCGATGCGCGCGAGGATTCGCTGGGCTATTTCCGCTCCGCCAATGGCGGAACCCTGTTCCTCGATGAAATCGGCGAGCTTCCGCTCGGCCTGCAGCCTAAGCTGCTGCGCGCGGTCGAGACTCACGAGATTCAGCCGGTCGGGTCGTCGCGTTCGTACTCGGTCGATATCCGGCTGGTGGCGGCAACTAATCGCGACTTGCCCACGATGGTCAAGGCGGGTCAATTCCGATACGACCTCTACTACCGCCTCAACGCGGCCGAAATCCTGGTCCCTCCGCTGCGCGAGCGGCGCGAGGCAATCCCGGCGTTCGTCGCCCATTTTATCGAGCATTTCAACCGCCTGTTCGAGAAGAATGTAAAGTTCGTTTCGCGGCGCGCATTGGACGCGCTGTGCGCCAACCAATGGCTCGGTAACGTCCGCGAGCTTGGCCATGCGATCGAGAACGCGGTTCTGATGTCCGACAGCGACCGGATAGATCTCGACGACCTGCCCTTCCGCCCCGACGATCCAGCCGGCGAAGCGACCGGCATGTCGGTCGATGCTATGCTGCGGAATGGAGCATGCGGCCCGGCCGAGGGCGAGGTCAATAGCGCCGCGAAGGATTGGCCCTACTCGCTCGACGCCGTTATCCGCGAGACCTCGAAGCTCGCGCTGATTCGCGCCCTTCAGGCGACCGAGGGCAATTGCCATCGCGCGGCCGAGTTGCTGGGCGTATCGCGCTACACGGTTTACCGGATGCTGAATCGATTCGGTCTGGCCGCAGCCGCATCTACAGGGACCTCCCGCAAGCCAACCGCGCAACGAATAGGGACGCGCTACTCCCGCAGTCCCGGCTGAGGTTGTCAAAACCAGAAAAGAACTAAACTCAAGGTCGCGTACCAAATGGAGGCCACCCCGATATCCGCGCCCCAAGGGGCTCTCCCCCCATCGATACCGGCCGACGCGATAAAGCGCGCCCGCGCAGCACTCGACAAGTATTTCAGGATCGGCACCGCGCGCAGTGACGGGGGTGGCAGTTCGCCGTAAGAGCGTCCGCTTTCCACCATCACCCCCACCTTTGGTGATTGCGGCGTATGTTCACGACCTTTTGCGCCTTGCCGTAGGAGGTCATATAAATGGCGCCGTCGATGTAGAAGTAATTCATCGCCACCACGTGCGGAAATCCGTTCTTGTCCAACGTGGCGAGCGCGGCCTTTAGGTTCTTATTCAGGAACTGTTCCTGCTCGTCACGATTGAATTTGATCAAGCTCTGTCGGCTCGGCATCGGGTTGTTCCCGCCCCTGCAGAACATCGCGTCAATTATTCCACATGAGGTCCGTCATTCCCGCTACGAAAATCGAATTCAGCGGCCATCCTGCCATGACTTGCATTGATCAAGAAGCACCGCCCACCCCGCCGAAAACTGCCGACGGCACGCGACGATCGTCACCATTTTGTTGGCCAAAATGCACAGCCGAGATACCTGGCCGCTATCGGATAGCTAATGAGAGCGCGCGGAAATTCCGCTACGCGCTGAGTTCTTCGAGGAGGGATTTCGCGTCTTTCAGGTCGGCGGTGTCGAAGCCCTCGGTGAACCAGTTGTAGATTTCGGCGAGCATCATGCGCGCTTTGTCGCGCTTGCGTTGCTTGGCCAGCAGTCGTGCGAGACTGATGGTCGCGCGCAGCTCCCAAGACTTTGCATGCTGCTTGCGCGCGATTTCGATCGCAGTGCGGAACGACTTCTCCGCCTGGGCGGCGTTCGATGCGCGCCGGGCCAGCAGCAATTCGCCCTTGAGCCGATGCACCTCCGCTTCATGATGCCGCTGGCCGGTCCTTTCGATGATCGGAAATGACTCGTCGATCGTGCGAAGAGCTTCATCGAAATGCCCCGCTTTGCCCAGAGTGGCGGCGATGAGGGCGAGATGATAAGCGGCGGTAACCTCGAAGCCGGCGGCTCTGAGCTCCGACAGA
>NZ_DATEQZ010000008.1:0-28689 GCF_035272065.1 Binatus sp. (SeqCode)
AAGAGGTGCGCCCGCGCTACTTCCCGCCGAAGACCAAGGCGGGCCGCCGCACGATTTCGATTCCCGAGTTATTGGTCGCCGATCTGAAACGCTGGAAGCTGCAGTGCGCGCAAGCCGAAGAGGACCTCGTGTTCCCGACGCCCGAAGGGAAGCCCGTCTGCAGAGACTGGCTCCTGCGCGTCGCGTTCTACCCGACCCTTTCAAGGGCTCGACTCAGACGCGTGACATTCCACACGCTCCGTCATAGCTGCGCCTCAGCCATGATCGCGGGGGGCGCGCCCATCACCGAAGTCCAGCATCGCCTCGGCCATGCCAATCCAGCGATCACACTCCAAGTCTACTCGCACTTCTTCAAGCACACGGAAGGCAACACGGCGGACCAGCTCGCCAATGCGATCCTGAACGGCGTCGGGCGATTGGGGAAACTCGAAAAAAGTGGGCACTTAGTGGGCACTCAGACCGATCCGCAGGTTGTGCAAGCCGTCGTAACCCCTTAATAAATAAAGCCCGGAGGAGGAAGGGGCCCGGTGGCCCCACCGGTCTTCAAAACCGGCTTGGCGGCTAATATTGTTGCCGGAGGGTTCGACTCCCTCCCCCCTCCGCCAGCTTGCCTCACGTGAGAACATAGTTCATTCTCTTGTTGAACTATGTAGTTCGGTAGATGAACTGATAATTTGGGAGATTTCGATGAGTAGTGAGGGCTGGCAGAAGACCGTGTGCATCCTGTGCAGCGTTAACTGCGGCGTCGATGTGAAACTCGACGGGCGCCACATCACGCGCGTCCATGGAAATCGCGAGCACGTCGCGTCGCAGGGGTATGCCTGCGAGAAGGCGCAGCGGCTCGACTACTATCAGAAGGCAGAGACCGCCTGAACTCGCCTCTTCGACGGCGCCCCGACGGTACATTCGAGGAAATCGACTGGGACACCGCCATCCGCGAGGTCGCGGCGGGCTTCAGGCGTGTGCGCGACACTTACGGCGGCGCGAGCATCTTCTATTACGGCGGCGGTGGGCAGGGCAATCATCTCTGCGGCAGCTACGGCGCATCGACGCGCTGGGCCCTTGGCTCGGTATTCAGCTCCAATGCGCTGGCCCAGGAAAAGACGGGCGAGTTCTGGGTGGATCATAAGCTTTTCGGAACAGGCCTCAGCGGCAGCTACCAGCAAGCCGAGGTGGCGGTATTCGTCGGCAAGAATCCATGGCAGTCGCACGGCTTTCAGCGTGCCCGTCCGATCCTGCGCGACATTGCGGCCGACCCGAACCGCGCGCTCATCGTGATCGATCCGCGCCGCACCGAGACCGCGGAGATGGCGGACTACCATTTGCGGGTGCGTCCCGGGACCGACGCATTTTGCCTCGCCGCGATTCTGGGGGTTCTCGTACAAGAGGATCTGATCAGTCACGACTACATTCGCGAGCGCACGCAAAATATCGATGGACTGTTCGCGGCGCTGAACGAGGTTCCGGTTGCGGACTACTGCGGGCGCGCGGGCATCAGCGAAGCGCTGGTTCGCGACGTCGCGCGCCGAATCGCCGGCGCTTCGAGCGTTTCGGTTTACGAAGACCTCGGCATCGAGCAGTCGCTCCACAGCACGCTCAACTCCTACCTGGAGGAACTGCTCTTCGCCGTGACAGGGAATATCGGGAAGCCCGGCGCGATGAATGCGGGGACAAGTCTGACCGGACTCTTCAGCGGCGCGCTATCGTCGCAGACGAGTCCGGTCGGCGGGCATCGCATCATCGGCGGGATGATCCCGGCCAACGTGATTCCCGATGAAATCCTGACCGACCATCCCAAGCGTTTCCGCGCGATGCTCATAGAGAGCGAAAATCCTGCGCATTCGGTCGCCGACAGCGCAAGAATGCGCGAAGCGTTGCCGGCGTTGGAATTCGTCGTCGTCATCGATGTTGCGATGACCGAGAGCGCACGCGAGGCGCATTACGTCTTGCCGGCATCTTCGCAATACGAAAAGTGGGAAGCAACCTTTTTCGGCGCGGCGTTTCATACCGAGACGCAATACGCGAACACGTTCACGCTGCGCGCGCCGATTCTCGATCCGATTCCAGGGACACTGCCCGAGGGAGAAATTCATCGCCGGCTGGTTCGCGCGATTGGCGCGATGACCGATGACGATGTCGCTCCTTTGCGCGCAGCCGCCGCCAAAGGAAGGTCCGCCTTTGCGATGGAGTTGATGCGAGTCGTTTCAGAGCGACCTCATTTGGCTGAGCTAATGACAGTGCTTCTATACGAGACTCTCGGCCCGACGCTGGGAGCTGGGAACGAAAACGCCGCGTCGGTCTGGGGCATCGCGCACAACTTCGCGCGGAGGTATCCGGAGTCGCTCCGCCGCGCGGGCTTCACCGGCGAGGGCGTCGAGCTCGGCGACGCGTTGTTCGATGCGATTTTGAAGAATCGTTCAGGGGTCGTGATCAGCGTCGATCCGTATGAGGAGACCTGGCGTAGAATTCACGACCAGAAGATCAACCTAACGATCGACGAACTGATGCCCGAACTCAAGTCTCTTCGGGATGAGCAACCCGCTCACGACCCGGAGTTTCCGTTCGTACTCTCGGCCGGCCAGCGGCGCTCCGGGACCGCCAATACCATCATCCGGGATCCGCAATGGCGGCCGAAGGATCCAGCGGGTGCGCTTTGGATGAACCCGGCAGACGCCTCAGCAATTGGTGTCCAAAGCGGCGGTCGCGTACGCATCATAACGAAGCGTGCGAGCGCCGAGAGTGTGGTCGTGCTGACAGATACGATGCTGCCTGGTCACGTCGCGCTGCCGAACGGGACGGGATTGTGGTACCCCGACCGTGAAGGCCAGGAATTTCAGCACGGAGTTGCGCCTAATGAGCTGACGGTGACCGAGGATCGCGACTGGTTCGCGGGCACACCCTTTCACAAGCACGTGCCGGCGCGGATCGAGGCGCTTGCCTGATGCGGCGAACTCGCTTCGACGATTGGCCGTGCCCGATCGCACGCACCACCGACCTGGTTGGCGATTGGTGGACGCCGCTCGTGATGCGCGAGGCATTCTCAGGCCGGCGCCGCTTCGAGGATTTCCAGCGCGCGCTGAAAGTTCCGCGCGCGGTGCTCGCGCGTCGGCTCGATCGACTGGTCGAGGAAGGTCTGCTCAAGAAAGTTTCTTATGAAGAGCATCCGCCGCGTTATGAATACCGCCTGACGGACAAGGGCCGCGCATTCTGGGACGTGCTAGCCGCGATGTGGCGATGGGGCAGCGATTGGCTGTGGGGCGAAGATGGTCCGCCGGTGATTCTGGTCGATAACGAAACGGGCCGCGAGGTGCGCCCGGTGGTGGTCGACGAAAACACCGGGGTTCGTCTTACGGGCCGCCGCCTACGAATGGGCCGCAAGTCGGACATTGGGGCGCATTCGTGATAGTCCGTAGTGCGAGGCATCGAAGGTGGACACCCCTCCTGACGACCGCTCGCAGCCATTTCAAAGACTGACACGCTGGCTGACGCCGAACCGCTCGACCGCTCTGCGCCAGTATCGATCGCGCGCACGCATCTACGATCTCGAGCTCTTATTGTTCGAGCCAGTGCGGCAACGCGCGATCGACCTGCTACGTCTCAAAATCGGCGACCGGGTTATAGATGTTGGATGCGGCACCGGGTTGAGTTTTTCGGCGCTGGAAGGGCTGGTCGGCCCCGACGGCTCGATCGTCGGAATCGAGCAGAGCCCCGAGATGCTCGAGCGGGCGCGGGCGCGTGCGGCCGAGAACAACTGGAAGAACGTCACGCTTATCTCGGCCGCGGTCGAGGAAGCAGCTATACCGGCGGCGGCCGACGCAGCGTTGTTTCACTTCACCCACGACATAATGCGCACGCCGCGCGCGCTCGCGAACGTGATCAGCCATCTCAAGCCGGGGGCGCGGGTAGTTGCGGCCGGGCTCAAGTGGGCGCCCGTCCGGACGATGCCGCTGAATCTCTTCGTATGGAACGCGGCGTTGCGATCGACGAGCACGCTCGAGGGCCTCGCGCGTCCGTGGAGCCATCTCGAGCCGCTGGTGTCAGCGCTCGAGGTCGAGCAGATGCTCGGCGGCACCGTCTATATCGCCAGCGGCGTCGTAAAGTAGCGCGTCCTTTTCTGATAATATTGGTGTATGGTGTCGCGAGGCTAGGAATCTCAACTACCGGCTCGCGACCCCGCCCAGTATGAGACATCTATTTGCTCTCGCGGTTCTTTTTTCCGCGACCGCCTTTTTCGGATGCGCCACTCAGCAACCGGATCAAACACAAGCGCAGCCTGCCGGCGCGCCGCAATTGGATTCGCAACTCGTGATAGCGCCCAAGGTCGCTGACGTGCCCGCGCATCCGTTGCCGTTCAAGGGCAAGCTGCTTTCCGGCGACGCGGCTGAGCTTCCGCCCGCGGTTGCGATGTCTCTTTCAGATACTGCGCCGGTGACCTTCACCTATCGCGAGGAATTGACGCACGATGACTATCACGTCCCGCTGGCCATCTCCGCGCTCGATCCCGCCAACCTTATTGGTGCTCCGCTCGGCGACATCGGCGTGACCGCGTTTGCGTCTTTGTCGATAAGCGCCGGCGACACGATCCTCGGCGACTACACCGCCAAGGAGCACGTCTCGAAGTCGTACAACATGTACTCGCACCCCACCCACAAGGAGGTGGATGACGCTGCGCGCGACGCTGTTCGACAAAGGATCGATCAAAAGCTCTACAAGGATGAGGCCAGGCTTGCGCAGGCCGCCGCCAGCGCCGGCAAATCTCCAACTGCATCTGTTGGCCAATGAATTGCCGGCTTCTGTTATTCTTGATCGGCGTTGTCGCGACAGCCGGATTCGGATGCGCCGTGCAGGGACAACCGTTTGAAAAAATCACGTCGCCCCCCGGCAACGCGGTGATCTACGTATACCGGCCCTACAGCTACGGGTCGTCCGCGCTTCGTCCCGCGGTAACGTGCGGCGAGGACACGGCGCGCATCGGTCCCGGCGGCTACCATGCCTTCGTAGTTCCGGCCGGCGAAAAGGTCGTCTGCAGCATCGAGACCGACACCGCCGACGAAGTGGAATTTCAAACCGAGCGGCGCTCGTACTACATCAGAGAAGAACTCGGATGGGGCTGGCTGACTGCCGTTCCGCATCTCAATCCGGTCGACACTGACGCGGCGCAGACCGAGATCCAGAGTTGCGTGCTGGAACCCCAGACTCAGCAGACCGGGAGCGCGAACTAAATGCGCGAGGACGACGTCACTCCGGTCCGCGAGAATCATCGCTTCGACGAATCTCGTCTCTGGCATTACCTGCGCGAGCGGATGCCAAATTTTCGCGGCCCGCTTGCGGTTCGGCAGTTCGTCGGCGGGCAATCGAATCCCACTTTCCTGCTGGAGACTCCGGACGCGCGTTTCGTCATGCGCAAGAAACCGCCGGGCACTCTGCTCCAGTCTGCTCATCAGGTCGAGCGCGAATATCGAATCATCAAGGCGCTCGCGGCGACCGATGTGCCTGTCCCGCGCGTGCACCTTCTGTGCGAGGACGCCTCGATAATCGGCACCGCGTTTTTCGTGATGGATTTTGTCGAAGGGCGCATCATGCGCGATCCGATGATGCTTGGCGCGAGTCCGCACGAGCGCGCGACGTGCTACGACTCGATGAACGACGTGCTCGCGCGGTTGCACAAGGTCGATTTCCGTGCGGTCGGACTCGGCGACTACGGCCGGCCCGAAGCGTACGTCGCGCGGCAGCTCGCGCGCTGGTCAAAGCAGTACGAAGCGTCGAAGATTGACGAGATACCCGAGATGGATCGGCTGATCGAATGGCTCGGGCGCAACATTCCCGCGGCTGACGAGACGACGATCGTTCACGGCGACTACCGGATGGAGAACATCGTCTTTCACCCCGTCGAGCCGCGCGTGGTCGCGGTGCTGGACTGGGAGCTGTCGACGCTGGGGCATCCGCTGGGCGACCTGGCGTGGGCCTGCCGCGCGTACCATTGCCCGCCCGGCATCGACGGCGTGTTGAGTTTTCAAGGAATGGATTTGAAGGCGCATGGGATTCCAAGCGAGGAGGAATTCGTCGCCGCATACTGCCGGCGAGTCGGCCGTAGCAGCGTCCCCGATCTGATGTTCTTCGTCGCGTTTTCGTTTTTTCGCGGTGCCGCGATCTCGCAGGGCATCGCGATGCGCGCGAAGATCGGCAACGCCAGCGGTCCCGATGCGGCGCTGCGCGGGGCGAAGGCGAGACAGACGGCCGAGCTTGGATGGGACGTCGCGCAGAAGTGCGAGGTCGCCAAGAGGAACTCGTGAGCAACCGCGAAATCGTTAATCTCGACGCGGTCGCGCTGTCGCGCGCGATCAAGTCGAAGCAGGTCTCGTGCGTCGAGGTGATGAACGCGTATCTCGATCAGATCGCACGGCTGAACCCGCGCGTCAACGCGATCGTCTCGATTCAGCCGCGCGAGCGCCTGCTTGAGCAGGCGAAGAATCGCGACGCGCAACTCGCGCGCGGCGAGCATCTCGGCTGGATGCACGGGTTTCCGCATGCGGTGAAGGATCTCGAGCCGACCAGGGGCATCCGCACGACGAAGGGCCCGCCGTTATTCAAGAATTTTGTTCCGCGCGATGACTCGATCATGGTCGAGCGAATCCGGAGCGCCGGCGGGATCATTATCGGGAAAACCAACGTGCCGGAGTTCGGCCTCGGCTCTCAAACTTACAATCCGGTCTTCGGCACTACGCTCAACGCATACGATCAGTCGAAGACCTGCGGTGGCAGCAGCGGCGGCACTGCCGTCGCGCTCGCACTCAGGATGATCCCGGTGGCGGACGGCAGCGACAACGGCGGATCGCTGCGAAATCCGGCTGCGTGGAACAATGTGTTCGGATTCCGAACTTCGTTCGGCCGGGTGCCGTCGCAGTTCTACGAAGTCTTCATCCCGCCTGTTTCAGTACATGGGCCGATGGCGCGGACGGTGCCGGACCTTGCGATGTTTCTTTCGGTGATTGCCGGATACGACGCGCGCACGCCCCTTTCGATTCGCCAGGATCCGGCCGAGTTCACGGGACCGCTCGATCGCGACTTCAAGGGCGCGCGAATCGGATGGGTGGGCGACTTCGGCGGACAGATTCCCTTCGATCCCGGGGTGCTCGAACTCTGCGAAGGGTCGCTCAAGGTTTTCGAAGGGCTCGGATGTAGCGTGGAAACCGCGATGCCTGATTATCTGCTCGAGCCCGTGTGGCAGAGTTGGCTGACGATTCGAGGCTGGAAAATCGCGGCCGAGTTCCGTGCCAGTTATCCCGATCCGGCACAACGGGCACTGATGAAACCCGAACTGCAGTGGGAGATCGAAAACGGCCTGAGGTCAACGGCGATGGACGTCGCGATCGCGTCGCGCGCGCGCACGGCGTGGTATCCAGGCGGTGCGCGAATTTTTCGAGAAATACGATTTCATGATCGCGCCCGCCGGCCAGGTCTTCCCGTTCGACGCAACAATTAACTGGCCGAAAGAAGTCGGCGGCGTGGCGATGGATAGCTACCATCGCTGGATGCAAGTGATGATTCCGATCTCGATGTCGGGCTGCCCGGCGCTCAGCGTACCAGCCGGCTTCAACGACCGTGGCTTGCCGATGGGAATCCAGATCGTCGGCCCGAATCACGCCGAGATGGCCTGCATGCAATTGGCGCATGCATACGATCGGGCGACCAATTGGGTAACAAAGCGCCCGCCGGCATTACTAAGTAGCTAGTGAAGTGGCTATTGGACGGATAGTCAGTCGGCTACGTGCGACTCGGCTGGCGCGGTTCTTGGGCGGCCGAGGAGGCGGCGCCACAGGCGCGACCATCCTGCGCTGACGCGGTCCAGGTACAAGTAGATTACGGGCGTCGTGTAGAGCGTCAGGACCTGGCTTACCAGCAGGCCGCCGACGATTGCGATGCCGAGCGGGCGGCGCATCTCGGAGCCGGTGCCGTTGCCGAGCGCGAGGGGCAGACCGCCGAGCAGCGCGGCCGCCGTGGTCATCATGATCGGGCGGAAGCGTAGCACGCACGCTTGGTAGATCGCGTCGTGCGGCGACTTGTCCTCGCGGCGTTGAGCCTCGAGCGCGAAGTCGATCATCATGATCGCGTTTTTCTTGACGATACCTATCAACAGGATGATGCCGATGAGCGCGATGATGCTCAGCTCGAAGTGGAAGAGCAGCAGCGCGAGAATCGCACCGACGCCGGCAGAGGGCAGCGTCGAGAGAATCGTGATCGGGTGGATGTAACTTTCGTAGAGAATGCCGAGCACGATGTACACGGCGCCGAGCGCGAACATGATGAGGAAGCCTTCGTTTTTGAGCGAGTCCTGGAACGCCTGCGCGGTCCCCTGGAAAGTGCCGCGGATCCCGGCCGGCATTTTTATTTGCGCCTCGGCTTGCGCGATCGCGTCAACCGCATCGCCAAGAGCGACGCCCGGCGCGAGATTGAACGAGATAGTCACGGACGGGAATTGGCCCTGGTGGTTGACGGCGAGCGCGGTCGTGTCGTTCGAGAAATGCGTGAAAGAGCCGAGCCTGACGAGCTGCCCGGTGCTGGAGCGCACATAGATCTGGTCGAGCGAATCGGGGTTCTGCCAGAACTGCGGAGCGACCTCCATCACGACATGGTACTGGTTGAGCGGCGTGTACATCGTGGACACTTGCCGCTGGCCGAACGCGTCGTAGAGCGTATCGTCGATGGCCTGCTGCGAGAGTCCCAAGCGCGAAGCGGTGTCGCGATCGACGACGACATTGGCCTCGAGGCCGCTGTTCTGCTGATCGCTGCTGACGTCGGTGAGAATCTTGACGGTGCGCAATTTCTTGAGCACTTTGGGCGCCCATTGGTTGAGCTCGCCGAGGTCGTCGCTCTGGAGCGTGAACTGGTATTGCGCGTTGCTCATTCTGCCGCCGATGCGCAAATCCTGAACCTCCTGCAAATAAAGATTGACGCCGGCGATGTGCGCGACCTCCTTGCGGATGCGCCCGATGACCAGGTCGGCGTTGATCTTTCGCTCGCTCAAGGGCTTGAGAGCGATATACATGTTCGCGGTGTTGGTCGCGCCGTTGCCGCCCGTGAATGCGATCACGTTGTCCACGGCCGGGTCTTTGTCGATGGCCGCGACCAGTTCAGTAAGGCGTTGCTTCATCGCTTGGAATGAAGTGTCCTGGTCGGCCTGCACCGCGCCCATCAGGCGGCCCGTATCCTGCTGCGGGAAAAATCCCTTGGGCACGACCCTGAACAGAAAAATGCTCAACCCGAGCGTCGCCAGCGCGATCATCAAGGTGAACGGCTGGTGATCCAGCACCCACAACAGGCTGCTTTCGTAACGGTCAAGCATGCCTTTGAAAAAGCGCTCGCTCGCCAGGTACCAGCGGTTATGTTTCTCATGGCCGTGCGGTTTGAGCAGGTGCGCCGCCATCATCGGCGTCGTGGTAAGCGAGATGACCAGTGAAACCATCACGGCGGCCGACAAAGTGACCGCGAACTCACGGAACAGCCGGCCCACGATTCCGGCCATCAGCAGAATCGGGATAAAAACCGCGACCAGCGAGATGCTGATCGATATCACCGTGAAGCCGATGCCCGCGGCGCCCTTGAGCGCGGCCTCAAACGGCGACATGCCCTGCTCGCGGTAGCGGGAAATGTTTTCGATGACGACGATCGCGTCGTCGACCACGAAGCCGGTGCAAATCGTCAGCGCCATCAACGAGAGATTGTCGAGGCTGTAGCCGCACAGGTACATGATGCCGAAAGTTCCGATCAGCGAGAGCGGAACGACGATTCCGGGAATCAAAGTGGCGCGCAGGTTACGCAGGAACAGGAACACCACCATGATCACGAGTGAGATCGAGATCAGCAATGTGAACTCGACGTCGCGCACGGAGGCGCGGATGGTAGTCGTGCGGTCCATGACCACGGCTAGATTGATCGCGGGTGAGATCGAGGCGCGCAATTGCGGTAGCGCCGCGTAAACTCGATCGACGGTGTCGATGATGTTCGCGCCGGGCTGGCGAAATACGATGATCAATACGGCCGGCTTGCCGTCAACCATGCCGGCGGCGCGGACGTTCTCGACTGAATCCCTGACCAGCGCGATATCGGAAAGCTGAACTGCGGCGCCGGAACCATTGGCATAGCGCACGATCAGCGGTTGGTAGTCCTCGGCCTTGAGCAGCTGGTCGGTCGTGCTCAACCCCCAGGTCTGGTTGTCGTCGGCCACTTCGCCCTTGGGCCGGTTCGCGTTGGCGGCAGCCAGGACAGTTCGCACGTCCTCGAGACCGACGCCGAGGTTGCTCATCTGGGTTGGATTCAGCTCGACGCGCACACCGGGCAGCGCGCTTCCGCCGACACTGACTTGCCCGACGCCTTCGATTTGCGAGAGCTTCTGCTCGAGGATCGAATCGGCCGCGTCGTACATCAGGCCGGGACGGACAGCGTTGGAGGTGAGCGCCAGAATGAGGATCGGCGCATCGGCGGGATTGACTTTTCGATAGGTCGGCTTGCTCGGCAGAGTCGTCGGCAGCTGTCCGGCCGCGGCATTGATCGCGGCCTGCACATCGCGCGCCGCGGCGTCGATATTGCGGTTCAAGTCGAATTGCAAAACGATGGCGGTGGCGCCGAGATAGCTGGTCGAAGTCAGTTCCGTCAGGCCCGCGATACGGCCGAATTGGCGCTCGAGCGGAGTCGCCACCGACGAGGCCATCGTTTCCGGACTCGCGCCAGGCAATGCCGCCTGGACCTGGATTGTCGGGAACTCGACTTGCGGCAGCGGCGCAACCGGCAGCAGCCGGAACGCGATCGCGCCCGCCAGCGCGAGCGCGATAGTCAGCAGCGTGGTTGCGACCGGCTTCCTTATAAAAGGTTCGGAGATACTCATGACGCTTGAGCCGGAACGGTTTCTGGAATGGCATCTCCTGCCCGCCACTTGGCAAATCGTGCCGCCATGCGGTCGAAGGTCAGGAAGATTACCGGCGTCGTATAAAGCGTGAGCACCTGGCTCACGAGCAAGCCGCCGACGATCGCAATACCCAGCGGACGGCGCAGCTCGGAGCCGACTCCCGTGCCCAGCGCGAGCGGCAATCCGCCGAGCAACGCCGCCATCGTGGTCATCATGATCGGCCGGAAGCGCAGCAGGCAGGCCTGGAAGATTGCCTCGTGCGGGGGCTTGCCGTCCTTGCGCTGAGCTTCGAGCGCGAAGTCGATCATCATGATGGCGTTCTTCTTCACGATACCTATCAGCAGAATGATCCCGATGAGGGCGATCACGTTTAGGTCCTGACCGCAGATCATCAGGGCCAGGATCGCGCCTACGCCCGCCGACGGCAGTGTCGAGAGAATCGTGACCGGGTGGATGTAACTCTCGTAAAGAACTCCGAGCACGATGTACACGGTGACGAGAGCCGCGAGGATCAGCAGCGGCTCGTTTTTCAACGACGCGCGGAAGGCCGCGGCGGTACCCTGGAACGAAGCCTCGATGCTCGCGGGCATCCCGATTTCCGCGCGTGCATTGTCGATTGCGGCGACCGCGTCGCCCAGCGCGTAGCCTGGCGCGAGATCGAACGAAATCGTCACCGCGGGGAACTGGCCCTCATGGTTGACGGCGAGCGGGGCCGCACCCGGCTCGAAGTGGGTGAAGGCGCTGAGCGGCACCTCGCCGCCGGTGCTCGAGCGAATGTAGATGTCGTCGAGCGCGTGCGGATTGCGCTGGAACTGCGGCGCCACTTCGAGCACGACGTGATACTGGTTGAGCTGCGTAAAAATCGTCGATACCTGCCGCTGTCCGAAAGCGTCGTACAAGGTTTGGTCGATCAGATTTGGCGTGATACCCAAGCGCGAAGCCGTCAGCCGATCGATGACGATATGCTCCTCCCAGCCCTCGTTCTGCTGGTCGGTCGCGACGTTGCGCAGCGCGGGCAGCGTCTTGAGCTTATCGACGAGTTTCCTGGTCCACAGGTTCAATTCGTCGGCGCTCGGATCCTCGAGGCTGTACTGATACTGCGTGCGGCTCACGCGGTCTTCGACGGTCAGGTCCTGCACCGGCTGCAGGTACAGCGTCATCCCGTTGACGGTCGCCAGCTTCGGCGCGAGGCGGTTGATCACGGTGGTGATATCGACCTTGCGCTCCTCGAGCGGTTTCAGGTTGATCAGTATCCGTCCGCTGTTGACCGTGGTGTTGGTGCCGTCGATGCCGACGAACGACGACAGGCTCTCGACGGCAGGGTCCTGCAGAATTATCTGAGCCAAGGCCTGCTGCCCGCGCACCATCGCGGCGAACGAGACATTCTGCGGCGCTTCGGAGACGCCTTGGATGACGCCGGTGTCCTGCACCGGGAAGAAGCCCTTGGGCACGACGATGTAGAGCGCGATCGTCAGCACCAGCGTCGCGATCGCAACCATCAGCGTTCCGAATTCGTGCTCGAGCACCCATTCGAGCGTGCGGCCGTAAAATGCGATCGTGTCTTCGAACACCTTCTCCGACTTGCGATAGAACCAGGTCTGCCGATCTTTGGGCGTATGCTCCAGCAGCTTCGCGCTCATCATCGGCGTCAACGTCAACGAGACGACCGCTGACATCAGGATCGTCACCGCCAGCGTGACCGCGAACTCGCGGAACAAGCGGCCGACGATATCGCCCATGAACAGCAGCGGAATCAGCACCGCGATAAGCGAGACGGTCAGTGACAGGATCGTGAAGCCAATCTGCTCGGCGCCCTTGAGCGCGGCCTCCAGCGGTTTGTCGCCTTCCTCGATGAAGCGCGATATGTTTTCGATCATCACGATCGCGTCGTCAACGACGAAGCCGGTCGAAATCGTCAGCGCCATCAGCGACAGGTTGTCCAGGCTGTAGCCGAGCAGGTACATCACGCCGAACGTTCCGATCAGCGAGAGCGGCACCGCGATGCTCGGAATGATCGTCGCCGACAGGCTGCGCAGAAAAAGGAAGATCACCATCACGACCAGCGCCACCGTCAGCATCAGCTCGAACTGGACGTCCTTTACCGACGCGCGAATCGTGGTGGTGCGATCTGTGAGGATTTGCACCCTCACCGACGAGGGCAGCGAGGCCTGCAAGCGCGGCATCAGCGCCTTGATGCGATCGACGACGGCGATGATGTTGGCGCCGGGCTGGCGCTGGACGTTGACGATCACGGCCGGCGTCAGGTTCATCCACGCCGCGGCCTTGACGTTCTCGGCGTCGTCGATCGCGTCGGCGACGTCGGAAAGTTTGACCGGCGCACCGCCGTGATATGAGACGATCAGCGGCAGGTAGTCCTTGGCTGTGAGCAGCTGGTCGTTGGCGCCGATCGTGAACGCCTGCTGCTTGCCGTCAAAGTTGCCCTTGGCCTCGTTGACGTTCGCGCTCGCGATAGCAGTGCGCAGATCCTCGAGGGTCATTCCGTACGACGCGAGCGAGGTTGGATTGGCCTGAATGCGCACCGAAGGTTTCTGGCCGCCGCCGATACTCACCAGTCCCACACCGGGCAGTTGGGAGATCTTCTCGGCCAGCCGCGTATCCGCGAGATCTTCCACCTGGTCGAGCGGCAGTTCCTTTGACGTCAACGCCAGCGTGAGAATCGGCGCGTCGGCAGGATTGGTCTTGCTGTAAACGGGCGGGTTCGGCAGATCCGCCGGCAGGTAAGTCGCGGCCGCGTTGATCGCAGCCTGCACCTCCTGCTCGGCAATATCGATGTTCAAGTTGAGGTCGAACTGCAGCGTGATGACGGAGCTGCCGAACGAGCTGTTCGAGGTCATCTGCGTGAGCCCCGGCACCTCGCCGAATTGCCGCTCGAGGGGAGCCGTTACCGAAGACGCTATCACGTCCGGACTCGCGCCCGGGTAGAAGGTCATGACCTGGATCGTCGGATAGTCCACCTGCGGCAGCGCCGACACGGGCAGTTGCTCGTAGGCGACGAGCCCGGCGAGCATCAGCCCGACCATCAGCAGCGAAGTCGCGACCGGCCGCAGTATGAACGGGCGCGAAAGATTCATTGAGTGACGCTCACGGGCGGGATGGCCGCGGTCTGCACACTCACGTGCGATCCTTGCTGCAGCTTGTCCACCCCGTCGGTGACGACCAGGTCGCCCACTGCAAGACCCTTGTCTATCGAGACCAGGTCGCCCTGGGTTGCGCCTACCGTCACCGGGCGCATCTCGACGGTATTGTCCGGCTTGACGGCATAGACGAACGAACCCTGCTGGCTCCGCTGGAGCCCGGCCGCCGGGATCAGAATCGCATTCGGAATTGTATTGACCAGCAGCTTCGCGTTGACAAACTGATTTGGGAACAGCGCGTTGTCCTCGTTGGGAAACGAGGCCTTCAACTTGATCGTGCCAGTGGATTGATCGATCTGATTGTCGGTCGTGAGCAGCGTTCCTTCCGCGAGTTTGTGCTTGAGGTCGCGATCGTAAGCCGCCACCGGCAAATTTGGGTTGGCCTTCATTGCGGTCTCGAGGCTCGGCAGATCGTCCTCAGGAATACTGAAATCGACCGCGATCGGCTGTAGCTGCGTGATCACCGCTATACCTGTCGTGTCGGTCGCGTGAATGATATTGCCAGGGTCCACCAGGCGGAGGCCCACCCTCCCCGTGATCGGCGCTGTGATGCGGCTGTAAGTCAGTTGAAGCTTGGCGTTATCAACGACGCCCTTGTCGCTCTCGATCGTGCCGGCGAACTGTCCGACCAGCGATTGCTGGTTGTCCAGGTCCTGGCGCGCGATGATCTTCTGGTCGTACAGTTCCTTGTCGCGCGCCAGCAGAATCTTGTTGTTCTCGAGCGACGCCAGGTCCTTCGCCAGCGTGCCCTCGGCCTGCGTGAGCTGCACCTGGTAGGGGCGCGGATCGATCTCAGCCAGCACATCGCCCGCCTTTACCATCTGTCCCTCGGTAAAATTCGCCTTGTTGAGCTGGCCGTCCACCCGGCTTTTGACGGTGACCGTGTTGTAGGCCGTCACCGTTCCAATCGCGGAGATGTACTGCTTCAAATCGCCGAGCTTCGCGGGCACCGCCGCGACCGGAACGATCGGGTGAACCGCTGTTGGAGTGACAGCGGAATCAGTGCTGCTGCGTCCCGTCAGATAGTAAATTCCAACTATTGCGACGACTAGGACGACCGCCCACAGACGCCATCGTTCCATGGCTTTTTCGAGCCAGCTTTGCACTTCGGCATCCTGCATAAATCGCGAAGCGTTGGGCTTTCCGGTCGTCGGGCCGTCTGAATCCATCATGTGCTCCGTCGCAGTCCTCTCCAAACTAGCAAAACACGATCCTGCATTTATTGTTGCAATTTTGGACCCGCCAGTCCATATTTCAGGTGTGCCGGAGGGGACTGCGGATCTACGAGCACCGATTAAGAATCTACGAATCCGATGAACGCAGGTTTCCACTTTTGAGTGTCAAGCGACAAACCGGTTCGCCGTCTATTCGCCGCAAGGAGGGCCGCGGCAGGCCGTCAACCCCGTTCCTGCGCGAGAGAATCCTTCAGAGTGCCGTGGAACTCTTTGCCGAAAGGGAATTCGACCTCGTGTTGATCGACGAGGTCGCCGCGCACGCGGGCGTCGGCAAGGGCAGCGTTTACCGCCAATTCAAATCGAAAGAGGAGCTCTACGCGGCCGCGGTAATCGACGGATTCGCGGAACTGCAACACGAAATCCGCTCGGCGCTGCCGGGATGCACCTCGATACGCGAGCAGGTCGCCGCTATCGTGCGACACACCGTCGTATTCTTCTGGAGCCGGCGCCAGTTCTTCGCCCTGCTGCGTGATCCCAAGATGTTGGCGTTATCGCAGGAACGCCAGTATCGGGCGCAGCGCAACGACTTGTCGCGATTGATCAGCGGGGTCCTCGATGACGGCATCAAGCGTGGCGCGATCAGGCCCGGCATCGACACTGGCATCGCGGCCGAATCGCTGCTCGGCATGATGCGCGGCATCAACCGCTACAGCCGCGAGTACACCACCCCAGAGCGCGCGGTCGATGTCGTCACGTCGATCTTCCTCGACGGATGCGGCCCGCGATAGCATTGCGGCAATTCTAAACCGGAAGAGGCCCACATGCAGAGTATGCTGCCACTGGCGGAAAAAATCGCCGCGATGCTCAAAGACCGGCGCGAGAACATCGCCGTCGCCGAATCGACCACCGGAGGTCTCATCTCGGCGGCGCTGCTGAGCGTCCCGGGCGCGTCGGCGTACTTCATCGGCGGCGCCGTCGTTTACACGCTGAAGGCGCGGCGCGCGATGCTCGAGGTTCCCGATTCCGCATTCGCCGGAATCAAATCGGTCACCGAAGAAGGCGCAATGATCCTCGCGCGCGCCGCTCGCACGCGATTCGCAGTCACCTGGAGCATCGCAGAGATCGGCGCAAGCGGCCCCACCGGCAATCGCTACGGCGACGCGGCCGGCCACAGTTGCATCGCAGTCGCCGGCCCAGTCGAGCGCGCGCTCACCGTCGAAACAGGAAGCCCCGACCGCCTGGCCAACATGCGCACGTTCAGCGCCGCAGCATTGAACCTGCTGATTCAAAGCATGGATGTAGCCGTCTGATCCCTCGCCCGTTATTTCACGGGAGAGGTCAGGTGAGGGTTCTGCGACTCGAGTAGAACGCCAACCGGGGCGAGGGCGCTGCGTTGTTCTCTCCGTCCGTGGATCGTTCGCTTCTTTGCGTCATCGTGACTAGTGCCCACTCCGCGACCGGTTCTCCGGTTAGGGGTTAGGTTTGCACGGATCGTTGCGATTTCCGCGCCGTCGTTTTCTTTTTGTCATCCTTGTATGTCGTCAATGAAGCGAGCAACGCGAGCGCAGGATGACAACTAATGCCGACAGTGCTTCCCTTACGGCACACGAAGCCGACCCACCCACTTCACGGCGTCACCTCCGACAGCCGATCCACTTCGCGCAAGCTCGGAAACAGCCGATACCACACCGCCACGATGACCAGTGTGCCGACGCCGCCGATCACCACGGCCGGCACCGTGCCGAACCAGGTCGCGGTGACGCCGGATTCGAACTCGCCCAGCTCGTTCGACGCGCCGACGAACAGCCTGTTCACCGCGCTCACACGGCCGCGCATCGCGTCGGGCGTCGCCAGTTGGGTAAGAGTCGTGCGCACGTAAACGCTCACCATGTCGGAAGCGCCGAGCACGAACAGAGCCGCAATCGAAAGCGCGAAGTTCCGCGACAAGCCGAAGACGATCGTCGCAATTCCGAAAATCGCGACGCACGCGAACATCGCGAGCCCCGCGCGTCGCTGCAGCGCCCTCTGGCCGAGCGCCAACCCGAGCATCGCGGCGCCGAGCGCGGGCGCGCTGCGCAGCACTCCCAGCCCGAGCGGGCCGACGTGCAGAATGTCGCGCGCATACACCGGCAACAGCGCGGTCGCGCCGCCGAGCAGCACCGCAAACAAATCCAATGAGAATGCACCGAGGATCAGCGGCTTGCGCCACACGTACGCAATCCCCGCCGTGACTCTCTCCAGCACTGTCGTGTCGGCCTCCGCCTCGTAGCGCACACTTCGGCTGCGGATACCGAAAATCACGACTGCGATAATCACAAACAGCGCCAGGCAGACCCCATAATCCACGGCCGGACCGAGAATATAAATCGCACCGCCGATCGCCGGTCCCGCAATCACCGCTACCTGCGAGGTCGAGGAACTCCACGCGACGGCTTGCGGAAACTGATCCTGCGGCACCAGCAGCGGCACGAAAGACTGCGCGGCCGGTCCCATAAAAGCGCGCGCCGCTCCAAACAGCGCGAGCACTGCGTAGAACGGCCAGATGACGGCGGTCCGCGTCACCGCCAGCATCAGAAAACCGCCGGCCGCAATAGCAGAGAACAAATGACTGATTACCAGGATTAGTCGGCGATCGAAGCGGTCCGCCAGATGCCCGGCAGGAATCGTGCACGCCATCATCGGCAGGAATTGGAACAGGCCAACGTATCCGAGCGCCAGCGGGGTCCGCGCGATGCTATAAATCTGCCAGCTCACCGCCACCGACTGAATTTGCATAGCGAGAATGGCGAGGAACCCGGCGCTCAGGTAGCGGCGAAAGTCGCGATGCGAGAAGACACTAGGACTTGCGGTCGTGGGCGAGGCATCCATCGGCCCTCCCGTTTGTATTGGAACCGCGGAGCCGAATCGACATTTTGCCAATCGCCACCAATCTCGCGTAGGCTTTCGTCATGGACAAGTCAGCGATTCGGTCTCACATCGAGCGGCTTTGGGATGAATCCATCGTCACGGAACTGGTCGAGTACATTCGCATTCCCAACAAGTCGGTCGCGTTCGATCGCGACTGGAAGGCGCACGGCCACATGGACCACGTCGTCGCGCGCTTCGAGGATTGGGCGTGCCGCCAGCCGATTCGCGGGATGAAGCTGGAAGTCGTGCGGCTCGAAGGGCGCACTCCGCTGCTGTTCATGGAAATTCCGGGCGACTCGAAAGATTGCGTGCTGCTCTACGGGCACATGGACAAGCAGCCCGAGATGACGGGATGGCGCGAAGGGCTGGGGCCGTGGAATCCGGTGCTCGAGGGCGATCGCTTGTATGGCCGCGGCAGCGCCGATGACGGCTACGCGATGTTCGCGTGCCTCGGTGCGATCGGCGCGCTGCAGGCGAACTCGATTCGACACGCACGATGCGTCGTCGTCATCGAGGCGTGCGAAGAAAGCGGCAGCTTCGATCTGCCTCATTATATAGAGCATCTCGCGCCCCGAATTGGGCAGCCGAGCCTGTGCATCGCGCTGGACTCGGGCTGCGGCAATTACGAGCAACTGTGGCTGACCACTTCGCTGCGCGGTCTCGTCGGCGGGAGGCTCCAGGTCGAGGTGCTCACCGAGGGCGTGCATTCGGGCGACGCCGGCGGTGTCGTGCCCGACAGCTTCCGCATCGTGCGCCAGTTGCTAAGCCGCGTCGAGGACGAGGCTACGGGCAAGGTGCTCGCGCCGGAGTTCTACGCGACAATCCCCGACGCACGCCTCAAGCAGGCGGCCGCCACTGCGGCGGTGCTCGGCGACGACATCCACGTGAAGTTTCCGTTCATCGAACACACGCGTCCCGTCACCAACGATACGACGGAGCTAATCCTTAACCGCGCCTGGCGTCCCGCCCTCTCGATCATCGGCGCCGACGGTCTGCCGCCGACTGGCAATGCCGGCAACGTGTTGCGTCCTAGCACGGCGGTGAGTCTGTCGCTTAGGCTGCCGCCAACCGTCGATCCAAAAGTCGCGTCGCGAAAGCTCAAAAGCATTTTGGAGAAAGATCCGCCGTACGGATGCAAGGTTACGTTCCAGCCCAACTGGGGCGCCAGCGGATGGAACGCGCCGGAACTGTCGCCATGGCTCGAGCGTAGCCTCGATGCGGCCTCGAATGACTACTTCGGCAAACCGACTGCCTATATGGGCGAAGGCGGCACTATTCCGTTCATGGGGATGCTGGGTGAGAGGTTTCCACAATCGCAATTCCTCATCACGGGAGTGCTTGGACCTCACGCCAACGCGCACGGGCCCAACGAGTTTCTGCACATACCAACGGCCAAGAAGGTTACGTGCTGCGTAGCGAAGGTGATCGCCGACCATTTTACTCGCAGTACAACCTGAGACGGAGGAAGCCATGTCGATTCGACTTCGCCAGATTGCGCTGGTCGCCAACAAGCTGGCACCGGTGATTGACGATCTGAAGAGCGTGTTTGGACTAGAGGTCTGTTACATCGATCCCGGGGTCGGAGTGTTCGGGCTGGAGAATTCGCTGCTGCCGGTCGGCAACAATTTCATCGAAGTGGTCGCGCCTATCAAAGACGGCACTGCGGGCGGGCGTTACCTAAAGCGGCGCGGAGGCGACAGCGGCTACATGGTCATCTGCCAATGCGACAGCCACGCGGCACAGCTCGAGCGCCGCGAGCGCGCGCGAGAGATGGGCATTCGAATCGCGTGGGAGCGCGAGAGCGGCGAGTATCACGTGATGCAGTTGCATCCGGCGGACACGGGAGGCGCTTTCTTCGAGATCGACTGGGATGCGAAGGGCGAGCCGGAAGGTAATTGGGCGCCGGCGGGCGGGAGCGGGTGGCGCAAGGCGAAACGTACGGAGGTCGTCAGTGCATACTCCGCGGTGGAGCTGCAGACGCCCGATCCGGCGGGACTGTCCGAGCGATGGAGCAAGATTTCGGGCGTGCCGGTTCGCAAGGATGCGCGCGGGCGGCTCGAGATGCCGTTCGAGAACGCGAGCGTCAGATTCGTAGAGGCGACCGACGGGCGCGGTGAAGGCTTGTCGGGAATCGACATGGTCGTCGCGGATCGCGCGCGGCTGAATTCCGCCGCGGAACGCCGCGGATTGCTGATTTCCGGCGACCATCTGACGATTTGCGGCACGCGGTTCTACTTAGTGTCGCCATAGTCTGACGGCGCGAGCCGTCGGTGCTCGATGTGCGCAGGATACTACTCATCTCCGCCATCCTTGTTGGCGCGGTGGTGCTGATCGCGGCTGCGCTTACCGCTTACGCGTTCTTTAACTTGAGTTCGATCGTCGCGCGCAATGAGAAGCGGATACTGGCGCGCGTGAGCGACGAGCTTGGCCGCTGCGTCGAAGTCGGGAAGATACAGGCGCAGATGGGATGGGGCGTGTCAGTCGAGGTGAGCGGGCTAACGATTGCCGACGATCCGGCCTTTTCGGCGAAGCCGTTTCTCGCCACGAATGAAGTCTCGGTTGAAGTCGAGTTCATCCCGCTGCTTCGCGGCGAGGCGAAAGTTAGGAAACTCGATCTAAGCAAACCCGACATCAGGATCGTGATGAACGCGAAAGGCGATCTCAATCTGAGCACGATTGGGTCGAACGCTAATGCGCAGAGCGAGAACACCGCGAGCGGGCGCGCGAAGCGATCGTCGCTGGCCGAGTTGTCGATTAAGGCGCTGAGCATCGAGGACGGCGAGATCTACTTCAACGATCTTGGCGAAAAGAGGGCGCCGATTCGCGTCCATCACCTGGATTTCGACGTGACAAACTTCAACGCCGCGTCGGCGTTCGACGTCTCGACGAAGTTCGCCTTTCTGGGCGATGAGCAAAACGTCGAGGCGTCGGGCAAGCTCGGACCGATCCTCAATCAAGGCGTGCTGGACGCATCGGGAGTTCCCGTCGATGTGAGCATGAAGCTCGATTCGATCCTGCTGGATAGTCTCCGGCCGCTTGCCGACATTGGAGCGGATATTCCGGCGGGGCTCTCGATTCCCGATGCCGCCTCGGTGAGCGGGACTGCGCGCGGTTCGTTGGGCAAGCTCGCGATCGCGCTCAGCACCGACCTGACTGCGAACCGGGTCGCTTACGCGGTGATTTTCAACAAGCCGGCCGGGACCGCGATGACGGTGAATGCGAACGGGACCTGGGACGACCAACTCGAGATAGCGAGCGTCAACCTGAAGCTGTCCGATCTCGAATTGACGGCGAGCCGGTTTTCAGGCGGCAGCGCGCAACCCTTGAGTGCGCAAATCGATTCGAACAGCTTTAACCTTGCCAATCTGAGTCCGATGATAAGTGCCGTGGCCGGGTTTGACGTGACGGGCATGAGCGAAATTCACGGCACGGTGAAACTGGGCATCAATCCGCCGGCCGTGGATGGAACCGTGACGTTGAAACGGGTTGCGATGAAGCCGGGGCCGTCGTGGCCGAGCGGAATCGGCGATCTCAACGGCACGATTCGCTTCGCTAACGGGATCGAAGTTGTTGAGCCGACGAGCTTCACGTTCGGCTCCGCGCGCGGGAACTTCGAGGGACGAGTCGAATCGTTGCGTCCGCTCAGCGCCAGCTATGCGTTGAAGGCCGACTCGGTGAAGCTCGCGCAGGCATTTGCGAGTCGTCCGCTTGGCGACGTTGTCAACGGGTTGGTGGTGAAAGGCACTGCGGACGGCCAGCTGACGTCGCCCCGAATCAGCGCGACGATCCGATCGACAGACGGTACGCTCGAGAATGTTTCGTACAACAGTCTCGAGCTGACGGCGGCATACCTGAACGGCCGCGCGTCGGCGCGTCCGCTGAACGTCGGCGTATTCGGCGGCACGCTGAGGGCGGATGCCGACGCCGTCTTCGGCGCCGTGCCGACGTTCGACGCTACGCTCGCGATGCAGAATCTGAACATGGAACAAGCGATGCGATCGCAAAATATAGAGGTGGCCGGCAGGGTGCGAGGACTTCTAACCGGCGATGTGGCCGCGTCGGGGAGCGGCGCGAATTGGGATCGAATCAGGCCAACGATCCGCGGCAGCGGGCGCGTGGCAATCGCGAACGGCAAGCTGGTGGGAGTCAATATCGTGGCGGACGCGCTCAACGCGGTTGCCGCGGCGCCGGGAGTCAGCCAGCTCGTGAACGTGGCGTTCATGTCGAGTCATCACGGGCTGCTGGTCGATCCCGACACCGAGCTGCAATCTGCCAGCATGAGCTTTCAGCAGGTGGGGCCGCGGTTCACGACGCACGATCTGTTCGCGCAGTCGCCGGATTACGCGATCACGGGCGACGGCTGGTTCGACATGGACAAGAACATCGACATGAGCGCCGACATCCGGCTCGCGCTTGGACTGCAGGTCGCAATCCCCGTAGCGGTGAGCGGGAAGCTGCCAGGGGTGCGGGTGCTGCCTGACGTGCCAAAATTGGCGGAGCGCGTCGCGATGGGCGCGATTAACACGCCCGGCAACATAATCCGCGGCGGAGTGAACGCGGTGGGCTCGGTCGTCGGCGCACCGTCGGCTGGATCGGCGATTCCGTCGATTCCGAACCCGATTAACGCGCTCAAGAAATTCCTGCCTTGAACTACCGGTTAAGCAGCCCCATGGTGCCGATGATCCAAATGAGCGTCACGATGCCGAAGACCACGCCGGGCAACTCGGACAGAAAGCAATGTTGGCACATGTTGAGTCCTTCCATTTCGTGCGACGGTTTAACGAAAGCGCGAATCGACGCCATCTGTTTCTCGGAGAGTATTGAAGTCATTTTGTTCGCCTCCTAATGGAACACGTCTTCACCTCTAAGGCGTTAAAGCGGCCTGAACGGAGGGTTCAAATGGGGCGAACGTTCGGTGCTGTCCGTACACGACGGCGAACAGCTGGCGAAATGCAGGGACCCAGACGTTAACGACGGGTTAGTTTATCTACTTCGGCGAGTTCTTCGGAGGTCAATTTCCAGTTGCCGGCTTTTATGTTTTGAGTGACCTGGTCGGGGCTGGTTGCGCCGGAGATTACGCTGGAGACCTGGGGTTGCGACGCGAGCCATCCGACGGCCAACTCGAGGATTGTGTGCTCGCGGCTGCCAGGGAACTTCTCCAGCTTTTCGAGCGTCGCGAAGTTTTCGTCGGTGAGCGCCTGCTTCGCCATTCGCTGGACCAGCGAGAGGCGGGTGCCTTTTGGCGGCTCGGCACCGCGCTTGTATTTTCCGGTGAGAAATCCACTCGCCAGTGGAAAGTAAGGCAGGATGCCTACTCCGAACTCGCGGCATGCAGGAATCAGTTCGCGTTCGATGCGGCGGTCGAGCAGGTTGTACTGGTTTTGCGCGGAGATGTACGACGCGAGTCCGCGGGTGCGCGAAATCCAGTGCGCATCGACGGCCTGCCATGCGGCGAAGTTGCTATGTCCGATATACCGGACCTTGCCGGCGCGAATGAGATCGTTGAGCGCCTCGAGCGTTTCATGCTGCGGCGTCTCGGGATCGGGCTGATGAATCTGGTACAGATCGATATAGCCAGTGCCCAATCGTTTGAGACTCGCCTCGGCGGCCGCCACCACGTAACGGCGCGATCCGCCGCGCAAGTAGGGACCATCGCCCATTGCCATGCCGAACTTGGGGGCGACGATAATGTCGCGGCGGCGATCGCCGAGCGCCTTGCCGAGCAGCTCTTCGGAGCCACCGCGATTGCCATAGATGTCGGCGGTGTCGAACAGCGTGATGCCTTCGTCGAGCGCCTTGTGCACGACGGCGCGGGTCTGTTCCGCGTCGCATTTCATGCCGAAGTTGTTGCATCCGAGGCCGACGGCAGAGACCTTGAGGCCTGAGTTACCGAGATTGCGATATTCCATGATCGGTCCTTTGGTTGTTCAGGCTGCGGCGTCGGGCGCAAAGAAGACCAGGGTCCGCACTTCGATGCTTTCACGCGCCGCCGCGTCGGGCGGGCTCGAGGGATCCTCGAAGGCGGAATGCGCGGTGAAGCGCGCGCGGCGCCCGTCGGAGTCGTAGCACTTGAGCAATAGGACTTCTTCCTTTTGCTGATTCGGAATGTAGTACCATCGATGGTTCGGGTTGTACGCGACCGAGTATACCTCGCCGTCGCGATCGCGGTACTTGAGCACGTGCTTGACAAAGTCGTCCTGCACCATGCTTTGCGCGTCGCACACCGCGAGCGGAGACTCCTGCACCGGTCCGCGAATCGGGCGCCAGACGTTGATTACCGCGAAACGATTTTTGAGCAGCGCGTCGGCCTGGTCGGGCAGTAGATCGCGCACGCGCTGCGGTCCGGACTTGAGCGTGTAATCATTGTGCGCGACCTTGACGGGCTCTTGCGCGCCATTCTCGCGCCGCTTCGCCATCGGGCGCGAGCGTACGTTGTGGTCGAACACGTGCACTTTGACTGCGCCGGTAAATTCGCAGACCAGGCGCTCGACTTCAGGGTAGTAAACTTTGCGCACCTCGTCGGCGTCGTAAAAATTTGCGACCGCGGACCGCTGATGCGTGACCGCGAAGCCTTGGCGGTCGAGCGACAGTTGCCCAAGGATCGCGCGGGCGCTGTGGATCGGGACGGTGAACTTTGCGTAGGTTCCCGTCCGCTCGGGGACGCCCGGCGGCGGCTTAAAGTTGTAGCTTACGGGATGCTGGTCTTTGTCGGCGAGGTAGTTGAGCACGCCGTTGACGTAGTCGGGACTGATAGCCGCTGAGTTTTCCGCGCTGGGGGTCGTCATAGGGGAAGTACTCCTGAGATCTTTAACTGTGCTACGGCAACGCGCGCGGCGGGTCAAGCGAGCGTGAATGCGGCGAAGATGGCAATATTCGGCGGATGGCAAAGCTGCGCGACATCCTGAAACTGCGGCCGCGAATTTTATTCGTCGGGATCAATCCGAGTCTTCGCTCCGAGCAGATGGGGCATCATTTTGCGAGCCCCGGCAATCCGTTCTGGCGGCTGCTCCATACGGCGCGGCTGGTGCCCGTGGAGTTAAAGTGCGAGGACGACGGGCGGCTGGTAGAATTTGATTTGGCGTTGACGAACCTGTGCTCTCGGGCGACGCGGGCTGCGTCGGAGCTGAGCACGGCCGAGATGATTGCGGGACAGAGAGTGCTCGCGCGGAAGATTCGGCGAGTACGGCCGCGGGTGGTTGCGTTCGTGGGCGTGAGCATCTACCGGAGATTTTTTAGGGTTGTGCAAGGGGAAGGTGCGGGCGCCAAGGAGCAGGAAATATCTGGTGCGCGGGTGTTCGTGCTGCCGAATCCTAGCGGGCTGAATGCGAGTTATCCGGGGTTTAGGGATAAGTTGATTTGGTTTGAGCGGTTGCGGGAGTTTGCTGACTCCCTATTCGACTAGCTACTCGAAGATTTGCGAATGGCTACCGAAATGACTATTCGACTCCGTGAGGGAAGCTAGGAAGAAGATCTTACCTCGACCCTTCCCGCGTTCAGCCGCCACTCGATGCTGGTGCACCTTCGCGCGAGCGCGTCGTCGTGCGTCACGATCACCATCGCGCCCGGATACTCGGCTAGCGCTTCCTCGAGACGTTCGATCGCCGGCATATCGAGATGGTTCGTCGGCTCGTCGAGCACCATCGCCCACACCTGGCGCCCGAGGCCGTACGCCATCGCGAGTTTGCGCGCTTCGCCGGGCGAGGGCGCGGCTGATTCCAGCAACCGGTCAGGATCTACGCCGAGCGCCGCAACCAGAGTTAGTACGCGGCCGCGTTCGTCGGGGTTGAGATCGCGAACCGCATCGAGCATCGCGATACCGTCGCGCACGGTTAGTTCCTGCGGCAGACAGAGAATGCGCTCCGGCGCAATATGCGCTCCGCGTAGCATCGCGGCGAGCAGCGTACTCTTGCCGATTCCGTTGGGGCCGGCGACGCGAATCTTCGCGTCGCGCAGCACCGCTAGATGGAGGTCTTCGAGCAGCCGTAAATCGCCCGCGCAAATCGCCGCCTCGTCGAGCGTGAAAACCTTGGCCACGGGCGCCGGCGTGTAAGCGACGAAAATCGAACGTCCCTTCGCCTTGCGAAACTTGTATTCGCCGAGCTTTTCCGAGACGCGATCAACGCTCGCGCGCAACACAGCCGCGTCGCGCGAGATTCTTCGCGACGCCATCTCGGCCTTGCCCTTCGCCAGCGCGCTGGTGGCGTCATGATCGCCGCGGAACTTCATCCGCTTGCGGGTGCCGGCGTTTGCCTGAGCCTCGGCCGACATTGCCAGGCGCCGTTTATCGGCAAGCCGCCGCGCAAGGTTCTCGCGCTGCTGCTTGAGCCGCTCGTACTCCGCGTAATGCGCGCGCTCCTCGGCCTCCCACGCGCACTTCGCGTCGCTATAGCCGCCGCGCCAGATGCGCGCCGAGCCATCGTGCACGCGCACGGTATAACTCGTGATTCGATCGAGCAGCGCGCGATCGTGCGAGACGATTATCCCGACGCCGCGAAAGCGCTCGAGACCGGCGATCAGCAGCTCGCGCGCTTCGACATCGAGATGGTCGGTCGGTTCGTCGAGCATCAGCACAGCGGGTTCCGCGCCGAGCGCCGCGCCAACCTGCCATCGCTTGCGCTCGCCCGGCGACAACGTAGGCCATCGCGTAAGCGTGGCGGCGTCGAGGCGCAACTCGCCATGGATCCGCCGCGCGATGCCGTCGGTCGCGCGCGCAAATGCGGCAATCTCGTGGGTCATCGCCTCGACCGTCTGCGCACACGCGCGAATCACGCCGCGAGGCGGATCGAGATTGATGTGGCCAGCTGCCGGCTCAAGCTCACCCGCGATAAGGCGGAGCAATGTCGTTTTGCCGGTGCCGTTAGGTCCGACCACGCCAGTCCATCCGGTCGCGAGCGTGAGCGTCACGCCACTCAGGGTGGAAACGGAATCGGTATAAGAAAAAGAGAGACCTGAAAGCCGCACGAACATAATAACTGCTCCACAAAAATGCCCACGCGCAAAACCCGCCGCGCGAGCGGTTGTCCGAAGACACGAACGATGGAGTAGTTACTTCCGCACGCCTTCAATCTCTCCTGTGAGGGATTCCTCGAAAATATCCGCGCAACGAGCTCGAATCAACCTGTCTTATCATTGGGTGCAGGGGTCACCCTGTCCAAGGAAGTGTGAAACCCACGGTGCGTTTCACTAAAATTAGGTGCTACAGACCTTTCAGAAATTCGATCAATACTTCATTGATCTCTTTGGGCCGCTCCTGCTGCACCCAATGGCCGGCGCCGGGGATTATCACTTTCTTTTTCAGATTCGATGTGAACGCACCCGCCAACTCGTAGCCGCCAGGGATCATTTTGCCGACCACGTCGTGCTCGCCGGCGGCGAACACGGCGGGCTGGCGCAGCTTTGCGCCGTCGAGGAACGGCGTCAGCTCCCAGTTGCGATCGGAATTGCGATACCAGTTGATCCCACCGCGAAAGCCCGTGCGCTTGAACTCGGCGGCAAAGAAATCCAGGTCGGCTTCCGTAAGCCAGGTCGGCAGCTTGTCCGGCACCATCCCGGTCTCGATAAACTTTTTGGTTTTGGGGAACAGGAACGAGAACTCGCCGTCCCGCGGCGCATCGCCCGACGCCGAGTAGAGGACCATCGCCATCGAGCGGCGCGGATCGGCGTCGAGCTCCTTCTCGACCACCCCCGGCTCCTGGAAGTAGAGCTGGTAGAAATGCTGGTCGCCGGCGAGCGCCTTCATCCCGTCGGTTGGACGAATAGGACCGCGCGGAAAATACGGAACGCTCAGCAGCGCGATCGCGCGAAAGATGTCGGGGCGCAGCAGCGCCGAGTGCCACGCCACCGGCGCGCCCCAATCGTGACCCGCAATCACCGCCGACTCGACGCCGAGGCTGTTGACCAGCCCGACGATATCGCCGACCAGGTTCAGGATGTTGTACGACTCGATCGGCGCGGGCGCGTCGGTCTGGCCGTAACCGCGCTGGTCGGGCGCGACGACGCGAAAGCCCGCCGCCGCGAGCGCGGGAATCTGATGCCGCCACGAGTACCACGACTCCGGCCATCCGTGGCACAGCACCACGAGCGGCCCCGCGCCCTGCTCGACGTAATGCATCCGGATGCCGTTGGTGTTGACGAACTTATGCTGCAGCTCAGACATCGGGCTTTACTCCGTCTTTACACTGGGTGCAGAGGTAACCCCTGCCTACGAATGCTTGAGCTTTTTGATTTCCTCGGCCATCTCGGGGACCGCTTTGAACAGGTCTGCGACCAGGCCGTAGTCGGCGACCGCGAAAATCGGCGCCTCTTCGTCCCGGTTGATCGCGCAGATGATCTTCGAGTCTTTCATCCCGGCCAGATGCTGTATCGCGCCTGAAATCCCGACTGCGATGTAAAGTTCGGGCGCCACCACCTTGCCCGTCTGTCCGACTTGCAGGTCGTTGGGCACGAAGCCCGCATCCACCGCCGCGCGCGACGCGCCCATCGCGGCGCCCAGCTCGTCGACCAGCGGCTCCAGCACGGTCTTGAAGTTTTCGGCCGCCTTGAGGCCGCG
>NZ_DATEQZ010000009.1:0-49795 GCF_035272065.1 Binatus sp. (SeqCode)
CAGCACCGAGCAATGAATCTTGACGGGAGGCAGATTGAGTTCCTTGACGATGACGGTGTTCTTAATCGTCATCGCCTCCTCGATATGCTTGCCCTTGACTAGTTCGGTGACGTAGCTCGAACTTGCGATCGCACTGCCGCATCCGAAGGTCTTAAAGCGCGCATCCTCGATCACACCGGTGTCGCTGATCTTCAGTTGCAGCTTCATCACGTCGCCGCATTCCGGCGCGCCGACGACGCCCGTGCCGACACCCGGCTCGTCCTTGGCGAAGCTGCCAACGTTGCGCGGATTGTTGTAGTGCTCGATTACCTTATCCGAGTAAGCCATGGTTTTTTCCTATTTCAATGTATCCTGATGATACGCTTGGTTCGCTTTCCTTGACGGCGCGCGTCGATAGAGCGTCGTGTTACGACTTCCAATTGACCGACTTGAGATCGATTCCTTCTTTCGCCATCTCGTACAGCGGCGACATTTCGCGCAGCCGCTTCACTTCCTTGCTGACCCTGTCCGTCACGTAATCGACTTCTTCCAGCGTGTTGAAGCGGCCTAGGCCGAAACGAATCGAGCTGTGCGCAAGTTCGTCGTCGATACCCAGCGCACGAATTACATACGACGGCTCGAGCGTCGCCGACGTGCACGCGGAGCCCGAGCTGACGGCGATATCGTTGATACCCATCAGCAGCGACTCGCCTTCGACGTACGCGAAGCTCACGTTGAGGTTGCCGGGGAGCCGCTCGGTAGGATGACCGTTGACGTAAATCTCGTCGAGGCGCTCGAACAGTCCAGCCTGCAGCTGACTGCGCAACTGGATCAGACGCTGCGCTTCGTCAGGCATTTCCCTGCCGGCGATTTCGCACGCCGCGCCCAGCCCGACTATTCCCGGCACGTTGAGCGTGCCGGAGCGCATCCCGCGCTCATGCCCGCCGCCATCCATCTGCGGAGTCAGGCGGACGCGCGGTCCCTTCGAGCGGACATAGAGCGCGCCGATTCCTTTGGGCCCGTAAATCTTGTGCGCAGTGATCGACGCGAGATCGACGCCCGCCTTCTCGAAATCAACCGGCACCTTGCCAATCGCCTGGACCGCATCGCAATGAAAGACAATGCCTTTTTCTTTCGCGATCTTGCCGATCTCGGCAATCGGATGAATCGTGCCGATCTCATTGTTGGCCCACATGATCGTGATGAGCACGGTCTTGTCGGTGATCGCGCGGCGCACCGCGTCGGGATCGACCATTCCGTACTTGTCGACCGGGAGATACGTGACCGTGGCTTTACCTGCACGTTCGAGCGCGCGGCAACTGTCGAGGACGGCCTTGTGCTCGGTGACGCAACTGATGATGTGGTTGCCCTTGTCTCTGTAAAACTCGGCGACGCCCTTGATTGCGAGGTTGTCGGACTCGGTGGCGCCGCTGGTGAAAATAATCTCCTTGGACTTGGCGCCGATCAGCGCCGCGATCTGGTTGCGCGAGCGATCGACGGCCTCTTCCGCCTCCCAGCCGAAGCTGTGGTTGCGGCTGGCGGCGTTGCCGAACTTCTCGGTGAAGTATGGCAGCATCGCATCGAGCACGCGCGAATCGACGCGCGTGGTCGCATGATTGTCCATGTAAACGGGCTTCTTCAGCATTTTCTTCAGTGTCTATTCAAGCACGATCGTAATAGTGGACCTGCTGGGTATAGTATAAGGCTTCCCCGGAGACTGTCAAACGGAAATTAGCCTCATCGGAATACTGGACTCAATCAGTCTAGTAGGGCGATTACGCCCATCTGTCAAGGACAATATGAGCCTTACCGACCGGTCAAACAAGAGCTATCAAGCTATTTCGGGCGCGGTTTCAGGTCCATGCGGCGCTCTTCGCGCCAGTCACCGAAGCCTAGGCGATGCCATGCTGTGGCGCCCACCCAGTTGCGATGCAGAACGCTGAGCGTGATGACTGTGATGTCCGCGTCGCGGAACCATTCGTAGGCTTCCTCCAGCATCGGCTTCATTAGGCCGCATCCGCGGAAGTTCTCGTCCATAAAAGCTTGGCTGATGTAGCCGATGGATTGGGGAAGCGCGCCGTCGGCCTGATGCTTGAGGCGAATCCAGAGATGACCGACCAGGCGCACGTCGGAACTGGCAACCCAGACGGCGTGATGCGCGCGATTGAGCACGAGCCTCAGCCAGTTGGGCGCGTCGCGGATGCCGTCCCAATCGAATTGCACGCGCGGGTCGAGCGACTGCTCCCATGCGGCGAGCGCGGCGACGAGCCGCGAGAGTTCGGGGATGTCGGCTTCGGTGGCGCGGCGGATTTCAATTGCCATCGCGAGAGTTATAGCGCGATCTAGAGTGCGGGGAGAAATCACTTGATTGTGAAACCCGCCTGGGTTTCACGCTTCCTTGGGCAGGGGTGACCCCTGCACCCGGTACAAAAGATGAGGATGCGGGACTTCGTCCCTGTTGGAAGTAGTTTGGGGGGAGAAGAGATGGGGCGTTGGCGCTGGCTAGGCGAACGGGCCTGGGCGTGCGGCGTCGAAAGAGATTTCGAATAGCTTGCGCTCGGTGCGGATTGATTTCAGTGCGGCTTCACGGGTTTGCTCGAATTCGCGCTCTAGCCATGGCGAGATTCGCTCGATCAGTTTTTCAGGAGAGTCGGTAGCGCCGATCAACGCGTTTGCGATGCGGAACCTGAGCGCGACCTTCTCGATTCCGTCGGCGCGCTCGAGGCTTAGCGTCAGCACGACCGCATCCTCAGTCCGCTCCAGCGGCCGAGCGATCGCGATCGCGTAAATGCCGCGGGCGGTGTTCAACGAAAATCAGGCGGCGCGAGAGGAACCGGCGCCCTTCTGTGTGCGGCCGGCGCCGCCTTCCCAGAACAGCACCACCGGCCCGGCGATGTAGATCGAGGAATACGTGCCGGTGATGAAACCGATCAGCAGCGTGAACGCCGACGGGCGCAGGATCGGGCCGCCGAACGCGAGCAGCGAGAGCAGCACGACGATTGCCGTGCCGGAAGTCAGGATGGTGCGCGAGAGAGTCTCGTTGATCGCGCGATTCATAATCGATGCGATCGGCTCGCGCCGGCGCTTGGTCGAATCCTCGCGGATACGGTCCGAGACGATGATCGTGTCATGCACCGAGTAGCCGATAACCGTCAGCACCGCGGCCAGTGTCGTCAAATCGAACTGGTACTGGCTGATCACGAGCGCGCACATCACGACCAGCACGTCGTGTATGAGCGCAATCACGGCGCCCGCGCCAAAGCTCCAGCTCACGTGGCGGAACTGGATCGCAATGTAAACGCCCATGAAGATGGTCGCGATGATGACCGCGGCGAAGCCCTTGCGGCGGAGGTCGCTGCCGACCTTGGCGCCGACGCTCTCGACCCGCACCACCTTCGCGACGCCGGGGCCATAGGCCTTGTCGAGCGCGGTCTCGAGCTTGGGCCCGATGCTGCCGATGTTCTTGATCGTTTCGAAGCGCGCCAGGAACGACTGCCCCGCCTTGCCGAAGTCCTGCACCGTAATTTCGCCGAGATCGAGCGGCGCGAGCGCCTTTTGAATCGCGTCGCCATTGGTGCGGCTGGTGAATTCGATTTGCGCGACGCTGCCGCCGACAAAGTCGACGCCGTAGTTGAGGCCCTTGGTGAAGAGCAGCACGATCGCCAGGATGTTGATCGCGGTCGAGAGTGCGACGAAGAAATAACGCTTCCCGACGAAATCGAGATTGATGTCGGGACGGATGAGCTGTAAAGGCATCGGCCCTGTTTAGCTTTTCGCTGTCACGCGCACAAGCACGGTCAGCTCGCGGCCGCGCGCTTGCGCCTGGATTTTGCCGGCCGCCGCGACGAGCCACCGGTTTCCTTGGCCGCAGCGGTCGCGGCCGCGGCGGCGTGGCTGGCGGCAGCCTGGGCCTTGGCGCATGCGCCGCACAGGTTGTTCTGATTAGCCGGGTCTTCGGCGAAGCCGTCGTCAAGCGAGTGACATACTTTCATGCACGACGCGCAAATGAAGTAGATGCCCTCGATGGTCTTGTTGATTCGTTCGCGATTCAGAATTCTGCCGCGCAGCTTCTCGATGCGGATGCCGAGCAGCTCACCGTATTGGCGCTTGATTTTTCGTCGGCCGGCTTCGTCCTTGGGAAGGTCGGCATCTTCGTCGGCCTCATCCGCCATATCGCCGAACGAGGCGTACTTGTCACGCTTGGAGGTCTTGCTCTTGCGCGCTCGGCCCATCGCGAATACCCCCCCGTGCCCGCTTAGCGCGTGCGTCCGACGAAGCCGCAGGCCTTCTCGCAGACGAGGTAGAAGCCCTTGCGGCCGAAGCCGGCGAACTTGGTCACCTTGCTCTCGGCGCCGCAACTGGGACAGATGTGTTTCTGCTGGAGGCCGACGTTTTTCTCGGCGGTTTTAGCTTTTTTCTCTGCCATGACGTGGAATGCTCTCGAGTTGGATTAACGGTTCGCAGATTTTGATTTGGAATCGGATCAACGATTACGCAAAACGACCCGGCCACTGGATGCTACCATCTGACCGGGTGCATTCTCAAAGGTAAGGTCGCAGGGTTGCATAGTCAATAGGCGGTCGCGGGGGAAGGGCAAATCACTTGATTGAACTTGAAACCCACCTGGGTTTCACTTTCAATTTTGTGAATCGTGCGACCGCGTGTTGCCCGCGCGCTCGATGCGTGCAAGCGTTGAAGCATCTTGGACTCGCGACTCAAAGAAAACGATGCCGTAATTTTTATCGATCGCAAGGGGCGCCGCTACATGAAGATGCTGCGGGCGGGCAAAAAACTGCTCATCCGCGGCGAACTGCGCGCCGACGATTTGTTCGGCGTCGAAGAAGGGTCGCACGTCAAGTTCTCGACCGGCGAGGCATTCCTGGTGCTGCGGCCGACCTACGCCGACCTGATTCCGCATCTGCCGCGCGCGTCGCAGGTGATTTATCCCAAGGACACCGGGCCGCTGCTGATTTGGGGCGACGTGTTTCCGGGCGCAACGGTGATCGAAGGCGGCACGGGCGCGGGCGCGTTCACGATTGCGCTGCTGCGAGCGGTGGGTCCGGCGGGGCGCGTGATCTCGTACGAGTTGCGGGAGGATTTCGCCGACGCCGCGCGCAAGAACGTCGCCGCATTTTTCGGCGACGCGCCGAACTGGACGATCAAGGTGCACGACATCTACGCGGGCTTCGACGAAACCGGCGTCGATCGGATGTTCCTGGATCTCGCAGAGCCGGGGCGCGCGATCGGCGTTGCGGCGGCTGCGCTTCGGCCCGGCGCCGTGCTGGTCTGTTACGTGCCTACGGCGGTGCAGCTCAAGGACACGGTCGAGGCGATTCAGGCGCGCAGCGATTTCGGCGAGATCGAAAGCTTCGAGACGCTGCTGCGGCATTGGCAGGTAAAGGGGATGAGCGTGCGGCCGCATTTCAGGATGATCGCGCACTCGGCGTTTATCATCGTGTCACGCAAGCTGGCCGCTGACGCGTCGCGTCCGCACGAGACTTTCGTGGCCACCGACTCGACTGAAGCCGACGGCATTGAACCGGATGCCGACGAGCCGTTCGATTAATGAAGTAGCGTTGCCGTGTGGAGAGCGCGCGCGGTGGCCATCGAGCCCGTCGCGCTGAAGCTGCCGCCGTCCGCGGGATTGAACAACTCCGCGCTGCTGAGAGATCTGCCGTGGGCGGCGGGATCGGCGCCGCCGATTCCACCGGCGATCAGCACGCGATGAGGCGTCGGGCCAGTCGCGAGCAGCGTTGCCGTATGCGCCGCGCGCGCGACGCTCATCGATTGATTACATCGCAGCGTTTCGCTGTTGAATCCGCTGACGCAAGTGAAATCGCCGGTGTTCGGATCGAACGTCTCGGCCGAGTTGCTGATCAATCCCGACGCGCCTGAGAGCACGCCGCCCGAGACTGCCACAGTGCCGCTGAATCCTCCCGCGAGCAGCACGATCCCGTTGTCTAGCAGCGTGGCGGTGTGGAGAGAGCGCGGCTCGTTCATGAAGCTCGAGAGCAGAGTGAATTCTTGCGAGGCGGGATCGTAAAGCTCGGCGCTGCTGTCCTTGAAAAAAAAGCTCGAGCCGCCGACGCCGCCGGTAATCAGCACCTTGCCGACCATCGGGCCGGTATTGAACAGCGTCGCGGTGTGCGCGGCGCGCTGGTGGTCCATCGGGAAGGTCGCCGCGGTGAACGAGTTCGATGCCGGATCGTAAATGTCGGCGGAGTTGGTCGTGTCGCCGGACATATTGGTCGCGCCGCCTGTTAGCAGGACTTTGCCGCTGAGCAGCAGGATGGCAGTGTGAAACATTCGGCGGTCGCTCATCGCGTTGGCGACGGCGGTGAACTTGTGCGCGGCGGGATCGTACAGCTCCGCGGTATCGAGGACGTTGCCGAGATTGTCGAGACCGCCGACGACGAGGACCTTGCCGTTGTTCAACTCAGTCGCGGTGAAACCCATCCGCGGCGTGGCCATCCTGCCCGCGGGCGAGAATGCGCCGGTTGTCTCGTCGAATATTTCCGCGCCGCTCAACACGTTGCCTTCGAGCGTGAGCGAAAAATTCTTGATCGTGGCGCCGCCGCTGAAGCCGCCCGCGAACAGCGCCTGGGTCGCCGAAAGGGCAGCCGCCGATGCGCTCGCGCGACTCAACGCTGCGATTCCCGTCGCGACGAACTGTCCCGACGACGGATCGAAAAACTCCGCGGTCGCGAGGCTTCGATTCGAAGCGTCGGCGCCGCCCGCGATCAACACGTCACCCGCGGCGGGAATCGCCGCTTTGACGCTGTGTGTAGCGATCTGACGGCGTACAGCGGCGCCAGAATCCTCCGCAGATCCGCGTTGGGACGGCGATTCGATACTAACGCCGTTGACGCATCCGCTGGCCGTGAGCAGGCCGACGAGTCCCGCGACGCTCAACGCTGCGAGCACGATTCGCGCCCCTAGGAGGCGGTTATTGGGATACTTCTGCAAACGAGCTCGGCTCCAAAGCTCATTGTACGGGATTGCACGCGCGGGGATTAGACGAATTTCGGGCGAAATAGTTTCAGATCAAAAATTCCGCGATCGAGACGCTAGTACGAATTAGTGCAAAAAAATCCCCTTAAAAAATTTTCCGACTGCGTCAAAAACGTCGGATGACGACGGGCTCGCTGAGGCGACCGGCGCAGGTGGTGCGAATGGCGGCGCTGGTGGGATCGTCGTTGACACTGGCGCGGGCGCCGGCGCGCTCGCGAACATTCCGCCGTGCAGCGTACACATCTGCGTCGGCTCGGTGCCGATCAGGAATGGCAGCGCGACCTGCTTGGGGCACGACGGGGTCGCAAGGCCGCCCGAGTCAGGATCGATCGTCGCCATCGTGATGCCCGACGGCTCAGGGAAGTCCTCGGGATCTGCCGGCGCCGCGTCCTGCATGAACTGAACCCAGGCCGGCAGCGCCGCCTGCGCACCCGTCAGGCCAAGACTCTCGGGCTCATCGAAGCCGACCCAGACGCCGCAAACAATTGCCGGCGTGTAGCCGATGAAGTACGCGTCCTTGTAGTCCTGCGTCGTGCCGGTCTTGCCCGCCGCCGGAAAATCGAGGCCGAGGCGGCCCGCGCTCGCGCCGGTTCCGTAGCGCAGAACGGCTTTGAGTGCGCCCGTGATCAGATACGCGACGGCGGGACGAATCACGCGATTCTCTTCGTCCTCGTGATGGTAAATCTGATGGCCCTTCGCATCGACGACCGCTTCGACCGCGTACGGCGGCGATTGCAAACCCTCGGTCGCAAAAACCTGGTACGCGGAAGTGAGCTCGAGCAGCGTGGTCTCGTCGGCGCCGATCGAAATCGGCAGCACCGCGGGAAGATCTTCGTGGATGCCCATCTCGTGCGCGGTCTTCACAATCGTCGCGGGGCCGAGATTGTTGCCGACGTATGCGGTCGGCACGTTGAGCGACTCGTACAGCGCCCGTACGACGGTCACTTGCGGTTGATAGGTGCGCTCGTAGTTCGCGGGCGTCCATCCGTTGTACGTCATCGGCTCGTCGGGCAGCGTGGACGCGAGCGTGAGCGGCGGCGAGAAGGGAGCGCGGTCGGGATCGAGCGCCGCGAGGTAAACAATCGGCTTGAACGCCGACCCGGGCTGGCGCTGCGCGTTCGCCGCGCGATTAAACTGGCTCTCGGAGTAATCGCGCCCGCCAACCATCGCGCGAATCGCTCCGCTGTCGGCGTCGAGCGCGACCAGCGAGGTCTGCAGCTTCTCGTCGGTCTTCGTGCGACGCAGGCGGCGATGGTTCTTTTCGAGCTGCGCGATATTGTCCGTGACCGCGTCGACGGCGTCGCTCTGAAGTTCGGTGTCGAGCGTCGTGTAAACCTTGAGGCCTTCGAGATGGCCGTCGAAGCCGGGAATCTTGGTCACAAACGCGGTCACATAGTCGGTGAAGTACGGCGCGCGGCGCAGTCCCGGCGGCTTGGTGATTTGAATCGGCGTCGCGACGGCCGCGGCGTAGGTAGCGTCGTCGATCGCGCCCGCCCGTTTCATCACGCCGAGCACGACGTCGCGCCGCTTGCGGCAGGTATCGGGATGACGGCGCGGATCGTACAGCGTCGGCGCCTGGATCATCCCGATCAGCGTCGCCGCTTCCGCCGGCGTCACCTCAGCCAGGTCCTTGTTGAAAAAATATCGCGCCGCCTGCGGCATCCCTTCGATTGGCGTGCCCTCGTACTCGCCCATCGGCACGTCGTTGATGTAGCGCTCGAGGATTTCGTCCTTCCTCAGCCGAATCTCGAGCACCGCGGCGACCGCCAGCTCGCGGAACTTGCGGCTGAAGCTGCGCTCGTGGCGTTCCATAAACGTTCGCGCGAGTTGCTGCGTGAGCGTGCTGGCGCCCTGCGCGAGGCGATGCGCGCGCAAATCGGAAATCACAGCCTCGACGATTCGGATCGGATCGATTCCCGGATGGTAGTAGAAAAAACGATCCTCGTTGGCGAGCAGTCCCTTGACCAGGTACGGCTTCAGCTCGGCCAGTTGCACCTCGACGCGTTCGGCGGGCGCGCCGGGCAGAAGGCGGCCGATCACTTCAGGCTCGAGCATCGCGTCGGACTTGGCGACCCCGAACGAGTCGCCGACGACCGCGATTCGCGTGCCGTCGAGGCCGACACGCACCATCTCGGCCGGATACTGCTTCGCGCCAACATAAAAGGAGCGTAGGTAAATCGCGATTGCGTTCTTCGCCCTGGTATATTCTCCGGGAGTATTGGCCGACGCCACCTGCGAATAACTCAACTGCGCCAGCCGATCCAGCAGGCCACTGCGATCGAGGTCGTCGCCGGCGCGGATTGGAAACGGTGCGGAGAAAATCGCGGAGGTCAGCGCGGCGCGGCGCTGCTCGATCAGCGCGGAAATCTCGCCGTACAGCTGCGCGAGATAAAATCCGAGCGCGAAGAATACGAGCAGGAATCCGCCGGCGGCGAGATTTCGCACGCGCCATCCGCGTATTCGCCACTCACGGCGTTTCTTTTTCGCCGGATTTGCTTTTGCTTTCGTTGGCGCCTGCCGTCCACCGCCCATCAGCGTCAATGCCTCAGCTACAAGGTTAGCCCCGTCTCGACGCCTGATCCATCTAAGTCATTTTTTGTAGCCGAATCGGCGCAGCATCGCGTGCCGCTCCGCCTGATCGCTCGCGCCCTCGACGCCCTTGGGCGAACTGCCGTCGATCACTCCGACGACGCCACGCCCGTCTCCTTCTTCTACGACAACCACGCGCAGCGGATTCGCCGTCGCGCAAAAGACCGTGCAGACTTCAGTGACCGACTTGATTTGATTGAGCACGTTGACCGGAAAAGCGTTGCCGAGAATCACGACGAACACGTGCCCTGCACCAATCGCCGCCGCCGCTTCGACCGCCGACTGCTCCAGCGCCGGCTCGGTGCCCGTATGTCGAATCAGGCATGGCCCCGACGCCTCGCAGAACGCCAGCCCGAACTTGATCCCCGGCACCGCCTGCACTAGGGCCTCGTAAACGTCTTCAACAGTTTTAATGAAGTGCGACTGGCCGACGATCACGTTGGCGTCGGCGGGTTTCGCGATTTCGACAATACTCAGTTGCATAGTGCTTGCCCCTTGTGACTATTGCGCGGATGATACTTGCGTGGATGCGGCGCCGGAAGTGAGTATCCGGCAATGGAGGCTGTGGTGGCTAGCGGCCTGACACTTCGCACGAGTTCCGAGACGCGGCTGCCGTCGTATTTCTATCGGCTCTCGTCGCGCGCACAGCGGACTTACCTGAAGAGCGACAGCGTCGAGCGTTTCGATTTTGTGCCCAACATTGCCGCGCGCAACTCGCTTGACGCCCTGATGCGCGTGCTCGAGTCCGGCCACCTCGCCGCTACCGCCACCTGCGCGCGCGCGCTGACCGCCGAGATTTGCCGGGGCCTTGCGACTTCCCCCGTCATCGTCGAGGTCCGCGGCGTGCGCCCTCGCAACACGCGCGGCGAGCTGCATGGGCTGTTCTATCCTTACGATCCGCGGATGCGCAGGCAGCCGTATATCGTGCTCTGGATGCGCACGGCGCAGCGCCACGACGTCGTCAAGCCGAAGACCTTTGTGCGAACCTTGATGCATGAAATCGGGCATTACCTGGATTACTCTCTGCTGCGGCTCGAGGATTCATACCACACGCAAGGATTCTTCAAGCGCGAATCGTCGCTGGTGCGCGCGCTGTTCAACTCCTAGCGCTCCCTTGACAGCGGCATATTCGATGCCGATAGCTATTGTCGCGATGCGCCACGCGTCTACATAACAACAACGGGCGTCGGGTGGGGGAGATGGCTACTGGCATGGGATTTTTGCAGAGATTTTTTACACCGGCATCGGCGCGAGCGGAACTGCTCGAGGAACTGGCTGTAATCGCCGGCCACAACCAGGGGCTCGTCGAACGCCTGAGGCGCCACGCCGCGCTCACGGGTGCGAGTATCAAGCCGGGGGTCGAGGCGCTCGCAGAGGCGGAAGCCGCGCACGTCAAGGTGCTCAACTCCATTCTCGCCGACCACAATGTCTGGGCGAAGCTGCCGGAGCCCGCGCTGCATGACGGCTCGAACAACTGGGCGCGGCTCAGCGGCGACCTGGCAGTGCTGGCCGGGCTAGCGTCCGATCTGCGACTCAACGCGATGAAATGGGAATCGGTCGACGAGGAGATCGTCGGCAAACTGCGTCAACTGGCGATTGAAGATGATGATCACGAAAGCGAACTCCGCAAACTGGCGACGAAGTGCGACGCCCTCGCGCTCGATTGACTACAAGTAGCGTTTCAGGCCGCGCCGCTCGAGCTCCTTGGTGACCCGCCCGACTTGCGGCGACATCTCGCGATGCGCAATCAGGATCGCATCGCCCGTATCCACGACGATCAGATCGCGTACACCGAACAGCACCATCAAGCGCGAATCCGGATACGCGAGCACCCGCTCCGAGTCGAGTGCGATTGCGTTGCCGCGAATCACGTTGTCGTCCACGCCACCGACCGCGTCCCACAGCCCGTCCCACGAGCCCACGTCATGCCACGAAAATCGCGCGCGCACGCCGAGCACGTTGGCGCTCTTCTCCATGATCACGCGGTCGAACGAATCGTACCGCAGCCTGCCGTAAGCGCGGGCGAGTTTCGTCCGCGGTGTCCGCGCGAGCTTTTCCGCCGCGATGCCGAGCGCGGGGCTATGTGCCGCGAATTCCCGCGCGAGCGTCCGCGTGGACGCCACGAACATCGAGGCGTTCCACAAGTAGCGCCCGCTGCGACCATCCGGCGAGCCGTTGCGAGTGGCGGCTTCTCGACGAACTTCTCGATTCGGAATCCGGGGCCGACTTTTGCGCCGATCTTCTGATAACCGTAGCCGGTCTCGGGCCGCGTCGGTGGAATTCCGATCGCAACGATCGAGTCGTTCGCCGCGGCCAGGCCGATCGCGTCGGCGAGCGTGCGGCGATACTGCTCGGCGGTCGCGATGTAGTGATCGGCCGCGACTGAAGCGATGACTCCGTCGCCGAGCCTGCGCTTGATAATCGCGGCGCCGTAAGCGATCGCCACCGCGGTGCCGCGCGCATCCGGCTCAACGATTAAATTCTGCGACGGAATCAGGCCGCGGATCGCACGCCGAAACGGCGCCTGATGCGCCGCCGCCGCCAGCACGAAAATTCGCTCGCGCGGAACGAGTGGTAGGTGACGCGCGATCGTGTCGGCCAACAGGCTGGTCTTGCCGTCGATGGAAAAGAGCGGCTTGGGCTTTGCCTCGCGGCTCGCGGGCCAGAAGCGCGTGCCGCGGCCGCCCGCGATTATCAGGACCGACGCGCGATGCAGGGCGGAACTTCGAGCCATCGGGTCAGAGCGCGCCGGGTTCGCGCAGTTTGCCGTCGAACAGCGCGCGAATTTCGGCCAGGCGTTTTTCGCTGGTCGTCTCGAAACGCATCACCAGCGCCGGCTGCGTGTTCGACGCGCGCACGAGGCCCCATCCGTCCGCAAAATTCACGCGCACGCCGTCGATGTCGATAACTTCGTAGTGCTTGCGGAAAAATTCCGCTGCGCGCCGCACCACTTCGAATTTTCGATCGTCGGGACAATCGACGCGAATCTCCGGCGTGAAATGGCTCGCGGGAAGATCGGCCAGGATCGCACCGAGACCGCGCCCCTCGCGGCTCAAAATTTCCAGCAGGCGGAACGACGCGTAGATCGCGTCGTCGAAGCCGAAGTAGCGGTCGGCGAAAAACATGTGCCCGCTCATCTCGCCTGCCAGCGCCGCGTGCTCCTCTTTCAACTTGCTTTTGATGAGCGAATGCCCCGTCTTGCACATGATCGGCCGCCCGCCGTGGCGCGCGATATCATCGTACATCCGCTTCGAGCATTTCACGTCGCCGATAATCGTAGCTCCGGGAAGCTCGCGCAAAATCGCCCGCGAGAACGCCACCATCAACTCGTCGCCCCACACGATCTTTCCGTTCTCGTCCACGGCACCGACGCGGTCGGCGTCGCCGTCGTACGCGATACCGATCGCCGCATGGTCTTTTTTAACCGCCGCGATGAGGTCACGCATGTTCACCTCGACCGTCGGGTCCGGGTGATGGTTCGGGAAGCGCCCGTCCATCGCGATGTAGAGCTCGGTAGTGTCGAGCCCGAGCCGCTTCATCAGCGGCGCAGCGACCACGCCGCCGCATCCGTTGCCCCCGTCCACGACGACCTTGAGGCCAGGCTTGAGCTTGAACTGCGACATGATGAAAGCGTTGTAGTCGGGAATCACCGCGCGCTCGGTCAGCGTGCCTTTCGCGCCGGTCGTGACGAAATCGCGCCGCTCGATTATTTCGCGCAGCCGCTGAATCTCCGCGCCGTAAATCGTCGTCGGCCCCACGCCCAGCTTGAAGCCGTTGTACTCGGCCGCGTTATGACTGCCGGTGATCATCACGCCGCCGTCCATCTTCCAGCTCAGCACCGAAAAATAAAGCAGAGGTGTCGGCACCACGCCGATGTCAATCACGTTGATACCGGCGCCGAGCAGGCCCTCGGCCAGCCGATCGCGCAAGTGGTCCGATGAGAGCCGGCAATCGCGGCCGAGCGTGACGTTTTTTTTCCCCGCTTGATGCAGGGCGCGGCGTAGCCGCGACCGAGATCGAACACGAACGCGTCGTCGAAATCGTCGGCGACGATGCCGCGGATGTCGTACTCGCGGAACACTTGCGAATTCATTATCGTCAGTCTGTGCGAGCGATTACGTCAGTGCAAGATGGCTGCGAATGAGCGCCCCTGAGGCATCGCAGGGCCGCGTGGCGGTCATCACGGGCGCCGGACGCGGCATCGGACGCGCGGTCGCGCTCGTGCTCGCGCGCGCCGGCTACTCGCTATGCCTCGCCGCGCGATCGCGCGACGAACTTGAGGAAACCCGCTCCCAGAGCGGTCTGTCACACGAACGCGCATTGATTGTTCTCGTTGATCTGGCCACCGAGGATGCGCCCGACCTGCTCATCGGCGCCGCGCTCGACTGCTACGGGCGAATCGACGTGCTCATCAACAACGCCGGATGGGCCCCGCCGCGAACACCGCTGCTCAAGATGCGTCCCGTCGACGTGGACCGCATGATCGCCGTGAACCTGCGCGCGCCAATCGCGCTTACGCGCCTGGCCGCCGCCGCGATGACTGCGCAAGGTGCAGGCACGATCGTCAATGTCGCATCGACGGCCGCGAGCAAGGCGCCCTCCGGCGAAGCCGTTTACGCCGCGACCAAGGCCGCGCTAATCGCATTCACGCGCGCGGCCTTCCACGAGATGCGTCTTAGCGGCCTCAAGCTCTCTGTGATAGTTCCGGGCCTTGTCGACACCGCGCTGATACCGAACAACAAGCGGCTCGCTCGCGCGGCGATGCTTTCGACGGCGGACGTCGCGCACGCCGTTATGCAAATCGTGAACTCTCCAGCCGGCGCATGCCCGGTCGAAGTGATGCTCGAACCGCAACTCGATCCGGAGCGCCCGCGCTGAGTTCCGAAGTTCACGCGCGCCAGCCGATGTCATTCACGGCGCGATTCGTGCTGGTGCTGATCGCGGGGATCGTCGTCGCCGTCATTCTCGCACCGCTCGCAGCGGTCGCAGTATCGGCTGCGGGATGGCGCTTCCCGCTTCCCCGAATCTTCGATCGCACCGTGATGGCGACGCTGCTGATCGCGATGCTGTTTGCCGCGCGCAGCTTGAATCTCGGCGCGCTGCTGAGCCGAGGCTTCGGTCATCCGCCAGCGCCGAGCATCGGACGCGCAATTCGCGGTTTCGTCGTCGCGATGCTCGCGATTGCGATTTTATTCGGACTCGCACTCAGCGTCGGCGGCGTCGGAGTCGGCGATCACGAAGCGGCCGTGGCGCTGATACCGAAATATTTTCTCTCGGCGATAGTGATCGCATTCATCGAGGAAGCATTCTTCCGCGCGTTCCTGCTCGGCGGCATGAAAACAGACTTCGGCAACCCCGTCGCGCTGATCGCAAGCGCCGCAATCTACGCCGTCGCGCATCTTGTGCGCTCTCCGGCGCGCTTCTACGTGACCGGCTACGAGCCCGCGGCCGGATTGATCACGCTCGCGCACAGCATCGACCAGTTCACCGATCCCGCGATCGCGATTCCCACGCTGATCGGCCTGTTCCTCCTGGGGATAGCGCTTGGCGAAGCGTATATCCTCACGGGCAGTGTGTATTTCTCGATCGGCCTGCACTGCGGCTTCGTGCTGGGCGCAAAGATGTGGCCGAAAATGATCCTGAACCGCGGCGCAATCCCATGGTGGATAGGAGGCGGCGGAGCGATCCCGTTAATCGGCGGAGTCGCCGCATGGACAATTGCGATAGCTATCCTGATGATGCTCCGCCCTATCACAGGTGCGCGCCGAACAGCGCCCGACTGCTAGTTCCGACGCCGACAGTGGCTTCGCATGCTTTCGGTGCGGCCTCTCCCCGATAGAGAGACGCTAGGAAGGAACCTGCTATCAGAGGGCGAGTGCGCGATGCGTTGTTGCTACGGGCGGTGGAAAATGTAACAAGAGATGGTTCGGGCGGGGTCGTAGTTCAGCCCGGTTAGAACGCCGGCCTGTCACGTCGGAAGTCGTGGGTTCAAATCCCATCGGCCCCGCCAAAATTTGACTTTTTAGAGGCATGAACTTGAAGCTGACCGAACAAACCCGCAGCATCTCGCGTGAGAGTGGACTGCGCGACCGCCAATGGGTCGTGATCGATGCAAGCGAGCGAGCGCTCGGAAGAGTCGCCTCGCGCGCGGCGAGCCTGCTGACCGGTAAGACACGGCCCGATTACACCCCCAACCAGGATACCGGCGACTTCGTCGTTATTATCAATGCCGCCAAAGTTCGCCTGACGGGATCGAAGCCGCTGAGCAAGCAGTACCATCGGCATACCGGATGGCCCGGTGGAATCCGGACGACCTCGGCGGGCAAGATGCTCGAGGCGAAACCCGAGCGGCTGCTTGAAATAGCGGTGAAGGGGATGTTGCCGAAGAGTCGGCTCGGCCATCAGATTTTCAACAAGCTTAAAGTCTATCGCGGCGCCGAGCATCCGCATGCCGCGCAGAAGCCCAAGAGCGTAAACGTATAATCAGGACCGTAAGCGTCTAACAGGTACGATCGTCACAATGGCAGAAAAGAAAAACATCATCTGGACTACGGGGCGGCGCAAGACTGCGGTGGCGCGCGTCAGGATGCTTCCCGGCAGCGGCACGATCACGGTTAACGAGCGCACACTCGAGGACTACTTCCCGCGCCCGACGTCGCGTATGCGGATACTGGAGCCGTTCGAGGCGACCGAGACCGTCGGGCAGTACGATGTGCTGGTGAGCGTCGAGGGCGGCGGAATCGCGGCGCAGGCTGACGCCGTCCGTCACGGGATTTCGCGCGCGCTGGTCAGCGCGACCGAGACGCTGCGGCCGACACTGCGCAAGGGCGGGATGCTGACGCGCGATCCTCGTGAGGTCGAGCGCAAGAAATACGGGCGTCACAAGGCGCGTAAGCGGCCGCAGTACTCCAAGCGGTAGGACGATCGAATCCGCGCGTACCACGCGTCGTGATTTCATTTTGGAACGACAGGGGCGTGAGCGCTGCTCGCGCCCTTCTTCATTTGTATCGCAATTACAAGTACTTAACGGTGGCATTTGACAAGTCCCAATCCGCACAAATACAAGGTAGGCGCTAGCGTCAAAGGACCGCCATTAGATGCGTCCAGACCGATTACATTATAGCGCCGGGGTTGCAGCGGGGTTGTTGCTCATCAGCGCGCTGTTGCTTGTGGTATCCGGGCCGGCGCTAGCGCAGACCGCCGCGGGATCTTTCCTGTCGGTGAACGGTCCGGTGCAGATTCAACGCAGCGGCGGTGCGACGATCGGAGCGGCGGCCGGCGTCGGCGTAAACGTGGGTGATCGAATCGTCACCGGCGCCAACGGTCATGCCGTCATCGTGCTCAACGACCAGAGCCGGCTCGAGCTTGGGCCCGCCAGCAGCATCACGCTCGATCAGTTCACAGTTAGCGGAGGAGCCGCAGCAACGCGCGTCAGCTTGTTTTCGGGCGTGATGCGATCGCTGGTCAACGCCGCATCGGGCGGCGCTGCGGCAGACTACCAGGTGCATACTCCGAATGCAGTCGCGGCGGTCCGCGGCACCAAGTTCGATACCGCTTACAGCGAGAATGTAATCAGGCCCGGCTACCAGGGATGCGAAAAATATACTGACGTCTCCGTGTACCAGGGGACCGTCAACCTCGCGCCTGTCGGGACTCCCAACGCGGGTGAGGATGTCCACGCGGGCTACGAAGCGACGCTGCCATGCGACAAACCTCCAACCGGTGGCGGACCGTTGTCGATGACCGGCGCAGTGTCGCTCGAAAGCGCCAACGCAGGCGGCGCAAGTTTCGCGGGAGCGGCGCCGGGATCGAGCGCCGCACCTGTGCCGGCATGTCCGGTATGCGTGAACACGACGACATCGACTGGGACGACCCGGTAGAGGAGGAGGCGAGACGTGGCGAAGAATCGAATGTCCCGGGTTTGCATCGCGCTAGCACTCGTAGTGGCGCTCAGCGCGTTCTCGATAGTTCCGGCAGCACATGCGCAATGGTTTGAAGACACTTATCCGGGATTCTTCTCACTTCAAACGCCCGGACTCCTCCAAGTGACCGGCTTCGGCGGCGGCTTCGTCAGCGACAAATACGGCGACTTGCAGGAGGGCGTGCAGGTCGAGCAAAGCGTCACGCCGTACATCGGATTCTTCGGCCGCGCGACCGGCTACCAACTGTGGATCGGCAACGGCTTCGAGAGTCCGCTGGCGCCGGGCAGCGGCAGTTTTCCGCGACTCAACTTCGGCCGCTTCCAGGGTGGCGCCGATTTCACCCTTTTCCCGGGGACGCATCTATACATCTCTGGCGGCCATGACGTGGCCGATAGCGACGCCAGCATCATCGAGGGCGATTTCTCGAGTTGGGTGTTTCTGCACAGTCAGCATCCGATAAATGGATCTTTCAGCACGATCTACGACTATCAGAACGGTGTCGAAAGCAGCGAGATCGATCTGCAGGCAATCCTGCTCTCGACCGAGAAGTACATGATCCTTGGTGGCGTCGGCGGCGCGATGTACTTCGGCGGCTTTCTGACCAACGCGCAGGGTCAGGGTGGCCCGGATCTCGGCTTTTACTATCGACCGTGGCAGCTCGGTGTGAGCGCGCAGGCGGGTTACGGCAACGCTCATCAGTACGGCCAGATCAGCATGTACAAGCAGCTAAGCTGGTTCGAGTAGGCGCGACGTTTCACGCGCATACCGCAAACATCGTGTGAGGGTGTTCGCCGCGACGGTCGGCGGGGTTAGCGGCGCCCGCGCGGGCGAGCTAAGCTCGAATCGCTAACGATGGCGAGTGCAAAAACGTCACACCGATTCTCGTGGCGCACCTTCCTGTTCGGAATCGTGCTGCTGGGATTCCTCTTCGTCGCACACGATCGCTTCCACGGCGCATTCGAGCGCATGGATCTGATCGCGTACGACCTGCGGATCAATACCGTCGCTCCGCATCCCTCCGCGGGCCTGATCGCGATCGCCACCATCGACGACCGCAGTATCGCGCAACTTGGGCAATGGCCGTGGCCGCGGATCGTGCTGGGTCGCCTGATCGATGCGCTCAAGGACTACAAAGTCAAAGTCATCGGCTTCGACGCGATCTTCAGCGAAGCCGACAAGAGCGACGTGGCGCGCGGAGATATCAGCCAGAAGCTCGCGCAACTTGGCCTTACGGGGCAGTCGATCCGCGACGTCCTCGGTCCCAGCAACGACGAGGCATTTGCGAAGGCGATGAAATCGCAGGGTCAGACCGTGCTTGGGTATGCGTTCCAGACCCACCATCTGAAGGGCCATGTTGGAGTCGCCAAAACCGCCGGCTTCCTCGACCAGATTCGACTCCCCGGCCCGCTGACCTACGGAATCATACGACAGGCTCCGGGCACGCCCCACGATTTGATCGAGGCGCGCGCGTATGAGCCGCCCACCGGACTGCTCAACGATGCGGCGCACTCGATCGGATTTTTCGATGTCGATGCGGACGCGGACGGTGAGATCCGCACCGAGATGACGGTCATCAAATTCGACGGTCATTACTGCGCACCGCTGTTTATCGGTATCGTTGACACCTTTGCCGGTGGGGCGACGATGGTATTGGGGCTCGATCAGGAAGGAGTCTCGGGCCTGTCGCTCGCTGGGGTGCGGATACCGGTCGATGACGACGGCCGGATGCTCGTGAATTTCCGCCGCGGCGCCGAGCCGTTTCCGTACTACTCGATCTCCGACATCATCAATCACAAGATTGCGCCCGAGAAACTTGCGGGCAAGATCGTCCTCGTCGGCGCGACCGCTCACGGGCTCGGCGATCGTGGCGTGACGCCCGTCAACCCCGACATGCCGCGGGTCGAGATCCACGCCAACGCGATCGACAACGTGCTGCAAGGCGACTTCCTGCGCCGCCCGATCGAAGCCCAGGAGATAGCGCTCGTGGCCACGCTCCTCATAGGCATCGCGATGTCGCTCGGCGTCGCGTGGCTGTCCGCGATGTCGTCGGCCGCGTTGGGCGTTATCCTGCTGGTCGGCTATTACGCTTACGCTCAGCACCGGCTCCTTCACGACGGTATTGTAGTCGGGATCGTGTTCCCGATGTTCGCCGCGATTCTCGTGTATATGTTCCTGGCCGGCTATCGCTACATCACCGAAGGCCGCGAGAAGCGCTACTTGCGCACTGCCTTTGAGCACTATCTGAACCCCGACGTTATTACCTCGCTGCTCGATTCGCCCGAGGGGTTGAAACTCGGCGGCGAGCGGCGCCATCTCGCGATCATGTTCGCCGATATCGTCAGCTTCACCAAGCGCGCCGAGAAGACCACGCCCGAGGACCTGCTCGCGCTGCTGAACACCTACATGACCTCGATGATCGACGTGATTTTCAAGACCGGCGGCGTGGTGGACAAGTTGATGGGCGACGGCATCATGGCGTTCTGGGGCGCGCCCAACGATCTCGAAAATCCGTCGCGCTCAGCGATCGATTGCGCGCTTAGGATGCTCGAGAATCTCCACGAGCTCCAGAAGAACGATCCGCGCTTCGCGGACCTCGATATTGGCATCGGCATTTCGACCGGCGACGTCGTGGTCGGCAACCTCGGCGGCGAAAACCGCTTCGACTACTCCGTCATCGGCGATACCGTAAACTTTGCCTCGCGGCTGGAAGGCCTTACCCGCCACTTCAAGGTGCATCTGCTGGTCAGCCGCGAGACCTACAACGAAGCCGGCGCCGGTTACATCGGGCGCGAGCTGGGGCTGGTGAAGGTCAAGGGCAAACAGCTCTTCGTGCCGATCGTGCACGTCGCCGGACGCGAAAACGACAGCGTCGATCCTACGTTCTATCGCCACTTTGGCGACGCGCTCACGATGATTCGTGCGGGCGACAGTTTTTCCGCGCGCCAGGAGCTCGAGCGGCTCGGCGAGACGCGCCCCGATGACACTCCCGTCCAGATTTACCTGGAAAAACTCGCCGCCGACCCCGAGCATCCGCCGACCGAGATGGTTTTCGAGTTCGAGACCAAGTAGCCCCAACTGGCTCGGCGTACGCAATCGTGATACTTGAATTTCTTCGGTCGCAACTAGCAAAGGAGCATTAAGTTCCCCAAGTGGCTACGCACGACAAGGTCAAGGTGGCCGTGGTCGGCGCCTCCGGATACTCGGGCATCGAGGCCGTCCGCATCCTCGCCAGCCATCCGTTCGTCGAGCTGAGCGTGCTCACGTCCGAGCACTACGCCGGTCGCGAGGTCGCCGACGTTTACCGTCACATGGCCGGCATCGACTTGCCGCCGTTCGAGGAATTGCGCCCCGACCTCGTCCCGGGCCGCGCCGAGGTCGCGATCACCTGCCTGCCGGAGACGGTCGGCACCGCGCATACCGCTGAGCTGATCAAGGCGGGCGTGAAGGTGGTGGATCTGTCGGCGGACTTTCGCTTCAAGGATGCGGCGCAGTTCCGCGCCACTTACGGCATCGAGCATCCCGCGCCGCAACTGCTCAAGGAAGCGGTTTACGGTCTCAGCGAGTTTCATCGTCACGAACTCCGCGAGGCGCGCCTCGTCGCCAACCCCGGATGCTTCCCGACCGGCGCGCTGCTCGCGCTGCTGCCGCTGATACGGCGCGACCTGATCGAACCGTCGTCGATCATCATCGACGCGAAGTCGGGCACGACCGGCGCGCGCCGCGCCGCGTCGATCGAGCAGCTCTTCGCCGAGGTCAACGAGAATTTCCGCGCCTACAAGGTCGGCAACCATCGCCACGTCCCCGAGATGGAGCAGGAAATCTCCGCCGCACTCGGCCGCGACATCGCGCTGCTGTTCGTACCGCATCTGCTGCCGATCACGCGCGGTCTGCTGAGCTCGATCTTCATGCGCCCGCGCGCCGGCACGACCGAGAGCGACGTTCACGCCGCCTTCGAGGCCAGCTTCGCCAAGTCGCGCTTCGTGCGAATTTTGAAGCCCGGCGAGTTGCCCGAATTGCGCAATGTACGCGCTACGAATTTCTGCGAGTTGGCGTTCATCCTCGATCGCCGCAGCGAGACTCTGCTCGTGATAACGGCGATTGACAACCTGGGCAAAGGCGCGTCGGGCCAAGCCGTCCAGAACATGAACCTGATGCTGGGCTACGACGAAGCCGCCGGCCTACTCGGCGCCGCCCCGGTTCCATAACTCTCGCTGCACTCGCAATCCTTCGCGCGATTGTTTCTTCCCCTCGAGGGAAGGCGTTAGGGGTCAGGATTGCAAGCGGCCACTCGCTTTTTCCCATCATCCGAGGGCGTGACGAACATCAACGCCACAACCGACGGAATCCTTGTCAGAGGTGTATCCGTTCGGACCAACGAACGCAGAACTGACTCCGATCGAATCAAGCTATGTCCTGACTCGACATAACCTTCACCAGATAGGTCAGCGCCCTAACAGTCGTTAGTCGGGTCATTTTTCTGCGATCGTTGTCCGATCGGCGAGAGTCTTCCGCCGATTTCATGGTGATTCCGTGAAACTACGTGCTGCGCGACTCAGCCACTAGCCTGCAGAATAACGGCATCCCTTCTTGCTGAATGACTCCCGCGCATGCGGCGTCAAAGCTGCTTGTAGAAAGAGATTTTCGTGAACTGTGGGAGGGAATCTACATATGTCCAGAGAGCTTGTCTCAACAACGTGCTCGAACCAAACGCTGCGCTTCATTGCGTGCGATTTTTGCAGCCGTTCTGATCTGCGCATTCGCTGGATTGCCGAAGATGTCGTGGGCAACAGATCCGTTGGTGACTGCCGCGGAAAGCGCGCCAGCAGCCGCGACGCTGAGTGTGAGTGTGCTCGCCAAGGCTGCGCCCGACGAGTGTTTCGATCATATCGGCAGTCCTAACAACACCTATCCGGCCACGCCGCCATGCGCTATCGGAGTGCCCAAGGTCAACCAGGCGTACATTTGGGGATTGACAAGTGCTGGTAAGAATCTGTGGTACGGAACGGTCGCCAACACGCTATGCACCGTGATCAGTGGATTTGAAACCGAAGTCGGGATTACCCCGATACCGTTCGAAACGGATTCCTATGTCTGCGAATTCGGCGATAGCAACTTCATCAATAGCGATCCGTCGCTGCCCGGCGAACTGGGCGACTGGCGTCCGCCGCAGATATTCACTTACAACACCTCCACCGGAGTGGTGACTAATCGCACGCCGAATGATCCGCTGATCAACCAGACGCTTGGTCTGCGTTCCGCCGGTTCGATGGGCGATCTCGTGATCGTTGCCGGCCCGGCGCTGGCCCCCTTCGGCGAGACCCCACCGGGTATCAACCTCTTCGCTTTCCAGAATTCGACGGGAGCATACCTGGGCTCGACGACGCTGCCGCAGTTCTCTGACATCCGTCAGTGGACGACACTGCGGGTCACCGCGCCCAACAACCCCCTCTACCTCTACACCGGCGTGCAGAATGCGGACAGCACCGGCAGCATCCTCAAATGGACCGGCACGGTGAAGAATCCGTTCCAGTTCAGCATAGTTGGAAATCTGGATGCCGAACCGGCCAATCTTGCGCCGTTCCGCGGCCATTGGCTGCTCGCAACCACTTGGGGCGGAGTGAACTCGAAGACCGGGAAGTTGACCGGCCTATGGTCGAGTCCGCAGATCGACGCAAATGGCCTCACGCCAAAGAACGCCGCCCAATGGAAAGAGCTCTGGAGCATCGGACAGTACGAAGCGGATCCAGTCACCGCGCAGAGCATTTTCGGCGGCGCGATCAGCTCATACAACGGTTCCATCTACTGGGGAACGATGCAGGTGCCGCTCTCAGGGTTGGCCACCCACTACCTGGCTTACCCACCTATGGGAATTCCCGAGGTCACCGACGTAGTGGCCTCCACAGTCGACACCACGCGGCCAATTGCGATCTTTCAATGCTGCGGATTCAAATTTCCCAAAAAATTCGCCGCGACCCTGCTGTACGGCGACTCGCTGATGGGCGTGTATAGCCCCTATAACGGCTGGCAGACGCGTCCCAACAATATGAACGTCGAGCCCCAATTTGGCCCGGCAGGTTTCGGCAACCCGTTCAATACCTATGATTGGGCGATGGCGGCCTACAATGGCAAGCTCTATGTCGGAACTTTCGATTGGAGTTTCGTCCTGGTCGATCTGGTCGCGCAGCTCGTTCCACCGATGCTCGGCGATCCCGGCGATGTGATATCGATCATCGCGGAACTCTCCCAGGGTTTCGGACAGAACATCACTTATGGAGCCGACCTCTGGAGCTTCTCGGGTAACAGCGCTGCGACTCCTGAAAGTCAGTACGGTGTTGGGAACTATCTGAACTATGGAATCCGCACGATGCTTGCCACGGGCGGTACGCTTTACGTGGGGACTGCCAACCCAATGAACCTGCGGACCGATCCGAACAATCCTCCACTCGGAGGATTCGAACTGCTCGGACTCCATCCGTAACAAATTGGTCGCGCAAGAAAAGGGGCGTTCCACGTTAAGTGGGCGCCCCTTTCACGTGCTGTTCGGCCTGAGACCTCGCTCACTCGCACCCCTGTTCCTAGGTTTGCTCGCATCCTCACCATCCACGCGATCCCACTGACTGTCCGCAATCCTCCGTTCATTGGATCAAACTTGCCTTGCCCGACGCCGTCCAATATTTTGAAATTTGCTCGCTGGCGTAATCGTTGCCCGTTTCCACGACCGCGAATTTAACCAGTTAACCACGGTCTTCGGCACACCTTATGTGGATTGTCCGCCTCGCGCTTCGCCGGCCGCTTTCCGTAGCCGTGATGGCTCTGCTGATGCTCGTCCTCGGCGTGCTGAGCTTCGGCCTCATGAACGTGGACATTTTTCCGTCGATCGATCTGCCCGTCGTCATGGTGGTCTGGAATTACCCGGGCCTCTCCGCCTTCGACGTCGAGCGCCGCATGGTCTTCATCTCGGAGCGCGCGTTTTCAACCACCGTCAACGGCATCGAGCACATCGAATCCGAATCGATCAACGGCATCGGCATCCTCAAGGTATATTTTTACCCCGGCACCGAGATCGGCAGCTCGATCGCTCAAATGAACGCCGTGTCCGAGAGCATTCTCAGCAATCTGCCGCGCGGCATCCAGCCCCCGCAAATAATTTCCTACAACGCCAGCAACGTCCCGGTCGCGCAGCTCAACGTTTACAGCGACGTTCTTTCGACCAACAAGCTCTTCGACTACGGCCTCAACTTCATCCGCATCCAACTCTTCACGATTCCCGGCTTTTCCTCGCCCGCTCCGCTCGGTGGGGTCAGCCGATCGGTGATGGTCAACCTCGACCCCAGTGCGCTCTATGCCAACGGGCTCTCCGCCTTCGACGTCGGCAACGCCCTCGCCGCGACCAATGTCGTCATCCCGTCCGGCACCGCCAAGATGGGCAATTACGAATACAACATCGACTTGAACATGTCGGTGCCCAAGGTCTCCGAGTTCAACAAGCTGCCGATCAAGTACATGAATGGCGCGCCGGTTTTCCTCGGTGACGTGGCGCCCGTCACCGACTCGCATCAGCCCGAAACCAACGTCGTGCGCTTCAACGGACAGCAGGCCACCTACCTGCTCGTGGTCAAGCACGCCGACGCTTCCACGCTGACCGTCGTCGATGCGGTCAAGAAGAAACTGCCCGACATCCGCGCCACTGCGCCCAAGGGCCTGAACGTGATGCTAACGTTCGACCAGTCGCAATTCGTGCGCGCTGCGCTGCGCGACGTCGTGCAGGAGGCCGTCACCGCCGCGCTGCTGGTCGCGATCATGGTGCTGCTGTTCCTGGGCTCGCCGCGCAGCATGCTCATCGTCATCACGTCGATTCCGCTCTCCATCCTCACCGCCATCATCGGCCTCAAGCTCACCGGCCAGACCATCAACACGATGACGCTCGGCGGCATCGCGCTCGCGGTCGGGATGCTGGTCGATGACGCCACGGTCGAGGTCGAAAACATCCACCGCAATCATGCGATGCACAAACCTTTGCTGGTCGCGATTCTCGACGGCGCATCGCAAATCGCCACACCCACCTTCGTCGGCACGCTCGCCATCTGCATCGTCTTTTTTCCGGTCGTGCTGCTGACCGGAGTCGCGCGATTCCTCTTCACGCCGCTTGCGCTCGCTGTCGTCTTCGCGATGCTGACATCGTACCTCCTTTCGCGCACTCTGGTTCCGACCATGGCGCGCTATCTGCTCCCGGACACCCACGAAGAACACCTGGGCACCGGCCTTTGGGCTCGTATCGTCAGCGCCTTCGACCGCCGCTTCGAGCATGTCAAGGAGTCGTATCGCTTCGCGCTGGCCAAGTTCATCGCGCGCCGCACATTCTCGCTCGTCTGCGTCGCCGTCCTTGTCCTGTCCTCGTTGGCGATGCTGCTGGTCGTCGGCGAAGATTTCTTCCCGCGCATCGACGCCGGCATGATGAGCTTGCACTTGCGGATGCCGACCGGGACCCGCGTCGAGCACACCGAGTACATGGTGGACAACATCGAGCGCGCGATTCGCACCGTCGTCCCGGCCGACGAGCTCGAGGGCATCAGCGACAACATCGGACTGCCGATTTCGTACGACCTCGCGTTCTATCACACCGATTCGATCGGCCCGCAGGACGCCGACCTGCTGATCCAGTTGAAGCCGGACCATCAGCCGACCGCCGACTACCAGAATAGAATTCGCAAGCTGCTCGCGCGCCAATTTCCGAACGTCACCGCCTATTTTCAAGCCGCCGATATCGTCAGCCAGGTGCTGAATTTCGGCCTGCCCGCCGCCATCGACGCGCAGATTAACGGCAACAATCTCCAGGCCGACTACGACATCGCGCTGCGCCTGCAGGATCGCATGCGGCAGATTCCCGGCGTCAGCGATCTGCGCATCGCCGAGCCGCAGGACTATCCGACCTTCGGCGTCAACGTCGATCGCGCCAAGGCGCTCGAACTCGGCATCACGCAGCAGCAGGTCGCCTCGAGCATGCTCTCCACGCTCTCCGGCGCCTCGCTCTTGCAGCCGAACTTCTGGCTCGATCCAAAATCCGGCGTCAACTACAACGTGGTCGCGCAAGCGCCGCAGCATCTAATCGACTCGGTCGCGACGCTCTCTAACATTCCACTGAGCACTCCAAACCAGGCCGCCGGCAAGCAGAGCCAGGCTCAACTGCTCGGCAATCTCGGCACCATCACCCACGGATGGGATCCCGCTGTCGTCGCGCACTACACTGTCCAGCGCGTTATCGATGTCGACGCCGCCGTCGAGGGCCGCGATCTCGGCAGCGTCGCCTCCGCGGTGCAGCACGAAATCGACAACCTCGGCCCGCTGCCCGCCGGCACCCGCGTCGTCATCCGCGGCCAGAGCCAGGCGATGCACGATTCCTTCGCTACGCTCGGCGAGGGCCTGATTCTCGCCATCATTCTCGTTTACCTGCTGATGGTCTCCAACTTTCAGTCGTGGCTCGAGCCTTTTATCATCATGATGGCGGTGCCGGGCGCGCTGGCCGGCGTGCTCTGGATGCTCGCGATTACGGGTACGACTATCAACGTCGAATCTCTAATGGGCGCGATCATGGCGGTCGGCGTCGGCGTCGCCAACGGCAACCTGCTGATCACGTTCGCCAACGAGCTGCGCGAGGAAGGTTACAGCCCGCTTGCCGCCGCGATCGAAGCCGGCCGCATCCGCTTCCGTCCGATCATCATGACCGCGCTCGCGATGATTCTCGGGATGCTGCCGATGGCGCTCTCGCTTGGCTCGGGTTCCGAACAGAACGCGCCGCTGGGCCGCGCCGTCATCGGCGGGTTGATTGCCGCGACGTTGATGACGTTGTTCGTGGTGCCCGCGGTCTACTCGATCTTCAGCCGCAGCCTTATCGGCAAACATCATCGCGACCTCGAGATCGAGGCAATCACGCTCCCCGGCGCATAATATATGTCCGAGATGGAAGACGATCCAAAAAATTTCAGCGTGCCCGCGCCGGGTGGAGTTTTCTTCGCCGGATGGATCGTCGCGATCGGCGTCGCTCTGATCGCGACCGCCGGCCTCGTGCTCGCGCGCGAGTTGTGGATCGGCCGCCAGACGTCGGAACTCGAGCAGGAAAATCAGGCCGGCCCGCACGTGCTGGTCACAGACGTTTTACAAACGCCGCCGACGCGCGATCTCAAGCTGCCCGCGACCATTCGCGGCTTCGACGAAACCGACATCTACGCCAAAGTTCCCGGCTACCTGAAGACCATCAAGGTCGACAAGGGTGACCGCATCCACAAGGGCCAACTGCTCGCCATCCTCACCTCGCCCGAACTCGATCAGCAGGTCGCCAATGCGCGCGCTAACTACAATCTCGCTGTCGTCACCGACAAGCGCAACCAGGCCCTCCTGCACGCCCAGGTCATCGCGCCGCAGATGGCCGATGAATCCCACGCCGCGATGCTCCAGGCGAAGGCCACCCTCGCGCAGGACATCGCCAATCAGCAGTACGAAACGATCACCGCGCCCTTCGATGGCATCGTCACCGCGCGCTACATCGATCCCGGCCACCTCGTCCCCGCGAACACCACTCCAGCTACGCCCGGGTCCGGCGCGATCATCAGTATGGCCCGCTCCAAGCCACTGCGCGTGTTCACCTACGTGCCCCAGAACGTCGCGCCATTCATCAAGGACGGTGACGCTGCCACAATCACGGCTATAGGTTATGCCGGACAAAAATTTACCGGCACTATCACGCGCCATCCTGAAGCGCTCGCCGCCGACACGCGCACGATGCTGGTAGAGGTAGACCTACCCAACGAAAATGAAGCCCTATACCCCGGAATGTACGCCACCGCCGAATTCACCGTAGCGATGGGCACAGGATCCCCGATGGTCCCCGACGACGCCTTGGTATTTCGCGATGGCAAGGTCTACGTCCCTGTAATCCGCAATAATCAGCTGCACCTCGCCGAAGTAACCCTGGGCTATGACAACGGCCAGACAGTAGAAGTCCTAAGCGGCATCAACCGGAGCGATAAGGTAGCAGTCAACGTAGGCCAGGCCGCCCGCGACGGCGAAAACGTCCAACCCGTAGAGAACACCAAGTAGCCTGTCACGCAACTGCGATTGCCTTCCCACTAGGGGAAGGGGTTAGGTCCCGACGAATGCGACGCTCCCGCCTTCGGGAGATTTACTGGCGCTCGTCCTTCACTGTTCCGCGGATAACAAAGTTGTATCTCGCTACGTTGACTTCCCACGCCCGCCCGTCATACAACCCGATCAAAGTCAACTTGATGTTTACGCATCGCCCACTAACTGTCGCGCTGGAACTCTTCGCTGCCGGCGCTCTGGTAATCTGGATCGCCACCGGATGCGTGCTGCTCGCAATCAACGGCGCACCACCATAATCGGTTCGCGACGGGAAGGGTTAGGGGGTTAGGGTTTCCCGGCAATACCAACCAGCTCGCGCCTCCGATAAACTCCCACAATGCCCAAACACCTCACGCTGCGTGTACATCTGCCGCCCGCGCTCGCCGGCCAGCTTGGCGCGCGCCGCAAACAGACCGGACAGACCCTCTCCGCCATCATCATTCAGGCCCTCGAGCGCCTGCTGGGAGACGAAGACCAGACCGTATACCAAACCTCGACCGTTAACGCCCTGATGGAAGGTGCGTCCACCGGCGACATGACGATGGGTGAGCTCAAAACTCACGGCGACTTTGGCTTGGGCACCTTCGACGGACTCGACGGCGAGATGATCGAACTCGACGGCAAGGTCTTCCAGGTGCGCGCCGACGGCCACGCGCATCCCGTCGAGGATTCGGCGCGCACGCCATTCGCGACGGTGAGCTTTTTCAAGACGGACGAAAGTGCTCGGCTCGATCGCCCCTCCGATCAGCCCGCGATGCTCGCAGCCGTCGCCGCGATGCTCCCTTCGCAGAACATTTTCCACGCGGTGAGAATCGAGGGGCGTTTCGATTACGTAAAGACTCGCGCCGTCGCCAAACAGGACAAGTCAGTCGGCGTCGAGGACGCCACGCGCGACGAGCCAATCTTCGAGTTCCACGACGTCGAAGGCACCATCGTCGGATTCTTCACGCCCGACTACCTGCGCGGCGTCAACGTCCCCGGCTATCACCTGCATTTCATCACCGCCGACCGCTCGGCCGGCGGCCACATGCTCGGTTGCCGCACTCGGGACGTGACGATCAAAATCCATCACACCCCCGATTCGAACTAGGCACCCCCGGCACCGAAGAATTCCTGAAAGCCGATCTCTCCCACGACCACACCGCCGCCATTGCGAAGATCGAGCGTTAGCAGATCAGAGCGCGGCGAAGTTGCGGTTCTCATGCGGCCACGGCGGCGCATCGGCGATCGCGCCGAGTACTTCCTCGGGCTGCTCGACCAGCGACCACATTTTACGATGACGCTCGTCCATGAAGCGCCGCTCGATGCAGCTCTCCAGGAACGATACGCACGGCGAATAGAAGCCGAGCGTGTTCACCAGCACGATCGGACCGCCGAACAATCCGAGCCGCTTCCACGTGATCGCTTCGAACAGCTCCTCGAGCGTGCCGCATCCGCCCGGCAGCGCGATCACCGCATCGACTTCCTCGATCATCATCCGCTTGCGCTCGTGCAGATCGTTCACGATCAGCAGTTCGCTCAACCCGCGATGACCCCATTCGAGGTCGTACATAAAGCGCGGCAGCACGCCGATCACGCGGCCGCCTTCGGTCAGAGCCGCATCCGCCAGATGCCCCATCGAGCCGACGCTGCCGCCGCCGTAGACCAGCGTCACCTTGTTGCGCGCCAACTCGCGGCCCAGCCGCGCGGCGGAGTCGTGATAGGCGGCGTCGCACTGCCGGCTCGACGCGCAATAAACGCAAACTCGCTTGATAGCCATCGCGCGATCGTATCCGACCAATCCGCGCCCATCCAGACTGCCCGCGCTTTGGCCCTTGGGCCTCGCTATGCTGAGCAATAGCGGAGTTACTATTTGAACGACGGCATCATTCAGGGTTCTGACTATTCCCGCGCCGATACCAAACAGCATCAATTAGCTACAGATAAGTACAATTCCATTACATAGTGAATAGTTTATCTACTAATAGTGTATTACTACTCATTATTGACACGGAAGCGTGAAATGACTAATCAATACTTATCTGTGAGAGGCTAAGTTGGTCTAGGCGGGGTTGGGGTTGGCACAGATGAGGCAATTCTGTCACAACGCTGGTACAACCGCTTCAACCTGCTTCTTTTCGTATTGGCAGTTTTGGCATGCTCAGCCTTCGCTGAACGCCAAGCCTCGGTTGCGACCACTCCAAGCGGCACCGCCTACGTCTCGTCCAGAGCGCCCGACGACCTAAAGGACGCTAAGCCCCGGCATCGTGTCGCCTCCGTCCAGACATACGTAGTCATCGGAAAGCGCCAGTCCCGTCCGGGCCTCGCGCCCGCCTGGTTCGTTCTGATTGCGCTGCCTCACACGCCTGCGGCTCCGCAACCATCATATATTCTGGGCCGCGTCCTGTTTTCTGATTGGACCGCGCGCGCCCCGCCTTCAAGCCCGACTCTCGAAACGCACTGAAGTTTCCCAACAGCTAGCGAGTCCAGCAATCCAACGGGGTGGGCCGCCTGCGGGAATTTCGACAATTCGAATTCCAAGACGGACAACTTCAAAATCAAGGGTGGAACCCCACCTAGTCTCGAAAGCGAGCTCGACATCTTCAAGTTTTGCGACCTGAACGGCGATGGCGTGCTCGATGACGATGAGTTGGCGTTCGGATTAAACGGCTGGACCATAAACGTCACTCAGGGTGTCACCACGGTATGCACCGGAACAACTGGCACCGACGGCCAGGGTCTCAAAGTATGTTCGCCGCTTGACCCCGGAAGTTACGCTGTTTCGGAAGTCCCTCAGACTGGGTACACCCATACCGCCACCTGCTTCGGCGGCGGCTGTGGCGTCTGTGGTGTTTCGGGCACTGCCCAACATGGACTTAGACTGTACTCTGTTTCCGGGCAATCCTGCTGACACTTGCGACCTCTGGGATGGACTGAATTCGGTGCCAATAACCCTGGCAGCCGGGCAAATCTCGGAGGTGGACTTCGGCAACGTCGGGGCCATCAAGGGCCGTAAATTCTCCGACCTAAACGGCAACGGCGTTGACGACAGCGAGCCGGGAGTACAGGGTGTCCAGTTCCTGCTGACGGGGACTGCGCTGGATGGAGTCACACCCATAAGCCTGTGCACCAACACCGACGCCAACGGCAATTACTCGTTCCCGCTGACTCCGGGCGACAAACTGCTCGTGACCGAGGTGCCGCCGCCCAACTCGATCGCGACCACGCCGCTGACCTGTAGCGGCTCGTTTGGCGATCCCGCAACTCCGTCGACCTGCGCCGGTTTCAGCTGCGAGTTCGGCAACGCCTGCCTCGGCGGGAATTGCGCGGCGAAGACGCTTGGATGGTGGAAAAATGCCGGCAATTCCTCGATCACTGGCGCCGATCTGTGTGCTCTCTCAGCGCTAAACCTGAGAGATGCTAAGGGCACCCATGTGGTCTTCATCAGCCCCACAAATTGCGCCGCTTACGGCGGTCCGACTGTTGCGCAGATCACGGCCGGTCGGAAAGCGTTCACCACTTGGCTGGGCAATGCGACGGCGACCAACATGGCCTATATGCTGTCAGCACAGCTCGCCACGATGACGCTCAACACGCGCCATCCGAACGGGACTTGCAGTCTCGTCGGCGTGAGCATCTATGTCGGAACTCCACCGACCACCACGCCGAAGTGTTTGGGTCAGGGCACTATGACGCCATTGGTTAACTCAAACGGATTCATTACCCTTAGCGCTCTGATGAGCGACGCCAACAGTGAGTTGGGTTCGTATGGGCTTACGACTTCGGGCAAGACCGACCGCACTTGCCAGGGGTTCAAGGAAACGGCGCTGGATAACGCCAACAACAGCGAGAGCACCACGGGGGTGATTGACGTGCAATGTCCGGCCGTCAATAATCCGTGCCCCACGGATTGACGGGTATCTGCACGTGGACTGACTGAATGAGCAGAGGGCCGCCGGTTTTCAGCCGGCGGCCCTCTTGATTTGCGCTCATCACGGAACGGTTCAGTTCTTACTTGGTCACGCTTACCGGCGCGCTCGTTCCCACCTTTCCATTGGCGGCAGATGCCGTCGCCGATATCATGTGCGTGCCGTTGGAGGCTTTCTTCGTGTTCCAGTTGAAACTTCCCGAGCACGAGGTTGACGAACACGTTGACGAGCCGAGCGAGTTGCCGTCGACGAACGCCTGCATCTGCGTGAGCGATGAGGAGTCGCTGGCCGACACTTGTATCTTGACCACGCCGGACACCACGCTGCCGTTGTTCGGCGACATGACTGACACGGAGGGCGTGACGGGCGCTGGGGTAGAGGTAGATGTCGGAGTTGCGGTCGCTGTTGGCGTCTGCGTCTGCGTTGCGGTCGGTGTTGGCGTTCGCGTCGGCGTCGCAGTCGGGGTTGGCTTTGAGGTCGGCGTCGCAGTCGGGGTCAGCGTCGGGGTCGCCACCGGATTGCTCACCGTCACACCGACCACTGCCGACGCGCCCTGGTTGCCGGCCGCGTCGTAGGCGATCGCTTCCAGGCTGTGACTGCCGTTGCTCACTTGCGTCGTATCCCATGCAAACGAGAACGGGGTCGAAGTGTCGATACCGAGTGAAGTACCGTCGACGTACAACTGAACCTTCGTGACGCCGACGTTGTCGGATGCGGCCACGTCGATCGTTGTCGTTCCCGATACGGTTGCGCCGGCCGACGGAGAAGTTATCGAAGCGGTCGGCGGCGTCGTGTCCGGAGGTGGACCAGCCGTGCCGGTTGCGGCCAGCACCGCCTTGTAAGCGTTCACGCGGCCCCAGCCGTAGTATTCGTCGTAACCCGGCGTGCCGAGGTCGTCAGCGCTCTGCTCGATGATCGAATTCACCTGCGCGTTCGACAGTCCCAAATTTGCGGACATCACCAGCGCCGCGACGCCTGAAACCACCGGCGCTGCGATCGAGGTGCCGCAGGAGCCGCCATAGCCGCCGTTGTTGTAGGTGGTGTAGATGCCGCATCCAGGGGCTGAAACGCTGATCCAGTTGCCGAAGTCAGAGCTGGACAAGAACGAATCAGTGCTCGTGGTAGCCGATACGGCGAGCACGTTGCTGTATGCGGCGGGATAATTCGGTGTCGACGAACTCGAGTTCCCAGCCGCCGCGACCAGCACTGCGCCCTTGTTCCACGCATAGCTGATCGCGCTCGATTCCCCGCTGCACTCGCTGGTCCCAGAAAAACTCATGTTGATGACGCTGGCGCCGTTATCCGCGGCCCAGATGATTCCATTGTCCACGGCAGAGCAGGTGGTGGTCCCTGTGCTGTTGAAGATCTTCACCGGCAGGATGTCGTTGAGCCACGCGATGCTCGCCACCCCAATCGAGTTATTGCTGGAGGCTGCGGCGACACCCGCGACGCCGGTCCCATGGTTCAAGTCGTCTTCGGTTCCAGTTGAATCGATAAGGTTGGTGCCCGGCAGCAGCTTGGCCGCAAGATCTGCGACTGGTGACACTCCGCTGTCCACAATCGCGATAACCACATTGGGATTACCGATCGTGATGTCCCACGCTTGCGGGGCCTCGATTATCGGCAGATGCCACTCGCCCGGATACCAGTAATCGTTGGGGATCAGCTGCAGTCGGCGCGCAAAATTCTTGCTGACCGACTTGAACTGAGGTTCCCTTGCGAGCGCGCGGCGAACCGAGTCAAGCTTTTGAGCTGGCACACTGACGACGTAAGTATGGACCGCGGGGATCGTTTCGATAATGCTCGCGCCGTGTTTCGAGAACACTCGCGCTGCCCATTTGTCGGACACGCCGCCGCGGGCCTGCACGAGCAGTTGGTCCGCGATAAAGTCGTCGCCGGCCTGCGCCACTCGTGCGCCGGTGGAGTCATGCACCATCGCGGACCGGCGGCAAGACTCCGCGCGCCCGGCGCGATACAAGCGATCGCGATAATTATTCCGAGCAAAGCACGGCGATAGATTCTGCGATCAGCTGGCATGTCGGTCCTCCTCCGCCCCAGGCCCGGAACCAATACGGCACATGCCAGCCCGGATTGGGTCATCCGGTGCCGCAATACTGCATAAATTCACTACAAATTGTTAATACGCAAGACGCGTGCCCGCGAACGCGGCGAAGAGGGGGCGGACCGGCCCAAAACTTGAGCAGCAGCTAATCGCGCGCCGATAAAGCGCTTTTGGTTGGCCCAACGCTGTCAACTGCGATGTAGCGTGCCCCGGCGGCAACCCGCGATGAGCGCTGCGATGTTGCGTATCAGCAACGCCGGCCCACGCGTGCGGGAGCCAAATCGGCGCAAAAACCGACAAACTGAATGATATTGCTACAACGCTTGCACCGCGCCGGCCCGCGCGCTGTGAGCGATGTTCCGGCGCTGTCTAGCTTTTGCCCTCGCTGCTCTTCCACGCCGGCATCATCGCGTTCGACGGAACCGGTTCGCCCCGAGCCTTGCGCGCGCTTTCAATTCCCGCGATCGGCAAGCCTTTAGCGTCGAGCGCGCCGAGCTGCGCGAGCATCGACGCCTGGTCCCAGTAGATATGCTCGTTGTAGAGCTTGTCGCCGTGAAATTCGATCACCACGATCAGCGGCACCTCGACGTATTTCCCGGTCGGCGCGACGCCGGGCGCCATGAAGTCGATTTCGCATGTGTGCGTAAAGCAGAAGATCACTTCGTCGACGACGCGGTCGGCACCAATCGTGCGCGACACCGGCACTACCCTGGTGTCCGCGGGCAAGCGCGGGATGAAATGGTTGTTGTAGAAGCGCCGCAGTTCCTTGAAGCCGTAGCCGCCCGTCAGCGTCGGGACGTGATTGACGTAGGCCTCAGGCGTCATCGTGGCCATCGTCGCGTCGGTATCGCGATACTTGAATTCCTGATCGGAGTGATTGTCCCACAGCGCACTCAGGTCGTAGCGCGGACCGAGCGTGCGCCGAAACAATCCGATTGATCGCGAGCGCGCGAGCTGCGCCGCGAACGGATCGTAAGCCTCGGCGCGCCGATCGTTGTTGAAGGCGTGGCCGGCGTCCGCATAGACGTAAAACTCGGCATCGTCATGCGCGCTGAATGCGGCGCGGATCCTGTCGCGCGTTTCGGGCGGCACCGCGGCGTCCTTTCCGCCGAAGTGGAACAGGATTGGGCATCGCACTGACTTCGCTTCTTCGAGATGGCCGTCCATGCGCGTGCCGTAGTAGCTGACCGCCGCGTCGACGCCGAGCCGAGCCGCGGCCAGGAAGGCGAGGCGTCCGCCGAGGCAATAGCCGACCGCGCCGGCCTTGCCCTTGAACTCGGTCCGCGCCTTCATCGCCGCGAGCGCGTCGCCCATATCGCGCACGCCCTGATCGATATCGAAGCGGCCGCCAAGCTCGCGCGCGGTTTTGACGTCGTCGGGGCTGAAGCCGAGATCGACGCCGGGTTTCAGGCGCCAGAACAGATCTGGCGCGAGCGCGACGTATCCTTCTTCGGCCCAGCGGTCGGCGACCGAGCGGATATGGGCGCTGACGCCGAAAATCTCCTGGAGCACCAAAATCCCCGGACCCGAGCTTGACGCAGGCGTCGCTAGGTAGCCGCTGAACGTTCCGCCGTCGTGCGCCCTGATCGTGATGTTCTTGCCGCTCATCTGAAGAACTCCTTTGTCGATTCCATATATCACTGGGTCGGGTCGAGCGGCACCATCCGTCTGTATGAATCAGGGCACATAGAGGCGGGGTTAGGCTGGGGAACGATCGCGCTGAGCGGGGCCATCGCGACGCCGACTTTTCACCGGGGAGTCTGACTCAACCAGATTGGCCGCGTCGGGCGAAACTCAGCCGAAGATCGATTTGAAACGAAGTGCAGCGGTGCAACGTTTTTTGACAGCAATGCTACAAATGGGAGGATGATCAAGACACCGAGATCCGATCTGTGAAGGTGAAGATCGGCGAAAAATCCCTTGACCAAAGGAAAAAATTCACCTTATCGGGTCATGCAGTTCTTTTTCGACACTACGCGCCACAATGGTCCAACTCTTGCGATGACAACTCTTGTGATGGTGCGTTGCGCCCCTGAGGCGAACGCTCCGGGAGGGTTCGATGCGAGTCAACGGAAGAACGATACTTAGGTCATCGCATGATCTGATTCTCATAGTTGGCGCACTGATTGCTCTAGCGATGATCGTTTCGAAGATGGTTCACAACTGGCGAAATCTGCCGCCAAGTCTGGGGATGGACAATGCGGCGGCGGTGATGGTAGCGAACAGCCGAGTAGTGCCTCGCTGATTGAGTTTTCGTTCGCGGTCGCGATGCGGGCTGAGGGGAGACGCATCGCGACCAAGCCCCGCGAGCAGGAGCAGGCCCGGAATTCCGGGCCTGTTTCCGTTCTGGCTCTGCGTGCGCCGGGTTCAAGCTGGATATTTTCCGTAACTGGCTTTTGTGGCATAGACGTACTGCGCTTACGTCAGTAAAATGCGTCCGCAAAAGGAAATTAATATTCGGCGGGGACAGTGACAGGGCGAGTGTTGCGAGGGTTGGTGCTGGGTGCGGCGGCGCTCGTCGCGATTATCTCAGGCGCGGCCGTCAATGGACGTGCGGCGGGCGCGCTGGGGAATCGCGCTCGGCGCAGCTTGGCGCCGAGCGCGCGTTGGAGCCGGGCTTCAACGGGACGTTTCTTTACCGCAACGATAATTTCCGCACCGGGCAAAACCTCGCCGAGAGCGTGCTGACTCCCTCGACGGTCAACGCATCGCAATTCGGCCTGCAGTTCACCGACGCTCTCGACGGCGCTGCCTACGCGCAGCCGCTCTACGTTCCAAACGTGACTATCGCGAGCCAGGGGACGCACAACGTCGTCTACGTCGCGACCGAAAACGACAGCGTCTACGCATTCGACGCGGACAATGCGGGACCTGCGCTCTGGCATACGAGCTTCATCAATCCGGCGAGTGGGATTACCGCGGTGCCTGCGTCCGACCTCGGATGCGGCGACCTGGTGCCGATCATCGGGATCACCGCTACGCCAGTGATCGACCCTGCTACCGGGACGCTCTACGTCGTGTCCAAGGTCAAGCTGGGGCCCGGCAGTTATCAGCAGCAACTTCACGCGCTCGATATGACGAACGGTCTGGAGAGGACGAACAGTCCGGTAACGATTACCGCGAGCGTGCCGGGAACCGCACCGGATGCGGTCGACGGGATAATTGCCTTCAATCCGCTGTTGCAGCACGATCGCCCGGCGCTGACGCTCGCGAACGGCGTGGTGTATTTGAGCTTCGCGTCGCATTGCGACATACAGCCCTACCACGGATGGATTCTCGGCTACGACGAGACCTCATTGGCGCGGGTGGTCGTGTACAACACCACCCCCAACGGCGACGAAGGCGGCATCTGGGAGGCGGGATGCGGTCCGGGCGTCGACACCAACGGCGATTTGATCACGATTACCGGCAACGGAACTTTCGATACTGGCGCGTCGCCAGTCAACTACGGCGACAGCTTTCTCCGGCTGACGCCCGGCGTCGGAACAACCGGTACGATGTCAGTCAGCAGTTCTTTCACGCCGCTGAACGAACTCATTCTCGATGACGACGACCTGGACATGGGGGTTCGGGCGGCAACCTGCTGCTGCCCGATCAGCCAGGGCCGAATCCACATCTGATGGTCGGCGCTGGCAAAGTGGGCAACCTCTATCTTGTGAATCGTGACAGCATGGGCGGATTCAATGCGGCCATGGATCAGATGGTGCAGGAGCTTGACAGCGCGGTCGGTGGAATGTTCAGCACGCCTGCGTACTGGCAAGGAAACGTGCCGGGTGTTGGCCTGCAGAACATGATCTACACCGTCGGTGTATCAGATGAGCCCAAGATGTTTGTAGTCTCCAATGGACTGATCCAGACGCCGCCCATCTCAGCAGGGGCAGCCTTTTTGTTTCCGTCCCCGGGCGCGTCGCCGGTTATCTCCGCCAATGGCACGACCGGCGGTATTCTGTGGGCGATCAACAGTGGGGCATGGAACTCAGGTGGAACCGCAGTTCTTTATGCCTTCGACGCGGCCAACCTGAAGACCGAGTTATACGACAGCAACAAGTTCAGCGCTGATAACCCCGGTCCGGCAGTGAAGTTCACTGTACCGACCGTAGCCAACGGTTCGGTCTACGTGGGAACGCAGACCCAACTTGCGGTGTTCGGATTGTTCCCCGGTGGAACAAGGGGAGGCCCGACCCCGACTGCAACCGCCACCGCAACCGCAACTGCGACGCCCTCGGCGACCGCAACCGCCACTGTGACGGCGACGCCGACGCCGAGCGTCACAGCTACGCCGACGGTGACGCCAACGCCGACCGCGACCAGCACGGCCACGCCCACAGGGACGCCGATGCCGACCGCCTCACCAAGCCCGGTCTTCGCGACGCTCGAGGCCAACCCCACGTCGATTTCTTTCTCAAATCAGGTGGTGGGCCACCAGAGCAAGGCCGCAAAGGTAACTGTGATCAACACTGCGGCGACGACGCCGGTCACGATGTGGGAGCCGACAGTGAGCAGCGGATTCGTCGTAACCTCGAGTAATTGTCCAGCGGTGCTGCAGTCGGGCGCCTCGTGCACGATCGGTGTCGCATTCGTTCCGAGCGCGAAGGGCAAACGAATCGGGCAGTTGCAGTTAAACAGCAACGCCTCGTACGGAGTCCGCACAATCAAACTGAAAGGCAAAGGCCTCGCACCGAAGCTGAAGACGCCAAAATCGATAAGCCTCGGACAAGTGTCGGCTGAAGCGGTCAGTTCCGCGCAGAGCGTTACGCTGGTCAATGACAGTGCTGCGCCGATCTCGTTCACGACGGCTCCCGCAGCCACTCCGCCATTCAACGTGACCGCCAACACCTGCGACACGATCGCGCCGAACGGGGGCACTTGCACAATCTCCGTCGAGTTCACTCCGCATAAACGCGGCAAGTACGTGGGGACGCTCGAACTTCGGGACGACGCGGCAAATAGCCCGCAACACATAAAACTCTTCGGCAGTTCCAGATAGGCAGTCGCGATGCGGAAGACCCGGCTTGCCGGGGGTTTCGCGATCTGAAACCCTTAGCGAATCGACGTGCGCCTCGCGCGCGCAAGTTCCGCGATGCAGGCCGCTCAACCAAACAGCCCGACAGAACAACCAAAACCAGCCACCTGGATTCCGCGGCCGCGCCGCTACCTGGCGGCGCTGTTCGCAATGCTGATGTCGGCCACGATTTTCGAAGGCTACGATATCACGATCTTCCACCTGGCCACGCCCGAAATCGCGCGGACTTTTCACCTCGCCGATCCGGCCATCGGGCTGATGGCGACAATCGTTCGGTTTGGCGGGATGCTGTCGTTCTTCGTGGTAATCCTCGCCGATCGTTACGGCCGAAAACCGATCATCTCCGTGACCGTGCTCTGCTACACGATTCTCACGTTGTTCACCGCGCTTTCGAGAGGCGTGGGCTCGTTCACGATCTTTCAAAGTGCGGCGCAGATATTCCTTGCGGCCGAGTTCGGGGTCGCGGTCACCATGATCAGCGAGGAATTTCCCGACGCACGGCGCGGGCGCGCCATCGCGGCGCTGCACATGGTGGCGTTTCTCGGCGTGACCGCTGCCGCCCTTACCTACGCAATCATGGCGGAGTCGCGATGGGGATGGCGCGGCATGTACCTGCTCGGGATCGCGCCGCTAGTGATGGTTTGGTATTTGCGGCGCGGATTGCGCGAGACGGCCCGCTTCATCGCACTCGAGCGGGTGCGCACGGCGGCAGGTCTGGCGCGTCCCGCCTTCTGGACCTCGATTCGCAATTGCCTGACTCCCCTGGCCGGGCCGTACCGCTCGCGCCTGCTGGTCATGGCCGGGCTGTGGAACTCGATCGGATTGATCGGCGGCCCGACGGTTACATACTTCAGTCTCTACGCCCGCCGCGATCATCATTGGAAATCGCACGAGGTCGCGGCGGCGATAATTCTGGCCTACGCGATGGGCACGATCGGCAGCATGCTGAGCGGATACCTGATGGACCGGCTCGGGCGAAAGTTTACCACCAGTTTCTTCTACCTGATGTCGGCGGCCGCGATGTACGTGCTGTTCACCAGCGACTCACACGGCGCGATCCTCGCGGCTGAAGTCGTCACGATGTTCGCCTATCAAGCGGCGCGCACCGCAACCTCGGCGCTCTCGACCGAATTGTTTCCGACTGCGATTCGCGCAACCGGCTACAGCCTGTGCGTGCAGGTGATCGGGCAGATCTGCTGGATGCTGTCTCCCGTCTTGATCGGCCTGCTCTCAGCCCCGCTTGGTGGATTGGGCAACGCGGCGTCGCTGTTCGCCGCCGGTCCACTGATAGGCATCGTGATCGTCCTGTTCTTTGTCCCCGAGACTCGCGGCAAAACGCTGGAAGAACTCTCGCCAGGCATCGAAGAAACACCGCCCGCCACGACTGAGTAATCGCCAGGCTACCGCCCGAGCCGCGCTCTGATTGCGCTCACAATGGCTTCCGGAACCGCCGAGACATCGATGACGATCGCGTCGCAAGGCTCCTCGAGCGTGTCGAGTTGACTCTGGAGCAGATCCGGATTCATGAAATGACCGGTGCGATCGCCAAGCCGTTCGGTGATCACCTGTTTCGATCCCTTCAGGTAGACGACTTTCACCGCGTTCGGATCCACGACGATCTCGTCGCGGTACGATTGCTTCAGCGCGGAGCATGCGACGACTCCATCGTGGCCTTCCAGGAGCATCGCCTCGATCAACTTTCGAATCGCTCTCAGCCATGGCGCCCGATCGCCATCATCGAGCGCGATCCCCTTACGCATCTTGCGCTTGCTCGCCTCGCTATGCAGGTTGTCGCCGTCGTGGAACTCCCACCCGAGCGACTCCGCGAGCGCGCGCCCGATCGTCGTCTTGCCCGCGCCTGTGACCCCCATGACGATTACAACCATGACACTCCGCTCTGGATGGGCAACCTTTACACAACTAATCTTCCCGCGAATGGTTCGCCATCACACGGGGAAATGGGTTAGGGGTTGGGTCTCCACTCATCGTTCGCGACTCCGCGACGTCATTTTCTTTTGTCATCCCGAGCGAAGCGAGCAAAGCGAGCGCAACGAGGGATCTCGGACAGCTTCGCGCCAACGAAGCCGGTACCGGTTTCGAGTCGCCGCCTTCCATTTCGTTTTCAATTCTGGGGGATGAACTATTCAGCCTGACCCTGCTCGATTCGGTGTGCTAAGCATAACGGTATGGACATACAGTCAAAATGCTCTTCGCGCTCTCTCGAAATCGCGCGAAGCTTGCTTTCTTCAGAAACAACTTTTGACGGAACGAAACTACCCTTGGTGCCGCGAACGTCCGAGAACCACTACCGCTGGTATAGATTGTTCTTTCCGCGGTTTCCGATCTCTCGGAATTGCCGGCTCCTTTGACCTTCGCGCACCACATCAGCGTTTCCTTGACAGTTTGCAATGTCCGTCTAACATACGACTGTTAGCGAATCGAAGGGCCCCCGCGGAGGTATCGTAATGTCAGGCGCAAATATAAACGAAAGCGAGATCAACGAACCTAACCGTTGGCGACTGGAGACTCCCGGACATGCCGGATGGAAGCGCACGGCGCGACCCGACGACCCGGACAAATACCTGATGATCTCGGCGGACTGTCACTGCAATGAGCCGTCGAATCTTTGGGTCGATCGGATCGATCGCAAGTTTCGCGATCGGCTGCCGCGAATCGAAGTCGATGAAAACGGCGTCAAGTGGGCAATCTCGGAGGGATGGGCGCGGTCGCGCCTGCTCGACAGCCGCCTCGAAGGCGAAGATCATCTGCGCTCGAAGGCGGGCGCGGATCCCGAGCAGCGTTTGAAAGATCAGGTTCGCGACGGGGTCGATGCGGAAGTCATCTTCCCCAACAAGGGCCTCACGATGTGGGCGACGCCCGACGCCGACTTCGCGCATGCGCAATGCAAAATCTACAACGACTGGGCGTGGGAGACGTTCGCCAAGTACAACGATCGCATGTCGCCGCTCGCCGCCATCGCGACGGCCGATTTGCCCGGCTCGATAAAGGAAGTCGAGCGCGTCGCGAAGATGGGATTTCGCGGCCTGACGCTGCCGTGCAAGCCGATCTTCGGCGCGCACGATGCGCGGCATCCGAACTACAACCTGCCGATTTTCGATCCGATGTGGGCCGTGATCCAGGAAGCGGATTTGCCGATCACGTTTCACGTCTCGACCGGACGCGATCCGCGCGCAGCGCGCAAGGACGGCGGCGCGGTCATTAACTACGTTTCGCATTCGCTCGTTCCGACTATCGAGCCGGTCGCAAATCTCTGCGGCTCCGGGGTGCTCGAGCGTTTCCCCGGACTCAAGTTTGCCGCCATCGAGTCGGGCATCGGATGGGTCGCGTGGGCTCTGGGAGCCATGGACGAGGCCTATCACAAGCATCACATGTGGGCGCTGCCACGGCTGAAGATGTTGCCGAGCGAGTATTTCCGCAAGCACGGATACGCGTCGTTCCAGGAAGATCCGGTCGGCCTCGATCTCGCGGTGAAATACAACCTGACCAACAACTTCTTGTGGGCGAACGACTATCCGCATCACGAGGGAAGCTGGCCGCATTCGGCCGAAGCGATCGAGCGCGAGATGGGCGGTCTGCCCGAAGACGCGCGCGCGAAGATTCTTGGCCTGAATGCGGCGCGCCTGTTCAAGTTCGACGTGGACGCGCTGACAAAGTCGCGCCGCGACCGGTTGGCAGCATCGAACTGAAGTCGGCTGATTGATGCCGTCGGAATTTTCGCATCACTACGCCAACCTCGAAGGCGTCAGGATCCACTACGTCACGATGGGGCAGGGCGCGCCCGTCGTGTTGCTGCACGGATGGCCGCAGACCTGGTACGAGTGGCGCCGCGTGATGCCGCTGCTGGCGGACAGGTACTCGCTCGTGGCGCCCGACATGCGCGGCCTCGGCGATTCCTCGCGGCCAAGTACCGGCTACGACAAGAAAAGCGTCGCGAACGACATCTGGTTGCTCATGCACAGCCACTTCGGGCACACGCGCTTCGCCGTCGTCGGTCACGATTGGGGCGCACCCGTCGCGTTTCGCCTCGCCGCGGATCATCCGGCAGAAGTGACGCATCTGGCGATGCTCGATGTTCCCGTCCCCGGCGATCAACCGGCGGGCGGCACCGCAGCGGACGCAATCGGCCGCGGCGCGCGATGGTGGCATCTGTTCCATCAGGTGCCCGATCTACCGGAAGCGCTCGTGTATGGCCGCGAACGGCTGTATCTGGAATTCTTCTACATGAACGGATGCGACGTGGCTGGCGCGATCGGCGACGCCGATATCGCGGAATACGTACGCACCTACTCGCAGCCGGGCGCGATGCGTGCCGGATTCAACTTCTACCGCGCGCTGTCACAGGACGTCGCGGACAATCGCGCCACACTCGCAACCGGATTCAAACTCCCGATGCCGACGCTGGGGCTCGGTGGCGGAGGCCCGCGCGGCCGCGGCGATCTCGTAGTCGAATCGCTCCGCCGCGTCGCAGTTCACGCATCGGGCGGCTCGATCGCCGATTGCGGCCACTTCATTCCAGAAGAGAAACCCGCGGAGCTCGCCAATCAGTTGCGCGAATTCCTCGCGAAGTGAAATCGCATGTGGTGAAGCGTCTCAATGTCGCGCGGGCTTTCGACGCGGTTCGAAATGCTGAGCCGGTGGATGCCTTCGAAGCTGCGAAATGGCTAATGAAGCACGACCGGGTCGTTCCGGCCGAACGTCTGATGGAGATTGCGAACGATAAGAAATGCTCAATGTGGAATAGGGTCGCCGCGATTCACACCATAGGTTTCCTTCGCCGCAGACCGTCTATCGCTCCTGGACTAATCGCACTGCTGGCGGACCAACAGGAGAAAATGAAGGTCAGGGGACAGGCGGCGGAATCTCTTGCCTACTATCGGGAGAAATCGGCCATACCGCTGTTGCGCAAGATCCTGTTATCGAGCGAACGTCCGGGATTGAAGGTCGATTGCATCTTCGCGCTCTCGAAAATGTGGGAGTTTAGCGAGGACCTCAAAACATTTGACTCCAATGCTCGCAAGGCTTTGAACAAATTTGCGCGGACGCACCCGACCGGCAAAGCGGGCCGAGAGTTAAAGCGATCGATGCGCGGAATTCGCCTTGGCTGGATATAGTCGAGTAAGCGCGAGCCAAGATGCTTCCGTTCGCAACCACACTCTGGTACGCCTCGCACATAACGTCATCGCTTGAGGAGAAACGCCGTGGATTTTAATATTCCTGCCGACGTAACAGCCTACCTGGCCGAGCTGGACGCGTTCATCGAGAAAGAAATCAAGCCGCTCGAACGCGAAAACGACAACATCCGCTTTTTCGACCATCGCCGCGAATGGGCGCGCACCGACTTCGAGCGCGACGGCCTGCCGCGCCATGAATGGGAAGCTCTGCTCGGCGAGATGCGCCGGCGCGCCGACAAGGCGGGGCACTATCGCTACGCGCTGCCAAAAGAATACGGCGGCAAGGACGGCACCAACCTCGCGATGGCGATCATCCGCGAATACCTGGCGGCCAAGGGCCTCGGGCTCCATAACGATTTGCAGAACGAAAGTTCGATCGTCGGCAATCTGCCGACGGTGCTGATGTTCCGCGACTTCGGCAACGAGCAGCAGAAAAAGGAATTCATCCCCAAGTTGCTCGACGGCTCGATGCGCATCGCGTTCGGACTCACCGAACCCAATCACGGCTCCGACGCGACATGGATGGAGACGCGCGGCGTTCGCGACGGTGATCACTGGCGCATCACCGGCGCCAAAATGTGGAACACCGGCCTGCACGTCGCCACCCACGATTTCGTGTTCGCGCGCACCAGCGGCAAAGACGGCAGCCCACGTGGCATCACCTGCTTCATCGTCCCGACCAAAAGCGCCGGTTTCAAGGTCGAAGAATATTTGTGGACCTTCAATATGCCGACCGATCACCCGCGCGTTTCGCTCACCGACGTCGCGGTGCCGGCCGATTCGATCCTCGGCGATCCGGAAAATGGACTGGCGGTGGCGCAGCATTTCGTCCACGAGAATCGCATCCGCCAGGCGGCGGGTTCGCTCGGTGCCGCGCAATACTGCATCAACGAGAGCGTGAAATACGCCAAGGAGCGCAAGCCGTTCGGCAAGCCGCTCGCGAGCAACCAAGCGATTCAATGGCCGCTGGTCGAGCTCCACACCGAGGCCGAGATGATCCGCAATCTAATCCACAAGACCGCGTGGCAGATGGATCAGATGTCGAAGCCCGAGGTCGCGCTGAAACTCTCCGACAAGGTCGCGATGTGCAACTACCGCGCGAATCGGTTGGTCTGCGAAGCGGCGGACCGCGCGATGCAGGTGCACGGCGCGATCGGATACTCGCGGCATAAGCCGTTCGAGCACATTTTTCGGCATCACCGGCGCTATCGGATCACGGAGGGCGCGGAGGAAATCCAGATGCGGCGCGTCGCGCAGTACCTGTTCGGATTTTTCAAGGACAGAAAGCCGGCGGAAGAGTAGGGCGCTGCGCGCAAGACAAACATGAGCAGCGAAGATTTCGCCGCGCGCCTGCAAGCCGCGATCGCGCGTCATGTCGGCGCGCCGGGCACAGTACACGATCTGCAACGGCTGACGGGTGGCGCGAACAAAACGACGTGGTCGTTCGATGCGGACGCCGCCGGCAGGCGCGGGCAATTCATCCTGCAACTGGCAAGCGCTCGCGCCAACGACGAAAGTAATCCGCTGGCGGGAGTCTCGCCGCATCTGACCGCCGACGAAGACGCGCGGCTGATGATAGCGGCGGTGAAGGCTGGCGTTCCGGCCCCGCGCGTACGCGCAATCCTGAAAGATGAAGATGGGCTCGGCGCCGGCTACGTCACTGAAAGGGTGGCAGGCGAGACGCTCGCGACGAAAATCCTGCGCGAAGAACGCTTCGCAGGTGCGCGCGCGACGATGGCAAAGCAGTGCGGCACCATCCTCGCCGCGATTCATCGCATCCCCGTCGCCGAAGTCCCGTTCCTGATGAAACTGACGCCGGCGGAACACATCGCGGCGCAGCGCCGAATCATCGAGTACTTCGGCTTTCACTCACCGGCTATCGAGCTAGGCCTCAAATGGGCCGAGCAGCACGCTCCACGCAACACGTGCCACACCGTTGTGCACGGCGACTTCCGCGCCGGCAACTTCATCGTCGGCGAGGAAGGAATCCGTTGCGTGCTGGATTGGGAAATAGGGCAGAGCGGCGATCCGATGCAGGACCTCGGCTGGGTCTGCGTCAAGACGTGGCGATTCGGCGGCAAGAAACCGGTCGGCGGCTTCGGCACGCGCGAGGACCTGTTCGAGGCTTACGAAAAAGCAAGCGGACACTCAGTCGATCCGGCGCACGTGCGCTTCTGGGAGGCCTACGGCAGCGTGCGCTGGGGCATCGGATGCTTCAGCATGGGCGCTCGCGGAACCGAAGAAGTGGGCATAGAACGCTGCGCGATCGGCCGGCGCGTCGAAGAGCCGCTCTGGGATTTCCTCAATCTGATCGAAGGCCGCGATTGACTATCCGACTGACTAAAGGACTGACTAATGCCACAGAGTACCCCGAAAGCCGCGGTCCTGCTCGAGGCCGCGGTCAAGTACCTTGAATCGGAGCTGATGCCGACCCTTGAGGGCTATCATCGCTTCCAGACGCGCGTCACCGTCAACGTGCTGAACACAGTTCGCCGCGAGCTCGAACTGCGCGAGGCGCAGGCCGAGGCCGAGCGCTCGCGCCTGGTAGCGATGCTCGGCCACGATGGCGAGGTCGAGGCGCTAAGTGTTGAGCTGGCGGAGCGCATTCGCGCAGGAACAATTGCAATCGACGATCCCAAGCTGCGCGCCCATGTTCGCCAATCGCTTGCCGACGCGCTCGCGATCAACAACCCAAAATGGCTGACCCGCTGATGGCTGGCGACGGCGATCGCTGGCCGCGCGACTTCCGAATCTTCGCCGGCCTCTGCATTCTCTGGTCACTGGTTCTGTTCGCGCGCTCAATCTTCAACCTCTCCGGCGGCGGCGCGCAGATTGAAGACGTAATTTTCGGCGTGAAGTTCCACGGCGACGAGGCGCGCGTCACGATGGCTCTGCAAGCCATTATAATCGCCGCGTTCGGAATCGGAATCGTGACGCGCCAGCGCTGGGGCCCAGTCCTCGCACTACTCTACATGGCGCAAGTGGTAGCGGGCCACGTGATCTTCATCATGTCGAACCTGGGAGTAGATGCGCAACGTGTCCACGTGAAGATCGCCGCGATCGAAAGCCCTGTCGTGCTGCTGATAGCGCTGTATGTCTGGTACCGCGCCCGCCCGCTCCTGCGCCAGCCTTCTTTCTGATTCGAGCCCGACTGCCGGTCGCGGCGGTCAGCGCTTGAGAAACGAGTAGTTCCTCGGTGCGTGCTCGTTAAGGTATTTGCGCAGCGATTCGACACCACTGTCGCGGACCGTGGTTTGCAAACCCGTCGCGGACTTCTCTTCGATCCACCATTCGTTGGTACCAAGCCGTATGTGGGCGAGCTTATTGCGTCCGACCTCGGCGCTGCCGCACCCGCCAAAATGCTGCAAACTCAGGCCGAACTCTTCGAGTGCTTCCCGCCAGTAAGTCCAGTTCAAGCGAAAGGTTGTCGATGGAGCCCCCTCAGGAACATCCTGAGCCTTGATCGCGTAGCGCTCCATCAGCACCTTCTGCAAGCGGTGCGCAGTCTCCCGCTCCGCCGCCAGGGCTCCTTTGTCGGTGCTGATCCTGCGCAACAGTGCGATCTTTCGCAGTGCGTCTTCCACCGTCATCGAAACTTCGCAGTGCCCCCTTAGCTTGACGAGTCTTGATGGGCAATAAAACTAATTGTATCATGTATTGCTGTCAACAACCCAGTCAAAAATCTTGATGACAAGTCTAAAGGCGAACCTGTTCGCCGCGGGGCCGTCAAGTGGCGCAAAACCGAGACTCAGCCCCTGTTGTCATGGCCATATAATGGACCGTGGTGGCGGCCTCAGGCGGCGCGCTTTGCAGTTGCTTTGCAGGCGCGGGTCCTGAAAGCTACGGTTTGGGTATGTTCGCGGGTAAGTTCACGAACGCTCTGACGGTTGTGCGGCTGATGGAAGGGGAGTGCCGGGGGAACTGGATGAGCCATTCCACGGCGCTATGATGATCTCCGTCCGGTTGTCTTCGCCCGTGAATATGGACGGCGACCAGTCATACGCGGCTTTCACCTGGGTATACTTTCCCATCGGAAAAAAGACCCACCCTTCACCACCCATCGCGGGATCATGGTGGAGCTGGGAAATTCCTGATCCGATTGGACACCCATGGGCCGCCTCCAGAGAAGGGGGGCATTCCGGGATTGTAACTTCCGTGAGTCTCATCTTTTCAATTGTCTCGGCGGGCTGCGTTCCCAAAGATGCCGCTTCGGCGAAAGCGAAGGGGACCGCTAGTATTGCGAATATGCCACTGGAGGTATTTTGGGCCTCAAAAGACGATTCTCGCGCGATAGTGATTGCGTGGCTCTCGCGTGCATTTACCGCATCGAGCAGCTTTTGAGTGCCTCCCGCAAGCTTGGCTGCGTCATCCGGGGGAATTGCCTGCACGTATTGGCCTGATTCATTCAGCGCCGCGACTTGTTGACGGGTCAATGGAGAACTTGTCGAACCGCAGTTCGCGGTGCACTGGCGCCTGACAAGTACGGGAATCGTGCCGCCGACCGGCGCCAACGCGCTCGCGGATAGTTCCACCGTCGGTAACTGACCATCGACCGCTCCCGCGCACCCGCTGATGATGAAGGTGAGCAGGACAGCGGCCGAGAATGCAGGCAAGCAGCCGAGTCGGCGGCTTGGTCGAGTTCGATAGCTGTGCTTCACGCCAAAGAAAAAGCAACAGCCATGCCACCCGCGAATGTACAACAAATCAAACAGGTGCGCATTCAATTAATCCGATAGCGAGATCGTGGAATGCATCCTTTGGAGACACGGCGACAAAACGAACGGGCAAAGCGGGCCCTGCCCTCGCCGCCGGGCAGGAACGCGGCACTGATCAACCAGGACGGCGAGCTCGAAGCCGCAACTTTATCTGCCAGGCAAACAAAAGAGAACGCGTATGCCGCGAGAGAAAAAACGACGAGCTTCTACAAGCGCGTCGAAGCGTACTGGTTGAGATTCTTGCTTGATCTTATTGGT
>NZ_DATEQZ010000010.1:0-8391 GCF_035272065.1 Binatus sp. (SeqCode)
ATACGCGATCGACGTCGCCGAAGCTTGTCGCGCGCGGGGCGTCAAAACGGTCGCCGTCTCCGCCGGCTACATGTGCGATGCGCCGCGACGAGAGTTCTATCGCCACATCGATGCCGCCAACATCGACCTCAAGGGCTTCACCGAAGCCTTCTACAAGAAGCTCTGCACCGGCTCGCTCAGCGCTGTGCTCGATACGCTCGCCTACCTGAAGCACGAGACCAAGGTCTGGCTCGAGATCACGACGCTCTTGATCCCAGGCGAGAACGACTCGCATGCCGAAATCGAGGGGCTGAGCGCCTGGGTTTTCGAGTATCTCGGTCCTGACGTGCCGCTCCATTTCACGGCCTTTCATCCCGACTGGAAGATGCTCGGCCGGACGCCGACCCCGGCGGCGACGCTCACGGCGGCGCGGAGCATTGCCAGTGGCGTGCGCATCCGCCATGTATACACCGGCAACATTCACGACGAGGCAACGCAGAGCACCTATTGCCACGCTTGCGGGTCGCGCGTGATCGGTCGGGACTGGCACGAGATCACGTCCTGGAACCTGACCCGCGACGGCCGCTGCAAGAGCTGCGGTGCCGCTTGCGCCGGCGTCTTCGACGACCCGCCGGGCAGCTGGGGCCGGCGTCGGCGGCCTCTGCTGATCGGAGCGGGCGCTTCGAGGTGAGGCCCAATGCCGCCTCGCCGCAGTCTTCCTTCTTCCGCGCTCACGAGTGTCGCTCTCGAGAATCGCGGCCATCGTGCTAACCGCGCCGTTCCACCCGACCTCCGGCGCGCGTGCTCGATGAACTCGGCGAAGCGATCGAGCGGCCGGGGTCGATGCCGGCTTCGCCGCGGCTGCCAACTGCCGAGCTTCAGCCAGCGCTTGACCGTCTTGCGATCCACCAGCCTGATTGTACGCGCCTGTCGCCATGTTGATGCTCACTCGCATCGGGATCGCGAGTCCGAGTGTCGCGCGAAGGGCTGCGCCTGTGTTCGGGCAGACTGAGTGTTGAGCCGCGAGAACTAGACGGCTTCAGCTATCAGAGAACGACGCCAGCGGGACCCATCCAGCTCCGTCTACCATTCTAGTACTTGCCCGCGTGCACAACTCGATCTGCCGAACGTGGCGGGCGGCACCGTCAACCTTCTCGGCGATCAGCGTCGCGCGCTCCAGGCATCGGGGCTTTTTGCATCTCGAAAACGTACTTGCACCGATGGATGCGGAGAGTCCTGGGCTCGGGATCGAAGTCGGGTTGCAACATGGGCCGGTACCTATCGGCGCGATGTCTTCGCGATCCGACTTGCGGCCGACAAGAGCCATGGGTTTCAGCGCGTGCAGTCGCAACATCGCTTGCCTGTCAACCCTCTCGGCGCGTGCGAGGTCGAGGATGATTGGATCGCGCAACCCAGGGAACTGCGCCGCTTTGCGGGCCTCCTGGATGGTCTCTGCGCATCTCCGAATTGCAGATATCGGATCTTGCCGTTCGGCGCGAATGTTTTATCGAAGACGATGAAGGCCATTCGGCCTTAATTTGAGCACAGGCGAGGGCGCGACGCTTGCCAACGGGAACCGTTGTCAGGGTTATTTCGGCGGACTCTCGACCTCATTGAGCATGAGACGATGGGATCTCCCGCGCGTCCTCTTCATCCGTCAAAAAGGTTCAATCCAATGTATAGGCGCAGTCTCCGTCAGGGTGTGCGAAATTACCGTTGGCGTCCGTAACTACTACCCCGTCTTTGATACCACAGGTTGAGCCTGCCACCACTTACTTGATCGAGCGTCGCGGCCATCTTCGCTGTGAGACATGGATTGCGGTAGGTGTTGCCGTTGACCAGCGCGCCGATACGCGCACGCTTGGTGTTCTGGCCGAGCGCGCTCAGAACAGTCCAGCTTTCCATGCAAGGGCCGGTCGGGTCGGGTACGAAGATCGGATAGAAGTGGTCGAACGCCAAGAGCGAGTCGTAGCCCCAGCTATCGGCCTTGCCCCAGAAGGTGCGCAATTGCTCCAATTCGATGTTCTGCTGTCCGGTCTGCACTCCAAAGCGAATCGGATGCTTGTCCACGCGGTTTCCTCCCTGATGGCTCTCGATTCCATCGTGGTCGCGTACGATTGTAGCATTTCGCGAAAGCTATGCGCTGAGTTCCTCGAAGCAGGGCGCGCGGCCTTTGCGCGCGATCGCGGACTTCGATGAGGCGTGGATGTATATCCGTCGAAACGCGCCAGGCGATCGCGAGCGCGCTCGGTCCCGTCTCGACGCTGCGATGGCTCAGTTCAAATCGATCGGAATGTCCGGATGGCTCCGCCGCGCGGAAATTCTGCTTGGTGCGAATTGATCGCGGACGACATTTGTCTGGTCCACGTCCTGCCTGCACGCCCACCGGCGGTGCTGGCAGAAGGGGAGAGGAAGATCCACTCTGTACGTGCGCGTTGGCAATACGACTAGGGCGTTGAGCCTGAAGGAAGCCTTAGCCTATACGAGCGACCGCTTCGGAAATTCCAGTTTCCCTTGGAGCTGGCGCAAACCCTTTCTCACCAGAGAAGGTCAGATTCGCCCGTCGCCACCTGATCTATGCTCGATCTTCTTTGTCGAGAAGCGAGCCGGTGCCCCATTGCGCATCGTCCGCGAAAAGAGCGCTCGCCAAGCCATCGCACTCTTGCCGTCAGAAGTGTCTCGCAGCGCATACGCCCGATCCCCCAGCAGTCCACGTTGCTTGACCTCGGTTTCGCTCAACCGCTCGCCGATCATGGACTTAACCGGGTAGCGCCACAGCTCTTCAGCGGCCCCAAGCGACGTCTGTTCGAAATTTAGCATGGTCCGATCCCTCAACGTCCGGTGCTTTCGACCGAAGCCCAGATCTTAACTCCCGCGTCTTTGATTCTCTCGACAAACGACGACCGTCTGGTCAGGAAGCTTTTGCCTTCCTTTCCGCCCAGCGCTTTTTCATCGCTTGGGACAGCCTCTTCCTGCCTGCGGGTGTCAGCCGCCCTCGTCTCTTTGGCACCGCAGTCTTACGGGACAAACTCTTCGCCCGCCGTTCTGCCCAGCGTCGTTTCATCGCCAGTGACAAGCGGCGTCGCCCTTCCGGGGTAATACTGCCCTTCCTCTTACGCGCGGCTCTTCGAGCAGGGCCTTTGCCACTCACGCCTGCGCCTTCGAGCAGGGCAGCTATAGCCTGACCAATCTTCTCTCCCTCGCGCTTCAATTCCGAGATGATTTTGTCTAGGTCCATATGGTTCTCCTTGATTGAGCGGTGATAACAGTATCCTGTCACCGCGAAAGAACTTCAAGAGCCGCCGCACCTATGCGCTGAGGTAGGTCGTGATGATTGCGCGTGGGCGCGCTTGTGCGTCGCTGTCGGCGGTCGGATAGTAGTCGGCGATGGCGAGGCTCTCGCAGGTGGCTATCGTCGGCGCAGGTCCCGCAGGAGCTGCGCTCGCGTATCTTCTTGCGCGGCGCAATATCGACGTGACGCTGCTGGAGCGTCAGACCGACTTTGCGCGCGAGTTTCGCGGCGAAGCACTCCAGCCCAGCGGGGTCGATGCGTTCGCCCAGATGGGGCTCGGCCCGCAACTCGCCGCTCTACCTCAGACGCGGCTCAGTGCGGTGGAGTTCTATCGGGGCGCCACGCGCCTCGGCCGGTTTGAATTCGCCTCGGGATTCGGTGACTTCGGTCCGCATGTCGTGTCGCAGCCCGCGATGCTTGAAATGCTGGTAGGCGAGGCCAGCCACTACTCGAATTTCAAACTCCGTCGCGGGGTCACCGTGCGTGATCTAGTCCTCGACACTGGCCGGGTCACGGGCGTAGTAGCCGACTCGACAAGTGGGCCGATCGAGATCCGCGCAGATCTGGTGATCGGTGCCGATGGCCGAGCTTCCGTAATTCGCAAACGGGCTGGACTGCATGAGGAACGGTCTCCGCAGGCGTTCGACGTCGTGTGGGGCAAAGTGCCGCTGCCCGATTTCATGTCGGACCGAACCACGGCGCGCGCCTACGTCGGCGGCAGCAGCGGCAACTCTCATCTGATGCTTTGTTTTCCATCGTATGACGACAGGCTCCAGTTTGCGTGGATGATCGAGAAAGGAAGTTTCGGCGAATTACGCCAGCGCGGTATCGAGCAATGGATCGAAGAGATGGCGGCGCATGTGTCCAGCGACCTCGCGGCGCACTTGCGGGCAAATCGGGATGATGTGACGCACCCGTTCCTGCTCGATGTCGTCTGCGACCGGCTAACCAAATGGAGTGCCCCGGGGCTGCTTCTTCTTGGCGACGCAAGCCATCCGATGTCGCCGGTGGGCGGCCAGGGAATCAATATCGCGCTGCGCGACGCGCTGGTAGCCGCCAACCATCTCTGCTCACCCCTTGCCAGCGGAGCATCAGCAGCGGAACTGGATGCAGCGACCGCCCGGATCGAAGCCGAACGCACACCTGAGGTAAGGGCGGTGCAACGTATGCAACAGTTCGGACCGCGGCTCCTTTTCTCCAACACTTTCAGGCGCATCATCTTGAGTCCGCCGGTTCTTTGGCTGTTGCGGCGCGCGCCGATCTCGAAGATGGTCGGGCGAACCGTGAGACCATTTGCTCATGGTGTCACGTTGGTGCGGCTAGCTGAGTGAACTCGTGCCTGGTGGACTCTGGGGGTCGGAACGTTACGGCGACCGATCACTTGTGGCTCCTCCTAACGTTATCCCCAGGAGATGGCTAGGAAATCGCCAACTGCTTTTCCACGACGGCTAGGGGGCTTCCAAGTCAATCCGGACGCCGTCCTTGAACGACGCAATGATCCGGCCATAAGCAGCAACGCTGACCCGCTCGACACCGGGCACCTTGCTCATGTTCGCCGCGGTCTCTTCGACGTCGTGCCACTTGCGCGGCATAGCACAGAGGGTGATCTTGCCGGACTTGGTTCTCACATATGCCGTGAACACTTTTGTTTGCTCCGCAATGTGGGGAGCGCACGCGGGTCAGCGGCACGCGGTTGCGCCGTCGTGTTCCCTTCGCTACAGCAACCGCGCAGGAGGGTTTGCGGGCACGTCGCCGCGCGCAAGGTCTTAGGTTGGTCCAGTTTGTCTAAATCGCCCGAGAAACTTATCCTCTACTGTGCGGACTTCAGCCTCCGAGATTCCGAGAACCCGGGCGACTTCTTTTACTGCATAATCTTCACTATCGATGCCGAAGCGCATTCTGACGATTCGTTGTTCCTGCGAGGGCAACGCGGCCAAGAGTTGTCTGGCTTCGTCTTCTCGATGATTCACATCCGGCAAAGTAGATTTCCTCGCGTTGAGCTGCCGCTTCATCGATCAACTCTTCCTGTGACCACAACTCGTCGCTCGCGCCAAGGGCCACCGAAAACCGATAGATACGCGCCAAATCGGGCCGGTAGTGTGTCAGTTTGAATACTTTGGCGGGTACTGGCCCAAAGCAACCATCTTCTTAAATTCTTTCGCGCACGTTTCGTGGACACCGCAGATTATTTTCGCGGTGTCCGGCGGTTCTTCTTTGAAATTAACACTCGACAAGCACGGTCTTCAACCTCGAAGTAAATGACCTGATCGGTCTCTAAGACTTTACGATGGCAGACTAGACAGCTTAGAGGGCTTTCCCCCCATGGGATTTTTTCAACTGACCCACTAACCATTGGCCCTATCGCTATTCATAATTCGATCGGCGCCAGAAAATGTGGCGGCGCCTCGAGAGGTCTGAGAACGAGATACGTAAGCAACGCGAGTGCTGAGCGGCGATACGAGCTGCCCGGCCCGGAACGCGATGTCGTATCCATGGCTCTTTTGTCTAAGCAAAGTCCCAAGAAGCTCCACCACGCCGCTGCGCTCGCCAGGCGTTCGGCGATCATTCTACGATTTCAAGAGTAACCTTGCAGTTGTTCCGCGCTGCGACCGCGTTGAGGATGATGCGAATCGACTTCGCGGTACGGCCCTGCTTGCCTATTACCCTGCCCAAGTCTTCCTTCGCCACGCGCAATTCAAGCAGGGTGACTGCTTCGCCCCGTGTCTCCGTGACCTCGACCGCTTCAGGGTTGTTAACCAGCTGCTGCGCCAAAAATCGAACTAGCTCCTTCATGGCTGGCTCCGTTGCAGAAGTCGAAGGGGAAGTTTTTACAAGCCGCCATGACCGAGCCTAGTCTTAACCACGTCTTATAGATACGCGCCAAAATTAGGACAGTTCATCTTGCACTTATCTCAATGTCGCGCTTGAGAAACTCGCCGTGGATCCGGGGCGCACCCCACGCGAAGCGGCCGCCTTCGGTCTCGTGAATGAGCTGGCGCAGGGCAAGGCCCTGGAACGGGCGATGGAAGTGGCGGGTCAGCTCGCGAGCCAGTCTCCGCGCGCTATGGCCCACCTCAAGCGCCTTGCGCGATCGGCGACGCAGACGCCGCTGGCCGAGGGTCTCAAGGTCGAGGGCAACCTCTTTATGGATCTGATGACGACCGACTGGGCGAACTTGAACGCGGTTGAGCGTGACCTGCGCGTGATGCGCCCGCATCGGCCACGGCGCGCGAAATTCAGGGCGCGCCGTGTAGAGCAAAAGGAGCGGCGCCGTCGCGCCCTGCTCGACCAGAATCTGGGTAAGCTCCATCGTCGATGGATCGACCCAGTGCAGGTCTTCCAGCACAATCACTGTCGGTTGCGCCCTGGCTGCACCGAACGTCCATGCCGCGAGCGCCGCCAGCAGCCGCTTGCGCTGCTGCTCAGGCGAGAGCAGCAGCGGCTCCGGGCGTCAAGCCGTGCACGCAGCTATCGGAAAAAGAACGCCTGTTCGCCGCGCGGCTGCAGGAGGCGTTCGCGGCGATGCTGGATCATACCGACTCGCAGATTGGGCGCCTCGTTGCATTTCTCAAAGAGCTCGGCCTGCTCGATGACACGCTTTTCATCCTGATGTCCGACAACGGCGCCAGCCAGGAGGGCGGCCCGACCGGCGTGCTCGACGAGATGCGCTACTTCAACGGCATGCGCGAGGACCTCGACGCGGCGGTCGCACGGCTGGACGACATCGGCGGACCGAATAGCCACTGCAATATTCCGTGGGGATGGGCGCAGGCGGGTAACACGCCCTTGAAGTGGTACAAACAGAATACTCACGGCGGCGGTGTGAGAGACCCGTTGATAATTCACTGCCCGCGAAGCTGGGAAGCTCGAAAGGGTGCCGTCGCCGATCTCGCCAATTAATCGGCCGTTGAACTGCGGCAGCACCGCCCGCAAGTACGCGCGATGCTCGCGCACCGCACGCAAGCCCTCGCGTTCGTCGCGGCCCATGATCGCGGTGTAGCCGACGATATCGCTGAACATGATCGCCGCCAGCTCGCGGGTAGGATTTGTCGTCAGGGTATCGGACGGAACTGTCACCGACCCTCCCCTCGATAAGCTCGAAACAGAGACGGCCCGGATTCTACTCCGGCGCCTGCCACAGCGCGAAGCCGGTTCGGGTGCCAGTCCTCAGGTTGCGGTTCTCCGAAGGCCGAGCAACCAACGAGCGACCGACAAATGGCGGCGGTGCAGCCCTTCACTCTGGCAGAGCACTCGCGGTCAAGGCGGCCGAAAATGAGCCGAATTTCCGTTTTGAAACTCGATTCATACTCGCGCCGTCATCGAACATTCGCGACAGCTGCGCCGTGAGCCGCCTCGACGACGCTGCGTAAACTCCGCATCGCGACCCCTCTGGCCCCATTCGCACGGCAAGGGGTCGGCATTTCTGCCGGTGATCGATTTGCTCCATGGCTACTTCCGGATCAGCGCCGACGATGAACCGCGTATTCGACGCGAGAAGGTGAACGGCAGGGTACTGACCCTGGATCGCACGCTCGAAGATACAGTTCCCTACCTCTTTGCGTTGCTTGGAATCATCGAAGGTGGTCCATTCTGGCCCTTCCAGTAGCTTCGCCACGGCGAGGCTGAGCATGGGTCCGACAAACCGTACCCTAAATTTCTGGATGTTCATGGCGAATCCGAAATCTCAAGGCCGCGAGTTTGTTCGCGGCGATATTCGGGATTGCCCCCTCAATCCGGCTTCTTAAAGATCGACTACCTAGGGAACGACAAAGTTAAGAGGCACCGGCTTCTTTCGTTCCAGTCTAGGATTGCAGCTTTGCAGCCCGCTGCTCGACAAAGCGAGCGAGCTTTTGGTTCCAGCTCGAAAGCGCTGGCCAGAGTTCTCCGTATATCTCGCCCAGTTCCGCGTAGGCCGCCTTCTCCTTCGGCCTCGGTTCGAAGGTCCGAACGATATGGCCGGCCATGGCGGCCGATGTCTCGGCAAAGCTCTGGAACCAGCCGCATCCCGTGGCGGCCGCCATTGCCGCGCCGAGAGAGGAAGCCTCCTTGCTCGTCGAGCGATGGACGGGAACGCCCGTGGCATCGGCCAGGATCTGCATCCACAGATCCGATGCCGTGCC
>NZ_DATEQZ010000011.1:0-30795 GCF_035272065.1 Binatus sp. (SeqCode)
CTCACATGCAAGAGGTCCCTGGTTCGAGTCCAGGTGCGTCCACCAAAGAAAAATGATTCCGTTTGCCGGTAGTCCCCTCAATCGCGCGAGCGAAAAGCGCACCGATACAAACTGGATCAAGTCGAGACGGCGCGATCCGTCTTCGCTGATATTCCCGATGTGGCGCCTCGAGCCGTTTCTGCTCGGGCCGGAAAAATCGAACCCTCCGATCGAACTTGGCCTGTTGCGCCCGGGAGTTGCGGATTCGCTCGCGGGCGCAGGAGCGCCGTGCATTTTCCTGGGTCTCGATGGAGACGTCGCCATATTTGCGCTTGATGTCTCGGAGGCCGGCGATCCTGCGAACGCGGGACCGCTCGCGGGACTCGGCTATTTTCGTGACGCTCGCGTGGCGGCGTCTATGGTCTCTTTGAAAGATGCGGCAATCATCGCGCAAGCGAAGGCGCTGATCGATTGGCATCAGCGGCACGGCTTCTGTCCGCGATGCGGCGCGCCGACGACGATGATGGACGGGGGTTACCGGCGGCAGTGCACCAAGTGCAACGCCGAGCATTTTCCGCGCGTCGATCCCGTCGTCATCATGCTCGCGACCGAAGGCGAGGCGTGCCTGGTAGGACGCGGCAAGCAGTTTCCGCCCGGGATGTTCTCCGCGCTGGCGGGCTTTGTCGAGCCCGGCGAAACGATCGAAGAAGCGGTGCGGCGCGAACTGATGGAGGAGGCCTCTGTGAAGGTGCGCGACGTGACTTACTACGCCACGCAGCCGTGGCCGTTCCCGTCGTCGCTGATGATCGGATGTTTCGCGAAAGCTGAGAGCCGCGACGTAAAGGCGGACGAGACCGAACTCGCGGAAGTGCGGTGGCTCGAGCGCAGCGTCGCGCGCGAGCTAGTCGCGGGAAAGCAGGTGGATGGTCTGCGCGTGCCGCCACCGATTGCGATCGCGCATCATCTGATCAAGACGTGGGCTCTCGGTGAGAAGTGACAGCCCGGTCTCGGAGGACAGCACCGCCTCGCGACTCGGGTCCGCCCGGAGTAATGTGATTTTGAGTCTCGGCAATCATCGGCGTATCGGAATGACAGCCGTGAGGTTTGAAAATGTTTGAAGACGAAACCGTAGATATCGCTTGCCCAAAGTGCGGCTTCAAAAACTCGCTGCTGGTGCGGGAATTGGAACAGTCCAGCGAGACTCATATCGTCTGCCAAGGCTGCCAGGTCGGCGTGATAGTGGAGGCCTCGGAATTTCAGCATCGGCTCCACGAAATCAGCAACGAGGTCGAGGCGATGCAGATCCAGGCCCGCGAAGCGGGTCATAAGAGCCCCAAACCGCGCAAAGGCGATTTTCAGATCTGAGTTTTCGGAGCCTCGCACGCTCATGAAGCCCTTGCGCTTCAGCATCTGCCTGATCGCGGCTACCTTTGTATTCTCGCAATTCGCCACCGCGCCATTTGCAGCCGACATGGACAGCGTCATGATGAGCGGCGGAAAAATGATGATGATGAAGGCGGGGCATCCGGCGACTGCGATGGATCACGAGGTCACGATGTCGGATGGCACGACTGTGGAGGTCGACGGCACCGTCAAGTCGAAAGACGGCACGGAATTTCATCTGCAAGACGGTGAAATGATCATGATGGACGGGCATCTGATGAAAGGCGGCAGGGCTGCCCCGATGAGCCACTAGGGGGGAACCTCAAGGCTCGCGAAACAGTTGAAGATACACGATGGACGCGCATCCAGCAGAAAGTCGAAAGGCCGCGAGGGTCACCACGCGGCTTCAAATCTCGCCGCCGCGGAGTGAGTCGGCAGCATCATCGACCGCTGAAAATCGGCTCAAGGGACGACGCGCGCAGCCCGCCGCGATTCGGCTGGCGCATTGGGTCAATATTCCGCTGCTCGTGATCATGGCGGGCAGCGGCTTGCAGATTTTTGCCGCGTATCCCGCGCTTGGGCCGCGCGGCGCACAATATAAGTGGTATCCGTTTCAAAACGACGCGCCGCCGTCTTGGCTGCGCTTCGGCGGATGGCTCGCGGGCGCGCGTCATTGGCATTTCGCGATCGCCTGGTTCCTCATCCTCAACGGCGCGATCTATCTCATCTATATGGTCGCGAGCGGTGAATGGCGCCGCCGCGTATTCATTCCAACCCGCGACACCTCGAACGCGCTCGCGATGTTCGCGTACTACTTGCGCATCCGCAAAACTCCACCGCCCGAGGAGTTCTACAACGGCCTGCAACGCATGGCCTACACCTCGGCGATTCTGTTCGGAGTCGTCGTCGTTATGTCGGGCTTGGCGATTTACAAACCGGTGCAGTTGTACTGGATAACCGCGGCATTGGGCGGATACGACGTCGCGCGCGTCGTCCACTTGAGCTGCCTGGTGCTGCTCGCATCGTTCACAGCGATGCACCTGGTACTTGTCGTGCTGCATCCGAGGACGATCGTGACAATGGTGACCGGGGGACAGCGTGGCTAGGATGATCACGCGGCGAAAGCTTCTGCTCGGTCTCGCGGCGAGCACCGCGCTTGCGGGATGCGACAACCGTGCGGCGTCGATGTTCCTGGCGGGGATGGGACGATGGAACGAGCGCGTCGATCGGCTGTTGTTTTCTGAGAATCGCCTCGCGCCCGAACCGCCCGCGTCGGAGCTCACGCCCGAGGCTGCGTTCCCGAGTTACTTTATTTCCGACGATATGCCGTTCGCTCCGGACAATTGGGCACTCAAGGTTGGTGGCGTTGTCGCACGGCCGTCGATCTTCTCGCTCGAACAGCTAAAGCGGATGCCGCAGACCGGAATGCGAATTCGCCATCATTGCGTCGAGGGATGGTCGGCGGTGGCCGAATGGCGGGGCGTGCAACTGCGCGAGATCGCGCGGATGGTCGGCGCGAGCCGCGATGCGCAGTACGTCGAGTTCAAATCATTCGACAACGGCTACTATTCGACGTGGGACATCGAGAGCTCGCTTCATCCGCAGACGATTCTCGCCTATGGCATGAACGGGCGACCGCTCTACCCCGATCACGGCGCGCCGCTCCGCCTCTACTCGCCCGTCAAGCTCGGCTACAAGAACGTGAAGTATCTGACCGAGGTAAATTTTCTGCCGACGCGCGCGGGCGGCTACTGGGAAGATCAGGGCTACGATTGGTACGGCGGCGTTTAGTCAAAAGCGAGACTCGCGAACGACACCGCCGACTCGCTCTGCGGTTCCATCGCGATTCCATATTTGAGCAGGCGCGCGCTGCGGCCGCGCAGCAGCTCGAGCTGCGTGTACATCGGCGACAGCCCGCAAATTCGGCGCGCGTCGCGATCCTTCAGTATGTCAGCGAAGAAGCCTTCGGGGTCGCCGCGCTTGATAGTTTCGATTAGGCCCAGATCCTCGCGCTGCACGCGCTCGGCCACTGTATTATCTGCGGCGAACTCATCGCCGAACTTCTTGCCGACGTGCGCGAAATCCACGCCCGCCAGGATCAGCACTCGACGATTCTCCGTGTCGAGCTCGGCTTTCAGCGCCTCAATGAATGATCCGACGCGCGAATCGCGCGCGGGAGTGACGCTGTTCGCCACCATTTCATGGAAAGAACTGACGACGATCGGCACGACCTGGTAGCCGCGTGCGCCGAGCGTGTAAGCAAGGAACAGCGCCTGGAATTCGATCGAGTGCTCGCCGCGATGCAGCATCTCATCGGCAAACAGGTCGCCTTCGTAGCGCGCCGCGAGCCGATCGATAAACGCGCCGTCGGTCTCGACCGCGCCAAACGGCGTCGCGTAGTTCTTGCGCGTCGCGCTGAACAGCTCCGGGCCGGCGCCGTAGTGCGAAGTTCCTAAGATTACCACCAGTTCGGGCGGCTCGTGCGCCATCAGCTCGTGATACGCGTGTGCATAGGCGGCGGCGCCTCGTCGCGGATCGATATGAGGCGCGATCAGGCCTGCGAGCGACGCTGACTTTTTCTTCGAGACAGCGCGCCCGGGTCCTTCGGGCGGGTCGAAAAATGCCGCCAGCTCAAGCCGCAACTTCGCCGGATCCTTCTCGTAGCAGAGGCCCGCCAGCGCCGCGGGACGATCTGGACTCGCGAGAAATTCCTCGCGCACGTGGCGCTCGCGCTCGTGAAATGCGGGCGAGTCGAGAAAGTACGCGCCATCCAGCGCCGCGATCAGTTCGTCCAGCTTCTCGAGCGGAATCATCTCGCCGAAGCGCTTCGCGAACGCGGCCTGGATATCCTTCAGCGACATGCGGCCGTCGAATAAAGTCACGATGAAGTACGCGCCCATACCGAGCATGACCGGCTCGGGCGCCAGCCCGCTCGGATCGCGCAAGCAGATCAGCGTCTGACCCTGCTGCTCGACGGGGAAAGCCTCGACGGCGCGAATCTTTGGATTTTCCATCGCGAATATAAATCTTGAAGATGCTCGGCCTGGAGCGAGGGCCGCGTTTACAGATGCTATGGGCTTTGACAAAATCCGGCAAGCCGCTAGAAAATCCGAGCGCAAAAATCCGCCAATATAGAATGTCCGACCAACATCGACGCCGCGCCGCTCTGACCCGGTCTCATCTCCGAAACAAAAGCGCGCCCGCGCGGGCCCGCTACATAATTGCGCGCACCGACGCGCTCGCGCCCGGCGAGTCGCTGAAGTTCATGCTGCCTATTCGCGGCACCGACGAGGAATGTTTCCTGATCAACTTCGGTGGTGAGTTTCACGCCTACGTCAATCGATGCCGGCATGTGCCGATGGCGATGGACTGGGTGGACAACCAGTTTTTCGCGGAAGACGGGCGCTACCTGATGTGCCAGACGCACAACGCCTACTACGAGCCGGCGAGCGGCGAATGTATCGCGGGGCCGCCGAGCGCATGCGGAAAATATCTTTACCGGGTGCTGACCGAAATCGAGGACGGAGTCATCTACGCGCGGCCGCCGCAGGAAGAATTCGAAGACTGAGAGAGGACGATTACGGCTTATTCGTACTCGTCGCCGAAGTGGGCGCGCACGATTCGCGCCTTCAGGTACTCGAGCGTGCCGAGGTCCTCGACGATGTCGCCGCCGGTGTCGTAGAAGAACAGCTCGCCGTTCTTCGTGCGCCCGACCGCGATGATCCATTCGAGGTCGTCCCGGTCCTCAAGCAAATAGTTGATTGTCTGCGCGACCCCGCGGCCCGGGATAATCGTAATCTTCGGCCTCGGGAGCTTTTCCTTTTCCTGCTTGGGCATCTCTTTGATCAACCCTCTGGCGGGAGGATGCGGGAATCGACCACTCAATTACTCTAAGAATGCCCCGCGATCTAAGTCAATAGCGCGTGCACTGCGATCTCAACATGATGCGTGTTGGGGAAAAAATCGAAGCCGCGGACGCGATTGACTTTGTATCCAGCGCCTGAAAGCACGCGCAGATCGCGCGCCAGCGTCGTCACGTTGCACGATACGTAGATTACGCTCGGGGCTCGCAGCTTGATGATCGGTTCCATCAGATCGGGCGCACCGGTGCGCGGCGGATCGAGAATTGTGACCTCGGGACGATAGCGCGCGCGATGCAGAAAATCCGCCGTCGCCGACGCCTTCATCGCAACGAACTGCGCATCGCGGAATTTCAAACGCGCCGCATTGTGCGACGCCGCCGCGATCGCGCCCGCGTCGGCATCGACGCCCGTCACTCGCGCGCCGCGCCGCGATGCGGGCAGGCTGAAGTTGCCCGCGCCGCAAAACAGATCGAGCACCGGCGACAATTCGTGAATCGCCGCCATCTCCATCACGCTTGCGACCAGCTTCTGATTCTGCGCGCGATTCACCTGGCTGAAGAGATCGGCGTCAACCTCGATCGAGAGCCCGTGTTCGAGCTCGATTGCAATCGCAGCGTCGCCGACCGTCGCGCGACTCATGCCGGAGCGCAGCACGATTCCCGCAATCTCGCTGTCCGATTCGAGCACGTTGCATGCCCGCCTGAGGTCCTCCTCGGACGCCGGCTTCTTAAGCTGTGCGACCTGCACTTCGCGCGCGCCGTCGCGCACCACCTCGATCTCTTCGACGCGTCTGCCGAGCGACCGCGCCAGGTGCAGCGGCATGCGGATGCCGGCCTCGGCGACCATGCAGGAATCGATCTCGACGATCGTGTTGCTGCCGGCCTCGTAAAATCCAAGCACGCCCTTGGCGCCAACCCTGAGCCGGATTCTCGACCGATAGCCGAACTCCGCCGGCGCCGGTTCGACAAGTCCGACTGGATCAATCTCGATTCCCAGCGCATGGCCCAACTCGCGCGCGACAACCTCGCCCTTGAAGCGCACTTGCGCCCCGTAGCCGATATGCTGCCAGTCGCATCCGCCGCATCGCGGTAGATACGGACACGGCGCCAAGCGGCGGTCGGCGCTCGCGCGGATGATTTCGCGAATCTTCGCGACGGTGTAATCGCGGCGCTCCGAGACTATCTCGACGTCGAGCTTGTCGCCCGCAACCGCGCCGGGAACCATCACGGCCTTGCCGTCTTGACGACCGACGCCGAACGGCCCGAACGTCATCGCGCTGATTTCAATCTCCGGCATGCTCCCTCAAGTTTATCCCCACTACGCAATTCGCGCGACGCGACTTATAATGATGCGCGCGCGTTCGCGCCATCCTATCTACGCTCTCACCCGGTGACGCCTTGGCGATCGAGACCGAACTCCGCGAGCTAATCGACAGGAATCTTCCCGCTGAGTCCGCCGCCCTCGTATCCGCTTTCGCCGAGCGGCTCTTCGCGCGCGAGTCCGCCGAGACTCGAGAGCGGATTCCGCCCAAACGGCGGCTTGCGCTCGTGCAGTCGGCATTCGAATTCTTTTCCGTCCGCACCGAGCCCGTGATCGCGCGAGTCGAATCGGTTCCGGGTTACGACAACGACCCGCTCGCCGTCGTCGAGATCGTGACCACCGACTGCCCGTTTATCGTCGACAGCCTGCTCGAATATTTCCATCATCTTAGCGCCACCGTTCGCACGATGCTTCACCCGATCTTCAGAGTCGCTCGCGACAAGCAAGGCCGGATCGCCTCGTTCGAACGGTCCCTCTCGACTGAGCGCGGCGAATCGTTCGTTCACGCGGAACTCGAGCTGACGCCCACGCCCGAACAGGCGCGCGAAATCGAGCGCGATGTTATCTCCATTCTCACCGAGGTCCGCGCGGCGACCGGCGATTTCGAACGGATGACCGGACTGGCCCTGCAGGTTTGCGAAGAAACCGCGTCGAACCGCGAACTGATCGAAGTCCGCGATCTCCTGCGCTGGCTCATCCACGGCGGCTTTGTATTTCTCGGCTATCGCCGCTTTCTCGTGAGCGGCGGCGACGGTACCACGAAATTCGAGCTTGATCCGGGCGCGGAACTCGGCATCATGCGCGAGCACGACGAGTCGCGATTTCGCACCTCCGTCCTGCTCGGAGAACTCCCACCCGCACGCCGCAAGCTTTTCTTCGAAGGGCCGCCGTTGGTGATCGGCAAGACTCGCAGCGAATCGCACGTGCATCGCCGCCGCCCAATGGACAGCGTCTCGATTCGCCGCACCGACGCCTCGGGTCGCGTCGTCGCGTTCGACAATTTTGTCGGGCTGTTCACCTCCAAGGCCTACGCCGAGGAAGCGCAGCACATTCCGGTTCTGCGTGCGAAGTTGCGCGAAGTGCTGGAGTCCGAGGGCGCCGCGCCGGGCTCGCACGACTACAAGGAAATCGTTTCCGCGTTCAACAGCTTTCCCAAGGATGAACTCTTTCGCGCGCCCATCGCCGAATTGCGCGCGCAGTTGCGACTCATACTCGACGTCAAGAGCGAGGCTGCGGTGCGGCTCTTCGTTGCGCCCGACCTGCGCCATGGCAACGTGATCGCGCTGGTCGTGATGCCGCGCGAGGCCGGCTCCGCCGAGCTCAGCCGGCGCATCCAGGACGCTTTGGCGGCCGCGCTCCACGGCACGCTGGTCTACTTCTATCTCGCGCTCGGCGAGGGCTATACCGCGCGCCTCCATTTCTGTTTCGTTGCCGATCCGCCGAAGGTCTCAGTGATCCGCGGGCTCGAGGCAACCATCGCCGGGCTCGCCCGACGATGGGACGATCGGTTGCAGGAACGGTTAATCGAAAAATTCGGGCCCAAGCGCGGACGCTCGCTCGCTGAGCGATGGACCGGCGCGTTCAGCGCTGAGTACCAGGCCACGATCGACGTAACGCGCGCGGTTGGCGACGTCGAAGACGTCGAAGCGCTGAGCGCTGGGGGCCGTGATTTCATCGTCGAAACCGGACCGCACGCGGCCGATGGTCACGTCGACGAAGTTCACAGTGACATTAGGATCGTCGGGCTCGGCGACGCCCCGATGCTCTCCGACCTGATGCCCACTCTCCAGAACTTCGCCGTCGAGGTGCTTTCCGAGGACGCTCACGAACTTCGCCCCCGCGCCGACGGCAAGCTGACGCGCACATACCTGCAGGTTTTTTCGGTGCAGGGACCCAACTCGCAGCCGTTCGCGAAATTTCCCGGCGCCACGCTGGTTGCCGACGCCATCGCCGCCGTCCGCAATGGTCTCGCTTCCGACGATTCCCTCAACGCGCTTACTCTCACCGCGGGACTCGCCTGGCGCGAGGTCGCTCTGCTGCGCGCGTATCTCGTTGCCGCGTTCCAGATGCGGCTGGCGCCGGCACGTCTCGGCCTGCAGCGCGTTCTGTTACTGTATCCCGGCCTGGCCAAGTCGCTGTTCGAGTTGTTCACCGCGCACCTCTCGTTCGACAAACCGGCCACTTCAGAAAAGTTCGCAGAGTTGCGCGAGGCCTATCTCGCTCGTCTCGCCTCGATCGAAAATATTGTTGACGATCGCACTGCGCGAGCGCTGTTGTCGCTGGTCGAGGCGACTGTGCGCACCAATTTTTTCTGCGCGGCGCCGTCGCCAGATCCCTACATCGCGCTCAAGTTCGAAAGCGCGCGCATCACCGGGCTGCCCGACACCGCGCCGCTCTACGAAATTCACGTCAATAGTCCGCGCATGGAAGGATGCCATCTGCGGCATGGACGCCTCGCGCGCGGCGGCATCCGCTTCAGCGACCGGGCCGACGACTACCGCACCGAGATTCTCGACCTGATGAAGACCCAGACCGTGAAGAACGCGATCATCGTCCCGTTCGGCGCCAAGGGCGGCTTCATCGTCAAGCCGCGGCCGCGTCATCAGCCGGATCTTCACGACGGCGTCGAGGCGTACAAGACGCTGATGAACGCGATGCTCGATCTCACCGACAATCTTACCGACGCCGGCCCGGTGCATCCGAAGCAAGTAAGGGTGCTCGACAATGATGGCCCGTATCTGGTCGTCGCCGCCGACAAGGGCACCGCGAGTTTCTCCGACATCGCTAATGGGATCGCGATCGAGCGCGGCTTCTGGCTCGGCGACGCTTTCGCGTCCGGCGGCGAGCACGGCTACGACCACAAGAAGCTTGGAATCACGGCGCGCGGCGCGTGGGAATCTGCGCGACGGCATTTGCGCGAGATGGGCCGCGACCCCGACCGCGGCGCGCCGATCACGATGATCGGTATCGGCGACATGTCGGGCGACGTATTCGGCAACGGCTTGCTGCGCTCGCGCAACGTCAAGCTGATAGCAGCCTTCGACCATCGCCACATCTTCATCGATCCTGATCCCGACCCCGCTGCGGGCTTCGACGAACGTAAGCGGCTTTTCGATCTGCCGCGCTCGAGTTGGGCGACTACAATCCCGCGCTGATCAGTCCCGGCGGCGGGGTCTTCCGCCGCGGCCAGAAACGCATCGAACTGAGCAATCAGGCGCGCGCCGCCCTCGGATGCGACTCCGACGCGCTCGACGGCGAATCGTTGATTCAATGCATTCTGCGCGCGCCCGTCGATTTGTTTTACAACGGTGGCATCGGCACCTACGTTCGCGCGACGACTGAGACCGACGCCGAGGTCGCCGACCACGCCAACGACGCGTGCCGCATCACCGCGCCGGAACTTCGCGCGAAAATAGTCGTCGAAGGCGGCAACCTCGGCTTCACCCAAAAGGCGCGCATCGAGTATGCGCTCGCCGGCGGACGCATCAATACCGACGCAATCGACAACTCGGCCGGCGTCGACATGTCCGACCACGAAGTCAATCTCAAGATTCTGCTCGAGCCCGCCGTGGCGCACCGCGAGCTTACCTTCGACGCGCGCAACCACGCGCTCGCCGCATGCGCCGACGAAGTCGCCGAGCGCGTCATCACCGACAATCGCGACCAAGTGCCGTCGCTCAGCCTCGAACAGCTTCGCAGCCGCACGCACTTGACCGAATTTCGCGACCATCTCCAGGCCATCGAGGATCGCGGCATCCTGACCGGGATGGACCCGGCGATACCTCCGCGCGAGGCGTTGAATGATCGCCACGGGCGCTTCCCCGGCCTGACCCGCCCGGAGCTTGCGCTGGCGACGGCCTACAGCAAGATCGATCTCATCCAGCGCCTTGAAGCCACGGTGCTGGTTGACGATTCGTACCTGGTCGGACGTTTCCTGCGGCCGTACTTCCCGCCGACGCTCGCCGAGCACGCCGACGTCGGCGCGCATCGACTCCGCCATGAGCTGATTGCAACTCGCGCCGTCAACGAACTTGTCGATCTGGTCGGTTCGACTTTCGTCTTCAGCCATGTCCGCGATCGCGGGGTCGCGGCTGAGGATGTCGTCCGCGCATGGGTGATCGCGACGGACGTGCTTTCGATTCACGAACGCGCCGACGAACTCAAGCGCAACGCGGAGACGATCGCGTCCGAATCGGAGTTGGGCGCATTTCTCGCTCTGGAACGCGCATGCCGCAGCGCCACGGGATGGGCGCTCAGCGAACTCGAACCAGCCACCTCGATCGGCGCCGCGGTGACCCGCTTCAAGCCCGCATTCGAAATCCTATGCGGTGAGTTCGAGACGATGCTGGCTGGCGGCGAGCGCGACCGCTTCGAGCGCCTCTATCGCGTGCTGCGGGTCGACGTACTGGACGGCGAACTGGCGCATGGGCTCGTGCGCCTGGCCTTCGCCGATCACATTCTGAGCGTCCTGAGCTTGAGTTTCTCCCGCGAAATCGATCCGGCCAAAACTGCTCGCGCGTATTTCGGCCTGAGCGCGCAACTCAACTTCGCAATTCTCGAAGAAGCGCTTCAATCGATCGGCGGCGACGACCGCTGGGAGCGGCGCGCCGCCAACGAACTCGCCACCGAACTTCGCACCGCGCGCATCGCGCTGTGCTGCGCGGTCCTCGACGCCATCACTGAGAACCCCGATATCGATGTCGATGAATCGATCGAGCAGTTGAAGCGCGTTCGCGCCAACCGATTCGCGGAAGTCGCGCGGCTATTCGACGAACTGAAGACTCTGCAGCCGCCAAGCCTACCCGCGATTCACGTCACGATCCGCGCCCTCTCCCGCCTGGCAGTGGAGCTCGGCTGATCGCTCGCTCTTCAGAGCGCGACCTGCGGCAGTTGCGCCGTCGGCTGCATCGCGGATTGCGCGGCGGAGTCGATGTGCTCCGCCGGTTGGCGCTCCCGCAAATCCTGGTAGAGGCGCAGCCCCGCCGCGACCAGGAACGCGGTGGTCGCAAAGTTGACGCCGATCTCCGCAAGATCGACGAAAAAGATTGTCGTCCCGAGAAAACCCGTCACCACCCCGACCGGCCCGAATAGCAGGCTCACCACGACAAACGCGCCTGCCGCCCACGAGTTGAATCCCGACCAGACCGCGAGAAAAACCACGATCCGCGTCGCGACTTTGAAGAAGCGCTTGCGCATCAGGTCGCGGCTGAACAACAGCGCGTGCCAGCTATGTTTCCCGTCGAAGATCAGCGCGAACTGCGCAAAGTACAGCCACGCGTACACGATGGCGCCGAGCATGATCATCAGCACCAGCACGATGTATGCCCAAACGCCGATTGAAGCGGGCATGTAAGTCGACGCCTGCTGGAACAGGAACAGCCCCAGCGCCGGCGCGAGCAGTTGCAGAATCGTCACCCAGATGAACCCCGGCGCAAGCTGAATCGAGCGCCGGTAGACTTCGATCGCTTCGCCGATAATCGCAGGCTCACGGACTCCCGCCTGGATTCTCTTCAGCGAACACAGCGTAACCAGGGTCACCAGCAAAGTTAGCAGTCCGAAGATCAGATGTAGCGCGGTCGTGACCCACGGCGAGAACGGCTGCGGCTCTTGCAGCGGCGCGGGCTTGCTCGGCGTCGCACCTACGCTATCCACTTGCGTGTAGCTGATATTTTGCGAGCCCGGCTCAAACGTCGTCGCGAGACGGTATTGCAGATTCAACGCGTCCGGCAGTAGGCACAGCGCCGCCGCCAGCAGCAACGGCGCCAGCACGACAGCCAGCACCGACCAATTCCCGCGCAGATCGTTTACCGCGTTGGCGAGATATATGAAGCTGCTTTTGAGGCGGACGGAACTCACGGCGCGTTAGAGGTTGGCATCCTCGTACAATCGAGACAAGTCCGTGCCATTTCCCGATGACCAGCTATTGCTTCGATGATATAATGAGATTTCACGACCGCCCCTCACGGAGAATGCACTCATGGCCGACGACGATCGCGCAGCACAAATCGCGCATGAGAATAAACTCATCCGCCGCCTGCGCTTCCTGGTCGAGCTGACCTTCGCAACCATCGCGCAGGACAATGACATGACGCTCGAGCAGGGATGGGAGCACGTGCTCGCGCTCAAGGGCGCCGCGGTCGCGATGTTCCCCGGCAAGGAAGAAACCTTCGACCTCATCTATTTGCCGCGCTTCTCGCGTCTGCTCGCAGAGCGGTTCGGCGCGAATTGAAGCTGTCAGGCACCATCGCGAAGCCCGACGGCTCGCTCGTCCGCGGGCATGTCAGCTTCACTGATAGAATAACTGCGGTCGATCCGGCATCTGACGCCGGCGACGACTACATCCTGCCCGGCTTCGTCGATCTTCAGGTCAACGGCTCGCACGGCATCGACGTGATGAACGCGTCGCCCGACGCACTCGCCAAGCTGAGCCATCATCTCGCGCACGAAGGCACCACCGCGTGGATGCCGACCGCGGTAACCGCGCCAATCGAAAAGATCGCGCAGGTGCACGATTCGATTGCGAGTGCATTTGAAATTTCGCAACGCGATAGCTCCGCCGCCGGCGCCGCCATTCTAGGCATGCATCTCGAAGGTCCGTTCATCTCGCCGCACCGTCTTGGCGCGCATCCTGCGCTCAACCTCGATCCGCGTGGTGACGCCTTCGAGCGAGTGCTCGCGATGCGCGCGCTCCGCTTGATCACGCTCGCCCCCGAGTTGCCCGGTGCACTCGACGCTATTCGGCGCCTCACTGCGCGCGGCGTGGTCGTCTCTATCGGTCACACCAACGCGACTCTCGAGGAGGCCAACGCCGGCATCGCCGCCGGTGCCCGGATGTTCACGCATCTGTTCAACGCGATGCGCCCATTGAACCAGCGCGATCCCGGTGTCATCGCCGCTGCGCTCGCTGCATCACCTGCAAAGCCCGCAATGATCCCCGACGGCGTCCACGTCCATCCTGCGATGCTCCGTCTCGCCGTCACTGCACGCGGCAAAGACGGCATCATCCTTGTCACCGACAAAGTCGCGCTGGCAGAAACCTCTGGCGCTGAAAAAAATGTCGGCCGAGCCCGCGCGACGATTCGCGACGGCGCCGCGCGCCTCGATGACGACACGCTCGCGGGCAGCATCATCTCGATGCTCGACGGCGTGCGCGTCATGGTCGAAAGGGCAGAGGTCAGAATCGGCGATGCGGCCGTGATGGCTGCCGCGAATCCCGCCAGACTCGTGGGCGCCAACGATCGCGGCCGCATCCAGGCCGGTGCGCGTGCCGATTTGGCCGTGCTCAGCCGGGCGCTGGAGCTGAAGTCCGTGTTCATCGGCGGTCGCGAGATTGGTTAGCCGCCGAAACCTGAAAAATCGCGCACGGTTTTGAATTCGATGCCAAGGGTGGCGGGATGAACTATTCAGCCTGACCCCGGCGAACTTTCTGTGCTACCTCTAAGGTATGCGCCAGAATGCACAATACTCGCCTGATTCACGAAATTCGGGCGGCGCCCGCGCAACAGAAACAATTTTTGACGGAACGAAGCTACCGATGGTAGTGGAGTGCTCTGAGCACCACCACGGGTGGTATGAATCGCGGCGTAATGCTCCCAGCGACCGGTTCCTTTTCCCGCATCTGAGCATCAAACGGAGCCATAAATGCCACTGAACACAGCCTGCGTGGGCCGCGAATATCCGCCCGTTACGATTAACGTCACCCTCGATGCGCTCCAGAAGTACGCGCGCGCCTACAACGACGACAACCCCGCGTTCTTCGATGCGAACCGCCCCGGCGGTATTGTCGCGCCGCCGATGTTCGGCGTCACTGTCACGTGGGACGCGCTGATGAAAGCCATGATGGATCCCGACTTGCACGTCGACCTGCTACGCCTCGTTCACGGCGAGCAGGACATGGAATTTCCAAATCCGATTCGCCCCGGCGACGTCATCACCGCGAACGCAAAAGTCCTTTCGATCGAAGCCAAGACCACCGGCGAGACCATGACCGTCGAGCTCAACGCCACCAACCAGAAAGGCCAGCCGGTTCAGAAAACTCTCTTCATTATTTTCATCCGAGGCGCCAGAAACCGCGACGCTGGAGCCGCGGAACCGCGTCCCGTCGAGCCCGATCGCGGTGCGCCGCTCTTTTCCGTCGCGCAAACCATCGACAAGGATCAGACCTTCCGCTACGCGGAGGCCTCCGGCGATCCCAATCCGATCCATGTCGATGAGAACATCGCGAAGATGGCGGGCCTGCCGGGCATCATCGTGCACGGCCTCTGCACGATGGCGTTTACGTCGAAGGTCGCGATCGACAAACTCTGCGCCGGCGACCCGATTCGCCTCAAGCGCCTGCGCGTGCGCTTCTCCCGACCCGTGCTGCCCGGCCAGACCATCACGACCAAGGTTTGGGCGGACGGCGAGCGCGACGGCCGCAAGATTTTCGCCTACGAAACTTTCAATCCCGACGGTCAGGCCGTTATCAAGGGCGGCGTCGCCGAAGTCGCACCCTGACTTTGTGAAAATCACCATCGGCCTCTCGCTCTCTCTCACCGGCGAATACTCGCCGATGGGCCGGCAGGCGGAAATCGCGATTCGTCTGTTCGTCGCCGACGCCAACGCCAGCAGCGCGCTTCGCGTCGCCGGCGAGCGATGTGAGTTCGCGCTCGAATGCCACGACGACGCGAGCGATACCGCGCGATGCGCCGAAATCTATCGCTCGCTATGCGCGAATCGCCGCGCCGGCGTAATTTTCGGCCCGTACTCCAATCGCCTCGCGCGCGTCGCCGCACCCATCGTCGAACAATCCGGCCGCGTCTTCGTCAATCACGGCGGCGCCGGCGATGAACTATATGAGCGCGGCTACAAGCTAATCGTCGGAGTACTCAGTCCTGCAAGTGACTATTTGAGCGGCTTCGTCCGACTACTCACTCAACTCAAGTTGTGGCGCAAGCGCGTCGCGATCGTCGTATCGAAGTCTCCGTTCGCTCGCGCGGTTGCATCGGGCTTCGAGCGCGCCGCAGATGAGCGGGCCGCTCGCCGCCGCGGAGTCCGCGTCCGCGTCAAATGGAACGGCGCGTTCGACCCCGAAACGACGCCAGCGCGGCTTTTCCCCGCGCTCACGCGCAACCGCGTCAACGCACTCGCCAGCGCCGGCAGCTACGAGCACGACGTCGCCGTAATGCGCGCAGTCGCGGAGTCGCGTCTCAACATCCCGGTGCTCGGATGTGTGGCAGCCGGCGTCGGCCGCTTCGCGTCGGACCTGGGCGAACTGGCGGACGGAATCGTTGGCCCCTCGCAATGGGAGGATTCCGTCGAGCTCGAGCCCGCGCTCGGACCGACGCCCGCCGAGTTTGCGCGCCGGATCCGCGCGGCAGGCGCGGACGATACTCCCGACTATCCAGCCGCGCAGATTTACGCCGCCGGCCTGCTGACTGCCGCCGCGCTTGCGAGCGCCGGCCACCCGGACGACGCGATGCTTCGTGCCGCATTCTCGGATTTGCGCACCACCACGATGTTCGGCGACTTTGCGATCGATCGCATTACCGGCTGCCAAGTCGGTCACCAGATGCTGCTCGTGCAATGGCACCGCGGGCGCAAGGTGATTATCGCGCCCGAGTCGCACGACGACTCAGGCTCGCTCGATTTTCCCGCCGGATGGCGTCTGCTGCTTGCGGGCGCCGAGGCCCTTCGCTTAAGTCGTCCCGACGATTCGCAGGAGTCGCTCGACGACGAAGATCCGGGCGCCGATGAAGATGAGCGCAATCACGATTAGGCTAGAAGGCCGCAAGATTATCGCGATCGGCCTGATGTCCGGGACTTCGCACGACGGCGTGAGCGCCGCGCTCGTCGAACTCGACGAGCGTTCCCGTCCGCCCGCGCGGGTGATCGCGTTTGACGCTTTTCTGCACCCCGCGCGCTTTCGCAAAGCACTGCTCGCCGCTTCCGCCGATGAAAAAATCGGCGCCGCCGCGATCTCCACGCTCAACTTCGCGCTCGGCCGCGACTTCGGCCGTGCCGCCATCGAGATCGCCAGGCGCGCGCGCATCGCACTGTCCGACGTTGCCTTTATCGGATCGCACGGCCACACCTTTTTTCATCTGCCGCCTCGGCGCACGACGCGCGGACAGCTCGCCTCCACGATGCAACTCGGCGAGTCCGCCGTTATCGCCGCAGCCACCGGCGTTCCGGTGGTCGCCGACTTCCGCACCATGGATCTCGCGCTCGGCGGCGAGGGCGCTCCTCTCGCACCGCTCGCTCATCTCTGGCTGTTCGCCGATCCCAAGCGCGGCCGCGTCGTGCAGAACATCGGCGGCATAGGCAACGCGACTTACATTCCGCCGCGCGCGCGTCTCGGCGACCCCGACTTGATCGCATTCGACACCGGCCCGGGCAACGGAATGATAGACGCGCTCGCTTCGCGAATCTCCGGCGGCCGCCTGCGGATGGATCGTGACGGGCGCATCGCGGCGCGCGGCCACCTAAACGATCCGCTGCTCGCCAAGCTGATGCGGAATCCTTATTTCAGCCGCCGCCCGCCAAAATCCACCGGCCGCGAGGAGTTCGGACCCCATCTTCTGGATCGCATCGTCGCCGCCGGCCGCCGCACGAAAATCGTTGACTACGATCTGGTCGCGACCGTCACCGCGCTCACCGCGCGCTCGATCACCGACGCATGCCGCCGCTTCATTTTTCCCCGCGGTCCCGTCGATCAGTTGATCGTCACCGGTGGCGGCGCGCAAAATCCCACCCTGATGCGAATGATCGCGGCCGATCTTCCCAATGTCGAAGTGATGACAGCCGCGGACATCGGCCTTGACGGCGACGCGCTCGAGGCCGTCGCATTCGCCATCCTCGGCTACCAGATGTTGCGCGGGCGCCAGGGCAACATCCCCACCGTCACCGGAGCGCGCGCTCCTGCCATCCTCGGCAAGCTCACGCTGCCCCCGCAGCCATTAATATGATCGCCTTCGAGCGCAACGGTTTGCAGTTCGATTTCCGCACCAGCGGGATCGCGATTCATCGCGGCCACGTTCTATTGGTCCGCGTCGAGCAATACGACTTCTGGTTCTTACCAGGCGGGCACGTCGAAATCGGCGAACTCGCCGACGCCGCGATGATACGAGAGATGCGCGAGGAAACCGGCCTGCAAGTCGAAATCGATTGCCTGATCTGGCTGGTCGAGAACTTCTTCACTCTCGATGGCAAACCCCATCATGAGCTCGGATGTTTTTATCTCGTCAAGCCGCTCGCAGCTCAGCTGGATCTCAGCAAAGAATTCTATGGTAAGGAAGATGACGGCGTGCCGCTGACCTTCCGCTGGCACCGCATCGACGCACTCACTGGCCTGAATATCTTTCCCTCGTTTCTGAGAATCCGCCTGAATGCACTACCCACTTCGATTACTCACATCGTCCAAAGAGATAAGGACTAGTACAAGAAAGATACGGCTTTCCGTTACCAATCTCGTAGCGTCTCAAGGCTTTGACTTGAACAGGGTCGTGTGAAAGGCTCCGTCCGGTCTCTTCCGTGCCATCGCCGGTTTCCCCAAATAACTTCATCATAGAGGATTCGATGAAAACCCGCATTGTGGGCGTCATCGCTGCAAGTGCGATGTTGGCCATCGCCATTTTCACATCGCCCGCTCTTACGCAGGCCGGCGACGATTCAAAAGTCGTTTCGACCCCCAACGCGACTATCACTCTTACGACTTTTCAGGCGGCCTCGGTGGTCATCGGGCAGGCCGATTTCTCCGGAGGATTTCCAAACCAGGGGATGGGCAATCCCGCCGCCGATACAGTCGACGGTGGTCTTGGGTCCGTTGGCGTTGGGCCGACGGGCGCGATTTATCTCAGCGACTACAGCAATCAGCGAGTGCTCGGGTTCCTTGCCGTTCCTACATCAAACGACGCCGACGCGGATTTCGTGCTCGGCCAGCCAAATCTTACCTCGTCTGGCCAAGGCAACGCGGCGAATCAGTTTGGAGGACCCCAGTCGCCCTATGTCTCCGGCAAGGTGCTATTGGTCGATGATTTCTACGACAGCCGCGTTCTCATATGGAAAAAGGCTCCCACGTCGGATCAGGTTAAGGCAAATTTCGTGATCGGACAGGCCAAATTCGGAACCCGGAACTTTGCTTGCACCGCTAAAGGCATGAATGCTCCCGAAACGATTTCCGCAGCCGGCGGAAAACTGGTCGTGGCCGATTCCAGCAATGCTCGCGTGCTCATCTATAACAAGATTCCGGCAAAGAACGGGCAAAAGGCGAACATTGTGCTCGGCCAGAACAACTTCAAAACTTGCGTTACGCTCAATAGCGGTACCGGAACTTCGGGTGCTCCAAGCGACGCCAACTTCAGCTATCCGGCGGGAGTGTGGACCGACGGGACAAGGCTGGTCGTCACAGATGAAGATGAAAATCGGGTTTTGATTTGGAACAAGTTTCCGAAAAAGAATTTTCAGCCAGCTGATATCGTGCTCGGACAGCCCGACTTTACTTCAAACGTAGTAAACAAGAACGGCTCAGGCGGTTCAGGACTGCCCAGCGCAAAGAACATGAACATGCCGTATGACGGCGTGTTCAGCAACGGCACTCAACTCTTCGTCGACGATCAGATGAACAACCGCATCCTGGTGTGGAACACGTTTCCAACCGCGAACTTTACGCCCGCCGATGTCGTGCTTGGCCAGCCAAACTCCACCTGCGGCGTGGAAAACAACGACGGCACCAGATGCACCGAAGGCGGACCATGCGCAAACAATCTCAGCTAGCCGGCGGGAGTCACCCAGGTCGGCAACCAGCTTATTGTTGCCGATGGCAATGGTCGGTACCTGATTTACGACGGCATGTAGTCAGACTTTCGGCAAATATCTTTGCGCGGCGCGATGCCCGAAGGCTGAGCTTCACGCGCTGCGCCTGTCCTCTGGCGCTTCGACTCCCGCCTTCGCTGCGGACTCGACCACCGCCGATCGAAAGATCCCATGCGCCATCGTTGATTCCTCGCGATCCGCGCGCGCCGCGTAGATTCTCATCCGCGCTTCATGCGCCGATTTGTCGTCCGGCGCAGCCGCCACCGCCCAGTCCGCCAGGTGACATGCGAGCACGACTTCACCCGCCGCGAGTTTCTCATTCGCGCGCGCGATCACCGGCCCGACGCCACCCGCCAGCGCCGCGATCTCCCGCGCGCGCTCGGCGTCGGTCGCCGGTTTCAGATTCGACGGCATGCCATCGTACCATCCGCCTTCCAGCCGCCAGATATTGCGCACGATAAACTCGGGCTCGTCGTAAACCGCCTGTAGCCACGGCTTCTCCGCGAGATTCGCCGCCGGCTTCACGGTGTGAATTACCTCGTCGAGCGGCGCGCCCGCATTCATCATCGCAATAGTCTGATCGTATAAACTTTGCAGATAGTTCGCGGTGTCGTTCAGCACCTGGCGCACCCGAATAGCGCCGAACACCGGGTAGCCATGCCCCGGCACGAGTAGTTCCGCCCCCAGCCGCGCCATCACGCGCAGCGCCTCGGCCCATTCGCGCGCATAGCGTTGCGCCTTCTGCGGATTACCCGCGTTGGGCGCCGCCCAGATAATCAAATCTCCGGTGCACAGCACCTTGCGCTGCGGAATAAACACCCAGCAATGGTCGTCGGTTTCGCCGCGCGCATGATGGCATTCGAACTTGTCGTCGCCCGCAACTACATTCAACTGACTATCGAAGTAGGTATCCGGATATACATACTCAGTCGGCCACGGCGCCGGCCGGTTGAACTGCCGTGTATTGACTACTGTGTTATAGCCAGTCGTCCGCTTGTAGCGATCGAACCGCGCGGCGACCGCGCGATGCCCCACGACGCGCGGACGGGCGACCTTGTTCCTCTGCGCGTCCGCGACGATCGCCGGCATTCCGCACGCGTGATCGACGTGGCCGTGCGTGTAGATAGCCGTGTTCACCCGCTCCGGCGAGAACTGCCGAATCAGCTTCACCGTCGCGTCCTGGTTGAAGTATCCGCCGGTGTCGATCAGCACCAGCCCCTCACGCGTCTTTGCCGCCGTCACGTTCGCAAACCAGCGATAGAACATCACGCCGTCCGCAATTTCTTCGTACTCGCCGGTCGGCAATAGCGGATGAAACTGCCGGGTCGTAATAGCGCCAGTGAAAATCTTTTCCGATTGATCTCTAATGACGCCCATAACTCGATCTTCCTCTCAATCGATCCGATGCAGCTCGCGGATATGCCGAATCTTCTCGTGCTCGACCCACGTGTACCGCTGATGCTGATCGACGAGTCGCGCCTCGATTCCCGCCGCGCGCGCTCCCTCGACGTCGATCGAATAGATGTCGCCGGTAAATTTGGCTTCGTCGGGACCGACGCCCAGCCGTTCGAGTGCGATTCGAAAAATCCGCGGGTCGGGCTTCGCGACGCCAACGATATGCGAATCGATTGTCACGTCGAAGTACTTCGCCAGCCCGAATCGTTTCGCGTCCGCCTCGACTTGACCCTCCGCATTCGACACGATCGCGAGCTTGTAGCCCGCCGACTTGAATGCCTCCAATGCCTCGAATGTTCCCGGCCGCACCACGCGCCACAGCGTGGCCTCGCGATGTATCGCGCCGAACTTTGCAGCGCATTCGTGAAATTCATCTGCCGGAATTCCTGCAGCCGTCATCCAGCCGCGAAAGAAAAATTCGTACGCCGCGCTGGTGGCTTGGCTGTTGCCCTCGCTCATCAGATGTCGATCGATCGCCGCGCGCCCCGCGTATTCCGCATGCTCGAGCGCGAGCGCGTCCAGCTTCCGCCCCTCGCGTGAGAATTCGCGCGCCAGCAATTCGAAATCCAGGAACGCGAGCGTGCCGCCAAAGTCGAACAGCAGCGCCTTCAGTTTTTCTTTTTTCTTCGAGCTCATTCCGCCCTACCTTAGCAAGACCCTACCGGTTCACCTCATATTGTTGCGCAGCCATCTCTCAAAAAGATATGATTTCTGTGGAGATATCTCCCCGCGAGCCCAGCGCTCCACAGGAGTAGTGATGTTCACCGGTATCATCGAAGACCTCGGCACCGTCGAAAGCCTCAAGCCGACCGACCAAGGCGCGGTGATTTCCATCCACACTTCGCTCCCCGTTTCCGAAGTCACAATCGGCGACTCGATCACCGTCAACGGCGCGTGCCTGACCGTGATTTCCAAGAGCCCCGGCCGCTTCGCGATGGACATCTCCGCCGAGACCCTGCGATGCACCGGGCTTGGCGATCTGAGGCCCGGCAGCCGGGTCAATCTGGAGCGATGCCTCACGCTCGGGAAGCTGCTCGGCGGCCATCTCGTCTCCGGCCACGTCGACGGCATCGGCCGCGTCGTGTCGATCAAACCCGAGGGCGCCTCGAAACTTTTCACTTTCGAGGTCGCACCCACGCAAGCGCGCTACCTGGTCGAGAAGGGCTCGGTCGCCATCGACGGTATCAGCCTCACGATCTTTTCGATCAAGGACAACAGTTTTTCCGTCGAGCTTATTCCCCACACGATCCGCTCGACGACGCTCGGCTTCAAGCAGCCCGGCGACACCGTCAACATCGAGAACGACATGCTGGTCAAGTACGTCGAGAAGATTCTCGCCGTGCGAGCCGCCGCAACTCCCGCGTAGATACTGAAAAAATGAGCCTGATGCAGGTACCGCGCAAGATCGAGTACGCCCTGCGTGCGATGATCTATCTCGCCGATCATCCCGCCGGCGTGGCGCGCGGTACCGAGATAGCCGCTCGCGAGCACATCCCGAAGTACTATCTCGAAAAAGTGATTCGCGATCTGATGCGCCGCGGCCTCGTGAACGCGCGCCGCGGTCCCGGCGGCGGCTACCAGCTGGCCCGCGCCGCCGACACCGTCACCTTTCGCGATATCATCGAAGCCGTCGAGGGTCCAATCACGCTCAATGTATGCACCGATGGCAGCAGCTCATGCGCGCTGCAGCCGACCTGCCGCATGTACCGCGTGTGGGAGAAGGGCCAGCGCGTGCTGCTCGAAGTTTTCTCCGATACCTCGCTCGCCGAAATAGCCGCGTCGCGTCCGTCGCTGCCGGTCTACCCTCCCGCCGACGCAGCCTCGATATCGCCGGCAAAATCCCAGCCCGCGTAGCAGAATTGAAGAACCTCTCGACTGCGACTTCGCGAATCCTCGCCCATCTTGTCCCTCTCGCTGTACGGGAGAGGTTAAGTGAGGGTCCTTATTCAGCGCGTTCCGCGCGATCAGGATTCTGCTCCCGTCCGGTCCCCACGCCGTGAGCGATTTTGGAGCAATCAACCTCGGCGACTTCACTGGCAAACCGCGCCGCGGCGCCCCGGTCTTCACCGAGAAGACTTTCTATCTCGAAGAATTTTACGGCAAAAGCCTGCTCTTCGCGCTGATCCCTCCCGCCGGACAGCGCATCTCCGAATTCGATTCCCTCGTCGTGACGCTCCGCGAATTGCGCCGCAATCAAACCCGATGCGTCGTGATCGTCTCGCCAACCGCGCTCCCGAAGCTGATGCGCCGGCTCGGCCGCCTCGCCCCCACAGAGCCGCCTCCCGTTTTCAATCCATCCGAAGGACTGCGCTCGCGCCCGTATCCGCCAGATTCCGCCGTCGCCGAGATCTGGGAGCGTCTGCGCGCGGGCTCGATCGTCGTCGCCTCGATGAGCCGTGACGACGCCGACGATCTCACCGTCTTCGCACGCGAGCTCGCCAGTCGGCTCCGCGTCTTCAAGCTCCTGATGCTCGATCGGCGAGGCGGCTTGCTCGACAAGGACGGCAATCGGCTCTCGTTCGTCGAGGAACGCCGCATTCGCCGCACGATGCGCAACATCCGCTCGCGTGCTCGCAGAGCCATCGTGCGCGCCGCCCTCGACGCCTTGGAAGACGGCGTCGGCTCCGTCAACCTGGTAGCGCCGGGCGACGTTTACGAGGAACTCTTCAGTTTCATCGGTGCCGGAACGCTCTTCACTGAGATGCAATACGGCTTCGTCCGCCCCGTTTCAATTGACGACTTCGAAGAAGTCGAAGCACTGATCGTGCGCGGCCAGACCGAAGGCAATCTGCTGCCCCGCACTCCCGATCAGATCGCGCAAATCCTGCCCTCATGCTTCGGCTACCGAATCGGCGACGAACACCTCGCCGGTATCTGCTCACTGCTGACCGAACCCTACCGCCGCGATCGTTGCGGCGAGATCACCGCGATGTACACCCTGACTCGCTTCCAGGGAGAGGGCGTCGCCGCCGTGCTGGTCCGCGAGATCCTCAAGGAAGCCGAGGCTCGCCGCCTCAAATACGTTTTCGCCTGCACCAGTGACGATCGCGTCGCCGGTTTCTTTTCCCGCCTCGGTTTCAAACGCGTTAGTGCCCGCGACGTTTCTGCCGCCAAGTGGCGGGGCTACGACTCCTCGCGTATCCAGAGCCTTAGCATATTGCGCGCCAACCTCGACTGACTATTCGACTGAGTATTGATGCCCGCTAAAATTCCACCGGCCGCCGCCATCGTGGCGCTCGCTCTCATCGTCGCGGTCCTGAGCCTTCATCGACTCGGCGCCGGCGACGTATGCACCGGCAACGAAGCTGTCGAAGGCGTCTTCGTCCAGCAGATGGTCGAGCATGGCAATCTCCTGTTCCCGGTCGAGAACCGCAACGTTCCGATGTACAAGCCGCCGCTGTTCCACTGGACCGCAGTAGCGATCGATCGCCTCGCTGGAATCCAAAAGGTGACCGCCGCCAACCTCCGCCTGCCGTCCGCCCTCTACGCGATCGCAGGCGCGCTCCTTACGATGCTCTTCGCGTACGAACTCCTCGGCCTCGACGCCGCCGTCCTCGCTGGACTCGCTCTCGCTGCGTCCTATCAATACATCAGCCAGGGTCGCTTCGGCCGCGTCGATATGACGCTGTGCTTCTTCGAGACCCTCTCTCTGTTCGCTTTTCTGAGATGGTTAGCTAGTGACGCCACCTTGTCCGGTCGCGCGGCGCGCTTTGAATCCAACCTGCCCGCACTCTACCTGATGGCGGCCGCGCTGGGCCTGGGCGTGCTCGCCAAGGGGCCCATAGGCGCGATTCTCCCCGGCGTTTCGATCATCATCTTCATGATCGCCGAGCGCCGCGGACGCCAAATCTCCGCGATGCTCGATCCCGGCGCGATCATTCTCGGCGCCGCTATCGCTGCGAGCTGGTATCTCGCCTGCTACTTCGGCGGACGCTTCGCCTTCCTCAACCGCCAGCTCGACACCGAAAACGTCGGCCGCTTCTTCGGCTCGCTGGGCGCGATGGCGCCGTGGTACTACCTGAAGCCCATCCTCCTCAACTCCGCCCCGCTGAGCATCCTGGTCCCGGTCGCCGCGGTTTACGCATTACTCAGTCCAGTAGTCACTCCGGGCGGTGATTCTACTTCTCTTCCTGGGAAAGGACGCGCTGGCGTCCGCCTCTTCGCGATCTTCTACTTCGCCACCGTTATCTTCTTCAGCATCGCTGCCTACAAGCGCCGCTCGTATTTGCTGCCGGTATGGCCGGCCGCCACCGTGATTCTTGCGTGGTGGATCGTCACCGTTCCTCCGCAAGCATTCCGCCGCGCCGCCACCTGGACGTTCGTCGCGCTATGTGCCGGGCCGGTGGTTTTCAACTTCATCGATATACCGCGCACGGAAGTGCGCTCATGCGCCGCCGATTCCTTTCGCCCCGCCGCCGAGGAAATTGCCCGCGTAGTCGCGCCCTCCGACCCGCTCTACCTGTACGGATTCCAGGAAGAGGTAGCGCCTCTCCTCTTCTATCTGGATCGCGACGCGCCAGTTCTGCCGGGCCGTCTCGGCGACGCACCCCCCGGTTTCGTCATAATGCCCGCCAACGTATGGAAAACTCACCAGAGCGACGCACTCGACTTCGAACCCGTCCTCACTTCCGATCACGGCAACCGCCACCTCGTAATAGTCAAACGCGGCAAATCCTACGCGTCATCTCCCCGTCATTTCTTTGCCCGTGTCACCGCCCCGTACCTTTCGCAATCGACCAGGTGATCGTTCACCATCCCGGTCGCCTGCATCATCGCGTAGCAGATTGTCGATCCCACGAACTTGAAACCACGCCCGATCAAGTCCTTGCTCATCGCGTCCGACTCGATCGTACGCGCCGGTACCTGCTTCAGCGCGCGCCACTTGTTGATCCGCGGCCGCCCATCAACAAACCGCCAGATATATTCGTCGAAGCTGCCGAACTCTCTCTGCACGGCAAGAAATGCCTTCGCATTGCCAATCGCAGAATTTACCTTCAACCGATTGCGAACGATCCCCGCATCCGCGAGCAGCCTGCTAACATCTCGATCGCCGAACCTCGCAACTTTGTTCGGCTCGAATCCCCGAAATGCGCTCCGGTAAGACTCGCGCTTGCGCAGAATAGTGTCCCAACTCAGCCCGGCCTGCGCCCCCTCGAGCGTGATAAACTCGAACCACCGCCGTTCGTCATGCACCGGCACGCCCCACTCCTCGTCGTGGTAGCGAATCGCCAACTCATTGCGCGCCCATCCGCATCGCATAGTTGAACCTCAGGAGCGAGCCAGAATGTGCGGCGCGTAGGGCAAGTAGCGGCGTCGAGCGCTGCACCGGGATTCTTCCGGGAGTATATACTTAACGCAATGTGTCGGACATATGACCGACGGAGTTTGATTTCCGCTGGAATGCGCGCAAAGTTGATGACGGCGAGCGAATGGCGCGTGCAGTCAAGAGTGCAGTCGGCAAGCGACTCCGGTATCGTCAGCCAGTGCTCACGCTTCCGCTGACTCCGACACAGGGGACACCATTTTGAGGACTGCCAAGAAACCAAAAGCCAAGAAACAGCGTAAGCGTCCCGGTCCCCAACCAGAAGTTCTCAAGATTGAGGGCGACTCGAAGGACGCTATGCGGAAACTGATTTCCAAAAAGCGTCCCGTCGGATGGCCGAAGGAATAGCGTGAATATCCGCCACGCTGGCGCGCTCGCGCTTGTGGGTTGGTATCTGTTGGTCCCGCCCATCAATCACAACACAAAGTCGATTGATTCTAAGGCACCGATTACTGCTTGGACCGTACTTAATAAGTTCGGAACGGACAAAGAATGCAAAAAAGGAATGAGCGATCACGATGCACTGATCGAGGAGGTGAGCGAATCAGGCTATGCACGTGAAGGGAAGCTCCAAACGGAACTACTTTCAAAGGCTCAATGCATTGACGAGAACGACCATCGCTTCAAGGGCTGGGAAGGTGCCTTTATTGGTCGGATTCGTTGAAGTTTGAAATTAAGACAGTACCGACGGTCCGCCCTCGTCTGGCCTAGTCCGCTCTGGTCCGCCATCCCACTTGATTCCGCTTCATCCCGGCTGGTCCCGCTCAAATTGCGTAAGGTATATACTCCCGGATTCTTCGCTGCGCTCAGAATGACACAAAGAAAGTTCTAGCAGGGACGAAGTCCCGCATCTTTTCTTAATATCGGGTGCAGGGGTCACCCCTGCCGAAGGAAGTGTGAAACCCACCGCGGGCTTCACATTCAATCAAGTGATTTACCCTTCCCTTCACGCGCCGCTGGCGCTCTTCCGCTCCGGCTCCTCTGCCGCCTTCTCAGCGGATTTTTCCGCGCATCGCCTTTTCAGCTCCGCGAATGCATCATCGACGAACGCCTTCATCAGTGCGACATCGGGCATAACGCGCGGGTCCGCCATCATTCCGAAGTATAAACTCTTATAGTAACTGAGTATTGCGACTGCATACCCCATCGTCGCGCCGAGCGGCACCAGCGGTACCATGTCCAGGCAGACGTGACCGTTAATATATTGCGGCACCTGCACCCCCGGCACGTTGGTCGCGATAAAATTTATCCCGAATGCGGGCAGCGCGAAGCCGTCGGGCCGCGGTTTCCAATTCGTAAACTTCGCCAGCCGCCCCGCGACATCCATCATGGTAGTCGCCGCGCGCGAGGCCGGCCCGATCATGCTCGGCGGAATCGCGTCGCTGAGTCCCATCATGGCTTCCAGAGCCTGCGCCGACCCTGCAGCCTTGATTCGCTCGGTCTCCTCGTTGATCAGTTTCAGCCGCTCGACGATATCCATCGGCGCCGCCGGCGCGGTCGGGAACATCATCGAGACGCGATTTCCCAGCGAACTCCTTTCACTCTTGTGCCGCACGTTGACCGGACATCCAATGCACAGTTGCTGTCCTTCGACGGCGTAACCATGATGCTGCAAATAGCGCGCGGCGCCCTCGGTCAACATCGCCAGTACGACATCATTTACCGATCCGCCGAACGCCGATCTGATCGCGCGAAAATCCGAAAACGTTTGACGCGTCCAAGCCACGGCGCGGTCCTGCGTGACCGGCGTCGAGTTCCACGGCGTTGCCACTATCCGCCGCGTCGCCAGCTCGGTCATCACCCGCGACGCCTCGCCCAACTGCCGCGCGCGCTCCGCCACCGACGCCGGGTCCTCGACCGCTTCGACCGCCGCGTTGATCGTCGAGTTGACCGCGCCCTGAATCTGGTCGCGCACCGCTTCCGCGAATCGCCGTATCACGCTCGACGGCCGCGCCGCTACCCACGGCTCCGGCGGCTGCGGAATGTCGTCGGGCTCCGCGCGAAAATCGTACATCACTTTCAGCAACTCGACTCCCGACACGCCATCGACCAGGCAATGATGCACCTTCCACATCAGCGCCGTGCGATTCCCGTCCAGGTTGTGGAACACGTGCAGTTGCCACAGCGGATGCTTGCGATCGAGCGGCTTCTGGTAGATGCGCATCATTTCCACGAGCGCGTCCCCTTCGCTCATCGCGTCGGGCAGCTCGTGAAGATGCACGTGGTGGTCGATCGAGAACTCGGGATCATCCTCCATCATCGCGTGGGCGAAATTAAGCGGAACCTCGATCAGCCGCTGCCGGTAGCGCGGCACCAGATGCATCCGTTCCTCGAAATGCCCCAGCAGCCCGTTGAAATCGACGCGCCCTTCGAACAGCCCGATCGATCCGATATGCAGCGGACCGCTTTGGGACTCGGCGTAGATAAAGGTCGCGTCCTGGGTAGAAAGCCGGTAGCTCGAGGCGGATGGAAATGCGGAATTTTCAGCCATTTGTAGTCACCTCCGAGCCGGATTTCCCTGGCTTGGGCCACGGCGCTCGCTGCCCTGTCCCAGCAGAGAAAATCCTGGAAATGATGCTGCCGCGGACTGCAAAGTTTGGCAGGCATGGTCGCTAAAGCGCAAGCTGAATTTTATTGCAGCTACCCTTGCCGGACCGCCCGCGCTGATCAAGGATAACGTTTCGCGCGGGTTAAGAGCGTCTTACAAGCATTCCGACGGCAGCGCTTGCCCGCAGTAGTTGCCCCGGAGGTTCCAATGGCCGAGCAGATCAAGACCAATCGTCCTTATCCAATTCAGCTTAAATTGCGCGACGGCCGCAGCGCCACTATCCGCGTAATGGAACCTGCCGACCTCGACAAGATAGTCGAATTCGCCAAGGACCTCCCCGCCGACGATCTGCTTTTCCTCCGCACCGACATCACCGACCGCAACGTCGTCAAGCAATGGGTCGATCACATCAGGGACGGACACACCATCACCCTTCTCGCCGAGATCGACGGCGAACTCGCCGCCTACGCCAGCGTCCATCTGGATCAGGCGCGATGGACCCGGCGGGTCGGCGAGATTCGAATCATGACCTCGTCGCGTTACCGCGGCGCGGGACTCGGTCGCCGCCTCGCCGCCGAAGTATTCGATCTCGCGCGCTCGCTCGGGCTCAAAAAGATCACCGCCCAGATGACCACCGAGCAGGCCGCCGCGCGCGCCGCCTTCGAGCACTTGGGCTTCCAGGTCGAGGCGATGCTGTCGGACTGGGTCGAGGACCGCCGCGGCCGCTCCCGCGATCTCCTGATAATGAGCTACGACGTAGCCGGCTTCTCCGACCGCGTCGTCGCCTGAAGCCTTGACACCGGGTGCAGGTGTCACCCCTGCCCAAGGAAGCGTGAAACCCACGGTGGGGTTCACATTAAATCAAGTGATTTGCCCTTCCCCCACTACTGCGTCACGATCAGTATCCTGAACGTCCCCGCAACCGGCACCGGCCGCGGATGCGCCGGGCTGCTGCCCTCCGCGAACGTCAGGTCCGACGTCGGCAGATAAATCATCTCGCCACTCGGACCGAGCGCCATCGTCCGCGCACCCAACTCCGTCTTCACCACCTGCGCGAGTTCGAACTTGTCCGCCGACACTTCGCGAACGATCGTCAACGTCCCGTCGCCGCAACTCGCGAACACCAGGCCGCCGCGGAACGCCGTCGCATCAACGTAAGCACCGATCGGAAAATCCGCCACGATCTTTCCGTCGTCGGTGTTCATCACGACCAGCTTGTTATTTCGACATCCGATGAACAGGCGCCGCGTCGCGCGATCCATCGACATCCCGGTCGGCCGCTTACCCGGCCCGGTCGGCCATCGCGCGACGACCTTCATCGGCTTCGTATCGACCACCGCCACCTCGTCCTTGTCCGCGATATTGACGAACACCTTGCCCTTCTCGTCCGCAACCGCGAACTCGGGCGAGCCGCCCAGATCGACACTCGCCGCCGCCGTGCCGCCCGACAGATTCACGTCGGGCGCAATCGCGACCATCCGATGCGCATCGCCGCACATCACCAGTACGCGATTACTGGCGCGATCATAGATGATACCGTCGGCGTCAGCCGCCGCCGCCACCTTGCCGAGCGTCGCATGGGTCTTCATATCGAAGACCAGCACCGAGCCGCTCCCACCATCGCTGATAAACCCGCGCCGCGCGTCCGGCACGAGCGCCACGCCATGAGATCTTTGTTGCCCGCCGATATCCGCTACGACTTTCCCCGTCGCTACGTCGATCACCATCGTATGCGTCGTGCGAGTGACGTATAGCCGGCACTCGCTGAGCGTCGCGTAGTCCCATCCTCCGTCGCCGCCGACCTTGAAGGTAGCAGCCAACTTGTAAGCAGGCGGCGCCCCCGCCTCCGCCGCCAACACCGCGCCAGCCGCCGCGAACGCCGCAACAACAATCGAAAAACCAAAAAGTCGAACAAAATAATTTTTCATATCTCTTTTTCTGATCGGCTCCTTTGAGCGACCGGCAGCATGGGTAACACTTTAGACCGGCAACTGGAGTGAACCCCTAAAACTGGACAGCCAGGCAGATACGAATTGGACCGGGCGACGGGCTTATCGGAGGATAGGCCATGGCTCGACATCGGAGTTTCAGTTCGGAGTTCAAGCGTCAGATTGCCAAAGAATTTCTCGACG
>NZ_DATEQZ010000012.1:0-3335 GCF_035272065.1 Binatus sp. (SeqCode)
CTGGGTCATCGAGGAAAAGAACGCGAGTTCGATCACCTGGCGCTGGTCCTTCGAGAGCTCCTCAATCGCCTCGCGTACCAGCTTGCTCGTCTCCACCGACGCCACCGCATCGAAAGAACTCTGGCCGTCGAATTGCTCAAAAATTTCAGACTCGCGCTGCACGTCGTCCTGGAGCCGATTGCGGCGCTGTGTCGAGCGCAGGCGATCGATGGCCTTGTTGCGAGTGAGCGTCACCGCCCAGGTCAGCGGTTTGCCGAGGGCCGGATTATAAAGGGGCGCCTTTTCCCAGATCTGGATGAAGACATCCTGCAGCACGTCCTCGGCGGCTACCTGATTGTTCAGCACGCGATAAGCCGTGGAAAACAAGACGCCCGAAAACCGATCGTAAAGCTCCTCGAAACTCCCGCGGTCGCCCTGACCGATCCGTTTCAAAAGCTCGATCTCGGCTTCGCGTTCTTTTGCGTGATCAGGTTCCATACTGTGTTCAAAAGAATAATCGCGACAGGTCCGCGATGCGAAGCGGTTTCTCGGCGTCCGAAGCGCCAAGCAAAACGAACTCCTCCGGTAATTCCGTGACTCGATGAACGAACAACCACAACCGCCGGTCTGGCTCATCACCGGCTGCTCCGGCGGCTTGGGACGCGCCCTTGCGACGCACGTGCTCGCGCGAGGGCACCGGCTCGTCGCAACGTCGCGGAAGCCGACACAACTCGACGACCTTGTCGCCCGGCATCCGGAGACGTGTCGCGCACTCGCGCTCGACGTCACCGAGCCCTCGCAGGTGAAAGCCGCGATCGCGCAGGCGGTGGCGGCATTCGGCCGGATCGATGTGGTCGTGAACAACGCGGGCTACGGCCTGGTAGGCGCCCTCGAGGAACTCAGCGACGAACAAATCGCGCGCAATCTCGACGCCAATTTTTTCGGCGCGCTGGAGGTCATCCGCGCGGCGCTGCCGATCCTGCGCGCGCAGCACAGCGGCCACATCGTGAACATTTCCGCCGCCGCCGTGATCTCAAATTACGCCGGCTTTTCCATCTACGGTGCAGCGAAATGGGCGCTCGAAGGCGTGTCGGAATCGCTCTCCGCCGAACTAAAACCGCTTGGCATCAAAGTTATCATCGTGCAGCCGGGACCGTTTCGCACCGAGTTCAGCGGGCGTTCGCTCGAACGCGCGGGAAACCACATCGCCGATTACGACCGATCGAGCGGCAAGTTCCTTCGCTTTCTCGAAACCATGAACGGCAGGCAACCAGGCGATCCGGACAAGGCGGCGGACGCCATCATCGGCGCCGTCGAATCCAACGCGCCGCCGCTGCGCCTGGTCCTGGGAAAGTACGCGAACGACAAGGTGCGGAAAAAACTCGCCTCGGCTGCAAGCGAACTCGCCGCGTGGGAACACCTCGGCCTCGCTACGGATTTCACACCCAACCTATGAACGCTACAAAATGCCGCTTATCCTCGCCATAGTGATGCCCATCGCGCTCGGGATTTTTTGGCTCGTGACCACTTCCCGCGCGGCGACCGAAACTCCGAGTTATAAAGTCGTCCGCACTGACGCGCCATTTGAAATCCGCGACTACCCGGCATTCACCCTGGCCACGATACCGATGGACGATGGTGAAATGAACCGCAGCTTCGGGCAGTTGTTCCGGTTTATCACCGGCAGTAATGCGGAAGCGGAAAAGATCGCGATGACGTCGCCGGTCTTGATCGACGCCGCTAAAGACAAAAAGACGATGAGCTTCATCATGCCGAAGAAAGCCGTGGAGAAAGGTGTGCCGAAGCCAGCTGGAGACAGCGTCAGTCTGGGCAAGGTCGATGCGGCGAGATGCGCGGTGATGCGCTTCGGCGGCGGGCGCACGGCGCAGAACGAAAAGACGGCCATCGAGAAACTCAAGGCATGGCTGCGCGTGCAGAAGATTGCGGAAAAAGGCGACCCCGTCTTCGCCTATTACGACCCGCCGTGGACACCCGTCTTCCTGCGCCGCAATGAGGTGATGATCCGCGTGGAGATGACTCCCAACCATCGGTGATGGCCTCCATCCCGTGCCATGAATTTTTCGAACGCCCAATCCAACGACCGACCCGCGCTGGTGACCGGTGTCACCGGATACATCGGCGGGCGGCTTGTCCCGAGACTGCTCGAGTCTGGTGTCCGCGTGCGATGCCTGGCACGCGACGCCTCGCGATTGCAGGGAAGACCGTGGCGGGGCGACGTAGAGCTGGTTGTAGGCGATGTGCTTCGCCCGGAGTCGCTGGTGGATGCCATGCGCGGGGTCGCCGTCGCCTATTATCTCGTGCACAGCCTCGGAGCGGGTTCTGATTTTCCCGAGCGCGACGTGATGGTGGCCCGCAATTTTGGCGCGGCGGCGAAAAGCGCCGGAGTCGAGCGCATCATCTATCTAGGCGGCCTGGGCGATCCCGGGACGGCGCTTTCGGCGCATCTTAGTTCCCGGCATGCGACGGGCGATGCCCTGCGGAAAAGCGGCGTGCCCGTCACCGAGTTTCGCGCTGGAGTCATCGTGGGTTCGGGGAGTTTGTCCTTCGAAATGATCCGCTACCTCACTGAGCGGGTGCCCGTGATGATTTGCCCGCGCTGGGTGTACACCCGCATACAACCCATCGCCATCCGCACCGTGCTGGACTATCTCATCGAGGCGCTCCGCGTTCCAGACAGCGCGGGGCGGACGATCGAGATCGGCGGCGCCGACGTGATCACTTATGGCGAAATGCTCATCTTCTACGCCGAAGTCCGCGGGCTTCGGCGCTGGCTCGTGCCGGTGCCAGTCCTCACGCCGAATCTCTCCTCGTATTGGGTTCACTTCGTGACGCCGATTCCCGCGGCCATTGCCAGGCCGCTCATCGCCGGCCTGCGCAACGAGATTATCGTGCGCGACGATGTCGCGCGGCGTCTTTTCCCTGCGATCCAGCCGCTGGACTATCGGACCGCCGTGAAACTCGCGCTGGAAAAACTCCGAGCCGACAAGGTCGAGACCGCCTGGAGCGACGCGCTGTCCACGAGTCAGGCAGACGCAACCCCGGTCAAGCTGACAACGCACGAAGGCATGATCATCGAGCACCGGCAGATCGCCGTTGATGCGCCGGCTGAGGCGATTTTCCGGGCCTTCACCGGGCTCGGTGGAACGCGCGGCTGGCTCTACATGAATTGGGCTTGGCGCATCCGCGGTGCCATGGACCGCCTGTGCGGTGGAGTAGGCCTGCGCCGCGGACGGCGCGACGCCGACTCGGTGCGCGTGGGAGAAGCGCTCGACTTCTGGCGGGTCGAAGCCGTGGAGCCAGGTCACCTGATGCGGCTGCGCGCGGAGATGAAAGTG
>NZ_DATEQZ010000013.1:0-44049 GCF_035272065.1 Binatus sp. (SeqCode)
ACACTTTTGCTTTTGCGATTCCGAGCGCGCGCAGCAGATTGCTCGCGTCATCGGCCATGCCCTCGACGGTGTAGATACAGTCAGGCTTGTCGCTGAGCCCGGTTCCGCGATTGTCGAAGTAGATAGACTTGAAGCCGCTGAAAAACGGCAGCGACGGAATCCATCCAGCCCCCGACATCCCGAATCCCATGATCAGCAGCAACGGCTCGCCGTCACCGTAAGTGTCATAATTGATATTGATGTTGTCGGCTTTGATCAGTGGCATCGCGGGAATGTACTCCGTGTAGAAAAGTGAAAAACAAAAAACGGACGCGGCTCCGTGCCGAGCTGCGTCCGCCATGAGCAAATTCAAGTCTCTATCAGGCGATCTTCAAGATGCTCTGGGGATACTGTTCGTTGGGATCGACGCCGGGTTCCATCGTGTACACGACCGACTTATCGACCACCAGCTGTCCGTCGTCGCCAACATAAATCTTGAATCGATCCATCGGGCGCGGCGCCGGGCCTTCGAAGTTGAGCCCGCTGATGTAGTAGCCCGAGCCGTGGCACGGACATTTGAACTTTTGCTCCGTCTTCAGCCATCGCGGCGTGCATCCCAGGTGCGTGCACTTGGCGAAGATCGCGTAGAAGCCCGCTTTGGTGCGGATAATCCAGGTGCGGAAATCCTGTTTGTATTTTTCGCTGACCTCGCCGACCACGTAGTCGTCAGGAAAGCCAGCCTTGAACTTTGACGGCGGCAGGAAGAGCACACGCGGGAACGCCGAGCGGACGGCAGCGAGCAGACCGATCAGCGAGAACGCGCCGAACCCCGCCCATCCGAGGACGCCAAGGAAATCGCGACGGCTCCACAATGTGCCGAGCTCGGATTTTTCCTTGTCCCGTTTCGCCCGCTCTTTTGCCTGCTCGTCCTCGCGCCACTTCTTGAGTGCGGCGGGATCGGTCGGAGCCTTCTCTTTGAGTGCAACAGCCATCTAAGTGACGCAACCTCCCCAACTTGAGATGAGCCTGCATTAGCTCATCCACATCTCATTGGACGTATCCGATTAGCAAAAATTCTATTACCCAAAGATACGCAACATTCAAGGGTGAAGATAACCCCTGAAGCTTGGCAGATTTGCAGGACGCGAAAATTCAGTGAAGCGCGGGTTGACTGTTCGAGGCTGGCGGCGCCGATGAGGCTGGGGCCGCCGGCTTGATCAGGGTTGCATTCATCGTCACGGGCGCCCGCGTCGGAGACCAATCCTGCGGAGCAGTGGACGTCGTCGCCTGGTCCATCGTGTTGTCGGGAATAATCGGCACCGGCGGCGGAGGCGACATATCGCTGCCACCCACCGGCCGGTAAACCGGTGCGACAGGACTGTCGTTGGCTACCCAGTGCATCGGCCGGGAGACGAGCCATTCAAGGCCATAGCCGATCGGGTAGAGGAAGTCGGCGAAGAGCGCGAGCGGCTGCGAATCCTCGTCATGATATTCCTTGGGATTCTGTTGATCGGTGTCGTTGTACTGCGCGTGCGAAATTGCGGGAGACGCGAGCCAGAGCGCGGCACCTAAAATGATTGCAACCCGGCGCATATACTCAACTCTGCGCGATTGGCCGTCGTCGGTCAACACGTCGCGATCGTTCTTGCGCTGGCGCCCTTGCTGGCGCAATTCTAAACGCGATGACCACATCATCCATGCGCTCCGCGCGTGCTTGCTTGCAGATTTCCACCGCCGCGGCAGCCATCCTTATGCTAGCTCTCGGCTCGATTGCGCAGGGTGCGCCGACGCCCGGCGCGATCACCTTCGTCGGCACCGACTCCAACATCTACTATTGCGATACAAAGTGCGCGGAGCCCAAATGCATCACCTGCAAGGCCGCCGCGATTCATGTCCGCCGCGAAGATACGATCATGCCGGTCGTGCTCGCCGACACGGTCTCCGAGCAGGGTCCCGCGAGCGATTCCGTGTACGGATGGCCGACGTTCTCGCCCGACGGCAAGCGCATCGCTTATTCGGCCGAGACTCACAAGCAGAGCGAGGATTCGTTCGCGGTGTGGGTTTACGATCTCGCGCGCAGCCAGGCGATGCCAATTTTCGAGAGCCGCTCCGAGCGCATCGTGTACCTGGTGTGGACGCCCGACGCCGAGCATCTTTCATTTCTGCTCGGGGAACCGCACGGACTCAGCCTGGTGCTGGCCCAAGTGAAGGAATCGACGCCCGTCAGAATCGTGACCACCGGGATGCCGCTGTACTTCGATTGGGGCGCGCGGCCCGACGAGGTAGCACTGCACACGCTCGCGCTCGACTCCGATCGCACCGAGCGGGTCTCGCTGATGAGCCTGACGCCCACCAGCCAGAACGTGGTCAAGGTGCTATCGAGCGGACGCACGCCGTTCAAGACACCCGCATGGTCGCCCGACGGCAAGCATCTCGCGTACGTCGAGAATTACCACGCCGAATCGAACATCGTGGTCGCCGATGCCGACGCCAGTCATCCGCGCTCCGTCGTGAGCTTGCCCGTCGGCGAGAACAGTTTCGTGTGGGCGCCCGACTCGGCGCACCTGGCGTACACAACGGCGATCACGCCGCAGGACCCCACCTTCAACGGCATCAAGCTGGTTGACATCGCCACCGCGAATTCGAAATGGCTGACTAAGGACGACGTCGCCGCATTTTTCTTCGCGCCCGACTCGCGCCACGTTGCGTTCATCGGCGTGCCCGCGGAAAAGCCGTATTATACCTGGTCCGTCGTTGACGTTAGGACCGGCGCCGAAAAATCGCTAGGCAATTTTCTCGCGACGCCCGACGAATCGACCGCCTACCGCTACTTCGATCAGCTGGCCGTGTCGCACACGATCTGGTCGCCCGATTCGTCGTCGTTCATCTACGCGGGCGTGCGACTGGAAGGATCGCCGGAAAAGGCGCTCGGCTATGCACCGCCGCCTTCGGCATGGATAGTGCCTATCGACGGCAGCGCCCCGCACGCCGTCTCAAACGCAGTGCTCGCCTTCTTTTCTCCCGTGAAGTAGCGCGTTTCTGTCTCCTTTCCCTCGTGGGGAGAGGACGAAGGTGACCGTCCCTGTGCAACGCGCACTTTTGGCACGCGATTCAAAGATTCTGCCTCTGCCCCGAACGCGTGCGCGCTATTCCTTGCGGCAGACGTAAATCGCCGCCGGCTTGCCGAGCACCGACACCCGGATAATTTTGCTCGGTGCGATCCTGCGTGTGCGCTCGAGCTCGCGCATCAGCCGCCACTCCGACGTCAGCATCACCATCATGCCGCCGCTCTTGAGCACGCGCGCGAACTCGCGAAACCACAGCGGATAGAGTTTTCGATTCTCGCCGTGCGTTCCATACCGTAATCCCCACGGCAGGTTGGTGATGATTTTATCTATGCTCGCGTCGCCGAGCGGCAATGCGCCCGCGTCCCAGTTCTCGAGCTGGATCGGCTTGTAGCGCGCGCCGACGTTGACGCGCGCCGCCGCGAGCGCCGCAGCATCGCGATCGCTGCCGAGCAGCCTCGCGTACCGCCCCAGGTGCGCCCGCTCGACAAGGATCGTTCCCGCGCCGCAAAATGGATCGAGCACCAGGTCATCCTCGCGCGGTTCCGACAGCCACGCGAGCGCCGCCGCTCCCGACGCGCGCAGGGAAGCCGGTCGATGGGCAGTCTTGTACTCGCGATGGCGCATGCGGTCATCGCTGAGCCGCACCGTCAGAAAAAACTCAGCGTCGATCATGGTCGCCCACAACTCGACATCGGCGTCCTCTTCTTCCAGCCGCCACGTATGATCGCCGCGCTCGAGAACTCCGCGCTCGACCGCGCGCTGGAAATCGACGCGGCGATATTCATGCTCACCAGCCATCCTGGCGATCACGCGGAACTTTAGCCTGCGGCCTGCGCGCGTCCCCGGCGAGACCTTCACGCGCGCCTGGATCGCCGCCTCGACCAGCGGCGCCTCGCGCGCCGCGCCGCGAATCTTGTCCAGCTCCTTGTTCTCGGGTCCGATTCCGGCGCGGTAACCGGTCAGCCCGAACAGGTCTTCGGCCGTCCGGATTGCGGCGAGCTTCTCAGCCGCCGGCGCGAAAAAAATTGTCATCCCGGCGCGATCTGGCACGACCCGCCGCGTGATCTCGCGAGCGCCGCTGATTCGTCCCGCTATCTCGTCCGCCGCGATCCCCTCGAACCCCGGCTGCGTGTGCGCGATGTAGAGATTTGGCCCGAATCTAATGGGATGCGGATGCGCGCGTTCCGGCCTCGCCGCCTTGCGATCGCGCCCGGCATGTCGGTATGTCTGGCGCGCGCTGATCAATTCTCAACCCGCTACTTAGAGCGTGACAGGTACTCGCGCGTCTCGGTGTTGATCGTGATCGTGTCGCCCTCGGCGACGAAATGCGGCACGTTGATGACCATTCCCGTCTCGAGCGTCGCCGGCTTCAGCGTATTGCTCACGGCAGCCGTCTTCATTCCCGGATCGGTCTGCACCACCTTGAGCGCGACCGTCTTGGGAAGCGTCACGTTGAGCGGCGTTGTTTCGTAGAATTCGACTTCGACTTCGAGGTTCGGCGTCAGAAATCCGACCACGTCCTCGATCAACTCCTTGGGAATCGTGATCTGTTCGTAGTTCTCGGTGTTCATGAAATGAAAATCGTCGCCGTCCTGGTAGAGGAACTGCATCTTGCTCTGATTCAGGATCACCCGCTCGACGCGATCTTCCGAGCGGAACCGGTTCTCCGTCTGCGAGCCCGTTTTAACGTTACGCAGCTTGGTCTGCACCATCCCGCGCCAGTTGCCGGGCGTGATATGCGTGATCGTCATGATCCGGTAGAGGTCGTTGTTGTATTCGACAATCATGCCCGGGCGCAGTTGCGTCGCTTGAATCAGCATCGTGTGGACACTCTTAATAAGAATTTAAGAACGAAGGTTGAGAAAGCAATCCTACTCAAGCCCGCAGGGCGCGGCAAGTTCACTACGGGTTCGTAGCGCGGACTAGTGAAACATGCGCTCGTACCATGGCAGCTTCCCTGGCGGAACAGTGCCGTACGGCGGCGGACCGTAGCCAGGCGCGTATCCATAGGGATACGGATTCGGGGCGTACGGATTGTAGCCGGGCGCATACGGATTCGCGTACGCGTACGGATTGGGCGCGTAGTACGGCGACGGCGGATACGCCCCATACGGCGCCGCGTACATTGGCGGATTGCGATACTCCGTTATACCGCTGCCTCCGCCGACCGTGTCCACCGACGCCTCGACGAAATCGTTGCCGTTGCCGTATGCGCGAATCCTCGCGTCGCTGCCCGCCGGCATCGGAAAAATCAGGTCGAACGCGCTGTACCCGGTGGGGCTGATCGCGATCGGCTTGACCAGCCGCCCGTTGACGTAAATCCCCGCATGACGCACGCCCGGCCCCGCAATCTGCCCGACTACTTCGACATTTCCCGGCGCCGACATCGATTCTTCGGCGTCGATCACGTTGATCTGCACGTTGGTCAGCGGCCCCAGCGACGAGTTCGCATCGATATGACGCCGCGACGGCGACAGCTCATCGCCCGGCCGCGGAATCTCGGCCGTGTTGTTACCCTTGGAGGGCCCCGCCGACGCAATCGGACTGTCTGCCAATGGACCCGCCTCGCCCCGCGACGCGCTCGCGCCCGGGTCGACTTCAATCAACTCCTCGCTCCCGCGCATCGCGCCGACGCCCGCCGGGTCCGGCGAAATCAACGCCTGCGCCTCGCGCCCGTAAACATCCGCCACGCGAATCGATTGTGTCGGCGAAGGCTGTTCGATCGAGAAATCAAAATTGATTCGCTGCTCACCCGGCGTACTCGCGACGTCGATGTCTCTGCTCTTGGTGTCGCCGTCGAAAATTCCGGCCGACTTGAGATCGGTGCCTTCCAGAAAGCCCTTCACGCGCACCGTTCCGCCCCGGAACACCCGCGACGCGATCTCGATCTTCGGCGCGTCCGGCATCTTCTCCCCGGTCGCCGGCGCGACCGACACATGCGAATCCGGCGCGCCTCCGGCCGCTTTGCTGCCCGCGAGCGCTCCCGCGGGCACTTGCTTTTCGAGCGCCGCGATCTTCTCCCTGATACTGCTCCACTGCTCCGGATACTGCCCGCCCGCAAGCTTGGCCGCAGCCTCGATCCTGGCGCGATCGTTGAGGATCGACGTCATCGCGCCGCTCGCGCTTGCGTTGTCATGCGTGCCCAGAGCCGTCGACAGCGTTTGCGCGTCGCCCGCCAGGCTGGCCGCCGGCGCCAGCATCGGACCAGCCTTGGTGGATGACGCATTGATCGCGTTGAGCATCGCGAACGCATGGTCGCTCAACTCCAACGCTTGCTCTTGCGGGTCCTGAGCGAAGGATTGCCGCGGCGCAATCGAAATCGCAACGATCGCGAGCGCGATCGCCGCAACCGAAATAGTCGCCGCGCTCCGCCGGGAGACGGACTCGCTACGCGCCGCACGCGCGCCGCTTCTATGCGCGACAAAAAAGACCACGCAGCTTGACCCGTTAAGCTAAGGCGACTGCCTGTAGCGTTCTGCCGTTTGCTTTATCTGGCGTGAGAGCTTCAAGAACATCTCGCCCTCGTCATAGATGAAAAGCGCGAGTGCGCCACCGGCACCCACAATCAGCCCGAGGATAAACGCGCCCATAACTTCGCCTCCGGATATGCGGGATTATATTCAAATTTGCGCCGATAAACCTACCCGAAAAAACCCCGCCCCGGCGCCGCTCCAACCAACGGCGCATGGACCCGCGGGCAGACCGCTGTTAGTATCTACCGCCACAAAAAATGCTTGCGACGCTGACACGACTGGGGATCTCATCCGACGCGACTCCGTCGCAATTGCGCTCGGCGCATGAGCATTTCGAGCAACATGACTATCTGCGGATGTCCGGGTTCATCGAGCCTGCGCTGTTGCGTGTGATTCAGCATTACCTGCGCGGCGCCGTCTTCAAAGAAAAGGAATATGAGGTCGGGAGCGATCTCTCGCTCTCGGACAACCCTTTGGCCGGGGTCTTTTACGTCCTGCTGAACGATCCGAAGCTGTTCCGTCTGATTCGGCGGGTCACCGGATGCGGCCGCATCGGATGCTTTACGGGCCGGCTCTACCGGATGGTCGCGCGCGATGGACATGCCTTCAAATGGCACAACGACATTATGTACGATCGAAAGGTCGCGATTTCGATCAACGTCAGTGACGCGGCGTAGCGCGGCGGGACTCTACAGATTCGCGATACATCGCGCGGCAAGCGCGAGACAGTCCCGAACCTCGGCTTTGGCGACGCGATCATCTTCCGGGTCGCCGAGCATCTCCAGCACCGCGTCACCCCGGATGTAGGAGAGTGTGCGAAGACCGCCGTCACCGGATGGTTCTGCTCGAGACCCAGCTACACGTCAGTGCATCGCGAGATGGTGGCGAGGTCCGAATTCGCGATCGCCGCGCGCGCCGCCCGAAGGCGCAAGAATCTCGCAGCTCCCTCGCCAAATGACGTCGCGAAAATCCCGAGCGCCGTCGTATCACAAACCACCGGAAGCGAGACCTTTGTCGCCAACATCGCTACCGCGATGTGTTACGGCTTGAACGGGACCGGCGGTCGAATCTGGGAGCTGATGGCGCAGGGCCTTGGAACGCGCTCGATATCGGACACCATCGCGCGCGAATACGCGGCCCCGCGCCGCGAGGTCGAGCGCGACGTCCTCACACTGGCTCACCAGCTCGCCCAACGCGATCTGATCAAAGTGGTTCGCGCCGCCAGCCCCTGATTGAACTGGCTATCAGTCGGGTTGCCACGGATCGTAGCTGCCGAAACTCCAGATGTGCCCCTCCAAATCGCGGCAGGTGTATCCTCTGCCGCCATAGTCCTCATCCTGAACATCTCTAAGCATTACTGCGCCCGCGGCCTTGGCCCGCGCATAATGGGCATCGCAATCGCCGACGATGACGTAAGCGCTCTGCGTTTCGCAGCCTTCGATTTCATCGGGCTGCTTCATCAACCGGCCGAACATGCCGCCCCCGACCGACGACAGCATGATCATCCCGTTGCCAGACGTGAGCTGGGCATGGGCAATCCCGCCGTCCTTGTCAGGCACCACGAGATGCTGCTCAAACCCGAACGCCTTGCACAGCCATTCGATAGCCGCCGGCGCATTCCGATAACGCATAGTAGGAATTATCCTCGCGTGCTTGCTATGCGCGTCCATAAGTGCGACCTCCTGCGATAGGCTCACTGCATAGATAAACCGACGCGTCGCGAAAAAGTTACGCTCCCCGTCCGGATCCTAACCTCTCCTCGGACAAGAAGAGGTTACGATCCTCCCCTCTGAAACTTCCTAACAGGGACGAAGTCCCGCGTCCCTTCCTAACAATGGGTGCAGGGGTCACCCCTGCCCAAGGAAGTGTGAAACCCACGGTGGGGTTTCACATTCAATGAAGTGATTTCCTAGTCGATCGACTGATCGCCGTTTACGCGGCTGCGCGTGAGATACCCCGAGCCCATCGCCGCGAACTTCCGCTCGCGCGCGCGGCGCAACTCCTGCGGCTTCAGCTTGACCAGCCGCTCCAGATGCCGCGCGATAGCCGCACCCATCAGATGCGCCGCTTCGGCCGGCGCCGTATGCGCTCCGCCGACGGGCTCCGGCACGATCTCGTCGATCAATCCCAGCTCCAGCAGATCGGGCGCCGACAATTTCAGCGCTGAAGCCGCCGCCGCGACGTTCTCCTCACCGCCCGCGCGCCACAAAATCGCGGCGCATCCTTCCGGCGTGATCACCGAGTAGCACGCGTTCTCCTGCATCAACACTACGTTTGCCACACCCAGCGCCATCGCGCCGCCCGAGCCGCCTTCACCGATCACGCACGCGACAATTGGCACCGTTAGCCGCGCCATCAGTTCCAGGTTGCGCGCGATCGCCTCGATCTGCCCGCGTTCCTCCGCGCCGACGCCCGACTCTGCCCCTTGTGTGTCGATCAGCGTAATTATAGGTAAGCCGAACCGCTCCGCCAGTTCATAGAGGCGCGTCGCCTTGCGATAGCCCTCGGGCAGCGGCTTGCCGAAATTGCGCTTGATTCTCTCGGTGGTCGAGCGGCCCCGCTGATGTCCGACGACGGCGACAGCGCGGCGTCCGAAATATGCGAGGCCCGCGACGATCGCACCGTCGTCAGCGAAGCGCCGGTCGCCGTGGATCTCGATAAAGTCGCGCATTAGCAGGTCGATATAGTCGAGCGTCTGCGGGCGATTCGCATGCCGCGCCAGGCGCACGCGCTCGATCGCGCTGCGCGATTCCGAAGCAGTCCCCTCGACCATCGCGATTTCGTCTCCGCGATTTTTCGCGCCGCGCGCCCTATGTCCGTTCGAATTGCCTTTCAATCTGGTTCACGCCCGAAAAATTTCTCGAACAACGCAAGAGCATCCTGAGCGCCGCGCTCCAGGTCAAGCCACACGATCTCCGGCTCGTGGCGAAACCACGTGAGTTGGCGCTTGGCCAGCCGCCGCGATTCCTGCTTGGCGGGCGCTATCGCATCAGCCATCGTTATCCCGCCGCGCAGATACGCCGCGATCTGTTTGTACCCAATCGTACTAAGCGGCGGCTTCTCGGGCGAGTATCCAGCCTCGATCAATGCGCGCACTTCCCCGACGAGCCCAGCCGCGACCATCGAATCGAAGCGCGTGTCGATCGCCTCGTAGAGTTTTTGCCGTTCGACTTCGACACCGACCGTCAGAGTGTCGTAGCCGGCGTCGGCGAACCGATGCCGCCGCTGATGAGCTGAAATCGTCTCGCCCGTCAGCTCGAAGACTTCAAGTGCGCGCACGATGCGGTAAAGGTCGTTGACGCCGATTCGATTCGCCGCCTCGGGATCGATCCCGCGCAACCGCTGATGCAGATGCGCAACGCCGTGCTCCTCCGCGATCTTCGTCAAGCGGTCACGGATTTCCGCCGACGCAGCTGGCCCGCGGAAGATTCCGCCGCGGATCACGCGCAGGTAAAGCCCGCTGCCGCCGACCACCAGTGGATTTCGCCCGCGCGCCGCAATCTCTTCGATCGCCGCGCGCGCAAGATGTGCAAACTCGGCGACGTCGAGCGACTCGTCCGGATTGCGCACGTCTATAAGATGATGCCGCACGCGCGCGCGATCTTCCGCCGAGGGTTTCGCCGTGCCGAGATCCATCCCGCGATAAAACTGCCGCGAGTCGGCGTTGACTATTTCGCAGTTCAAGCACTCCGCTACTTCTATCGCGAGCGCAGACTTGCCCGCTCCGGTCGGCCCGACTATGAAGCCGACCGCGATCCTGGCCGGTCGTACCGACGCGTCAAGCTGCGCCACTGAAAAACTCATCGCCGAAACATTCGCTCGATTTGCCCGCGTCCGAACTGAATGTGCACCGGCCGTCCGTGTGGGCAGTTGGTCTTGAACTCCGTGCGATCCAGTTCCGCGAGCAGCGAATGGATTTCCGCCGGCTCGAGCACGCGTCCCACTCGAACCGAGCCATGACACGCGAGTTGCTTCAGCCAATTCTCGAACGCAGCCTCGCCTCCACCGCGAAAGCCTGCATCGCCCATGCTCTCGATCATGTCGCCGAGCAGCTTCGCGCCGCCTTCGGGTCCGAACACCGCGGGCGCGCCCTTGAGCAGCAGAGTGGTCGGCCCGAACGGCTCGACATCGAAGCCCATCGCGCGCAGCTCGCTCAGCGCGCCATGCACCTGCGCCGCGCGCGCGGGATTCAGCTCGACCGGCACCTGCGCGAGCATCGCCTGCGTGCGAATCCCGCCGTCGCGGAGTTCCCGGCGCAGCTTCTCGAACGTAACGCGCTCGTGCGCCGCGTGCTGATCGATCAGCAGCAAGCCCTCCTCGGTCTCGAGTGCGATATAGCCCGCGAAGATTTGTCCGATCACCCGGAGCTTCGAGTACATAGGGATCGGCGCCGCTGGCGCCGTCGGCGCGCCCGGGCGGGCGTCGCGATCGTAAGCGAGGGTGAGCGGGCGCTGAAACGCTTTTTCAGTGGCCGCGTCGGGCACGAGCCGCAACGGCCCATCGCTGCGCGGACTTGGCACTGTATCTTCGCCGCGTGACGACATTGTGATGAGTCCCATCGCGGCGTCATCGGTGGACGGAGCCGGCGCATCAACTAAATTTGTCGCGGGCGCGCTTTCGGTCTGATCGGCCAAGCGGTCGCGAATCGCGTGATACACGACGTCGAAAACCGCGCCGCCATTTCGGAAGCGCACTTCGGTCTTCATCGGATGCACGTTGACGTCGACCTCTCCGGGCCGCATATCGACGAACAGCAGCGTCGCCGGATGACGCCCGCGCGGGATCAGCGTCTGGTAGGCCTGCTCGACGGCGCGAATCAGCATCCGGTCGCGCACCGCGCGGCCGTTGACAAAAGTGAAGATCATTCTACCGGTGGCAAACGATTCGTGGCTGGACGCGGCCAGTCCTTGCGCGCGGATTCCGGGGCGGTCGAGATCGAACGCAAGCATCCTGGCCGCGAGCTTGGGACCGAACACCTGGCGGAATCGTTCGAGCACCGAGTTGGCGCGCGGCAAATCGAAGACGACGCGGCCGTCGGCGCTTAACCGAAACGCGATGTGATGATTGGCGAGCGCGACACGCTGGAACGATTCGGCGATCGCGCCCTGCTCAGTAGCCAGCGTCTTCAGGAACTTCAGGCGCGCCGGAGTGTTGAAGAACAGTTGGCGCACTTCGATTCGCGTTCCGGCCGCAATCGCGCACGTGCGGGTATCCTCGATGTTGCCGGCTTCGGCGGCCACCTCGACGCCGTGTTCGTCGGCGGCGCGACGCGTTTGCATCCGAAGATGCGACACGCTGGCGATCGAGGCGAGCGCCTCGCCGCGGAACCCGAGCGTGCGAATCGCCGTCAGGTCGGCGGCGCTACGAATCTTCGACGTTGCGTGACGCCTGAGCGAAAGGATCGCGTCGGCGCGCGTCATGCCGGAGCCGTCGTCGGCGACCGCGATTAGCGCCGAGCCGCCGCCGAGAATCTCGACGCTCACTGAGCGCGCCCCGGCGTCGAGCGAGTTCTCGACCAGCTCCTTCACGGCGGACGCGGGCCGCTCGACGACTTCGCCCGCCGCAATCTGGCTGGCGACTTGCTCGGGCAGGATGTGGACTATGTGGTCGGACATACTTTGCCGGACGACCTAACTAGACATTGTAGCTTTCGGACCGGATACTCAAGCAACTCGCCGGCGTTGGTCAAAAGCGGGGATTGTTGCCGCGCGGGTTGAAGATCGCGGCGGGTTTTGAAAAGCTCTCGGCGCGGCGAATTCGCTTTTTCACTGCATCACTTAAACGATGAAAAAAATTATGGTAATGCTGCTCGGCGCGGCAATCGTTGTGGCCGCGGCCGCGGCGGGCGCGTATGCGGAGCCGATCAAAATCGGAGTCGGCGTAATTGGTCCGATCTCGCCGCAGACCGAGGCCGATATCGACCAAATTGTCGGCAAGCTGCCGAACGTGAAGGCGGTGCCGATTCAGCCGCCAGGCGGGGTTGATGCGTGCGTCAAGCGATTCGTCGCGGGCGACCCGGACGATCGCCTCGACGCGGTGATGGTGGTGAGCCTGCCGACCGAGTCGTTTCAGTCGCAACGCGATTCGAACGAGGCGCGCTTCACTGGCGCTTACGAGATATGGACGCTAAATCTCTCGACGCTGGCCGAGGACCGGCATCGCTTCACCTTCACTGACAGCGAGCCCGTAATCGGCGGCGCGTCCGCTTTCCTGGCGCTGCCGGCGCAGGTGTTTGCCGAGCGCGCGACCGGGAAGAAACTTATCTCGAGCGATCAGTGGCAGGCCTTTGAGGCGGTGCAGACGCGCGTCGAGGCGAAGCTGGTCGCGGCGACCAAGTTGTATCTCGCGACCGCGTCGATCCGCGACACCACCCCGCTCGTTCCGCTCGACACGGCGAAGGCTCTGCTCGATCGCGGCGACGGCGAGGACGCGATGGCGGTGTTCAAGTCGGCCGGGATCAACAATCCCGACGTTCAGCGGATGATCGCGAACGCGCAAGGGCAGTTGCGGCGCAGCGCGGCGAATGCACTGCTCGGGCGCACGCTCGGAGCGATGGCGGGCGGGAACGCCGGCGCGGCGCGCGTGATACTGGCCGACTACGAGAAGGCGCCGTCGGCCGAGGCTTCGCGCGCGGATTCGATTCGGCGGGTGCTGGCGGAGATGCCGAGCAGTCACCCCGACTCGATTTACGACGGCGTGATCAAGAGCGACGTGCCCACGCTCGACCATCAGGCGTTCGTCGCGATGATCAAGCAGCTCTTCAGCGAGCAGACCGGCTCGATCCCCAACGAGGTGATCGTCGCGGCCAAGGACCTCACGATCGAAGACAAGGACGCGCCCAAGGGTCTCAAGGAGCAGCTCGACAGCTACGCGGTCGCGCTTGGGCGCAGCGCTTGGCTGATGAGCCTCAAGTGCGGATGCGACGCTGGCGCTGTGCTCGAGAGCGAAGCGGTCGGCGAGGCGCTGCTGAAGGCGAAGTATTCCCCCTCTTTCACGCGGCCGCAGGTCGGGCTACCCTAGACGGATTACCAGGTTCGGACGGAAGACCCATGAGACATTGCGCATACTGCAAGAAGCAGCCGTCAGTCGGCAATAACGTCAGTCACGCCAACAACAAGACCAAGCGGCGGTGGAATCCCAACCTGCAGGAAGTGCGTGCCGAGATAAACGGCAACGTGCGGCGAATCCTGGTCTGCACGCGATGTATCCGCTCGGGCAAGGTCAAGAAGAGCGCCTAGCAGCCCAGCCCGACTCCGTCACAACAACACTTCGAGCTTTTCCGGCGGACGCGCGATGATCGCGCGCTTGCCGCGAATCACGATTGGACGCTGCATCAGCTCGGGATGCTCGAGCAGGAGCGCGACGACCGCCTTCTTGTCGGCGTACTCGGCGGGATTCAAGCCCAGCTCCTTGAAGCGCTTGTCCTTGCGTACCAGGTCGGAGACGGGACCGTCGAGCATCTCGATTATTTTTTCGAGCCGTTCACGAGTCGGATGTTCCTTCAAATATTCAATGATGTCGAACTCGACATCGCGCGCGCGAAGCATCTCGAGCGCGCCGCGCGAGCTCCCTCATCCAGGATTGTGATACAGGGTTATGCGTTCCATCGTTACCTCGCCGTGGGATTTGCGGAAAGCATAGGCGATGCGCGGGCTTTGATGGAAATGCCCTGAGCGGCTACAATTCAGCCGGCGCGAAACCTGTCGCCATGGAGTCGTCGTGAAGAACATTTCCAATCCCAGGTCGGGCCGCAATCGTTTCGCGGCGGCAGCTCTATCGGTTGCATTCGCCGCGGGTCTCGCTGCAGGGGCGCGGATTGCGGGCGCGGCGAATGTGAGCGGCATGATGTCGTACCGCGACGGCCGACCGGCTGATCGGCGCCAGCTTCATTACGAGAATCGCGTTACCAGCGATATCTACGTCGCGCCGACCAAGCCCGACGGCTCGTTCACGGCGGACTTGCCGCCGGGACTTTACGATCTGCGCGCCGAACGCGGCGTCGTTCTTGCCAGCAACATTCGCGTCGATAGCGCGGACGTCAACGTCGGCCATGTCGTCGAGCCGGCCCCGCTGGACGTGCGCCGCCCGTTCGAGCGTGAAGGCGTGGCGGACTCGATCCTCGAAAGCCCGGCGCCCGCGACCGCGAATGTGGTTTCCGGACGCCCGCTCGCCGCGATGAAGTACGGATACGAGGCGGTTGCGCCAATGTCAGCGCCCGGGACGCCTGCGCCGCAATCCACCCCGCTCGGAGAAGCTACTCCGGTAGCCGCAGCGTCGCCGTCGGCAATGCCCGCGCAATAGCGCACACCGGCCAGGCGCCAGAGTCATTTCGATCGAACTTCGACGAGCCGGAACTTTCCCTCGACACGCGGGAAGAGCGTGCGACAACGCGCGAGTTCGGCCGGTCGCATGTAGCTGGGCAGGATAAGGGTCCGGATTTGCGCGGCGGCAGGCGGGAGCTCGCCTTCAGGGGGAAGGCGGACGAGGTCGGCGCGGCGGACCGTCGGCGCGTAGTAGAACGCTGAGCGGTTGCTGCCGTCCCAGCTCACGATACCAATGCGTCTGCGGCCCGGCGCCATTGCAATTGCCAGCGCGACTGCCTCGCGAAACAGCCGATCGCGCGGCTTGCTATCGTAGCGATAGACGTGAGTGAGCATCGTGAGCGCGACCAGTGCCGCGGCGACACCGCGCGCCCGCGCGCTGCCGAGCGCTGCGATGCCGAGTGCCGCCAGGATATAGAACGCAATGAAGGACGGGAGCACGTAGCGGGTGACGTCCATCGGTATGAACAGGTAGGAAATCGCGAGCTGCGCCAACGGTGGCAGCCACATAAGGATGAGCGCGAACGCGATCTGCTCGCGGCGCCACCGCCATCGCGTGAGCACCCCCCACAGTGCGAGCGCCGCACACAGCACGAACACCCACGCACCACTGGCGCTCTCGAAGGTCTGGAGTGGGTCTATCGGTCTCGGCGGCTGGATCCAGGACCACGTTCCGCGCGTTACTCCTGAGCCAAGCTGTAAAGCGATGACCGATGCGAATGGCGCTAGCATCGCGAAACCTGCAAGGACGCCGAACGCGGCCCGCCACGCGCGCGTATCGAGCCCGCGGCCATTGCGCCGCTCCGCAACGAGGCGCCAGGCGAACCACGCTCCTTCCGCAGCGAAGGCGAAGGCCGCGGTGAAATTCGCCGCGACCGTCAGCGCGGTGAAGACGGCGATCGCGGCGAAGCTCAGCCATCCACCGCGGCGCATCGCGCGCAGGAAAAAACCCGACTTGTGCCAGCACCATCGCGAGCATCAGCGGATACATCCGCGCCTCGCGAGATGAGTTTATCATCACGAGGCTGATCGCCGTGATGAGCGCGCTGAGCGCGGCCGTAACCTGGGCCGCGGGCCCGTCCGCTTCGCGCCCGTCGCCGCCGCTCGCTGGCAGCATCAGCAGCTCGTAGGCAACGAAGAAGGCCAGCGCGATGGCCGTGGTTCCAAACAACGCCGACAACGACCGCAGCGCCGCCTCGCTGTCACCGAACATTAGTATCCACAAGTGCAGCAGGAGGTCATGCAACGCGAGCGTGCCCAGGTTCGCGTGCTGATGCGCGCGAATCACGCCGGCCAGCGTCGGAGCGCTGGCGGTCGCCCACGATGACACCTCGTCGCCGGTAATTTCCGCCACGCCGATATGGATAAACCGGAGGAAGCCGCCGAGCGCGATCGCCAAGGCAAGGATCAGCGCGGCCTCAACCTGCAGGGCGGAGCGTCCGAGGCGGTGCTTTGGCGCCGTCGGCATCTCGGAAGCCGCGAGCGCGGGTGTCTGGCCCCCGGCCATCATCCGGCGAGCCGCGCGCGCCGCACCGGGCAGCGGTGAAGACAATGGATTTGGCGAATGTGACAAGCGCGAGCAAGCACAAGCATGCGGCCGCTCCTGGTTCTCAGTCTTTGATGAGCCGAGGCCGGAGAGCAAGATTCGCCAAGGGGCACTCGGCGTCGCCTGTCTGCCCATACTCCGCCGATCGGCCGTATGTCGAGTTCCGCGGGCTTTGCTCACCCTGACACGGAACGAAGAGCCGCCGTTGACGAAGGTGCTTTTGACAACGAGCGCTGAAAACCTCAAGCTGTGATTGTATGGCGATGCGGGAAGCTCAGATCGACGCGCTCGCGACTCATCTCGTCAACGGGCTGATTGATCGCGGTTTGATCAAGCCCAAGGCTGACGTCAAGGAACTGGTCGCGTGCGTGGTCGAGCTGATGTCGGCAAATTTCGAGACCGAAGCGCAAATAGACGAAGAGGCCGACAAGATGGCGGAGGCGGAAGCGCGCCGCGACACGCGCCTGGACGTCACGCGGCTGCGCAGTTTGATTCGCCAGCGCCTGGCCGAGAAGAAAAACTTCACGCTCTGAAATCTTCATGAAGCTCACCGAAGCACGAGTCCTGTTCCTGGCGCGCGAGTCGCTGGCAAAATTGCGCGACGAGGGCTTGGCCGAGATCGCGAACTTTCCGCTGGCGCTGCGGCAGGCGCGCGAAATTGTCGCGCAGTTCAACGAGCAGGGCGACGAGCTCGACGCAATCGTGCGGCGCAAGATCAATTCGATCAAACGCGGCGTCGTAGAAGGCTCCAACGAATGGACCCTGCTCTACAAGCGCTACCGCGACGAAGAGATGCGGAAGAAGGGCCCGCAGAGGTGAGGAAGGGGAAACCCTTCATTGAAGTGAAACCCGCGGCGGCTTCACGTTAGATGAAGTTCCCCTTCAACTGCATTAATGTTGACTGCGGTTTACCCCTCTCTCCAATCGCGTTACGCTTAATCCACAATGGCGCTCGAACGCGACAAGCATACTGCTCAGCACGCGCTGCTGACCCTCCACGAGAGCCAGCTCCTCGACCTCTATCGCCGCATGACGCTCATCCGCCGTTTCGAGGAGAAGACCGCCGAGATGTACAGCCGCGGCAAAATCACCGGCTTCTGCCATCTCTACGCCGGCGAGGAGGCCGTCGCCGTCGGCTCGATATACGCCCTCAACGACAAGGACTACGTCGTCTCGACCTATCGTGAGCACGGTCACTGCCTCGCCAAGGGTGCCGAGCCGCGCGTCGTCATGGCCGAGTTGTTCGGCAAGGCGACCGGCATCTCGCACGGGCGCGGCGGCTCGATGCATCTGTTCGACCAGGACCTGCGCTTCATGGGCGGCTATGCGATTGTCGGCGGTGGATTGCCAATCGCATGCGGGCTTGCGCTCGCGGTCAGCTACAACGAAGGTCCCGAAGTCGTCTGCTGCTTTTTCGGCGACGGCGCGCTCCCGCAGGGTGCGTTCCACGAGACGCTCAACATGGCGTCGCTGTGGAAGCTGCCGCTGGTTTTCATTTGCGAGAATAATTTTTACGGGATGGGCACGCTCGTCCAGAATGCGATCAGCCAGGAGGAACTCTACCGCTTCGCCGAGCCCTACAAGATGCCGGGCGTGCGCGTGGACGGGATGGACGTGCTCGACGTTTACGGTGCCACGATGGAGGCCGTTGCGCGCGCGCGCGCCGGTGACGGCCCCTCGTTGATCGAAGCCGTCACGTACCGCTTCCGCGGCCATTCGATGTCCGATCCGGCCGAGTATCGCTCGAAGCGCGAGGAAAGAATCTGGCAAGAACGCGACCCGATTAAAAATTTGCACCGTCGCCTCCTAGCCGAGAAGCGCGCCACCGACGCGAAGCTCGACGAAGTCGAGCGCGAAGTCGCCGCGACTATAGATGATGCGGTCAAGTTCGCCGACGAAAGCCCCGAGCCCTCGATGGATGAACTCGGCAAGGGCGTCTACGCGTCCGAGGACAAGTGAGGCCACCGAACCTGAGATTAGAATGGCGCAGATCACTTACCGTGAAGCATTGAACCAGGCCCTGCGCGAGGAACTCGATCGCGACGAGCGCGTCTTTGTCATGGGCGAAGAGGTCGGCTACTTCGGCGGCGCCTTCAAGGTCACCGACGGCCTGCTGGCTATCTACGGTGAAAAGCGCGTCCGCGACACTCCCATCTCCGAACTGACTATTGTCGGCGCCGGCATCGGCGCTGCGATGGGCGGGCTCAAGCCGATAGTCGAACTGATGACTATCAACTTCGGCCTACTGGCTATGGATCAAATAGTCAATAGCGCCGCCAAAATACACTTCATGTTCGGCGGCAAGGCCAATGTACCTATAGTCATTCGCGCGCCGCAGGGCGGCGGCCATCAGCTCGGAGCACAGCACAGCCAGAGCCTCGAAGCGTATTTCCTCCACGCCCCCGGCCTCCGCGTCGTCATCCCGGCCACGCCAGCCGACGCCAAGGGACTATTGAAAACCGCAATTCGCCAGGTCGATCCAGTAATGTTCCTCGAACACGAGTCACTATACGGCGTTAAGGGCGAAGTGCCCGAGGATCCTGAGTTCATGGTTCCGTTCGGCAAGGCAAATGTAATCCGCGAAGGTAAGGATGTGACCATAGTCACTTACTCGAAGTGCGTATACGACGCGATCGCCGCCGCCGAAGCGCTCGAGAACTCCGGCATCGACGCTGAGATAGTCGATCTGCGAACCCTGAACCCGCTCGACATGGCGACCGTCGTCGCGTCGGTGAAAAAGACCGGGCACGCCATCGTCGTATACGAGGGATGGCGCACGGGCGGTGCCGGCGCTGAAATCGCCGCGCAGATTCATGAGGCCGCCTTCGACTCGCTCGACGCGCCCGTCGCTCGCGTCGCCGCGCTCGACTCTCCGATGCCGTATAACAAGCATCTCGAGCACGCTTCGCTGCCGAGCGCGGGCGATATCGTCAAAGCGGCGGAACAATTGACGTAAAAATTTTGGGCTAGAAATCATGAGCAACGAAATCACGATGCCCAAGCTTTCCGACACGATGGAGGAAGGCAAGATCCTCCGATGGCTCAAGCATCCCGGCGACAAGATCGCGCGCGGCGAGGCGATTGCCGAGGTCGAGACCGACAAGGCCGACATGGTGCTCGAGTCGTTCGAAGAAGGCGTGCTCGATCAGATCAAATTGAACGAAGGCGAGAGCGCGCCGGTCGGCGCCGTGATCGCACTGATGAAATCCGCAAGCGCGAAAGATTCCAGGGCAGAGGGCAAACCGATGCCATCTGCGGAGGCCAAACCTCTTCCGGCGGCGGCGGTGATGGAAAACCCCGGCGCCGAAGCGGCGGCGACTTCGGAGCTGCCCGTGCTAACCGCTGTAAAACCAAAGATTGCAGGAGGAAGGCAGCCTTCGGCAAAGCAGATCGCGCCGACCGCCGCCAGTGAAAAAACTCAAAAACCTAGGAAATCAATCGCGCCGGCCGCGGTCGTCACCGACGGCTCCGCGGGCGACTTGCACGTGCATCCAGCGATGTCCGCGAATCTCTCCGCCGCGCCGACCGCAATCGCCGCACCTCCGCCGCGCCCCGAGCCGTCCGCCCCTGCGGCTGACGCCGACGCGGGCGATGGCCACAAGCTTCGCGCCTCTCCGCTGGCGCGCCGCGCAGCAGAGGAGGCCGGCGTCGATCTCTCTCACGTCCGCGGCACCGGCCCCGAAGGACGAGTCACCAAGCGCGACATCGACAACTTTATCCGCGAGCAGCAGCTATTCAAGTTTCGCCGCCTCGTATCGCCGCGCGAGGGCGCGCCCGGTTCGCGCGAAGAGTTGTCCGCGATGCGCAAGACGATCGCCAAGCGGATGGCCCAGTCGAAGCGCGAGATCCCGCACTTTTACGTCACCGTCGAAGTCGCGATGGAAGACGCGGTGCGCTTGAAGGACTCGCTCGAAGCGACTGAGCTGTTCGAGGAAACCGTCACCTACAACGACATCATCGTGAAAGCCTGCGCGCTCGCTCTGGGCCGCTACCCGCGCATCAACGCAAGCTACGAGGACGAAGGCATCTTCATCCATCCCAACATCAACATCGGCGTTGCCGTCGCGGTCGAGGATGGATTGATCCTGCCCGTGATTCGCGAATGCGAGCGGCTGTCGCTGCTCGAAATCTCGCGGGCCGCGCATCGCCTCGTCGCGAAGTCGAGCCGCGGCGGTTTCACTTCCGACGAACTGTCAGGCGCGACGTTCTCGATCTCCAACATGGGCATGCTGGGCATCGAGCATTTCGCCGCGGTCATCGTTCCACCGCAGGCCGCGATTCTCGCCGTGAGCGCCATCAAGGATCGACCCGTCATCCGCAACGGCCAGCTCGCCGTCGGCAAAACCATGATGGTCACCGGCTCGTTCGATCATCGCATCGTTGACGGCGTCGTAGCCGGCCGCTTCCTGCAAGAACTGAAACGCTTTCTCGAAAACCCCTCCAGCCTCCTGCTATGAGCGAACAGATCGCCCTCTACGATTTCCACGGCTCGCCATGCGCGCGGCGTGTGCGAATCGTGATGCTCGAAAAAATCTCGAATGGGAAACCCGGCTCGTCGATCTCACGAAGATGGAGCAGAAGCGGCCGGAGTATCTCGCGCTCAACCCCAGCGGCCTGGTGCCGACTCTGGTCCACGGCGACCGCGTCATCTACGAGTCCAACGTCATCACCGAATATCTCGACGCGGTCTTTCCCGAACCGCGCTTGTATCCCGACGACCCATGGTTGTGCGCGCGCGCCAAGATGTGGCAGGCCTTCGAGCTCGCGATGGCCAAGGAATACCGCCCTTTGATGTACCTGCGAGTGATCGGTCCTATCGATCGCCAGCGCTCCAACGACGAGGTGATGCGCGACGTGCGCCGCTCGACCGACGATCCCGCGCACATCGACTGGGTCAATCGCGTGTACGACGGTACTGCCGTAAGCGAGGATGAAGCGACGCTGCTGGCAAGCCAGCTCTACCAGCGCATCGATCATATCGAGCGCGAACTCTCCGGCGAGTTCCTGCTGTGCGATCGCTTCTCGATCGCCGACATCTCAGCGTATCCGCGAGTCGCGATGTATCCGATGGTTGGGCTGGCGCTCGAGCCCGCGAAGTATCCGCGCACGACGCGCTGGATGTCCGCGATGGCGCAACGCCCTTCGTTCAAGCGCAGCGAACGCGTTCGCCCCTGACTGACCACTACCCCGAGGTGAGGATGTGGTCGAGCTTGCGGTGCACCCAGGCGTCCACCTTGTTTGCGAGCGCGTCCAGCTTTACGGGTTTGCTCAGATAGTCGTCCATTCCGGCATCGAGGCATCGGGCGCGATCGTCTTCCGTCGCGTGCGCGGTCAGCGCGATTACCACACTGTGCCGAGCGTCCCCTTCGCGCCGTCTAATCTCGGCGACTGCTTCGTAACCGTCCATCTCGGGCATCTCACAGTCCATCAGGACGATATCGCAGCCGCCGCTCGATACGATCTCCACTCCTCGCTGCGCGCAGTCGGCGATTTCCGCCGTATAGCCGAGGGCCGAGAGCTGCTTCGCCCCGATAGTTCGATTCACGAGATTGTCGTCCACCAACAACACCCGCACCGCCTTGCGCCATTGCGGCTGTTCATTGCCAATCGGCCGGGGCGGCGCGGCCGCGATTTTCTCGACGCCTACGCGACCGGTACTTCCGCATAGCTCCAGGATACAGCTGAACAGGTGCGACGGACGCACTGGCTTCGTAATCCACGCATCCACGGCTTCGCTTGCACTCCTGCCACCGGTCTCCGCGCTGAACATGATCACCTTGCTATGTCTTCCGCCGAAATGATCCTTGATTGCGCGCGCGAGTGTTAGCGCGCCCATGTCAGGTGTCTGTTCATCGATAAGCACCACGACCTGCCTCTCGCCGCCGGCGGTCCACCGTTTCAGTATCGCGAGCGCTTCGGCCCCGCCGCCGACCGCCGCGTTCTCAACCCCCCATGACGTCAGGTATTCGGAAATGACTTGACGAAGGGCCGGACTGTCGTCGACGACCATCGCGCGCATCGCCTTGAAGCATGAGATTGCGGTTGCACTCATCCAAGGATGAACAATCTCCGATCCTCTTCCGAACCGCGCCGTGAAATGAAAGTTCGAGCCACGTTCGGGCGCGCTTTCAAATCCGATTTCGCCTCCCATTTGTTCGATCAGCTTGGCCGCGATCACCAGGCCGAGTCCGGTGCCGCCGAAGCGTCGGCCGGTCGAGCCTTCCGCCTGGACAAACGGCTGAAACAAGCGCGCCTGCGCCTCGTCCGGAATTCCAATCCCCGTGTCCACGACCTCGAACCGCACCAGCGCGTGGCCGGCCGTGCTTTCCACAGTGCTTGCCCGGACTGTCACGTCGCCTCGCTCAGTGAATTTGATCGCGTTCGCCACCAGGTTGTTGAGAATCTGGCGCAGCCGGCTCGGATCTCCCCGCAGACCGGTCGGCACATTTGCGTCCACGTACAAGGCAAGCTCGATCCCTTTGGCGCGAGCAGCCACCGCAAAGGAATCGATTAGATTCTCTGTCAGCTCGACGAGATCAAAGTCGAGTTTCTCCAGCTCGACCCGGCCGGCCGCCAGTTTCGAGAAATCGAGGATGTCGTTGACGATTGTCAGCAGCAGCTCGCCGCTTGAGCGAATGATCTCTGTCAGGCGGCGCTGCTCGGCAGTCAAATCGGAACGCGATAGCAGCTCTCCCGTGCCGATAATTCCGGCCAGCGGCGTGCGAATCTCGTGGCTCATGCTGGCCAGGAACTCCGAGCGCATACGCGCCGTCTCGAGTGCAAGGTCGCGCACCCGATCGCGCGCGCGATTGGCTTCGTCCTCGGCGCGCTTGCGGTAGGTGATATCCACCAGCACGCCCTCGTAATGTGCAACCTTGCCGGCCGCGTCGTAAACCGCGCGCGCACTCTGTTCGCACCAGATGACGCTGCCGTCGGGCCGCCGTATCTCCATCTCGAAGTTTTTGACGACTCCCACCTGATCGATGATGGCCTTGAGCCGCACCCGCTCCTCCTGCCGCAACCATACCTCCGCGAGGTTCACACGTGTGGGACTGCTGCCTGCCTGAAATCCCAGCATCTCGATCAAAGTCGGATTGAACTCGAGCAGGTCTCCTTCCGGTGAAATCCTAAACAGTTCCACCGGCACGCGATCGGCGAGACTGCGGTAGCGGGCTTCGGCGCGGTTGCGCTCGGCTCGCACTTCATAATCCCGCAGCTCGCGCTCGACCGCGAGCGGCAGCCGCGCCAGGTTGCTCTTCAGAACGTAGTCATCAGCGCCGCACTTCATGGCCTCTACGGCCACTTCCTCGCCCACCGTGCCCGAGACCAGGATGAACGGCACGTCGAGTCCAGCCTTCTGCAGCATCTTCAACGCGGCCAGCCCGGTAAAGCGCGGCATCGAGTAGTCCGCGATGACGATGTCCCAGTTCTGTTCTTCGAGTGCCCTCCGCATCGCCTCCGGCGTGTCGACGCGATGATAGGTCAGAAAGCAGGCGCCCCGGCGGAGCGCCCGAACCGTGAGCTCCGCATCATCCGGCGAGTCCTCGACGATCAGGACGCGCCGCGGCTGGCTCACGAGCCGTTCCGAAGATCGGCGGAAGGCCGCTCGTTCAAGACGAGCCAGTAGAGGCCGAGTTGCGACACGGCATCGACGAAGTGCTGAAAGTCTACGGGTTTGCGGACGTAACTGTTGGCGCCCAGGCCGTAGCCATTGACGATGTCCTGTTGCTCTTTGGAGGAAGTCAGAATGACCACTGAGAGCAGCTTCGTCCTCTGGTCTGTTCGCAACCGCTTCAACACCTCGAAGCCGTCCACTTTGGGCAGCATCAGGTCCAGCAGAACCAGCTCCGGCTGAACGGTAGTGTCACGGTCCGCGTATTGCCCCGTGCCGAACAGGTAGTCGAGCGCCTCGACCCCGTCGCGCGCGACTACGATCTTGTTGGTGATGTTGTTCTTCTTGAGCGCGCGCAGCGTCAGCGCTTCGTCGTCGGCGTTGTCTTCCACTAACAGGATAATTCGATCTCTCATTTTCTGCTCTCCTGACTGTTTTTGAGCGTGAACGAAAACGTCGCACCCTTGCCCTCCGCGCCATCAGCCGAAACTCGCCCCCCGTGGCGATGAACGATCCGCTGCACCGTCGCCAGTCCCACGCCGGTGCCGGGAAAATCCGCTGCGGCATGAAGCCGCTGGAAGGCGCCAAACAGCTTTTCGCAGTAGGTCATGTCGAAGCCCGCCCCATTGTCGCGCACGAAGTAGGCCGTCTGTCCATTTTTTTCCGCAGCTTCGAACTCGATCCTCGCCTGCTCACGCTTGCCGGTGAACTTCCATGCGTTGCCGAGCAGGTTTTCGAGCACCGCCCGAAGCAGACGCGAATCTCCATGACCCACGACGTGCTCCTGCACTACGCACTCGACGTCGCGATTCGGCTCGCCCCTGCGAAGCTCGGAAAGGATGACGTTGACCAACGCGCTCAGGTCCACCGGTTGCGTGCGCATCTCGCTGCGGGTGACGAACGCGAGTTTCAGCAGGTCGTCGATCAGCTGGGCCATGCGCTGAGTGGCCGCCCGGATTCGCCGCAGGTGTGCGTTGCCCTGCTGGTCGAGTTTATCGGCGTAATCCTCAATCAGGGCCAAGCTGAAACCGTCAATACTGCGCAGCGGCGCGCGCAGGTCGTGCGAAACCGAATAGGAGAAGGTTTCGAGCTCCTTGTTGACGACTTCGAGTTGCACTGCATGCCGCCGCTCGGATTCGTTCAGTGCCCGCATTTCGTCCTCGGCGCGCTTGCGCTCGGTGATGTCGCGGATCGCGCCGGAGACGAGGGTGACTTCGTCAGTCTCGATCGGGCTCAAGCTGATCTCAATTGGAAACTCGGTACCGTCTTTGCGCAGGCCGTAGAGCTCCAGGCCGGAGCCCATGGAACGCACCTTGGGGTCCCTGAAGTATCCCGCGCGATGCTGCGGATGCTTGTCGCGAAATCTCTCGGGCATCAGCACCTCGACCGTATTGCCGAGTAACTCCGCGCGCGCGTATCTGAACAGCTTTTCGGTCTGCGCATTGACCAGCGCAATGCGGCCGTCCCGGCCCACGATCACCATCGCGTCCGGGGCTGACTCGAGCAACGCACGGAACTTCTCTTCGGCAATCTTGCGCTCGGTGACGCGGGCCAATTCCGCCTGGCTGAACATGAGAGCCTTGGCGGCGTCCGACAGCCGCCTCCTGGTCAAGAGGGCGTAGCCGCCGAGTGTCATCAGCCATACGATGATGAAGCTGCCGCCGATTGCCAGGACGGTCACGCTGTCCCGCGACGTCACGCGAGCACGTGCGGTGCGTTCTCTCATTGGGCCCCGTTCCGTCGCAGACATTTGGTACAATTCCTCGAGTAATTGGAAAATGGCCGCACTCAGCGCGACAGCCTCCGACCCCCTGATGGACTGCGCTTGGTCGGAGGTCCGAGACGCCCGAGTAATGTTCTGCGAGAGTGCCGTTATTTGCCGCCCGATCCGATCGAATTGATCGAGTCGATTCTGCTGGGACGCGTTATCCACCGTCAGGGCCCGAAGTACGTGGGACTGGCGGTCGAGTTTCGCGATCATGTCGTCAACCTTGCCGAGGTCTTTCAGATCGCCGCTCTCGTAGTAGTCCTGAATCGCCGAGAGCGCCGAGAGCGAATATCCTCGCGCCTCTTCCAGCGCGTCGAGAACGCTCTGCGTGTGAGTTATCCAGCCGTTCCAGGCGTAGGACTCGTTCGCGTCTCGATCGGCGTTCCAGCCGATTGCAGCCGCGGCAACGACAGCCACGGCAAAGCCGAACCATAGAAACCTGTCAATCAGGCTCCGTTTCGGAAGCTTGTCGTGGCTCACGGATTGCACCTTCTCACTTCGCCGCCGCTCTCCTTCCACCCCGATGATCCCAAGAACCATGCCGCGCGATTTGGATAGTCGTGGCTCGCCGCAATCGAACCGAGGGACGAAATGGCGGCGATTGGATGGCGGCGGCGGCATAAAAATGGCGCGCCGTAGTTGAATGAGGGTGATGACAACCTCGCTCACTCGATGCTCTAATTCAGTGCATGATCGTCAACTGGATTTATAACAATCCAACCTGGCTCTGGGGCACCATCCTGATCGCGATCTTTATCGCGGCGGCATGCGGCGGCCTGCTGATCTTTCATCGATTGGTCCACGTCAAGTTGCGCCGGGCTCACAACGATCTGGCCGGGTTCACCTTTGCAATCGTCGGCGTGCTGTACGCAGTTCTGCTGGCATTCATCGCGATCGCCACGTGGGAATCTTTCAGCCGGGCGTCTGACATCGTCGAGAACGAATCGGACTACGCCGGCGGGATGTATCTCGATACCGCGGGCTTGCCTGACGCGAAGGGACAGGAGATTCGCGACGCGTTGGCGAAGTACGTCAGCGTCGTCGTCGACGTCGAATGGCCGATCCAGAGGACGGGAGTGACACCCGACCAGGGATGGAAGCCGCTGCGTGACCTCGCCACCGCGATCGCCACGATCCACCCGCAGACCCAGGGCGAAGCGGTAATCGAGGCCGAGTTGCTCAAAACATGGAACCTGCTTTACAACGCTCGCAGCGCGCGGCTGTCGGCGGTGCAGGGGCACATCCCGGGCGTCATCTGGGCGATCGTATTTTTCGGCGCGGCGATAACGACCGCCTATACCTATCTCTTCGGCTACGAAAACTTTGGCATGCACCTGGCGATGACCGCCACGCTTGCCGCAACGCTCGAATCGTGATGATCATAGCTCTGGATTGGCCGTTCCGCGGCGAGATAAGCGTTTCGCCGGACCCCTTCATAATGACGCAGCAGTCGTGGGCCGAAGCGCCAATCGATAAGCGATAAGAGCGGTCGATTCCAAAGGTCGATTGGCCGGGAAGGAGCAATTCATACCACCTGTTGTGCCCCATCGCGGTAATGACCCCATCGGTAGCTTCGTTCCGTAATTTTTGTGTTTTCTCGGCGCGGCGAGCCGGCGCGGTGAAAGCGCGGGCAGTTCGGTTGCGGGCGAGGGCTGGGCAGTATGGAGTGTCTTGAGTGTTGTCCATACCGTTAGGTGTAGCACGCCGGGCGCGAAAGGGTCAGGCTGAACAGTTCATCCCTGAACTTCCGAATGGTTGATGCGATGGTAGCATCGTGCTAACCTACGCCTTTGTAGCATGGTGCTACCAATGAAATCAGGGAGTGACACAATTTATGCAGAAACGCTTACTTTTTCTTACAGCAGACTTTTGCCCGGGTTTCACTCGGTAGGGATCTCAGATGAGTCCCACGTATTCGCTCGAAGAGATAAAGTCGAGTTTGAGCGATGGAAAGTACATTCTAACGATCAGTGGATTGCAGGGCGCTCTTCAAATGAGCCTCTCGGCCGAAGATGTGGTCGATTGTGTTTGCCAAGAGTTGAGGGATTCGCATTTCTACAAAACGATGCCGGCGGAGAAGGTCTCAGGTCTGTGGCAGGATGTCTACCGTTTGTGGTTTCGTGGCAAGAGGGTTTACCTGAAGGTTCAGATAAATGCTCGGGGAAAGGCGGTAATCATCTCCTTCAAAGAGGACACGAGCCCCTGAACGAACCAATCTATGACGCCGCCGCACGGGGCTGCTTTTGCCCCGGCGGCGCCTAGATTCAAGGTAATTGTATTCCAATTAATCATGATGGTGAAGAATAATATTGTTTGTGAGGTGTGTTCGTCGGAATCAGCAGGGAAGGTCTCTGAGAGCTTCCGGGCGAGCTATAATCAAACTTTGGTGGTCCTCCCCTCCGTTGAGATGTATAGCTGCAGTCAGTGCGGCGAAAAGTTCTTCACACCAGAGCAGGCAAAACATGTAGGCAAGGCGGTTCGTGTCGTGGTTCGCGAGCAGTTGGGTTTACTCGGTCCTGAGAGAATTGTTGAGATTAGACGGAAATATGGTCTCTCGCAGGAGCGATTAGAAGCCTTGCTGAGCCTTGGCTCGAAAGTCGTTACGCGCTGGGAGACCGGGCGGGTCCTTCAGACTAAGCAAGCGGACGATCTTTTGCGCCTCATCGACAAAGTACCAGGTGTGATCGATGTGTTGCGAGAGATCCGCGAGGAGTCCGGTCATAGCCGCGGATCACACCGTTCCGCACTGGTCTGATCTCGTGTTGATTGCCGGTTTCTGAGGGCTGAGAGTAATCGGTTTTCTCTCGAGTATCTCCGCGAGAGGGGAGGAGAGATCTGATGACCAGTTGGATGGATGAAAACGAACGGGATGAGCGGCGGGATGTCGCGCTGATCTGCACAGCTGGCCATGTGATCAATCCGAGCTTCCGCTCTCGACCACAGTTCAACACGAATTTTTGCGAGATTTGCGGGAGTGCGGCAACAAATCAGTGTGATTCCTGCAAAGCACCGATTCCGGGTGCAATGCCCCTAATTGCTATGTCGAAGCAAAACTACCTTAAGCCATACTGTGGGAACTGTGGTGTGGCTTATCCGTGGACTCGACTAGCGATCGATGAGACTCGCAAGCTCGCGTTAGAGACCGTTGAACTCTCTGACGCTGAGCGAAACGCTCTCGTCGAAAGCGTTCCAAGTCTGTTTAGAGAAGGCCCCGGCACTCCGGTTGCGATCGCACGGTTTAAACGGGTCACCTTAAAGGGAGGCAGGAAGTTCCTATCCGATGGGCTCAAGCACATACTTTACACCTTGGCCGCCGAGGGTGCGCGGCGCCAAATCTGGGGTCCGTGAGTGCAGAGCGAGGAAAATAGGACTCAGCGCAGGGAAAGAGATCCGAGGTCCCTCGACTCCGGCAACCTCCTCTCGGGATGACGGAAGGAGAGCATTAGGGGGTATCGTAAATCGCGCGTGGAAGATGCGCGCTGAAGTCTCCGTCACCGCGCCGGGTGCGCGGCCTCTCCTTGGCAGAGGCCAGGAAGGAGCCGGGATTCTTGGCTTCGCTCTAGAATGACACGGAAGGAATTCTAACAGGCGGCAAGGCCGCATCTACTCTCTCCTGATACTAAGAGTGGTCACCCCTGCTGAAACCCACGGCGGGTTTCGCATTCAATTGAGTGATTTACCCTTCCCCTCGGCGCCGTTTGACAGTTCGCCCGCGATCACGCTATGAGCTTGAGTTCATAATTCATAATATGAATCTGCATTCATTCAGGTGCTGCGCGGGTAGATGAGCGTTCAGGAACGGCATCGGCGCGAGCGGCAGGCGCGGGGGCAGGCTATCCTGACTGCGGCCGCCAAAGTTTTCGCCAAGCATGGGCTGGAAGGCGCGACTATCGAGATGGTTGCGCGCGAGGCCGAAGTGGCAGTCGGCACGATCTACCTTTACTACTCTTCGCGCGACGATCTTTACCTGAATCTTATCGCCGACCGCGCCGCGCAGCTTCGCGGCCGCTACCTTGAGATTTTCGCGCGCCGGCTCGAACCGCTCGGCGAGCTGAAGGCGATCGCGTCCGCCTACCTGGACTATCTGCGCGAATCGCGCGAGATCTTTTTGTCGCAGCATTCGGTGGTTTACGCGCAGCTGCACAAACGGCTCAAGCGGCAATCCGAGCTGCGCAATTTTCAGCGCGTGATGGAATTGAGCCACGAAATTTTTGGACTGTGGGAAGGCACGATCAGGCGCGCGTTTGAAGGCGGCGTTATCGCCAACTCGATGGGGCCCAAGAAGACCGCCGCGGTCGTCTGGGCCAGCATGAACGGCGCGTTCATGCTGATGGGCGGCGGCAATTTTTTTCGCGACGTCACCGGGCTCAACCCCGAGCATTTTCTCGACGAGGCGCTCGAGTCGCATCTGGCCGCTTCGCAGCTAGGTGTGCGAAGAAAAGCGAGCAGAAGCAGAATCTTAAATCGCGCGGGAACTAAATCCCGCGCTGCACAAGGACCCTCACCTTCATCCTCTCCCTTACAGGGAGAGGAGAAGAGCGCGGATCGCAGATCGCGCGCACGGACTAGCGGGGAATCAAATTTAGGAGAGGTCGACGTCCATCCGTCGGCGTAAAGGCCGCGGCGAGAGACGAGTAACGATCGCAAAAGGAGAACGATTTATGAAGTTTACCTGGTTCCATCTGATGCCGTATCGGTTCCTGCCCGCGGATTTCAAGGAGAAGTATCGCAGCGTGTGGGTCGATATCCCGCGCGACTTGTACGATCCGAAAGTAGGGCACCGGCTCTACAATGACTACCTCGATCAGCTCGAATACGCAGACGCGATGGGCTTCGACGGGCTGGGCGTCAACGAGCATCATCAGAATGCGTACGGCCTGATGCCGTCGCCGAATATTATGGCGGCGGCGCTCAGCCGACGGACGCGCAATGCCAGCCTGGTCGTGCTCGGCAACTCGATCGCGCTCTACAATCCGCCGATTCGCGTCGCCGAGGAATCCGCGATGCTCGACGTGATCTCGGGCGGGCGCCTGGTCGCGGGCTTCCCGGTCGGCACCTCGATGGATACCAACTTCTGCTACGGCGAAATTCCCGCGACGATCCGCGAGAAGTACTACGAGGCTCACGACCTGATCATCAAGGCGTGGAAAGAGAAGGACGTGTTCTCGTTCAACGGCAAGTACACCAAGCTGCGTTACGTCAACCTGTGGCCAAAGCCGATCCAGCAGCCGCATCCTCCGATCTGGATTCCCGGCGGCGGCTCGGTCGAGACCTACGACTTCTGCGCCGACCACGATTACCAGTACAGCTTCCTTTCCTACTTCGGGTACATCGCAGGCAAAAAGGTCGCCGACGGCTATTGGGAAGTGATGGCGAAGAAAAAGAAGGAGCTGAATCCCTACAGCCTCGGCTTCGCGCAGGTCGTCGCGGTTTCCGAGACCGATGAGCAGGCGGAGAAGGACTACGCTCCGCACATGGATTACTTCTACAACCGATGCCTGCACGTCTATAACGGCTTCGCCGACGCTCCGGGCTACCGCACGGTGAGGACGATCAAGGCCGGAATCCTCGGCCAGGTCGGCGACCGGGCGGCCTTGCAGCGCGAAGGCCTCAAGTGGAAGGACTTCATCGAGCAGGGCTACGTGATCGCGGGCTCGCCCAAGACGGTGCGCGAGCGTTTGCGCGAGGCGATGAAGTCGCTCAACTGCGGGCATTTGATGATGCTGATGCAGATTGGCTCGATGCCGCCGGAACTAGTCCGCAAGAGCACCAACCTATTCGCGACCGAGGTCATGCCGCACATGCGCGACCTGTGGAGCAACTTCGAGGACAAATGGTCGCCCAAGCGGATGCCGCAAAATGAGATCGCGATGCCGGCACCCGTCCATTTCCAGAAGACCGAAGTAAACGGCAAGGCGCGCGCGGCCGCGGCGGCCTCGACGGAGGTCCGGAGCGCGAAATGAACACGACTCAGAAACTTCTAAACGGTAAGTTCTCGCTCGAGATGCAGGTGTATGGGAGCGGCGAGCCGCTCCTGTTCATGCACGGCGCCGGTGGCCTGATGCCGGTCGAGCCGTTCCTCGAGGAGCTCGGCAAGAATTTCAAAGTCTACGCACCGCAATTCCCGGGCTACGGCGAATCCACCGGCAACGAGTATATCGATGATATCGCCGACGCGGTGCTCTTCTATCACGAGCTGATGGATGAACTCGGCATTCCGACTGCCAACATCGTCGGCCATTCGATGGGCGGGATGCTTGCGGCTGAGGTCGCGGCGTTCGACGTGCATCGCGCCAGGAAGCTCGTGCTGATAGCGCCGGCCGGTTTCTGGATCGACGAAGTGCCGATCCCTGACTTCTTCGCCGCGCAGCTCACCGAGATCGCGCCGCTGTTGTTCCACGATCCCAATTCGCGGGCGGCGCAAATGATGACCGCGATCCCGACCGACTTCAAAGCGCTCGAAACGATTTACGTCGAGCGGGTGAAGCGGCTTGCGACGGCCAGCAAATTCCTGTGGCCGATTCCTGACCGCGGCCTCAAGAAGCGTGCGTACCGGATTCAGGCGCCGACGCTGCTGCTGTGGGGCGACGACGACAAGCTGATTCCGCCGGCCTACGCGAAGGAGTTCACGAGCCGGATCAAGAACAGCAAGCTCGAGTTGATCAAGAATGCGGGACACATGGTGATGTACGAGCAGCAGGAGGCGCTGGTCGGCGCGATCCGGAAATTCCTGAAGGGGTAACAAACACAGAAAGCAGAATCTTAAATCGCGCGCGAAAGATGCGCGCTGGACAAGGACCCTCACCTTCATCCTCTCCCTTGCAGGGAGAGGAGCCAGACGGCCGGAGCATCGACGCTCCGGCCGGTTTGTTTTCGGAGCCCTTGATCGAAGGGAGCAGCGCGAGCGCCTGATCTGTCATCCTTTCCCTGCGCTCGCGTTGCTCGCTTCGTTCTGGATGACACCCCTGTCTTGCGCGCTTCGCTCAGAATGACACTAGATCTCTTGCTTCACGGCTTGAATCTGATTGCGCACGCGACTAGCTTCCCGCGCATGGCAGATCAAACGCCGCAATCCGCTCGCGCGCCGCGTGGATGGTTCCTTACCGTGATGACGGTGCTGTTTCTCCTGCTCGCGCTTTCCGATTTCACCAAGGCGTTTCAATTCGCCAACAATCCGGCGATCGGTGGCCTGGTGGTCCTTGGGCACAAATTCCACGGCGTCGCGCACAACCTCGTGCTCGGCCCGATCTTCGGCATCGTACTTCTCATCTACGCCTTCGGCATCTGGAACATGCGGGCGTGGGTACTGCCGCTCTCGATCGTCTATGCGTTCTACGTGCCAGTGAACATGGTCATGTTCTGGTCGCTGCACCAACTGCCGCCTCCGACGGTGGGCTTCATAGTGATGTATCTGTTCCTTTCGCTGACCGGCTCGGTCGGCACCGCGATCTATCTCGCCTATCATCGCGAACGTCTCAACTGACGTTCGCGCGCGCGATGAAAGCGAGAGAATTTGTAGGTTGACCCGAACTTTGATGAGTTTTAAATTGCAACTACTATGAAGATTTACGATTTCGCTTTCGCTCCTAATCCTCGACGGCTCAGAATTTTCGTAGCGGAAAAGGGACTCAAGATCCCGCTCGAGCAGGTCGACATCTTTGCCGGCAAGAATCGCACGCCCGAGATGCTCGCCAAGAATCCCGCGGGCGGTCTGCCGGTGGTCGAACTAGACGACGGCAGCTGCCTGGCCGAGTCGGTTGCGATCTGCCGCTACCTTGAAGGGCTGCATCCGGAACCCAACATGGTGGGCAAGAACAGCCGCGAGCAAGCCGTCATCGAGATGTGGAACCGGCGAATCGAGTTGGGCCTTTTTGCCGCTGCCGGGCGCGCGTTCCAGCACACGAATGAGCTGTTCAAGGCGCGCATCAAACAATTTCCGGAATATGGCGCGACGCAGCGCGAGGCCGCGGCGCAGCAGCTTCAATGGCTCGACGCGCAAATCGGCAACAAGCCATTCATCGCGGCCGATCGCTTTACAATCGCGGATATCACCGCCGAGGTCGCGGTCGATTTCGCTGCGCAAGCGGCGGGCGTCGCGGCGGACCCTGCGCTCAAAAATCTTGCGCGATGGTATGAGTCAGTATCGAGTCGTCCAAGCGCAAAGGCTTGACGGTTGACGGGAGCGTCGCACAGTTTTAAATTGCAACCACTATGAAAATTTACGAATTCACCCAGGCTCCGAATCCACGCCGCGTGCGCGTCTTTCTCGCGGAAAAAGGCATCAACAATGTTCCCTTCGTGCAGGTCAACCTCGCGACCGCGGACAATACCAAACCCGAGTTCCTGAAAATGAATCCGATGGGCCGGGTACCGGTGCTCGAACTCGACGACGGCACTTATATCGCGGAGTCGGTGGCGATTTGCCGCTACTTCGAGGAGATCAAGCCCGAGCCGCGCCTGATGGGCGTCGATGCGAAGGACAAGGCCGTCGTCGAGATGTGGAACCGGCGGATGGAGTTCGAAATATTGTCGAATACAGCGGGCGCGTTCCGCAACACCAGCGATTTCTTCAAGGGGCGCATTCCGCAGGTCAAGGAATACGGCGAGATTTGTCGAAACGCCGCGGTCAAACGCCTGGAATGGCTCGACACGGTGCTGGCGGATCGCGAATTCATCGCGGGACCGCGCTACACGATCGCGGACATCACGGCGCTCATCGGAATCGATTTCGGGCGCACTACCGGAATCAAGATCCAGGAGAATCAGAAGAACCTCGCGCGGTGGCATCAGGCGGTATCGAGCCGTCCGAGCGCGAAGGCGTAGCGCAGATTCGTATCACCGAAGAGTAATTGAGGACTGGGGCGGTTCGCATGGAAGCTGACCGCCCCGTTTTTTAGCGTGAGGCGGACTGCGCGTACGCCGTTGCCGGCATCGGATAGATCGGCGTGTACATTTGGTAGCACATCAGGTAAACGATCACGCCCGTTACCGAGACGTACATCCACAGCGGCCAGGTCCATCGCGCGATTCGGCGGTGGCGCGGGAAGTTGCCGCGGAGCGCGAACACAATCGTCGTGAGCGCGAGCGGCACGATCACCCCGGCCAGGATTACATGCGGGATCAGGATCGCGAAATAGAGCGAGCGGACCCATCCTTGGCCGCTGAAGCGCACGTTGCCAACGTTGTAGTGATAGACGAGGTACGACGTCAGGAAGACGGCGGAGAACCCAACCGCGCTGAGCATGCATGCGCGATGCGCTCGCACCCGGCCGTTCTTGATGAAGATGAATCCTGCCAGCAGCAGGACGGTGGCGCATCCGTTGAGGAAGGCGTTGAGGGGAGCCAGCGAATGGTAAGAATCCAATCGATCGCCAAACTACGGCGTTTGCATCGGCGGCGGCGCGACTGGATTCGCACCCATCTCAGCGGCATTCGTCACCGGCCTGGGATGGTCGAACCTGGTCCACATCCGCGACGTGAGATCGGGCAGCAGCATGAAGCATAGAAACGTGACGAGTAGGACCGGGGTGATCGCGATGATCGCAAGCCCCCGCCGCTCCATCGCCAGATGCATGAAGTACATCGCCACCAGCACGGCTTTCGCCCACGCCAGCGCGACCAGCAGACCGACCTTGGCGACTTGCGGCAGTCCCATCGCATAAACGCCCAGCTCGATCGCGGTCAGAATCGCCAGGTAGATAAAAACCGCAATGTAGTTCGGCCCGCTATGTTCGGCTTCGTGTCCTGAAATCGCAGCTTGCGTCGTCATGGTTTGAATTTCATCTCCAGCCGGTAGTCGTTGAAAAGCTGCTCCCTAAATCAAGTAGATGAACGTGAAGATCAGGATCCAGACCAGGTCGACGAAGTGCCAGTACAGGCCGGCGACCTCGACCAGGTTCGCTTTGGCCGGCGTCAACTTGCCCGTGATGCCGCGAATCAGCAGTACGCTGTTGTAAACGACGCCGCCGAAGACGTGACAGCCGTGAAAGCCGGTCAGGATGAAAAAGGTCGCGTCGAACAGGTCAACCTTGATCGACATCCCTTTTAATTCGATCAGGTGGTGCCACTCGAACGCCTGCATCCCAAGGAATGTCAGGCCACCCAGAACGGTTAGCGCCATGAAGTTGCGATACTTCGTCATCTTGCCGGTCTGGATGGCGCCGAGCGCCTCGACCATCGTGACGCTCGAGCAGATCAGGATGAACGTCATGATCGCGGTGGTGGTGATGCCGAGATATGCGGCAGGCGACGGCCAGTTGGGATTGCCGATGCGCAGCGCGCCGTACGCGGCGATGGCGGCGCCGAAGGTCATCGCGTCGCCGGCCAGGAAGGTCCACATCCCGAGCTTGCCGAGATTTCCCGGCGTCAGCGACGGTTCCAGCTGATCACGCACCGCGCCGTGATCGTGAGTATCTACTGCAGCAGCCTCGCTCATCGCGACCATCCTCTTCGGGGCAAATAGCTATAGTCAGTGTTCATTTGAGATGACTACTTCGTAGGTGATTTCCGTTCCTGACGCTGCGACCGGCGATAGACGAAATAAGTAACGCCGCCGATTGCGGCGAACGAGACGTACGGCGACATCAGCATGAACAGCACGCTGGTCTTGTAGGCGTTGGACGCGTGATCGCCCTCCGACAGCCCACAGGTCGCGCACGCGTTTGCGAGTTGCGGAGCGGCCGCGACAATCGCACTTACGATCGCCGTCGCCGCAGCCTTGAGCTTTGTACCTTTAATCATCACCTTCACTCCACGCGCCAAACTACATTAGATATACCAGTCCAAACAGCAGCGGCCACACCGCGCAGACGAAATACCAGTACACGGCGCATAGCTCAATCCCATGAGCGTTACGGGCGTTGTACCTGCCGCCCATCGCGAGCCATGCGACGCACGCGAGCCAGATGACGCCGGCGGTCACGTGCGCGCCGTGGCATCCGATCAGCAAATAAAAAGTGCCGCCGTACGCACCGCTGGAAAGCTTGAGGCCGTGCGCGACCAGTCGCACCCATTCGCTGCCCTGCACGGCGAGAAACGTCACTCCAAGCGCGAGCGTTGCCAGCAGATAGCGGCGGGTCAGGCGCTGGCGGCTGCGATGCACCCCGCGCAGCGCGAGTGTCATCGTGAGCGCGCTCGACAGCAGCACGAAAGTGTTCACCCAGGTAACCGCGATCGGCAGGCGCGGCAGGGCGGGCGGCGGCCAGAAGGCGGCCTGCAGGCGAAAGATCAGGAATGAGCCGATGAGCCCGCTGAAGAGCATCATCTCCGACGCGATCAGCATCATGATCGCGAGCATCCCGCTGCTGATGAAGGGACGCTCGCGCTGATCGCCGCTCGCGCCGGAGTCGGACGAGCGGCCGCGGCGGACTGGCGCCACCAACGGGCGAACTTTCACTGTCGATGCTGTCACGCCAAGCGCCATATCAATGATGCTTCACTATGATCGTCACGATTGAGACTGTTACCAGGAAGACCATCACGCCGATTAGTATTTTCAGCGTCCGCCAGTTTTCCTCTTTGCGCTCTTCGCGCGTTACCAGAGTAGCCATTCGAATACTCACACGCGATCCAGCACGAGTACTAACAACACTATGGGCAAATAAACTAACGACGCGAGCAGCAATCGTCGCGCCGCCTTGGAATTTCCGGGCGAACGCACCATCGCCACTCCAAATGCCAACATCCAGACGCCAAGCGCGGCGGCGATTATCATGTACGGAATTCCGGCAAAACCGAGCATGGTCGGGACGATTGCCACGGCGATGAGTCCGAGGCTTCCCGCGATGACGATCGGATTCGACGCATTTCCGCCGCGCGCATTGTCTTGCGGAAGCAGGTGGATGCCAGCGCGTTCGTAATCGGAGCGATAGAGCCGCGCAACTGCCATCGTGTGCGGCAACTGCCACAAGAACATGATCGCAAACAGTACTATCGGCTCCCAGCCAAGCCCGCCGCGCGCTGCGGCCCATCCCGCCACGGGAGGGAGAGCGCCGGGAATCGCGCCGACGATGTTGCACATCCAGGTGTAGCGCTTCAGCGGTGTGTACACGCCGAGGTAAACAATCGTGATCGCGGCGGTCACCGTGGCGCAGAGCAGGTTCGTCGCGAGCGTCAAGTAGATGAGGCCCGCCGCAGTCGCAATCACGCCAAACGTCAGCGCCTCGGCCGGGCGCATCCTCACGTCGGGCAGCGGGCGATGGCGCGTGCGCTCCATGATCGCGTCGATATCGCGCTCGACGTACTGATTGAGCGCGAGCGTCCCGCCTGCCGCAAGGGCAGTACCCGCCAGCAGATTCAGCGCGAGCGTAACATCGAAGTCCGTGCGTCCGCCGAGATAGAAACCGGCAAGCGTCGTGACCAGCACCATCAGCACGACGCGCGGCTTGGTCAGCTCGAAGTAATCGCTCACGCGGCCACGGGGCAGCGTCAGCGCGGATTCGGCGATCGCGACTTTGCTGCTCACGCGGTCACCTGCCGTTCGACTACGCGCGAACCTGTGTGCGACTCGATCGCATGCGTGCGATTCGGTACACCGAGAATGCGATATGCGCGGAGCGTTAGTGTCAGGCTGGTCGCCAGGACCGCCGCGCCGACCGCGACGTGGCTGGTCGTCGGGATCACCGCGCGGCCGCTCCAGATTGTGATCGCACCGAGACAAATCTGCACGATCAGCAGCAGGAACAGGCCGAGCGCGGGACGGCGAAGGGCGACAACGTCGCGATGCGTTCGCAATACACGGGCGACCGTCCATAAAATCATCGCGGTGACGACGACGGCGCCGCATCGATGCGCAAAATTAACCGCGATGTACTCGTTCCAGTACGGCGGCACCAGGTAGCCGAACGAAAGCGGAAAATCGGGGATCACCAGCCCAGCGCTCATGTGGCGCATCAGAGCGCCGACGAGAATTTGCATATAGATGATAGCGGTGGTCGCTGCCGCGAGCGCCGGCAGCGGGATTCGTGACGGCGGATCGTCGACGTGTGGGGTCGTGTCCCAGTGCGGATTAGTGAAGATCGCGATCGACACCATCAGGCAGAATAGCGCCTGCGCCGTGGCGGCGTGCGTGACCGCAATCGCCAGCGGCAATTCGAACAGTACGGTGATTCCGCCGAGGACGGCCTGCACGATGATCAGTCCGAACGCGAGCATAACGAGCTTGCGGACCCATTGCCGCGGCTCCGCGCGCCACGCCCACGCCATCAGCACGAGCGTGAGAACAACGACGGTTCCGGCGGCGAGGCGATGGCCAAATTCGAAGCGGATGCCGCCCTGCCACGCTGGAATCAGTTTGCCGAATGCCAGCGGCCAGTCGGGAACGGCGAGCGCGGAGCCGGTCGAGGTGACGAGTCCGCCGACGAAGATGAGGCAAAAAGTGGCGCCGGCCGTCAGCACCGCAAAGCGATGCAGTCCGCGCGCTTTCTCAACCTCAGTTGGCGACTGATTCATCACTAGCTATTGGACTGACTAGTCCGCCGCAGCCGTCGAGTGTTCGAGCAACTGCGATTGCGGCAGGAAGTCCTCCGCGACCTCAGGCGAGCTGTACTCGTATGGTCCACGATAAACGATGGGCACCGGCCCCAACCAGTTGCCGTGTGGCGGCGGCGACGGCGCCGTCCACTCCAGAGTATTCGCGTTCCACGGATTCTCGGTGGCCTTAGCGCCCTTGTAGGCGCTCCAGATGATATTGGCGAGGAACAGGAACTGCGCGGCGCCAAGCACGAACGCGCTGATCGAAATAAATTCGTTGATCGGAATGATCGGCTTCAGGAAATCGTACTGCTGCGGGTTGTAGATACGGCGCATGTGTCCGGCCATCCCGAGGATGTGCATCGGGAAGAACGTGCAGTTGAACGCGACAAACGTGATCCAGAAATGAATCTTGCCGAGCCTCTCGTTCATCATGCGGCCGAACATCTTGGGGAACCAATAGGTAACGCCCGCGAAGATGCCGAACAGACTGCCGCCGAACAGTACGTAATGAATATGCGCGACGATGAAGTAAGTATCGTGGATGTACATATCCACGGGCGTGCACGCCATCCAGATTCCCGACAGCCCGCCGATGACGAACATCGCGACGAACGCCAGCGCGTTATCCATCGCCGCCGTGTAATGGATGTTGCCCTTGTAAAGGGTGCCGAGCCAGTTGAACGTCTTAATCGCTGATGGCACTCCGATTATCATCGTCGTGATCATGAAACTGCCGCCGAGCAGCGGATCCATCCCCGACACGAACATGTGATGGCCCCACACGATCCAGGAGAGGCCCGCGATCGCGATCATCGCATACGCCATCGCGCGGTATCCGAATATCGGCTTGCGCGAAAAGGTCGCGATAACGTCGGAGGCGATCCCCATCGCGGGCAGGATCATGATGTAGACCTCGGGATGCCCGAAGAACCAGAACAGATGCTGCCACAGCAGCGGCTCGCCACCGCCCGCGGGCAGAAAGAAATGCGTGCCGCCCAGGCGATCGAACAACAGGAGCGCGAGCGCCGTCGTCAGCACCGGCAGCGCGAGCAGCAGCAGAATCGCCGTGATGAACAACGACCAGATCACAAGCGGCAGGCGAAAGAAGTACATCCCCTTGGTGCGCATGTTGATGATCGTCGTGATGTAGTTGATCGAGCCCATCAGCGACGACGCGCCGAGCACGATGATGCTGATGCACCATAAATTCTGGCCCCAATCGACGCCGGTGTAGATTGGCACGGCGCTAAGCGGCGCGTACGACGTCCAGCCCGCGGCCGCAGGTCCACCGGTTACGAAGAACGAGGAGAGCATGATCACGCCCGCTACCGCGCCGACCCAGAACGACAGCATGTTCAGCTTGGGGAACGCCATGTCGCGCGCGCCTATCATCAGCGGGATGAGGAAGTTGCCGAAGCATCCGACCAGGATCGGCATCACCACGAAGAAGATCATGATGGTGGCGTGCATCGTGAACATCGCGTTGTAGGTGTTGGGAGGGATCGCACCTTCGTACATGAAAGGCTCGGGCACCCAGGCAAATCCGGGAACGGCGGTTTCAGGAAACGCGAGTTCCCACCGCATCAACATCGCCATCAGGCCGCCGATCGACATCATGAACAGCGCCAGGAACAGGAACTGGCGCGCGATCATCTTGTGATCTTCGGAAAAAATGTACGTGCGCCAAAAGCCGAGCGCATGATGCTCCGCGTGGGCGCCGTGTACCGCAACCGCTGCCGTGCTGCTCATCTTCGACTAGCTCCTCCGTGCGACGTAGCCGGCGAATGCGGGCTTTACTTGTTTTGCGAATACTGGTCTTTGAGCCACTTGTCGAAATCCTCTTGCGACTGCACCGTCAGGTTGCCCTTCATCCCCGAATGCCCGAAGCCGCACAGCTGCGAGCACGGAATTTCGTATTGCCCGGTTTCGGTCGCCTCGAACCAGACGTGAATGATGCGGCCGGGAACAGCGTCCTGCCTCAGACGCATATTCGGAACGTAAAAACTGTGGATGACGTCCTTCGACGTCAGATCGATCCGCACCACCTTGTTCACTGGCACGTGCAACTCGTTCTCGATCGTGAGGTCGTCCTTGGTGCCGAATTTGCCGTCGGGCCCCGGGTAAGTGATTTCCCAGTTGAACTGCTTTCCACTCACCTGGTAGAACACGTCGCCCGGCGGCCCATGCTCCTTGATATCGGCCCAGGTCGAGCGGCTCATAAATGCCAGGATGATCAAGATCACCGCAGTCGCCGTGGTCCATATGATCTCGAGGCGCGAATTGCCTTCGATATACTCCGCCTTGCGTCCGGGCCGGGTGCGATAGCGAATCATGAAGGTCACCATCGCGATCATCACCGCCACCCAGACGACCAGTACCAGCCAGAAGATGATCTCGAAAAGAAGGTCTATCTTCGGACCGAAGGTCGAGATGTCGTGCGGAAAATACATGTACTCGAGCATCGAAGCGTCACCTCTGCGCTATCAACGTGCAATGCCGGACGAGCGTTCGCCGCGCCGATCAAGGCGGCCGATGCAACGTGCCGACACCTTCCGATTCATGAATTTGGTGCGATTATGCCTGTCAGTGCCACGATTAGTGAAATGAAAAATCCTTGTCCACCGCCGCAACCCGCGCTTAACTAACGCCGACATGACGCTCACATTTCGGCAGCAAATTCAAGCGCTTCGCGGTCGCAGGATAGCAAGAGGCGCGGCTGCGGCAAACAGGCGCGGGCGCGCGATTGGCGGCAACAAATCTTTGGGCTACAAGGGCTAGTTGAGGAATAGGAGGTCTTGGTTTGTTATGCCTGATCGCGTGGCGACCCTTTCCCAAAACTTCGAGGCGCAGGCGCAGAAGTACGGTTCGCGCGCGTTCCTGAAAGACAAGCGCGACAAGGTCTGGACTGACCACTCGTGGACCGAAGTTTCCGAGGCTGCCGGCAAGCTGCGCGCCGGCCTACTGGGCCTCGGCGTGCGCCCCGGCGATCGCGTCGCAATCATGTCCGACAATTGCCCCGAGTGGATCGTCGTCGATCAGGCCGTGCTCGGGCTCGGCGCGATCGTCGTACCGCTCTACACGACCAGCGGCCTCGAGGAGACCGCGCACGTCATCAGCGACTCGGGCGCGAAAGTGATCGCGGCGAACGGTCCCGAGATGGTCAAGAAAATTCTCGGCCTCAGCGCCTCGATTCCCGACGTCGCCGCAATTGTCGCGATGCACAGTGGCGCGGAATCCGCGCCCGCCGCTAACGGAACGCCCGCAGTCATGAGCGCGGCGTCGGTAAGCGGCGACGCGCCCGCGGCCATCGTCGAGGGGAGCGGCGACGACCTCGCGACGATCATCTATACGTCTGGCACTACGGGCGTGACGAAAGGGGTGATGCTCTCGCACGGCAACCTGCTGGCTAACTGCGAGGACGCGCTCGCCGCACTTTTGCTCAACGACACCGACATGACGCTGTCGCATTTGCCGATCGCGCATTCGTTCGAACGGACGGCGGGCTATTACACGGTTGCGATGGCGGGAGGGACCATCGCGTTTGCCGAGAGTCTCGGGCAGATCGCATCGAATCTCACCGAGGTCGAGCCGACCGTCGTGCTCACAGTGCCGCGCCTGCTCGAAGTGATACACAGCCGCGTGATGCGCACGGTCGAGACCTCGCCGCCGATGCGTCAACGGCTGTTCAAAATGGCTCTTACAGCGGGCGAGCAAGCAGCGGAATATCGGCATCGCGGGAAGCCGGTGCCACCCCTGCTGGCACTCTCGATGGCGCTGTTCAGGCGGCTGGTCTTTGCCCGGGTCCGCGCGATTTTCGGCAGCCGGATCCGCTACCTGATTTCCGGCGGCGCGCCGCTGCCGACTGAGATCAATCGCTTCCTGTCCGCCGCCGAAGTTCCAATCGTCGAAGGCTACGGCCTGACCGAGGCGGCTCCCGTCGTCGCATGCAATCTGCACAACGGCAAGACTCGAATCGGCACGGTGGGGTTGCCATTGAAGCGCATCCAGGTGGAAACCGCCCCCGACGGGGAGTTGCTGCTGCGCGGGCCGAACATAATGAAGGGCTACTACAAGCTCGAGGCCGAGACGAAGGAAGCGATCGACGAAAACGGATGGCTCCATACCGGCGACATCGCAAAGATCGACGTTGAGGGATACATCTCGATCACCGACCGCAAAAAAGAAATCATCGTGCTGTCGGGCGGCAAGAATGTCTCGCCCGCATACGTCGAGGGTAAGCTGGTCGGCGACAAATTCATCAGCCAGGCATGCGTGATCGGCGACCGCCGCAAACACCTGTCGGCACTGATAGTCCCCGACTACGAAAACCTCGTCGATTTCCTCAAAGAGAACAACCTCGACCCCAAGAACGCCGACGCGCTCGCAAAATCGCGCGAGCTGAAGACTCTACTGCAAACCCGGATCCGCGAGATCAACAAACAACTGTCAGATGTCGAAGCAGTCGCCTCATTCACCGTCATCCCGCAACCCTTCACCCAGGAAAATGGCGAGCTGACGCCGTCACTGAAAATCCGCCGCAAGGTAGTGCAAGCGCACTTCCAGCAGCAGATCGATTCAATGTACGGCGACTAATCGTACGCGGGGCTCCTCGCCCCGCACCCCCGGCAGGGGTGACCCCTGCACCCAGTGAAGGGTCTGGCCGCGGGAACGCTTCGCGTTCACGCGCCAGCCGCGGCAAGATACTTCGACGCCTCTTCCCAAAAAAACTTCCTCAGGCGCGCGAAGCGCGCCGCATCTTCTCTTTGTGTAAATACCGGGTGCAGGGGTCACCCCTGCCGAGGGTGCGGG
>NZ_DATEQZ010000014.1:0-10797 GCF_035272065.1 Binatus sp. (SeqCode)
GCGACGTCGACGAGGCGGCGCGTCAGGTAGCCGGAGTTGGCGGTCTTGAGCGCGGTGTCGGCGAGGCCCTTGCGCGCGCCGTGAGTCGAGATGAAGTACTGGAGCACCGTGAGCCCCTCGCGGAAGTTCGCGGTGATCGGAGTTTCGATAATTTCACCCGACGGCTTCGCCATCAGGCCGCGCAGTCCCGCGAGCTGGCGAATCTGCTGCTCGGAACCGCGGGCGCCCGAGTCGGCCATGATGAAAATCGGGTTGAACGACGGCCCCGTGACGGTCTCGCCCTTGTCGTTCTTGCCGAAAACCTGGGTTGACAGTCCCTTGATAACGGCGCTGCCTATTTGGTCCTGCACTTCGGCCCAGATATCGACGACTTTGTTGTAGCGCTCGCCGTCCGTGATCACGCCGTTGTTGTACTGCTGCTGAATCTCGCTGACCTGCTTCTGCGCGCCTTCGAGCAGATGCGCCTTTTGCGGCGGAATGGTCATGTCCTTGATCGAGATTGAGATTCCGGCCTTGGTCGCGAACTCGAAGCCGATGTCCTTCAAGCGGTCGGCGAAGATAACGGTCGCCTTGTCGCCCGCGCGTCGATAGACGATGTCGATAAGGTTGCCGAGCTCTTTTTTCTTCATCGTCTTGTTGAGCTCGGTGAACGGGATCTCGGGCGGCACGATTTCGTAGAGCAGCACGCGGCCGACCGTGGTAGTGACGCGCTCGTAGCGCGGCATCGCGGCGACTGCCGCAGCGGCCGCAGCGGCGCGTTCCTTCTTGGTGCGCGGCTTGCCGTTGGTCTCGACCTCAGCCGGCGCGATTCCGGTCGCGAGCTGCGGCGACATCCGCACCGTGATTTTCGCGTGCAGATCGATCTCTTCGTGATCGTACGCGATTCGCACTTCCTCGACGTTGGCGAAGTTTTTGCCCTCGCCGCGCGCCAGCGGCTTCTCGCGCGTCATGTAGTAAAGACCCAGCACCATGTCCTGGGTCGGCACGATTACGGGCTTGCCCGACGCGGGCGACAGGATGTTGTTGGTGCTCATCATGAGCGCGCGCGACTCGACCTGCGCTTCGATGGACAGCGGCACGTGCACCGCCATCTGATCGCCGTCGAAGTCCGCGTTGTACGCGACGCATACGAGAGGATGGAGCTGAATCGCCTTGCCTTCGATCAACACCGGCTCGAACGCTTGGACGCCAAGTCTGTGCAGGGTAGGCGCGCGATTTAGCAGGACCGGATGCTCGCGGATTACCTCGTCGAGGATATCCCAAACGTCCTTGCCCTCTTTCTCGACCATCTTCTTCGCGCTCTTGATCGTCGTGACATAGCCCTTTTCTTCGAGCTTGTTGTAGATGAACGGCTTGAACAGCTCGAGCGCCATCTTCTTGGGCAGACCGCACTGATGCAGCCGCAGTTCGGGGCCGACGACGATGACGGAGCGGCCCGAGTAATCGACGCGCTTGCCGAGCAGGTTCTGGCGGAAGCGTCCCGATTTGCCCTTGAGCATGTCAGACAACGACTTCAGCGGACGCTTGGACGGTCCGGTGATCGCGCGGCCGCGGCGGCCGTTGTCGAAGAGGGCATCGACGGCTTCCTGCAGCATCCGCTTTTCGTTGCGGATAATGATGTCTGGGGCGTTGAGCTCGATCAGCCGCTTCAGCCGGTTGTTACGGTTGATAACGCGCCGATAAAGATCGTTCAGGTCTGAGGTCGCGAAACGTCCGCCGTCCAGCGGAACGAGTGGACGAAGATCGGGAGGAATCACGGGAAGGATGGTGAGGATCATCCACTCGGGCTTGTTGCCCGAGTCGCGAAACGCGTTGACGACTTTCAGCCGCTTCGCGACTTTCTTGCGCCGCGCCTCGCTCGCCGTCGCCTTCATCTCGGCGCGCAACTCCTCCGCCAACTTGTCCAGTGTGAGCTGTCCGAGGAGAGAGCGGACGGCTTCCGCGCCCATCTCGGCCTTGAAGGCGTCGCCGTATTGCTCGCGCGCCTCGCGATATTTGCGCTCGGTGAGCAGCTCTTTGTACTGGAGCGGAGTCTCGCCGGCGTCGGTGACGATGTAGCACTCGAAGTAGAGGACCTTCTCGAGTTCCTTCAGCGTCATGTCGAGCAGGGTGCCGATTCGCGATGGCAGCGAGCGCAGGAACCAGATGTGCGCGACGGGGGCGGCGAGATCGATATGACCCATCCGCTCGCGGCGCACTTTCGACTGGATTACTTCAACGCCGCACTTCTCGCAGACGACGCCGCGATGGCGCATGCGCTTATACTTGCCGCAGTTGCATTCGTAGTCCTTGGTCGGCCCGAAAATCTTGGCGCAGAACAGCCCGTCACGCTCCGGCTTGAAGGTCCGGTAGTTGATCGTCTCGGGCTTCTTGACCTCGCCGTGCGACCACGAGCGGATCATTTCCGGCGACGCGATCGAAATGCGGATCGCGTTGAACGCCAGTGGATTCTTGGGCTTCTCGAAAATGCCGAAGAGATCTTCCATCTCTTTATAACTCCCTGGCCCTTAAGCCCTTTGCGGCTGCTCGAGCAGCTCCATGTTCAGGCAGAGCGACTGGAGCTCCTTGACCATAACGTTGAACGACTCGGGCAGTCCGGGCTCGAGCGTGTTCTCGCCCTTGACGATCGCTTCGTACATCCGCGTTCGTCCCGCCACGTCGTCGGATTTAACCGTGAGCATCTCCTGCAGCGTGTAGGCGGCGCCGTAAGCCTCGAGCGCCCACACTTCCATCTCGCCGAGCCGCTGCCCGCCGAACTGCGCCTTGCCGCCGAGCGGCTGCTGCGTGACCAGGCTGTAGGGTCCGGTCGACCGCGCGTGAATCTTGTCCTCGACCAGATGATGCAGCTTCATCATATACATGACGCCGACTGTCACCGGCTGCTCGAACGGCAGCCCGGTGCGTCCGTCGTGGAGCTGAGCCTGTCCGGTCTCGGGCAGGTCGGCGCGCTTAAGCAACTGGAATATTTCCTCTTCGCGCGCGCCGTCGAACACGGGCGACGCCACATGGACGCCAGCGAGCGCCTTGGCCGCGAGCTTGTAGATATCGGGCTCGGCGAGCTCGTCGATAAACTTGTGGCTCTCTTTCTCGGGATAGATTTCCTTGAGCCGGCGTTTGAGCTGCGCGGCGCTGACACCGTTGCGCAAGTCTTCCTCGATTTTGTGCCCAAGTTCGCGCGCGGCCCATCCGAGATGCGTCTCCAGAATCTGGCCGACGTTCATGCGTGACGGCACGCCGAGCGGGTTGAGCACAATATCGACCGGGGTGCCGTCTGCCAGGCACGGCATGTCTTCCTCGGGCAGGATGCGCGAGAGGACGCCCTTGTTGCCGTGGCGTCCCGCCATCTTGTCGCCGACCTGGAGGCGGCGCTTGATCGCGACGAACACCTTGATCATCTTGATCACGCCCGGCGCGAGTTCGTCACCGGCCTTCAGACGCTCGACCTTGGCGCCGTAATGACTCTGCACCGCCTCGACGTTCGCGTTCATCGCGGCGATCGCATTCTCGGCTTCTTCCTGCGCCGATTCGTTCTCGACGCGGACCTGGCCCCATAGCGTCGGTGGCAGCTCTTCGAGCTCCTCGGCGCTGATCGTGTCGCCCTTCTTGAGCAGCTCCTTGCGCTCGTCGGACATCACGCGTCCCGCCAGCTTCTTGCCGACGAGCGACTTCTTGAGCTTGCGCAGAGTTTCCTGCCGGATGATTCGCACTTCCTCGGCTTCGTCCGTCTTGAGACGCTCGGCCTCGAGCACTTCGATTTCCTGCGTGCGTTCGTCCTTGGAGACGCCGCGGCGCGAGAACACGCGGCCGTCGATCACGGTGCCTTCGACGCCCGGCGGCACCCGCAGACTGGTGTCGCGCACCTCGCCGGCTTTTTCACCGAAAATCGCGCGCAGCAGTTTCTCTTCGGGAGAAAGCTGGGTCTCGCCCTTCGGCGTGATCTTGCCGACCAGGATGTCCTGCGGACGGACTTCGGCGCCGATGCGGATGATGCCACTGGCGTCGAGGTCCTTCAGCGCTTCTTCGCCGACGTTGGGAATGTCGCGGGTGATTTCCTCGGGTCCGAGCTTGGTGTCGCGCGCGATACATTCGAATTCTTCGATATGCACCGAGGTGAACAGGTCTTCCTTGACCACACGCTCGGAAATCAGGATCGAATCCTCGAAGTTGTAGCCGCCCCACGGCATGAACGCGACCAGCACGTTGCGGCCGAGCGCCAACTCGCCCATGTCAGTCGAGGGACCGTCAGCCAGCACGTCGCCACTCTTGACGCGCTCGCCTTTGACGACGATTGGGCGCTGGTTGATGCAGGTGTTCTGATTCGAGCGCTGATACTTGATCAGGTTGTAGATATCGACGCCGGCGTCGCGCAGGTCTTTGGTCTGCTTGTCCGCGCGGACGACGATTCGCTCCGCATCGACACTCTCGACGATTCCGTCGCGCTTGCCGACGACAGTGACGCCCGAGTCGCGGCCTACAGTGCCCTCAAGGCCGGTGCCGACGAGAGGTGCGTCCGGCTTCAACAGCGGAACCGCCTGCCGCTGCATATTCGAGCCCATCAGCGCGCGATTGGCGTCGTCATTCTCGAGGAACGGTATTAAGGATGCCGCAACCGAGACGAGCTGGTTCGGCGATACGTCCATGTACTGGACGTCTTCGGCGCGGACCATGGTGGACTCGCCGCCGATGCGCGCCGACACGATGTCGTCGGTGAAGCGCCCGTGCGCGTCGAGCTTGGCGTTGGCCTGCGCAATGACTTTGTCCTCTTCGTCGAGCGCGGACAAATAGAGGATTCGTTCCGTGACGCGATTGTTTTCGACTTCGCGATAGGGAGTTTCGATAAAGCCGTATTCGTTGACGCGCGCGTATGTGGATAGCGCCGCGATGAGACCGATATTCGGACCCTCGGGCGTTTCAATCGGGCATACGCGGCCGTAATGCGTCGGATGAACGTCGCGGACCTCGAAGCCTGCGCGCTCGCGCGTGAGTCCGCCCGGTCCAAGTGCGGAGAGGCGGCGCTTGTGCGCGATTTCGCTCAGCGGATTCGTCTGATCCATGAACTGCGACAACTGCGACGAGCCGAAGAACTCCTTGATGACGGCGGAGGCCGGCTTGTAGTTGACCAGCTCCTGCGGCATCAGGGTTTCGATGTCTTGAAGGCTCATCCGCTCCTTGATTGCGCGTTCCATGCGCACCAGCCCGATGCGGAACTGGTTTTCGACCAGCTCGCCGACGGCGCGCACGCGGCGATTGCCAAGATGGTCGATATCGTCGACTTGGCCGTTGCCGTTCTTGAGATCCATCAGGTAGCGGACGACCTCTAAGATGTCCTCGCGGCGCAGCGTGCCCTGCTCGAGCGGCACATCGATCTTGAGCTTGTGGTTCAGTTTGAGCCGTCCGACTTTCGAGAGATCATAGCGCTCGGCGTTGAAGAACAGATTGTTGAAGAACGTGGTTGCCGTTTCCTGCGTCGGCGGATCGCCGGGGCGCAGCCGCCGGTAGATCTCGATGACCGCCTCTTCTGGAGTGCCGAGCTTGTCCTGCGCGAGCGTGAGGCGCAGCGGACCGCCGCCGGGCGCGTCCTCGGTGAAAAGGACTTCGATTTTCTTGACGCCGTGGGCCTTGAGCTTTTCGAGCGTATCCTCCGTGATCTCCTCGTTGGTGCCAATCAGCACCTCGCCGGTGGTGGAATCGACGATGTCGTGGGCCGAGACTTTGCCGACGATCTCGTCGAGCGCGATCGGCACCTCGCTGATCTTCGCCTGTTCCATCGCGCGCACGATAGCCTTGTTGAACTTGCGGCCTTCGCGCGCGATAACCTCGCCCGACTTCGGATCCTTGACGTCGCGGCCGACGCGGGAACCCATCAGATGGTCGGCGACGAACTGCTTGGTGTACTGCTTGGGGTCGAGGGTGATGACGTCCTTGCGGTAGTAATAGTTGAGCAGGTCTTCGGTGGTCATCCCGAGCGCGCGCAGCAGCACCGTCGCGGGAAACTTGCGCCGGCGATCGATGCGGACGTACAGCACGTCGCGCGGGTCGAACTCGAAATCGATCCAGCTTCCGCGATACGGGATGATTCGCGCCGAGTAGAGCAGTTTTCCAGTGGAGTGCGTACGGCCCTTGTCGTGCTCGAAAAATACTCCGGGCGAGCGATGCAACTGCGAGACGATGACGCGCTCGGTACCGTTCACCATGAAGGTGCCGTTACCGGTCATCAGCGGAATCTCGCCGAAATAGACTTCCTGCTCCTTGACGTTCTTGATCGAGCGGCGCCCGTTCTCGACGTCCCAGATGACGAGCTGAATCTTGACCTTCAGCGGCGCCGCGTAAGTCATGCCGCGCTGATGGCATTCCTCGACGTCGTACTTGGGCGTGCCGAGCTCGTACGAGACGAACTCGAGCGAGGCGGTCTCGTTGAAATCCTTGATCGGAAATACCGACTTGAAAACTGCCTGCAGACCAACGTCCGCGCGGTCCTCGGTCGAGACGCCGACCTGCAAGAAGTCGTCGTACGAGCGCTTCTGAATCTCGATCAGATTCGGAATCTCGATGATCTTCTTGATCTTGCCGAAAGAGCGGCGAATGCGAAGATTGCTAGTTACATGAACCTGGGCCATCAGCTACCTCACCGTGCGTGCGCCCCATACTTCGGCGCGCCGTGAAGCAAAAGAGAACGCGGGCGCAGGGGTTTCCCCCGTGCCCACGGCTTCATCGATAAAGACCGTTTGAAATTCCCGCGCGCCGATACGTCCCGCGCCCCGTGAATTTCCCGACCCTTTGTTGTGCGTCAAAAAGACTAAGTCCTTCCTACTTCAGCTCCACGGTGCCACCGGCCGCTTCGAGCTTCTTCTTGATCTCTTCGGCTTCGGCCTTGTTGACGCCTTCCTTGACCGCCTTCGGCGCGCCGTCGACCAGGTCCTTGGCCTCTTTGAGGCCGAGTCCGGTCAATTCGCGTACGACTTTGATCACCTGGATCTTTTTGTCGCCGGAGCCCGTCAGCACGACGTTGAACTCTTCCTTCTCGGGCGCCGCTGCGGCAGCACCGCCGGCTGCGGGACCAGCAGCAGCGACAGCGACCGGAGCAGCGGCAGATACGCCGAGCTCGGCCTCGAGTTCTTTGACGAGGGCCGCCGCGTCGATCAGGCTCAGGTTCTTCAGATAATCCTTCACCTGATCGCGGCTGAGTTGTGCTTCTGACATGTTACCTTCTCTCCTTGTTCACGCATCCGGGGAGATGTTCTTTTGTCGCGCCCCGAGATTTGCTTTTTCATTCAACGGGATCGTTTAACGTAATCATCGCGCGCGCTTCGTGCACACGAATACTAAAAGATCAACCTTCAGACGGAGCAGGAGGCGTCTCCGGAGCCGCCGGTGCTTCAGGCGCGGGTTCCGATGACGCCGCTGCCGCAGGCGGCGCGCCGGCGCCGTTCTTTTTTCCAATCGCGTCGATCACGCGCGCCAGGTACGAGCCCGGCTCGTTCAGCAGGCGGACCAACTGAGTCGCCGGCGCATTGAGCAGCCCGAGCAACTGGCCGAAAATCACTTCGCGCGACGGCAGTTTCGAAAGCGCTTCAACTTCCGCCGGCGTGAGCGCCTTGCCGTCGAGCACCGCGCCGCGCAGCTTGAGCTTTTCGCCCAACGGCCCGAACGAGGTGAAAGTCTTCGCCAGTACCACCGGATCCTCATAACTGAGGATGAGGCCGACCTGGCCGCCGAGGTTGCTGTCGAGCGCCTCGAACTTCGTGCCCTTGATAGCGTGGCGCACCAGAGTGTTTTTGGCGATACGCATCTCGCCGCGCACCGCGCGGAGCCGCTTGCGCATCTCGGTCGATTCCGCTGCAGTCATCCCGCGGTACTCGGACACGAGCGCGATACTGGCGCGGCCGAAGCTGCCCGCGAGATCTTCGACCAGCGCGGTTTTCTCTGATTTCTTCATTATACTGATCCAGCTCCAACGAACGAAAAAACGAAAAACTATGCGGCCGCCGCGAGCGCTTTGGCTGCCGCCTGCCCGGTGTCGACGCGGACGCCGGGGCCCATCGTCGAGGAAAGCGCAACGCTGCGAACGTAGTTACCCTTGGCGCTGGCCGGCTTGGAGCGAACGATGGCACCGAGCAGCGCGCGCACGTTGTCGAGCAGCTTCTGATCGCCGAAACTCACCTTGCCGACGCGTGCGTGCACGACGCCTGCCTTGTCGACGCGATAATCGACCTTGCCGGCCTTGATCTCGGCGACGGCTTTCGCCACGTCGAAGGTGACGGTGCCGACCTTGGGATTGGGCATCAGGCCGCGCGGTCCGAGAATTTTGCCGATACGTCCGACCTGGCCCATCATGTCGGGTGTCGCAATGACGCGGTCGAAGTCGAGCCAGTTCTCTTCCTGAATTTTCTTAATGATTTCCTCGCCGCCGACGAAGTCCGCGCCCGCCTCGCGCGCCTCGCGCTCTTTCTCGCCCTTGGCGACGACGAGCACGCGCGCGGTCGAGCCGGTGCCATGCGGAAGAACAATAGTGCCGCGGACGTTCTGGTCGGCCTGCCGCGGATCGACGCCGAGCCGCACCGCGATCTCGACGGTCTCGTCGAACTTGGCGACCTTGTTGTCGACCACCAGCTTGACCGCTTCTTCGAGCGTGTAGCGCTTTTCGCGATCGATTTTTTTCAGTGCTTCTTTATATTTTTTCCCGGCCATTCCTCAGATCCTCAGTCGCTCACTTCGATGCCCATGCTGCGCGCGGTGCCGGACACGGTGTTGACCGCCGCGGCGAGGTCAGCTGCGGTCAGGTCCTTCAGCTTGGTCTTGGCGATTTCCTCGACCTGCGCGCGGGTGACCTTGCCGACCTTGTTCTTGTTCGGCATCGGCGAGCCTTTTTCGATTCCCGCGGCGCGCAGCAGCAGGATCGACGCGGGCGGGCTCTTGGTGACGAAGGTGAACGAGCGGTCGGCGTACACGGTGACGATCACCGGGATGACGAGGCCCTGCATGTTCTGGGTCTGCGCGTTGAAGGCCTTGCAGAACTCCATGATATTGACGCCGCGCTGGCCAAGCGCGGGTCCCACCGGCGGCGACGGATTGGCCGCGCCGGCCGGAATCTGCAGCTTTATCGATCCGACTACTTTCTTAGCCACTTTAAAATCGTTCCCGGTTACTCAAGTCGCGACCGCCGCCTGCGCGCATTTGGGAGCACGCGACCTGCGATTCGATTGGTTGTCGTTAGGCTTTCTCTACCTGCACAAAGTCGAGCTCGACCGGAGTTGCGCGGCCGAAAATCGAGATGAGAACACGCACTTTGCCCTTCTCCGGCTTGACTTCCTCGACGGTGCCGTTGAAGTCCTGGAAGGGGCCGTCGACGACTTTGATCGCTTCGCCGACTTCGAACAGCACCTTGGGCTTGGGCCTGAGCGCGCCCTCCTCCATCTGTTGCTCGATTTCTTCTACCTCGGACATCGGCACTTCGGGCGGATTAGTCGAGTGCCCGACGAAGCCGGTAATTTTCGGCGTATCCTTGATTACGTGCCAGGTATCGTCGTCGAGCACCATCTGCACGAAGATGTAGCCGGGGAAAAACTTGCGGCTCGAGACTTTGCGCGCGCCGCCTTTGCCGAGTTCCTGCACGCGCTCGATCGGTACCAGCACCTTGCCGATCTTGTCTTCCTTATGCAGCGAGCGCACCCGCTCCTCGAGCGCGGCCTTGGCCTTGTGCTCGTAGCCCGAGTAAGTGTGGACGATATACCACTTCATCGCGGGCTTGGCGGTTTCGGTAATAGGTTCGGTCATTGAAATCAGCAGGTCTAGCGTCCGGTCGTTGTTCCCTAGCGGAGCAGCATCTGCACGCCGCGCACCGCGAAAAAGTCGATCACTCCGAGCCACAAAGCCATCACAAACGCCAGACCGACAACCACAATCGTGGCCTGCATGGTTTCCTTGGGCGAGGGGTAATGGACCTTGGCAAGCTCCGTCCACGCTTCCGAGACGAAACTTACGCCCTGATTGAAGTAACTTTTCAGACTATTCATTTTTCGTGCCTAAAGCAAGAACCGGGTAAATTTTGGCGGGCCAGCCAGGGGTCGAACCTGGAACCCTCGGATTTGGAGTCCGATGCTCTGCCAATTGGAGCTACTGACCCTCGCAATCATTCGCCGCCGGGCGCGGGCTCGGCATCATTATATATACAGTCCCAAGGACGCGCGCCGGGACCTGCTACCGATCAAGTAATTTTACCTTCTTTGTGTACGGTATGGGCGCGGCACCTTGGACAGAATTTCTTGATTGAAAATTTGTCGGTCTGCGTTTTTTTGTTCTTGGTCGTGGTGTAGTTGCGTGACTTGCAAATATCGCACGACAGCGAAATCAGGTCTCTCATTTTAATCCGCCTCGAAAAACTTGTTTGCCGCTCACGCGGCCGCGCAAATCTGGAAAGCCCACGACGGGATTCGAACCCGTGACCTCTTCCTTACCAAGGAAGTGCTCTACCGCCTGAGCTACATGGGCATCCGCACAATGCTTTTTTCAGTGAAAAACAATTCGCAAAACTCGTTGCCTCTTGTCGTCATAGAAAATCTGGAGCGGGAAACGGGACTCGAACCCGCGACCCCGAGCTTGGAAGGCTCGCGCTCTACCAACTGAGCTATTCCCGCTCTCCCCATCGAACCCACCATTATACTGGTGGAGAGGGGAGGATTCGAACCTCCGAAGGCATAAGCCGGCAGATTTACAGTCTGCTCCCTTTGGCCACTCGGGAACCTCTCCTCCCAAGGCTATCGTGCCGACCAAGCCGATGGCGAGAATCGAACTCGCAAC
>NZ_DATEQZ010000015.1:0-22986 GCF_035272065.1 Binatus sp. (SeqCode)
GTCGAGTCGCCAAAAATGGGCGAGCAGGGTCGCTGGCTGCTCACCGAAAAGCAGGGCGTCGATTCCTACTACTTCATTTTGCTCAACGCCAACAAACGCGGCATCACGCTCAACCTGAAGAGCGAGAAGGGCCGCGCGATGTTCATCGACCTGGTCAAGCAGGTCGACATGCTCACGGAGAATTTCTCGCTCGGCACGCTCGAAGGCCTCGGCCTCGGCTACGATCGATTGCGCGAAATAAATCCGCGCCTCATCTACCTGACCATCAAGGGCTTCGGCACGCACGGTCCGTACAGCAAGTACAAAAGCTTCGACATGATTGCGCAGGCGTCCGGCGGCGCGATGGCGTTGACCGGCTTCCCCGGATCACCGCCGCTGAAGCCCGGACCGACCATCGGCGACACCGGCACCGGCATGCACGCGGCCGTCGGCGTGCTCGCCGCGTACATCCAGCGCGAACGGACAGGCAAGGGACAGAAAGTCGAAGTCGCGATGCAGGAAGCGGTGCTGAATTTCGTGCGTGTCCCGATGATGGGCACTTACGTCACGCACAAACCAACGCCGCGCACCGGCAACCGCGTCGGCGGCGGCGGTCCCGGCGACATCTACAAATGCGCGCCCGGCGGCGACAACGACTATTGCTACATCCTGTGCACCTCGCCCGAGATGTTTGAGAGCCTGTGGAAGGTGATCGGCCGTCCCGAAGTCGCGAGCGAGGAGCGTTTCGCGGGGCGGAACCGCGCCAAAAACGTCGACTCGTTGACCGAGATGATCAACGAATGGACCGGACGTCACACCAAGTTCGAGGTGATGCGCATCCTCGGCGAGGCCGGCGTCCCGTGTGGCGCCGTGCTCGACAGCGTCGAGTTGCTCAATGATCCGCATCTCAAGGAGCGCGGCATGATCGTCACCATCAAACATCCCGTGCGCGGCGACTTCACGATGCCGGGATGTCCCGTCCGCCTCGAGGATTCGCCGGTCGAAGTGACAGCCGCGCCCCTGCTGGGCGAGCACAACGCAGATGTTTATGGCGAGTTGCTTGGGCTCGGCGCCGGCCAGCTCGAAGATCTCAAGCGCGAAGGCATCATCTAGATGCGGCTCACTTGATCGGGCGCGGCGACCTGTTCGAAGCGATCGAGTACCTGCGCCGCGAGGGCGAGGGGATCCTTGCGAGATTCGCGCGCTCGAAGCGCGGAGTCGTGTACGCCGATCTTCGCTTCGAAGTCGTTTTCAATCGTTCCGGCACCGCCGTGAATAGTGAACCGCGCGACGGCTCCGAGAGCGAGAGTGCGGCATACACGGTCTCGGCTCATGTCGCCGACCGGGCGGGTCCGGTTGGTCACGGGCAAACTGGCGCCGAGATAGGCGCGCTCGCGAGCCGGCCGGCTAAGCTCGTAGCAGAACTGCGGCGCGGGCTCGACGAGGCTTATGACCGCGCGCGTTTCAACGCCCGCAAAAAAGCCGAGATCATCGCTCACCTCGGCGACGCGGCGAAGGGGCTTCTGGTCGCGCCAATTCCATCGCGCGAAATAGTTCGCGACGAGGTCGACGCGAGCTTTCGCCGCGATCCACTCTCGCTCTCGACCGACGAGCTCAAGAGAATCTCGCTCGACGCATCGCACGAGGTCGCCGCACTTGGCGACGCAATCGCCTACCAGGGCATCGCCGCGATGACCGAGCTGCGCCGCGAAATTTTTATCGATACCTCGGGTACCGTCGTCTCGGAGGCATACGCATTTTCGCAGGGCGACTGCTACGTCGTCGCGCAGATCGGCGACGGTCACCAGGAAAGCTACGACTCGATCGGACAGCAGCGCGGGCTCGAATGCTTGAGCGACGGATGGCGTGGCGAGCTGATGCCGAATCCTTCGCTGGCGAAATTTTGTGTCGACCTTGCCACCGAGGCGCGCGAGCTTGCCGCGGCCCCCGTGCTCAGACCGCCCGACGGCGAAATCGTCGTCGTTACCGACCCGCATTTCAACGCGCTCGTCTCGCACGAGGTCATCGGCCATCCATGCGAAGCCGACCGCGCGCTCAAGATGGAGGCTGCTTACGCCGGACGCAGTTGGTTCCTGCGCTCGCTCGCCGACAGCCAGTTGGGCAAGGCGGTCGCGTCGCCGTTACTCTCCGCATGCTCCGATCCGAGCCTCGACGGCTACGGCCACTACCGCTACGACCACGAAGGCACACGCGGGCGACGCGTGATGCACATCGAGCGTGGCGTCTTCAGCGGCTTCCTGAATTCGCGCGCGACCGCCGCCGTGCTTGGCACGGAACCCAATGGCTCGGCGCGCGCGAGCGAAGGATGGCACGTACCGCTGATCAGGATGTCCAATACTTTCTTTCTGCCCGGTGAGACGCCGACCGAAAAAATCATCGGCGACGTAGAGCACGGCTACTACGTCTGCGGGAATCAGGTCCCGTCGATCTCCGAGTCGCGCGAAAACTTTCGTATCTCCGCCCGGCGCGTTTACGAAATCGACCACGGACGAATCGGACAACTCTACCGCTCCGGCAGCGTGATCGCTGATTCGAAGAGCTTCTTCACCAACGTCGACGCGGTCGGCAACGATCTGCGCCTCATCGCGATCCCCAACTGCGGCAAGGGCCAGCCGATGCAGGTCAAGCGGATGTCCAACGGCGGGCCTACGCTGCGCTCGCGCGCACGCTTGGCGGGCAACTGATGCGCCGGTTGGCCGAGCTCCAGTCGTTCACCCGCGAAGCTTCGCGGATTCTCGCGCGCGAGAAGGACCTCGGGAGCTACGAAATTTATTGCGCCACGGCAGAGCATCGAATCGCACGCCTCAACTATACTTCGGACATTCCGAGCCGCGGCCTCGAGGAGTTCAAATCGCTTCATGCCGACGGATTCCAGTTGCGCGTTGCGATGCGCCGCGATCCGCACGAAGTCGGCGCCGCATTTGAAGCCGGCGATTTCACCTCAGATTCCGTCCGCGACGCGCTTCGGCGCGCACGCAGCGCTGCCGTCGTCGATCCTCATTTCTCCGGCTTCCCAGCGGGCCCGCTCGCCCGCAAGCTCGGGCCGTCCGAAAAAAGCGACTTGGCGAGAGTGGGGGACGGCGCGCTCGCCGCCGCCGCGTGGGGCGTGCTCGACGGCGCGCTCGCCACATTCGCGAAACGGCCCGCGAACCCGCGCACGGAACAACCGGGGCTGATCATCGGCGGCGATGTATCGGTGATTCGCGATCGAATCGCAATTTTCAATTCGAATTTCACCGAAGTTCGCACCGACGAAAGCGCGCACTTCAATGCTTCTGTCACATCGATCATCGAATCGCTCGACGCCAAGGGCACCGCCAGCGCGCTCGGCGATTCGGCGGCCGCGATGCGCCGCGACGCGCCCGCGCTCGGCCGCGACGCCGTCCGCCGCGCGCTCGCTCTCTCTCACGGCGTCCGGCCTGCGTCGGGAAATTTTCGCGTGGTGCTGGGACCACAGCCGATCGCCGAGATTCTCAACTATATGGTGATGGGTTCGCTCACCGCCGGCGCGTTTCATGCCGCCAGTTCCGCTTACCATGCAAAATTCGGCGCGCCCGTGATGGATTCACGTCTGAGCCTGGCTGACGACCCTGCCTTTAGCGCGGGCGCGATTCGCCGCCGAATCACCTGTGAAGGAATCCCCACGCGCCGTGTTGAATTGATCAGCGACGGCAAGCTCGTCGGTTTGCTCTCGAACTTTTACGATACTCATCGCCTGCTTACCGACGAGAATCGCGCCGAAAAGCTCGGGGCCAGCGCGCCCACGAAGCTCAACTTCCCACCGTTGAGCGGTTACCGGCTCGGCGAAGGCGGGGGCAGGCGCTTCGACGCGAGTCCTGGTTCGGCGGGCACGAACGTGGTGATGCGCGCGCGCGGCGGCGTCACCGACGGTGAACTCGTGCGCGTCGTCGGCCACGGAATCTACGTCGGGCGCATCTGGTACACCTATCCAATCAACGGCCAGCGCGCGGGAGATTTCACCTGCACCGTCACCGGCGACTCGTACATGATTCGCGACGGCAAAATCACCGAGCCGCTCGCCCCCAACTGTTTGCGCATTAACGCGAATATCGCGCAGGTGTTTGAGCATCCGCTTTCGGTTGGAGCGCGCCCGCGACCGGCGACAGTGTGGGGGTCGCCCGAGGCCTACTATGTTCCCGCGATCGCCGCCGACTCGATCGCGCTCGCCGAAGTCGCGGCAACCTAGCGCAATCACATCCGCGCGATCACGTCGCGCGAAATTTCGTCGATGCAGTCGTTGTAGCCGTCCATCGGCGGATTGATGAACACCTGCGACAGTCCCGCCTGCTCCATCGAGCGCAGCCGCTCGAGGACCTCCTCCTTCGGCCCGACTATTGTCGTCGCCGCGATCGTCTCGGGCGTCACGTACTTCTGCTCGAGTGGCGCGACATACGTGCAATGCCCGATATGCAACTCGAGGTAGCGCTCGTCCGGCGGCGTCTTCATGCGCGCGACGTACTCCTCGTACGCCTTGTATACAGGAGCGACCGCCTCCGGCAGATAGCCGGCGCGCGCGTATCCCGCCGCGATCGCGTGAAAACTCGCCATTACCCAGTGCCCGGTCATCGCCTTCACCCGCGGCGAATCTAGTTTCTCGCCCGGCCTCAGCACGCAGATGTGCGTCAGCGATACGATTGGCATCTTGTCCGCGCTTCGCCCGGCCTTCGATGCGCCCGCCTCGAGGCTTTTCCGCACCGCTCCGACTCGATCCGCGTCCGTTATTCCCGTCGTGATCGCGCCGTCGCCAAACTCGCCCGCAAGCGCCAAAGTCTTGGGCCCGTTGGCCGCCACGTACAGCGGAATCTTGTCGTCGAGATTGATAAAACGCCGATCGCGATGCAGGTACCTGATTTTCCGGCTCAGTCCTTCGGTGTTGTATATCGCTTCGCCGTCGCGAAGCAGATCGCGAATCACGCGTACCTGCTCGCGGAACTCCGCCTGCTTGACCGGCGGCAGTCCCATCACGCGCCGCCCCGTATGACCCGTGCCGAATCCCAGTATCACGCGCCCGGGCGCGAGCTGGTTGATCGTCGCAATCGAATGCACCGTCACCGGCGCGATCCTGTTCGACGCGATCGCCACGCCCGTGCCGAGTTTGATCTTCTTCGTATTGACGGCAGCCAACGCCATGCACGCGTAGGTGTCACCCCAAATCATGTGCGAGTCGGGAATCCACGCGTGACTGAAGCCGCGCTCCTCGACGTACTTGGCGTCGGTGATCGCGCGCTCCGGCTTGGTGAATATCAGTGTTCCAAAATCCATAGTCACTTCCTCTCCGGAACGCGACTATAGCCGACCTTCACCGCCACTCGTCAAAGTGCGCTACGGTGCTACGCCGATCGCCGCAAACACGCGATGCATCACCGGCAGCGGATCCTCGGGCCAGCGCTCCGCCAGCATCGCTCGCAGTTCGTCGTCGAACGCCGCAACTGCTTCCGGTGCAAGGCTCGCGCCTACTCCCGCGCTTGCGCGAATCCTCCCGCGCCATGCTTCATGCGAGTAGATCGCTTCGATGTCGAACGAGAACGTTTCGATTTTTTTGAAACCCGCGACCGCCATGTCGCGCGGCCAACCCGGATAGATTCCCAGTCCGCCGCCGAACTTCCATTTCGGGTTGTGTTTCTCGATCAGCTTTTCTGTCGCCTCGACCATGTTGCCCGGCAGCGGAATCCAGTCGAAATGCGCGATCACGAGCCTGCCACCGGGCTTCAGCACGCGCCGCGCCTCCGCGGCCGCGCGCGGACGGTCGAACCAATGCCAGCATTGTCCCGCGGTTACGAGATCGAATTGAGCCGGCGCCAGCTCCGTCTCCTCGGCGGCCGCATTGACGTACTGCACGACGACGCCCGCGACTCGATCCAGTTCCGCCGCCTGTTCCATCAGCGGCGCCGATCGGTCCAGCCCGGTAACTTCGCATCCGCGCAGCGCGAGCCCGCGCGCGATCGTTCCCGTACCCGTTCCCAGGTCGAGCGCGCGCATTCCCGCACGCAGGATTCCCGACGCCGCCAGCCGCTCGAAAAATTCGTCGGGGAACCCCGCGCGATGGCGGCCATAGTCGCTCGCCGTCTTCCCAAAATCCGCGCGCAACTCCTTGAAACGCACTTCCGCCGAGCTCATGTGCCGTTCCTCCGTGAACTTGACTGTATATAACTGTGTCTATCTGGACGCAAGTTGATCAGGCACCACTTGACGCCGCCCCTGCGCGCATGGCGTGATTCTCATGGTGGCGACTCGCAATCTCGAACGTGTCAATTCCGAACGCGCCGGCATGATGACCGCGAACGAGGCGGCCGACCAGCTCGGCGTCAAGCTCGGCACGCTGTACGCCTACGTTAGCCGCGGCTGGCTGAAAAGTTACCGCCGCAAAGTCGGCCGTCAGGCGCTCTATCGCCGCGCCGATATCGAAGCGCTGCGCGGAGTCGTTTCCACCGAGCGCGGCCGCCGCGGCCGCAGCCTGCCGGCCGCATCGACGTGGGTTACCGTCGCGCAACCCAAGAGCATCGACGACGGCGCGCCCGGCGTCATCGTCGCCGAGTCGGCAGTCAGCTCGATCAACGAGGGCAAGCTCGCGTATCGCGGCTATCCGATCGAGGAAATCGTCGCGCACGCGTCGTTCGAGGAAGTCTGCCTCCTGCTGTGGAGTGGCGAGCGCCCGGTCGCCGAGGAAATCGCCGCGCTGCGTGCCGAGATCCACGGCGCGCAGATGCCGGCCTCCGTCGCCGAGGCCCTCGCCGCCGTCGGTGACGACGCGCCCCCGCTGCTGCGGCTCGAGGCCGTGATGCCGAGTCTCGCCGCGTGGGATCGCCGCCAGCCGCCGCGCACGCGAATCGATCGCGCCAAGCTCATTATCAGTCAGCTTCCGCTCGCACTCGCGCAGCCTCCCGCACCCGGCTCGCCCGGCGGCCCCAGCATGGCCGGTCGCCTGCTCGGATGGGTCGCCGGCTCGACCGCTTCCGAGTGGGAAGTTGAGGCCCTCGATCGCGTGCTGATCGCGTGCGCCGAGCATGAGCTCAACGCCTCGACCTTCGCCGCCCGCGTCATCGCGAGCACCGGCGCCGACCTGTTTGCCTCCGTGCTCTCCGCGTTGTGTTCGCTGAGCGGACCCATTCACGGCGGTGCGTGCGATCGAATCGAGGCAATGTTCGCTGAGCTCGAATCCGGCGCGCGCGTCGACGAATGCCTCGCTGCATTCACCCGCGAGCATCGCCTGCCGCCGGGCTTTGGTCACGCGATCTACCCAGACGGCGATCCGCGCGCCGCGCTGCTGCGGCAAGTCGCACAAGCGATAGCCAAGCACCGCGGCCGGCGCCTCTTTGAGACCGCGCTCAAAGTCGAAGCCGCCGTCTCCAAACGCGAACGCCTGCGCCCCAATCTCGACTTCTACCTCACCGTATGCGTCCGCATGCTCGGTTTTCAGCGCTCGATGCCGGCGGCAATTTTCGCGATTGGCCGCGCCTCCGGATGGATCGCACATGCACTGGAGCAATACGCTGACAACCGTTTGATACGTCCGCGCATGCGTTATCGCGGCGCCCCGCTGCGCCACTGGGAATAGCGTTCCAGCCTCCGCGAAAGTTTCGAGCCTACATTTCTTTTGACGCGAACCGCCGCGCCGTCGTATTGAAGGTACTCGGAGGTTCCGCGAATCAAAGCGATCGCAAAGACCCGTCCCGCTCCCGGCGCCGAACTGATCGACACGCCCGTGCCGGCGCCCGCCGACTCGACGTTGCTCGTTCGCGTCGGCGCGTGTGGCGTGTGCGGCTCCGACCTGCACATAGTCGATTGGGAGCTCGGTACCGAGCGGATGGTCGCGCGGCTCCCCGTCATTCTCGGCCACGAACCCGCAGGCGAAGTCGTCGAGGTCGGCGCGCACGTCACCAATTTCAAAGTCGGCGATCGCGTCGCGCTCGATCCGTTCGGCCATTGCGGGCGATGCGGTCCGTGCCGCGCGGGCCGCTTCCATCTTTGCTCCTCGCCGACCACGCTCTCCGGCGCTTTCGCCGAGTTTACTGTCGCGCCCGTCGAGAACGCGCACCTCGTTCCCTCCACGATGAACATCGAGCAGGCCGCGCTGCTCGAGCCCTTCGGCACCGGCCTACACGCCGTCGAGCAGTCGTGTCTCAAGGCTGGCGACAGCGCCGTCGTCGAAGGTCCCGGACCCATCGGCCTCAGCATCGCGCTCGCCGCGCGTGCCCTCGGCGTCACCTATATTGTAATGACCGGCCTCGCGGTGGACGCCGATCGCCTGGCGCTGGCGCGCGCGATGGGATTCAGAACCGTCTCGACCGGTGATCGCGATTGGATCGAGCAAGCACGCGCGATGCTTCCTTCCGACGGCGCCGATGTCGTCTTTGACGCGGCCGGCGCGATCGATTCGCCGCGCGAACTGCTTCGCCGCGGTGGAGAGCTGGTCGAAGTCGGATGGCCCGCGCGCGATCTCAAATCCACCGAATTGCGCTCGCTGTTTTTCCACGGCGTGACGATCATCAACTCCCGCATCCGCACCCCGGAAACCTGGCGCCGCGCAATCGCGATTGTCGCAAGCGGCGCGGTCGACTTACGTCCGATGGTCACCCATCGCTATTCCATTTCGCACGGCCTCGAAGCATTCGACTTGCTGCGCGAACGCCGCGGAGTTAAAGCACTGATTATCCCCAGCGACTAGCTATTAGCTAATCGACTAGTATTTGGAGCGTCACCATGAAAGACGGATTTAAAATCGCCGACGTAGATACTCACTTGATGGAACCTGACTACGTATTCGAACGCTACATCGACGAACGCTATAAATCTTCCGCACCCAAAATGGGTATCGCACCCGAATCCGGCCGCCGCACGTTCCTGGTTGAAGGGGAACCCTTTACCCGCGAAAAAGGCAAATACCCGATGGCGGCGCCCGGCTTCCTCGACGCCGTCCGCAAGGCGATGAAGCGCTTCGAGCGCGCCGCCAAGCTCGGTTTCAGCCCCGAAAGCCGCATCATGGACATGGACGAGCAGGGCGTGGACGTCCAGATTGTCTATCCGACCGCAGCCGGTCAGATGCTGGGTCGCGAATTTCGCGACCCGAAACTGCTCGCCGCATGCTGCCGCGCCTACAACGATTGGAGCGCCGACTACTGCTCGAAGACCCGCGACCGTGTCAAGTGGGCCGCCATTTTACCCATGCAGGACGTGGGCGAATCGATCAAGGAAGCGAATCGCGCCGCGAAGAACGGCGCAATCAGCTATTACGTCCGCCCCAACCCGGTCCGCGGCCGAGCCATCTTCCACGAGGACTACCTGCCGCTGTGGGCCGAGGTCGAAAAGATCGGCCGCCCGATTTCCACTCACGATTCCGGCTCCGCGTCCGTTGAATCGTTCGGCGATCGGATGGACACCCACGTTACCGGCCACATCCTGTCGCATCCGTTCGAGGCGATGGCCGCGATGGCCGGGCTCATCTGGTATGGCGTGATCGAGAAGTTCCCCAAGCTCCGCGTCGTCCAGGTCGAAGCTGACGGTGGATGGGTTCCATACTGGCTGCAGCGGATGGAACAGCATTGGGATTTCAGCGGCAACTCTGAGCACGAGTATTTGAGAAAACGCCCGACTGAGTATTTCAAAAACAACTTCTATGTAGCCTTTCGCGGCGACGAGCCAACAATGAAGGCAGCGCTCGACTTAGTAGGTGACAACAACTTCCTGTGGGACACTGACTATCCCCATCCGGACGGCACCTTCCCCTGGGGCATCGACGCGCTATTGAAACAATCGATTCCACACTCGAGCAAAAAGAAGATCCTCTGGGACAACGCAACCAGAGCGTTCAATTTCAGCTGAGTATTCAAAGTGGATTTCGAATACACCCCCGAACAGGAGTCCTTCCGCCACAAGGTCCGCGGCTGGCTCGACACGAACCTCCCCAAGGACCTGTGTGTCGATGACGCCCAGGACGAACGCATCGCGCCCAATCGCGACGTCTTTGAACGCCGCCGCGCGTGGCAATCGAAGCTCCACAGCGCCGGATACGCCGGCCTCTCGTGGCCTAAGGAATACGGCGGCCACGCCGTGAGCCTCATCGAGCAGGTCATCTGGGACGAGGAATATTCCCGCGCTCGCGCGCCCGTGCTGCCCGGATATTTCGGGCTCGGCCTGTGCGGTCCCACGCTGATGAACTGGGGCACCGAGGCGCAGAAGAAACGCTTCATCCCGCGAATCCTCGGCGCCGACGACATCTGGTGCCAGGGCTACTCGGAGCCGGGCGCCGGTTCCGATCTCGCTGGGCTGTCCACGCGCGCCGCCGATATGGGCGACTACTTTCTCGTCAACGGCCAGAAAGTCTGGACCTCTGGCGCGCAATACGCCGACTGGATGTTCATGCTCGCGCGCACCGACCCCGAGGCGCCCAAGCATCGCGGGATCAGCTACCTGCTGCTCGATATGAAAAGTCCCGGTATCACCGTGCGCCCGCTGGTCCTGATGAATGGGCACTCGCGCTTCAACGAAGTCTTTTTCGACAACGCGCAAGTGCCGAAAGAAAACCTGGTTGGCCCGTTCAACGAAGGATGGAAAGTTGCGATGACGACGCTCAGCTACGAGCGCTCGTTCGCCGGCGGTGGCGGCCACGGCTCGCAGGTGCGGCGCCTCGCGGAACTCGCGAAGATCGTGCGCATCGACGGCAAGCCGGCGTGGGAGCAGGAATGGGTGCGGCAGCAGCTCGCGCAATTCATCATCGAATGCGAGGCCGCGCGCTATACGCGCCTGCGCTCACTCACGCGCCAACTTCGAGGATTGCCACCGGGGCCCGAGGGCTCGATGCTCAAACTGTTCGGCTCCGAACTCGGCGTGCGCATCGCGCGCTTCTCGACCGAACTGCTCGGCGCCTACGGTTTCGTCGGCGAGCCCACCGGCGCGGTCCCCGATTCTCCGCGATGGCTGAACCGCGTCCTCAGCTCCCGCCAATACACAATCGCCGGCGGCACCAGCGAAATCCAACGCAATATAATCGGCGAGCGAACTCTCGGCCTCCCCAAGGGATGATCGCGAGTACGACAATCCAGCAATCGACGAGGTACTCAACATGGAACTAGAACCGCTCTTCGAAATCACCGCTCAAATCGCGCCGCCAATATTGATTCCAGATACGCCCGACGGGACCCGTGTAATCGTGCACGTAACCGGCGGCAAATTTGAGGGCCCGCGCCTCAAGGGCTCCGTACTCGCCAGCGGCGCCGATTGGTTCCTGGTTCGCTCCGACGGCAAGGCCGGAATCATCGATGTGCGCCTCGTGCTGAGGACCGACGACGGCGAGAACATCTACATGACCTATACGGGCCGCGCGAAGATTGGTCCGAGCGGTCCTCATGGTCTGGCGACAACTCCCGTCTTCGCGACTTCGACCAAGGGCAAATACGCGTGGCTCAACGACGTCCAGGCATTCGCCACCGGCGAGCCAGGCCCCGGCGGGGTTACGTACAAGGTATATATTCCGAAGTAGCTCGTTAGCCGGAGAGTTTTGCGCGCAGGATTTCGTTGATCACTTTTGGATTTGCTTTGCCGCCCATCGATTTCATCACTGCGCCGACGAAGAAACCGAATAGCTTGTCGCGGCCTGCGCGGTACTCAGCGACCTTCTCAGGTTCGGCTGCGAGTACCTTGTCGCAGGCCTCCGCTATCGCGCTTTCGTCGGACACTTGCGCGAGGCCCAGCTCAGCGATTGTCGCTTCTGCGCCTTTGCCGGATTTTACCATCGTGGCAAATGCGGTCTTCGCGGCGTTCAGGCTTATCTTCTGTCCTTCGACCAGCCGCAGGAGTGCGCCGACTTCGGTTGCCGGTGGCACAGCGTCGGCGAACGGCTTGTCCGAGTCGCGCGCGACGCGCAGCACTTCAGTCATCACCCAGTTCGCGGCGCTCTTGCGATTCTTGAGTCCGGGCAGCGTCGCTTCGAAGTAGTCGGCGACGTCGCGCTCGGCGATCAGCACGCCCGCTTCGTATTCCGTCAGGCCTTCGCGGACGTAGCGAGCCTTCCTGTCCGCCGGCAGCTCGGGCATCGACGCACGCACCTGCTCGACCATCTCGGGCGGCACAATTAGCGGCGGCAGGTCGGGCTCGGGGAAATAGCGATAGTCATTCGCATACTCTTTCGAGCGCAACGGGCGCGTTTGCTTGCGCGCGGGATCCCACAGATGAGTTTCCTGCGCGACTTTGCCGCCCGATTCGACAATAGCTATCTGGCGATCAACCTCATACTCAATTGCATCTTCGACGAAGCGGAATGAGTTGAGGTTTTTAATCTCAGTCCTTACTCCGTATTCTTTCGAGCCGCGCTTGCGCACTGACACGTTGCAGTCGCAGCGGAAGCTGCCTTCCTCCATCTTGCCGTCGGACGCGTCGACGTATCGAAGTATAGCGCGCAGTTGGCGCAAGTACGCGCCGGCGTCTTCAGCAGAGCGCAGGTCGGGTTCGCCGACGATCTCAATCAGCGGCACGCCCGAGCGGTTGAAATCGACCAGGCTGGCGCTTTCGCCGTGGATATTCTTGCCCGCATCTTCCTCGATATGGATCCGCGTGAGCCCGATTCGACGCGACTCGCCATTCTCAGTCGGCGGCAAATCGATATAGCCACCTTTGCAGATAGGTGTTTCGTACTGACTAATCTGATAGCCCTTCGGCAGATCGGGATAGAAGTAGCTCTTTCGATCGAAAATAGAGTAGGGAGCGATAGTACAATGCGCCGCCAGCCCAGTTCGAATAGCCAGTTCCACGACGCGGCGATTGAGTACAGGCAGCACGCCCGGCATCCCCATGCATACCGGGCAGACGTTTTCATTCGGCCCCGCGCCGAACGTCGTCGAGCATCCGCAGAAAAGTTTCGAGCGGGTCAGTAGATGGGTATGGACTTCGAGTCCGATGACCGCTTCGTATGCTTCTCGATTCATCGCAATTGTCACATCAGACCACGGGCGTCCGCGGCTTGAATGCTCCCGTGCGCTCGTAGGCGTCGCCCGCGCGCAAAATCGTTTCCTCAGCGAACGGCGGCGCGATCAATTGCATGCCGATCGGCAGCTTGTTCGCGTCGTGCCCGCACGGCATCGACATCCCGGGCAGACCGGCCAGGTTAACCGAAATAGTAAAGATGTCCGACAAGTACATCGTCAGCGGGTCGTTCATTTTCTCGCCGAGCTTGAACGCGGTCGTCGGCGCAACCGGCGTGACGATCAGATCGCATTTATCGAACGCGCGCTCGAAGTCATTTCGAATCAGCGTGCGCACCTTCTGCCCCTTCAGGTAGTAGGCGTCGTAGTAACCGGCCGAGAGCGCGAAGGTACCGAGCATGATCCGCCGCTTGACCTCGGCGCCGAACCCCTGCGCGCGCGTCGTTTCATACAGCGCGACGTTGTCCTCGGCGTTGACGCGCAGCCCGTAGCGGATACCGTCGTAGCGCGCGAGATTCGCACTCGCCTCCGCGGTGGCGACCAGGTAATACGCCGCGATCGCGTAGCCGGTGTGCGGCAGCGAGATCTCCACCGTCGAGGCGCCAAGCGATTCGTACTTCTTGAGCGCGGCGCGCACCGACTTCTCGACCTCGGGCTGCATCCCTTCGACGAAATATTCACGCGGCACGCCGATTCGAAGTCCCTTGACGTCGCCCGTGAGCGCGCGCTCGTAGTCGGGCACCGGACGCGCCGAGCAGGTCGAATCGCGAACGTCCTTGCCGGCGAGCGTGCGCAGGAGTATCGCGGCGTCGCGCACCGAATTCGTAAACGGCCCGACCTGGTCGAGCGAAGATGCGTATGCGACGACGCCATAGCGGCTGACGCGACTATAAGTCGGCTTGATCCCGACCACGCCGCAGAAGGAAGCCGGCTCGCGAATCGAGCCGCCGGTGTCGGTGCCGAGCGCGCCGAGGCATTCGTCCGCCGCGACCGCGGCGGCCGAGCCGCCGGACGAGCCGCCGGCGACGCGCTCAATATCATGCGGATTCGTCGTCGCGCCGAACGCGGAGTTCTCCGTCGACGAGCCCATCGCGAATTCGTCCATGTTCGTCTTGCCGACGAAAATCGCGCCGTCCGCGCGCAGCCGCTCGATCACTGTCGCGTCGAACGGCGGCACGAAGGTTTCCAGGATTCGCGACGCGCAGGTCGTGCGAATGCCCTTGGTCGCGTAGATATCCTTGATGCCGAGCGGAATTCCGCACAGCGCCGGCGCGTTACCCGCATCGAGGCGGGCGTCGGCCGTGCGCGCCTGCTCGAGCGCTCCCTTCTCGCACACCGTGATGAATGCGTGGAGCTTGGGCTCGGCTGCGGCGATACGGTCGAGGCAATCGCGCGTAAGTTGCGTCGCAGTGATTTCGCGCGCGCGGAGCTTCGAAGACGCGTCGGCGATCGTAAGTCTGTTCAGTTCCGATGCCATGTTCGGGAAAATTTCTACTCGATTATTTTCGGCACTTTGAAGTAGCCGCGCTCGCGCGACGGCGCGTTGGCGAGCATCGCTTCTGCCGCGGGCCGGTTCGTCACTTCGTCGTCTCGCATGGGAGTGCCGGCCTCGCCGACCTGCGTCGTCGGCGCGACATCCTTGGTGTCGAGTTCGTTCAGTTTGTCCACGTAGGCGAGCATTTCATCCATGTCGGCGCGCAGGCGCTCTTCGTCGGACGGCGACAATTCCAGGCGCGCGAGGCGCGCGACGTGGCGCACCTGCTCGAGCGTTATTTTCGTTTCAGCCATGATGGTCCCGCGCAAATCGTAACATTCCGTGAGATCCATGTCAGGGGAGCCTCCGGAACCTAACCCCTAACCCCGTTCCCGCGCGGGAAGGGGGACCAAATCGCGGAGAGGAGGGAGGTACAATTCATACCATCGGTAGTGGCTTTAGAAGGGTTCGGCCACTAACGGTAGCTTCGTTCCGTCAAAAATTGTTTCCCGCCGGAAGCGGGCCTCGCCGATTCGAAGCGAGTCTGGCGAGTGTCGCGCATCCTGACGGGTGTCCATGGCGTACGAGTAGCACGTTAAAGTCGGCGGCGTCAGGCTGAATAGTTCATCCCTGAGCGGCTTCGCTTGCGGCGACTCGTGCAGCCTTCTAGCCTCGTCCCCCAAGTCATCTCGCGAGAATGGGAGCGCGTTGGATAAGATGAAGGCGCGCGAGTCGATTGACCGGGCCGTGGCGTGGCTGGCAGCGCTTCGAGTACAGCTTCCGCTTGGACGGCGCGGGGAGCGCGCTGCTGAGAAGCATCTGCGCCGGTACGGTTACCGGATCGTCGCGCGGAATTTTCGCGCGGCGGGAGCCGAGATCGATCTCGTCGCGATGGACGGCGACACTTTGGTGTTCGTCGAGGTGAAAACTCGGCGGAGCCGCACGGCGGGTGCGCCCGAGGAGGCCGTCGATGAGCGCAAGCAGAAGCGGATGCGGCGCGCGGCGGAAGCTTTTGCGAAGCGTTATCGAGCGGACGAGACCGAGATGCGCTTTGATATCGTGGCGGTTGACGCGTCGGGCAAGCGGCTGGAGATTGAATTGTTGAGGAACGCATTCTGAATGCTGGATATTAAGCTGATTCGTGAACGGCCCGATTTCGTAAAGGGCGAACTCGCCAAGCGAGGGATCGAGCCCGCCGAAGTCGATCGACTGCTCGAGGCTGATCAGCAGTGCCGCAAGCTTCAGGGCGAGGTCGATCAATTGCGAGCGGATCGCAAGCGGCGCGCGCGGGAAGTCGGCAAGCTGCCGCCTGAGCAGCGCGCGACTGAGATCGCGAAGATTCGCGCCGAGGAAGCGGATGAAGAGCGACTTGCCAAGGGTGAGGCGGTCGATGCCAGCAATCCGCTGCTGATGCTTGGCACGCAACTCGGCCTTGCGGAGAAGAGAGTAGAAGAGCTGGCGCTCACACTGCCCAACATTCCGCGGTCGTATGTTGTCGTTGGCACGAGCGAGGCGGATAACCGCGTCATCAAGACCGAGGGTACGCCGCTCGAGTTCACTGCGTTCAAGCCACTGCCGCATTGGGAACTGGGCGAGAATCTTGGGATCATCGATTTCGATCGCGGGGTGAAACTGTCGGGGACGCGGTTCTATGTTTTGAGCGGTGCCGGCGCGAGGCTCCAGCGCGCGCTGATTGCGTGGATGCTCGACGTCAAGCGGGAGCAGGGTTATCTCGAAATAATTCCGCCGTTGATGGTTAGTCGCGAGACGGCCACCAGTACCGGGCATCTGCCGAAGAACGCGGACACGATGTACCACGACGACGAGGATGATTTCTGGTTTATCCCGACCGCCGAGGTTCCACTGACGAGCTTGCATCGCGATGAGACGCTCGACGAGAACAGTCTGCCGATTTACCTGACCGCGTACACGCCGTGCTTTCGGCGCGAGAAGATGTCGGCGGGGCGCGACGTGCGCGGGATCAAACGCGGGCATCAATTCGACAAGGTCGAGATGGTCAAGCTGGTGCGTCCGGAAACGTCGGACGACGAGTTTCACAAGATGGTGAACGATGCTTCGGAGATTTGCCGGCGGTTGAAAATTCCGTTTCGAGTTGTCGAGCTGTGCACGGCGGATCTGAGTTTCGCGAGCGCGGTCACTTACGATCTGGAAATGTGGGCGCCCGGGTGCGGCGAATGGCTCGAAGTCAGCTCGGTTTCGAACTGCACGGACTTCCAGTCGCGCCGCGCGAAGATTCGTTTCAAAACCAAAGGCGGCAAGCCCGAGCTGGTGCATACGCTGAATGGGTCGGGGCTGGCGTTGCCGCGAACCGTGATCGCGGTGCTTGAGAATTATCAGAACGAAGATGGCAGCGTCACGATTCCCGAGGTTTTGCGGCCTTATATGGGTGGGATGGAACGGATTCGCAAAATCTAACGTGAAACCCACCGTGGGTTTCACGCTTCCTTGGGCAGGGGTGACCCCTGGCACCCAATGTAAGAGAGGATGCGGGACTTCGTCCCTGTTAGAAGGGGGTAGGCTGGACCGAGCCGAAATGCCAACATTTCCTCGTGATTTCGCCTTAAATTCGTGGATTCACTGCGATTTTCAGGTTACGTAACATTCCCGCAACAATCGATGCGTATGATTAAGCTCGAGGGACAAGTCCGGCCGCGAGGTACCGGCCGGTCCCGATGTGAGCGCACTAAAAAATTCTGTAGGAAGAGATCGTTTGTCCGAATTAGAAGGTTCGATGGCCGACAGTATTCCGACGGTGCGGCGCGAGCGCGCGAGGGCGCCCGTGCACCTGCGTCTGTTCGGCGATCGAATTTTCAACACCGCGACATTTATTCTTGCGCTGGCGATTCTCGCCTTGCTTGTTGGACTCGGCGTCGCGCTGATAGCCGACAGCTTTCCCGCGATTCGCGCGTTCGGGCTGCATTTCTTCGTCACCACGGACTGGGATCCCGTTAACGACCAATACGGCGCGCTGCCTTTTATCTATGGGACCTTCGTTTCATCGCTGATCGCGCTGGTCGTCGCGGTGCCGCTGAGCCTGGGCGTCGCGCTATGCCTGAGCGAGATGGCGCCCGACTGGCTCAGCCATCGGCTGGGATTCCTGGTCGATCTGCTGGCCGCGATTCCGAGCGTCGTATACGGGCTGTGGGCCGTGTTCGTGATGGGTCCGTGGATTCGCGACTACGTCGAGCCGCCGCTGGCGCATTACTTCGGCTGGCTGCCGTTCTTTCAGGGCCCCAAGGTAGCAGTCGGCATGCTTTCGGCGGGGATCATTCTCGCGATCATGATCATCCCGTACATTTCGTCGGTCTGCACAGACGTCTTTCGCGTCGTTCCGCATACGCAGCGAGAGGCTGCACTCGCGCTCGGCGCGACCAAGTGGGAGATGGTGAAGACGGCGGTGATCCCATACGGCATGACCGGGGTAATCGGCGCGATCATCCTTGGGCTGGGGCGAGCGCTTGGCGAGACGATTGCGGTTGCGATGGTAATAGGCAACTCGGCGCAGATTTCGTCGTCGCTGTTCAAGCCGGCGGCGACGCTTGCGAGCGTAATCGCCAACGAATTTGCGGAAGCCACCTCTGACCTCTATGTCGCAGCGCTAATCGAACTTGGACTGGCGCTGCTGATTCTCGGAATCGTGCTCAACGTCGTGGCGCGCGCGCTGGTGCTTGGCGTTCAGCGACGCCGCTACCAGGAGACTGGCAAGTAATGGCGGCGGGAGTCAGCAATCTTCACGGCGAGACCAGCTATCGCTATCGCAAGTTCAAGAGCGATTCGATGATGGCGGTCACGGTCGGCGCAACGATCGTGACGCTGATCCCGCTGTTCCTGGTGCTTGGCTATTTGCTCACCAAGGGATTCGCGAGTTTGAACTGGGCATTCTTCACGGACATGCCGGCGCCGGTCGGCGAAAAGGGCGGTGGCATGGCCAACGCGATCGTCGGCACGCTCGAGGTGGTGGGAATCGCGTGCCTGATCGGAGTGCCTATCGGCGTCGGGGCGGGTCTCTATCTCGCGGCGAATCGCGCGAGCCAGTTCACCAACTGGGTGCGATTCTCGGCGGACGTCCTGATGGGTGTGCCTTCGATCGTCGTCGGAATTTTCGCATACGCGGTAGTCGTGCGGCCGTTCGGTGGTTTCTCGACGCTGGCTGGTTCGGTCGCGCTCGCGGCGATCATGATTCCGCTCGTCACGCGCACCACCGAAGAGATGGTGCTGCTGGTGCCGCCCGAACTGCGCGAGGCGTCGCTGGCGCTGGGCGTGCCGAATTGGCGCACGACGTTGTCGGTGGTCGCGCGTACGGCGTTGTCGGGAATCACCACCGGCGTCATCCTGGCGGTGGCGCGAGTGTCGGGCGAGACGGCGCCGCTGCTGTTCACGGCGTTTGGCAACCGGTTCTGGTCAACTTCGCTGTTTCATCCGATAAACACGCTGACGGTGCAGGTTTACACTTACGCCATCTCGCCGTTTGCCGATTGGCAGCGGCAGGCGTGGGCGGGCGCGCTGGTGCTGACGGCGATAATCCTTGCGCTCGAGTTGGGCGTGCGATGGGTGACGGGTGGGGCAGCGAAGGCGCCAAGGTAGTCATGGCAGAAAAGCTGGTCGTCAAAAATCTCAACGCGTACTTCCACAAGAATCGCGCGCTCAAAGACGTCAGCCTGTCCTTCGAGGAAGATCGCATCGCCGCGATCATCGGACCTTCAGGATGCGGCAAATCGACGCTGGTGCGATGCCTCAACCGGATGCACGAGGTGGTGCCCGGCGCTACCGCAACCGGCGAGGTGCTGCTCGACGGCAACAATATCTACGACGACGAGGTCGATCCGGTACAGGTGCGGCGGCGAATCGGAATGGTCTTCCAGAAGCCGACGCCGTTCCCGACCATGTCGATCGAGGACAACGTTGCGGCCGGGCTGACGCTCAACGGGGTCGAGGTAAGCCGCGCCGAGCGTGCCGCGATAATCGAGCGGAGCCTGCGCCAGGCGGCGCTTTGGGAAGAGGTGAAGGATCGCCTGCGGCGTCCCGGCGGTAGCTTGTCGGGCGGACAGCAGCAGCGCTTGTGCGTCGCGCGGGCGCTGGCGGTTCAGCCCGAGGTGCTGCTGATGGACGAGCCGTGCTCGGCGCTCGATCCGATCTCAACCGCGCGCATCGAGGAACTTCTGCTCGAACTGAAGTCGGCGTACACTATCGTCATTGTGACGCACAACATGCAGCAAGCCGCCCGCTGCTCAGACATGACCGCCTTCATGTACACCGGCGACCTGATCGAGTACGGCGAGACCAAGCAGATCTTCACGAACCCCACCAAGCGCGAGACTGAAGACTATATCACCGGGCGATTCGGCTGATCTCGGGGAAGAGTCAAATGGATAGTGCACAGCCGCAGCATACCAACAGGCAGTACGAAGAAGATTTGCGCGGTTTGCGCGCCGGTCTGCTCAAGATGGGCGGATTGGTCGAGCGTCAAATAGCCGAGGCCGTCGACGCGCTCGTCAATCGCGACAGCGAGCATGCGCGTGAGGTGATCGCGCGGGACGAAGAAGTGAATCGGATGGATAATGACAACGACGAGCAATGCATCCGGCTGCTCGCGCTGCATCAGCCGACCGCGAGCGACCTGCGCTTCATCACGACCGGACTGAAAATCACGACCGACCTCGAACGAATCGGCGACAACGCGGTTAATATCTGCGAGCGCACGCTCGAGCTGAACGAAGTGCCGCAGCTCAAGCCCTACATCGACTTGCCGCGGATGGCGGAGATCGCGCAGTCGATGGTCAAGGACAGTATCGACGCGTTCATGCGCGACGACACCGATCTGGCGGATCAGGTGATCGCGCGCGACGATGAAGTCGATCTGCTCAACTACCAGGTCTATCGCGAGCTGCTCAGCTACATGGCCGAGGATCCGCACACGATCGCGTCGGCGACGCGGCTGCTGTTCATTTCCAAGTATCTCGAGCGGATAGCCGATCACGCGACTAACATCGCGGAGATGGTGACGTTCATGGTCAAGGGCAAAATGATCCGTCACGTGGAAACCAAGAAGCGGGGAACTTGATTTACGAGGTGGAAGGGGTGAAGCGATGAATCAAACCAGCCAGGCCACTAGCACGGCATCCGAGACGCAACGCGGAATTCGGTATCGCGTATTGATCGTCGAGGACGACGCCGACATCCGCGAGCTGATCCGCTACAACCTCGCGCAGGAAGGCTTTGTCGTCGAGGAAGCGGCGGACGGCACGCAGGCGCTCGAGAAGGTCAAGCGGCGCGTGCCCGATCTGTTGCTGCTCGATCTGATGCTGCCGGGGATGCCGGGGCTGCAGGTCTGCCGCCAGATGCGCGCCGAGCGCGACACCGCGCATCTTCCGATACTCATCGTCACCGCCAAAGGTACCGAGGTGGACAAGGTGCTCGGCCTGGAGATGGGCGCCGATGATTACGTGGTCAAGCCGTTCAGTCCGCGCGAGCTGGTCGCGCGCGTGAAGGCGCTCCTGCGGCGCGCCAATCCGCTCTCGGAGCCGGACTCCGGCGGCGGCGCGTATGAAAAGGGGCGGCTGCGAATGGACTTCGGCACCTACCAGGTATTCGTTGACGCCAAGCGCAGGGAGCTTGCGCTGCGCGAGTTCGAACTGCTCAAATTCTTCGTGCAGCATCCGATGCGTGTGTACACGCGCGAACAACTGCTCGACATGGTGTGGGGCCGCGACACGTTCGTCGAACCGCGGACCGTCGACGTGCACGTGCGCCGCCTGCGCCAGCATATCGAGCGCGACGACGCCAACCCGGAATTGATCCTCACGGTGCGAAGCGTCGGTTATCGCTTCAACCCCGAAGCGCTTGGATAGATCACCGACCTCGGGCCTGATCGGAGCGATAGGAATCGGCCTCGCACCGGCAGCCATATTCCTGGTGGTGCTGGCCGCCACCGGAGCGGCGTCGGGGGTGTGGGTCGCCGTCGTGATCGTGCTCGGGCTTGCGCTCAGCGCGATTTCCGCCAGCGCGATCGGACGCACAATGTCGCGCCGCACAGAAAGACTGGACGCCGTTGCCGCCGCGCTGCAGGACCGGCGTCCGCCACCGCATCTGCTGCCCAACGGAAGCGACGCGATGGGCCGTGCGGAGCGTCACTTGCTCGACGCTGCCGACGCGATCGTCGCCGAGGTGGACTCGCTTGCCGAGCAGCGCGACGAGTTCGAGGCGATCCTGCGCAGCATGACCGAGGCGGTGGTCGTGACCGGCGCGCGCGGGGAGGTGGTTCTGCTCAACGGCTCGGCCCGGCGCATCTTCGCTCTGGGAGCCGACACCGACTATCGCGATCGGCCGTTCGTCGAGCTGTGCCGCGACCCGCGACTGCAGGAGTTTGCCGGCCGCTCGATGCGATCGGCGGACAATAACGTCATGAGCGCGGAAATCATGATCCAGAATCCCGCGCCGCTTTACGTCAGCGCCAGCGCCGCGCAGATTCGCACCTCGCGCGGCGCGGCGTGGGTGTTCGTCTTCCACGACATCACGCAGCTGAAGTCGTACGAGACGCTGCGCGCCGACTTCATTTCGAATCTCACTCACGAGCTGCGCACTCCGCTGAGCGCGCTGTACGGCTACGCCGAGACTCTCATTCAAGGCGTGGACGATCGCGATACCTCGACGCGCTTTCTCGGCATCATCGAGCGGCAGGCGCGGCGGCTGGCGCGTCTGCTCGACGATCTGGTCTCGCTCTCAGACCTGGAGCGCGGGCTCACTCCGCTCAAGATCGAGCAGCTCGAGCCGTCGCGCGTGCTGTCGGAGGCGGCGGAGTTGATGCAGGAGCAGGCGGGACGCCGCGGCCTGCGGCTGGAAGTGAATTGCCCGCCGGGATTGCCGAAGGTGGCCGGCGATCGCGACCGCTTGCATCAGGTGATGCTTAATCTGATCGACAACGCGATCAAGTACACTCCGCGCGAGGGCCGTGTCACGGTCGAAGCTCGCGAAGCCGCGGACGCCAACGGAGCAGGCGCCAAGCCGGGCGTCGCACTGCTGGTCGTGGACACGGGAGAGGGGATTCCAGCGGCGGATATCCCGCGCCTGACGGAGCGATTCTATCGCGTCGATCGCGCCCGCTCGCGCGAGCTCGGCGGCACCGGGCTGGGGCTGGCGATCGTCAAGCATATCGTGCAGTTGCATCACGGCGCGCTGCGCATCGAGAGCAAGGTGCATGAAGGCACGACGGTGTCGGTCTGGATCCCGGCGGCGCAGAATTAAATCACCTGCCCGGTGGGCGGCAGGGGTGACCCCTGCACCCAGTGTTAAGATGCGGCGCTTCGCGCCTGTTCGGAAGTTTTGGGGCGAGGACGAAGGTCGGCTTGCTCGCGAGGCTGCGATATGAAAATTTCTAGGGTTCCGATGCGCCATTAGCTCAGTGGATTAGAGCGGATGACTACGGATCATCAGGTCGGGGGTTCAAGTCCCTCATGGCGCGCCATCCTTCAGCCCGACCTCGCTTGAGACACCAGCCAACGGCCGCGTTCTACGGGATTGCCGCGGCGAGCATCCAAGCCCCTTGGAACCTAGTGTAAG
>NZ_DATEQZ010000016.1:0-2190 GCF_035272065.1 Binatus sp. (SeqCode)
TCGTTGTGCGCGATCACTCGCGCGCGAAATTTCCTTTACGATTCGCGCGCTTCGCGACAAATTTTTTTCCGCGCTTGTCCTCATCGCGAAATAAGTTTATCACGTTCCCTTGGCCGCAAACTTCCTACTTGCAAGAACCACTTTCCACTGAACGGTTCATTGGCGGCGCGAGAGCTAATGGCTTCGAAGCGCGTGTACATCGCTCGCATTCTCGATCAGATTTTTAAGCCTAACAGAACCGATCGTAACCCGGACAAGTTGATAGTCCGGCGTGTCGCGCCGTCAAATTGTTGGTTGTAACGAAAGAAATACCGCTTATCCACAGGTGTGGATAAGACTGTGCGTAATTCGCGCGGCATTCGATGCGGCGCGTTAGTTCCGGAACGTGGTTTGCCGTCCGGTTTGGTCAGGGGGAAACAATATGAATGGTTTGTGGCAACGGGCCGGGGACCGCATGCGCGATGAGCTGGGTCAGGTTGGCTATGAGACGTGGATCGGGCCGCTCAATTTTGTCGCTCATCAAGGATCGACCGTCACAGTCGAGGCGCCCAATCGGTTTTTTCGCGATTGGATCAACGAACGCTATATGAGCTTGATGCGGTCGGCGTTGTCAGCCGAGGCTGGCGGCGAAATCGAGGTGCGGCTGACGCTCGGCGAGAATGCCGCGATCGCGCCGCCGCAGCAACGTCCGAGCAACGGCCATGCAAGTGGCAACGGTCACTCGAACGGGAACGGTGCCGGCTATGGGCATCGCAATGGCAAGGCGTCGGCGTCAAATCGAGCGACGATGGCCGCCGCGCCGCGCGGAGATCGGCATCCGACCCTGAACCCCCGCTACAGCTTCGCGGAGTTCGTGGTGGGATCGGCCAATCAGTTCGCGCATGCCGCGGCGCAGGCGGTCGCGAATCAGCCGGGCGAAAAGTACAACCCACTCTTCATCTATGGCGGGGTCGGCCTCGGCAAGACTCACCTGGTGACCGCGATCGGGCACCATATCTGGGCCAGCGGCGAGCGGCCGCGGAAAGTGCTGTTCATGCCGGCCGAGATTTTCATGAACGAGCTGATCGGTTCGCTGCGCCGCGACAAGATGAACGAGTTTCGAGAAAAATTCCGGCGCGTCGATACGCTTATCCTCGACGACGTACAGTTCCTGGCCGGGCGCGAGCGCACACAAGAAGAATTCTTCCATACATTCAACGCGCTGCACGCGGAGCGGCATCAGATCGTGCTGACCTCGGACAAAGTTCCGCGCGAAATTCCGGGACTCGAGGAGCGGCTGCGCAATCGCTTCGAGATGGGATTGATCGCGGACATCGCGCCGCCCGACCTCGAGACGCGCGTCGCGATCGTGCAGAAGAAGGCGGTGCTGGAAAACCTGCGGCTGGTGCCGGAGGTCGCGATGTATATCGCGCAGAGCGTTTCGTCGAACGTTCGCGAACTGGAGGGATGCCTGACGCGGCTGGCAGCCTTGGCGTCGCTCAACCAATCGGCAATCACCGTGGACTTCGCACGGCAGGCGCTGCAGGATTTGATTCGCAATCACGACGCGAAGCCCGACGTCGAATCGATCCAGAAGACGGTTGCGGACTTTTTCCATATCCGGCTGGCGGATTTGAAGTCGAAGAAGCGCACCCAGCACATTGCCTTCTGTCGGCAGGTCGCGATGTATCTCTGCCGCAAGCTGACCGACAGCTCGTTTCCGACGATCGGCGAACATTTCGGGCGCGATCACTCGACGGTGATTCACGCCTACAACCTGATCATGCGGCGCGTCACCAGTGATTCGGCTTTTCGGCTCTCGATCGAGAAAATCGAGCGCGAGCTTAAATCGATCCGCGCAAATGCGGCGTGAATCGATGTGGAGGAGGCTGTGGAGGAGGTGCGCATAACGTTAGAGCTATCGACAGGGCCGGTGCGCGCAAGGCCGGCCCCGTCGGTCAGCCGCCTCAGCATCAACAATTTTTCAGCGGGCGATCAGCCATCATTTTCGGGCGCTTATGAGATCAATCGACAAATCCACAACCCCTACTATTACTGCTAATCTCTTTTAGAGATCTAAAGATCCGGAATAGGAAGACGGGCTAACAATTCATGGGACTCGCAATCGAGCGTGCTTCGCTGCTTAGCGGTTTGGGACTGGTCCAGGGCATCGTGGAACGGCGCACGACGGTTCCGATACTCGGCCATGTT
>NZ_DATEQZ010000017.1:0-13015 GCF_035272065.1 Binatus sp. (SeqCode)
AAGCTATCCGACCTGGCGGTCGCGCTACGCGATACGCAGGAGCCCGGACGCTATCGGCTCGTGCAGGGCGCGGCCGGAGAAATATTCGGAGTGGTGAATGGAGCGGGCTCGCTCAAACCGTTTTTTTTCGCGCCCGAGGAAGCGCTGCTTGAAGTAAAACGCGAGCGGCGCAGCTTCAAGGTCAGCGAAGTAACGCCCGCGCCGGCACGTCTCGCATTTATCGGCGTGCGCGCGTGCGACCTGGCGGCGCTTGCCGTGCAGGATCGTATTTTTCTGCACGACCGCTTTCACGACACGCACTACCAGGCGCGGCGCAAGGATGCGTTTCTGGTCGCCGTCAACTGCACCCGCTCCGCGCCGACCTGCTTTTGTGTCTCGATGAAGACCGGCCCGGAAGCGGCGGCGGGGTTCGATCTTTCGCTGACCGAGTTGGAACAAGGCTTTGTGATGCGAGTCGGCTCAACCGCCGGCGAAGCGATCGCCGCGGAGCTCAGCTTGAGCGCCGCCGGCCACGATGCAGTCGCGTCGGAAAGAGCTCGGATCGACGGATGTATTGCCGGTATGCAGCGCCGCCTCGATACCACGGACCTGCCCCGCCTGCTCTACGATGAAGCCGAGAACCCACGCTGGAAAGACGTCGCATCGCGATGCCTTTCGTGTACGAACTGCACGATGGTCTGCCCGACCTGCTTCTGCCATGCCGTGGTTGACCAGGAAGAGATAGACGGCAACATGAGCCGGCGCGTGCGCAAATGGGACTCGTGCTTCTCCCTCGAGCACGCGCATATCCACGGAATCAACTTCCGCCCAAAGATTGAGAACCGCTACCGCCAGTGGCTCACGCACAAGCTGGCTTCGTGGATCGATCAGTTCGGCACCTCGGGATGCGTCGGATGCGGCCGCTGCATCACCTGGTGCCCGGTGGGCATCGACCTGACCGAGGAAGTCAAGGCGATCCGCGCCCATCCGGTGAAGGGGTGACTCCTTACATGATATATTCGGCGCGCATTACCGCGCGCCGCACCGAGGCCGCAGGCATCTACACCTTCACCATGCGCTTCGTCGACAACGACGTAAGACGCGCGTACAGCTTCAAGGCGGGGCAGTTCAACATGCTTTATGCTTTCGGCGTCGGCGAGGTTCCGATTTCGATCGTCTCCGATCCGGCCGATTCCGAAAACCTTGAACACACGATCCGGATAGCCGGGCGTGTCACAGGCGTGATGGCTGGATGGAAAGTCGGCGACGTGGTGGGAGTGCGCGGTCCCTATGGCAACGGATGGCCAGTCGAAGAGGCGCGCGGGCGCGACGTGGTGATCGTAACCGGCGGTCTCGGATGCGCGCCGGTGGTCGGGCTTATCAACTATATATTCCGTCGTCGCGACCAATACGACGAATTGCACATCCTGCACGGCGTGAAGACACCGAACGATCTTCTGTACCGCGAGCGTTTCGACGAATGGCGCCGGGCGCCGCGTACCAAGGTTTACCTCACGACGGATAAGCCCGATAAAAGCTGGCACTACCAAATCGGGGTAGTGACGGAGCTCTTCGACGAACTCACGGCGCCGCCGTCGTCGATCGTGATGATGTGCGGACCCGAGGTGATGATGCGGTTTGCGGCGCAAACGCTGCGGCATAAGGGCATCGGCGACGAAGCGATCTACCTCTCGATGGAACGGCGGATGGAGTGCGCGGTCGGACTCTGCGGCCATTGCCAATACCGTGAGCACTTTGTCTGCAAAGACGGGCCCGTGTTTTCGTATCGCACGGTCAAACAACTGTTCGGAATATCGAACATATGAAACCTCGCGTCGCGGTATTCAAGTTCGCCTCGTGCGATGGCTGCCAGTTGCAGTTCCTGAACGCCGAGGACGAACTGCTCAAGCTCGCGGGACAAGTGGATTTCGCCTATTTTCCCGAAGCGCGGAGCCGCGCCCTCGAAGGGCCGTACGATATCGCTTTCGTGGAGGGCAGTATCACCACTCCCGACGATGCGCGCCGCATCATCAAGGTGCGCGAGGAAAGCCGCTTTCTTGTCACGATCGGTGCTTGCGCGACGGCGGGTGGAATTCAGGCCTTGCGCAACTGGGCCGATGTCGAGCAATACAGGCGCGTCGTCTATCCGAGCCCCGAGTTCATCTCGACCCTCTCGACCTCGACTCCTATCTCTGAGCATGTTCGCGTGGACTTCGAAGTGTGGGGCTGTCCCGTCGACAAGCATCAGCTTCTTGCCGTGGTGCGATCGCTGTTGTCCAAGGCGCAGCCGGTTCTTCCGGCGTACAGCGTGTGCATGGAATGCAAGCGGCGCGGCAACGTGTGCGTAATCGTTGCGCGTGGCGAGCCGTGCCTGGGCCCCGTGACGCGCGCGGGATGCGGCGCGCTGTGCCCGGCGTTCAATCGCGGATGCTATGGATGCTTCGGGCCGGCCGACGATCAGAATATGGAATCGTTCGCGCGATTGCTGACCAGTCAAAACGTCACCGGCGACGATGCTATGCGCCGCTTGCGCGGAATAAACGGTTACGTGCGGCCATGGCGGGAGACTGCGGATGCCATCGCGGCGGGCAAAAAGTAGAACCATTCAGGTCAACTATCTGACCCGCGTCGAGGGCGAAGCCGCCCTGCGCATCCAACTGCGCGACGGCGAGCTGATTGATCTTCGTCTCGAAATCTTCGAGCCGCCGCGGTTCTTCGAATCTTTTTTGCGCGGACGTGACTCGCGTGAAGCGCCGGACCTCACCGCACGGATCTGCGGCATCTGCCCGGTCGCATATCAGATGAGCACGGTTCACGCCTTCGAACGCCTGTACGACATCACGATCGATCCGGCCGTCCGCGAACTGCGGCGCCTCTACCTCTGCGGCGAATGGATCGAAAGCCATGCGCTGCACATCCACATGTTGGCGGCGCCGGATTTCCTGGGATGCGACAGCATCATCACGCTGGCCGACAAGCATCGCGAGGCGGTCGAGCGCGGCCTCAGAATGAAGAAAGTCGGCAACGCGATTGTTGCGGCGCTCGGTGGCCGATCGGTGCATCCTGTGGGTGCGTGCATCGGCGGCTTCACCCGCGCCCCCCGCCGCGATCAGCTCGCGGATCTGCGCGAGCAGCTTCTCCGCGTGCGTAACGACGCGGTCGAATGCGTGCGATGGGTCTCACACTTCGACTTGCCCGCCGTTACCCGCGATATCGAATTCGTGTCGCTGCGGCATCCGGACGAGTATCCGATGAACGAGGGGCGAATAGCGTCGAGCAAGGGCATCGACGCGGCGCCGGACGACTTTGACGATTTCTTCGAAGAGCATCAGGTGCCTTACTCGAACGCGTTGCACTGCAAGGTGAAGGGTCGCGGACCCTACTTCCTCGGACCGCTCGCGCGCGTGAATCTGAATTTCGATCGGATGAGCTTGGACGTAACCTCCGTGGCGCGCGACACCGGCATTCCCTGGCCCAATTCGAACCCCTACACGAGCATCGTCGCGCGCGCCCTCGAAGTCCTGTACGCGATCGACGAAGCGGTGAGAGTCATCGATGGGTATCAGCCGCCGCCGGCGCCTGCTGCATCGTTCGAAGTTTGCTCCGGCGTCGGACGGGCGATCACCGAGGCGCCGCGTGGTTCGCTGTATCACGCGTTCGAAACCGACGAGCACGGCCTGATTCACTCGGCGCGAATTGTACCGCCGACATCGCAGAACCAGGCGCGAATCGAAGCCGACCTGCGCGAGTTGGTTCCCGACGTCATCCAACGCGGCCAGGCGGAAGCTACGCGCATGTGCGAAACGGCGATTCGCAACTACGATCCGTGCATCTCGTGTTCGACCCACTTTCTGAAGCTCGAGATCGAACGGCATTGATTCGGATCATCGGAATAGGCAGTCCCTTCGGCGACGACGCCGTGGGGCTGGAGATCGCGCGAGTGCTCGCGGAGTCGCCACCGCCGAATTGCGAGGTGATCGCGGCCGACCGCCCAGGCACGACGCTCGCGGACTTGCTGGATGGCGCCGACGCCGCGATTCTCATCGACGCGATCCGTTCGGGAGCGCCGCCCGGAACGATCCATGGATTCGCGTTCGATGAACTCGAGCGCTGTGCGGCGCGCTTTGTCTCTTCGCACGATCTCGGGGTCGCTGCCGCAATCCAACTAGCTCAAAAGCTGGGACACGCGCCCTCTGTTGGCAGGGTGATCGGAATTGAAATCGCACCCGGGAGCACGGCTCAGATCTGCGGACTCAGCGTCGGAACGCGCGAAGCGATGCGCCATGCGGTCGAGTACGTGCGGTCGGCGGCCGGCGAATTCGACGATCGGCAGCGTGAGCGTCTGGTCATCGCCGGGACCGTTCAAGGCGTCGGACTGCGGCCGTTTGTATGGCGGCTTGCGCAATCGCTGCGGCTCGCGGGCTTCGTGCGTAACGTTCCCTCCGGCGTCGAGATCGAGGTCGAGGGCAGCCGCGCTTTTCTGCGCGAATTTCGCCACCGCCTGCAGGCGGAACTTCCGACCGCGGCTGTGATCGAAAGCATCAAGTCCGAGCGGTTGCCGCTCCGAAGCGATAGCGATTTTTCCGCGATGCCGAGTGAGCGCGGGACCGCCGCGACGACGATTCCGCCGGACCTCGCTGCCTGCGCCCAGTGCGTAAGCGAAATCTTTGATCCCGCCGACCGCCGCTATCGGTATCCTTTCACCAACTGCACGTCATGCGGTCCGCGCTTCACCGTGGTTCGCTCGCTGCCCTACGATCGCGAGAACACCACTTTGCGTGACTTTCCGCTTTGCGACCAATGCAGGAGCGAGTATCTGGATCCCTCGAATCGGCGCTTCAGAGCCGAGCCGATAGCGTGCCCCTACTGCGGTCCCAAAGCGTGGCTCGAGGTGACAGCGCCGCGATGGGAATTCGCGGTGGACGGCGAGGACTGCATCGCGCGCGCGGCGGCAATCTTGCGAGCGGGCGGCATTGTCGCCGTTCAGGGCATCGGCGGTGTCCATCTCGCGTGTGACGCCACTAGCGAAGCCGCCGTCGCACGTCTGCGTATTATCAAACGGCGTGAGCACAAACCGCTCGCGGTGATGGTCGGTTCAATCGAGTCGGCGCGAAGCCTCGCGGAAGTCTCTGATGATGAAGCCGCATTGCTTACGTCGCCGCAGGCGCCGATCGTTCTGGTGCGCAGACGCGAAGGCGCTCAACTGGCACGCGCGATCGCGCCGGGCAATGACCACGTGGGAGTAATGCTTGCCTACTCCCCGCTGCATCACCTGATCACTAGCGATGCCGCTCGCCCGCTCGTTATGACCAGCGCCAACCTGCCGGGCGAGCCGCTCGCCCGGAACGGCGATGAAACGACCGCCCTATTCGCGGATCAAGTCGATGCGCTGCTAATGCACAATCGGCCGATTCATCAGCGTTGCGATGACGGCGTTTGGATCGTCGGACCGCGCGGGCCGCAACCCGTTCGCCTGAGCCGCGGCGGCACACCGCGTTCAGTCGGTGTGCCGGTTACGGCGCAGGTTCCGATTCTCGGTGCGGGCGGCGATATCAAGAACAGCTTCTGCATCCTGTCGAACAACAATGCTCTGATGAGCCAGTACGTCGGTACGCTGCAAAGCGTGGCAACGCAGGATCACTTTCGCGACTCGCTGGAGAAGTGGATCGCCATGAGCGGTATCGCGCCGCGCGTCGCCGCTCACGACCTGCATCCGCAAGCGTTTGGGCGCAAAATGGGCGCGCGCCTCAGTGTGCGAACTATCGGTGTGCAGCACCATCATGCACACATCGCTGCATGCATGGCTGAAAATGGCTATAAACGCCCCGCGATTGGTATCGCCTTTGATGGGACCGGGTATGGCCTCGACGGCGCAATCTGGGGTGGCGAGGCGATGATCGCCGACTACCGCCTCTTCCGCCGGGTTTCGCATCTGCAATATCTGCCGCTTGCCGGCGGCGATGCCGCGATTCGCCATCCGGCGCGGGTCGCCGCGGCGTTTTTGATCGCACTGTTTGGATCGAAGTTTGACGATCGAGTATCAGGGCTCGTCGGCGAAGAACATGCACGCATACTCGCGACGATGGTCGATCGGCGCATCAACACGGTTCAGACTTCTAGTTGCGGCCGGCTATTCGATGCAGTCGCGGCGCTGCTTGGTGTGCGGGACGAGATCACCTACGAAGCGCAGGCCGCAATCGAACTGGAGACGCTGGCGCGCAGCTCGCCTCCGGCAAACTACATCTATCCGGTCTCGATCCGCGACGAGGCCATCCAGACCGGAGACATTCTTGGCGCGATTATCGGCGATTTGGAAAGCGGAGCGCCGAAGCCGAAGATTGCACGGGCTTTTCACGACACGATGGCGGAGGTTGCGTCGCGAATGGCTTTGGACGCGCGTGCGAAGAGCGGCATCGACGTCGTGGCGCTGAGCGGCGGATGTTTTCAAAACCGCCTGCTGCAAGCAGCGGCGATCGAACGCATCGAACGGGAAGGATTCACCGTCCTGGTTCATCACCGGGTGCCGGCTAACGATGGCGGTTTGGCTTTAGGGCAGGCGCTGGTCGCGGCCGCTTGCCTGAACTCGGAATAGTTGGAGGTTCGTGATGTGTCTTGGCATTCCCGGCAGGATAGTCCTAATCGTCGATGAACAAGGCCTCCGAATGGGCGAAATCGATTTCGGCGGCGTCACGCGCAAGGTGTGCCTCGCCTATGTGCCGGAGGCGGTAGTAGGGGATTACGCGATCGTGCACGCGGGCTTCGCGATCAGCACGGTGGATGAGAAGGAAGCGGCGCGAACGCTGGAGCTGGCGCGCGAAATCGAAACGCAGTTCCCGGGGGAAGACGAGTCATGAAATTCCTCGACGAATTTCGCGACGCGGCTGTCGTGCGTACGCTGCTTGAGCGGATTCGCGCAACGATCACCCGGCCCTGGACTATCATGGAGGTCTGCGGCGGGCAGACTCATACCATCGTCCGCTACGGGCTCGATGAGTTGCTGCCGCGCGAAGTAACGCTGGTTCACGGTCCCGGATGCCCCGTATGCGTGACGCCAATCGAGATGATTGACCTTGCGATCGAGCTGTCCAAACGTCCGGGCCTTACGCTGTGCTCGTTCGGTGACATGCTCCGTGTACCCGGTTCCGCGTGCGACCTGTTCGACGCGCGCGCGGCCGGCGCCGATGTGCGGGTAGTTTATTCGCCGCTCGACGCGCTCGACCTTGCGCGCCGCGAGCCTTCGCGCGAGGTGGTGTTCTTTGCGGTGGGATTTGAAACTACGGCGCCGACCACCGCAATGGCTGTCCATCAGACCGCACGCCTCAAGGTCCCCAACTTTTCTGTCATCGCCGCGCACGTGCGCGTTCCGCCGGCGATCGAGGCGATACTTTCCTCCGATGACAATCGCGTGCAGGGATTTCTGGCGGCGGGCCACGTATGCACGGTCATGGGAATCGACGAGTACCGGCCGCTCGTCGAGAAATTCAAAGTGCCGATCATCATTACCGGCTTCGAGCCGGTCGACCTGCTGCAAGGCGTCGCTATGTGCGTGGCGCAGCTCGAAGAAGGCCGCGCCGAAGTCGAAAATCAATACGCACGCTCGGTAAGGAATGAGGGCAATGTCACCGCGCGCGATCTGATGGCGGAAGTGTTCACCTTTGTCGATCGCCGATGGCGTGGACTCGACACTCTGCCAAAAAGCGCGTTGGCCCTGAACGATCGTTATGCGGCCTACGATGCGATTCGGCGGTTCGGCCTGACCCAGGCGCCCACGAATGAGCCCATCGAATGTCGTGCCGGCGAGGTGCTGCGCGGCCTGCTCAAACCTACACAATGCCCGGCCTTTGGAAGCTCGTGCACGCCGGATCATCCACTGGGCGCCCCGATGGTTTCCACGGAAGGCGCATGCGCCGCGTATTTTCGCGCCGGCCGGCTTGCGGCAGCGGCGACGGGGGCGAAGTGAGCGATTCGAATCGAAACGCCTCTCCGGCCTTACTTAGCTGTCCTGCGCCGGGCCCCGAGGGCGAGGTCGTCGTGCTGGGCCACGGCAGTGGCGGGCGGCTGACGGCGGAATTGGTGAGCAAGGTTTTTCTGTCTGCGCTTTCGAATCCAATCCTGGATCGCCTCAACGACAGCGCCGAAATGAAGGTCGGCGCGAGTCGGATCGTGTTCACTACCGATTCGTTCGTGGTAAGTCCGCTCCGATTCCCGGGCGGCGACATCGGCTCGCTCGCGGTCAACGGCACGGTCAACGATCTGGCGGTGGCGGGTGGTCAGCCGCTCGGCCTGTCGGCCGCGTTCATCCTCGAAGAGGGGCTTCCCATCGCGGAACTCGAAGCGATCGTGCAATCGATGCGCACGGCGGCCGACCGCGCCGGAGTTGCGATAATCGCAGCGGACACGAAAGTCGTTGAGCATGGCAAAGCGGACGGCCTCTTCATCACGACCAGCGGCATTGGCGTCGTCGCAGGCAGTACCGAGCTCGGACCCGAGCGAATCCAGGTTGGCGACGCGGTTTTAGTTAGCGGCCCGATCGGAGATCACGGAATCAGCGTGATGTCGGCACGCGAGGGGCTTGAATTCCAGACCACGATCGTCAGTGACAGCGCCCCCCTTAACGGCCTCGTTTCCTTGATGCTGGAAAGCGGCGGGGCGATTCGATGCATGCGCGATCCCACACGCGGCGGCGTCGCCACGGTGATCAACGAACTGGCGAAAAGCTCCGGCGTCGAAATACTCATCGAGGAGACCGCGATGCCGGTGCGCGACGGAGTCCGCGCAGCGTGCGAAATCCTCGGTCTCGATCCCTTATATGTCGCATGCGAGGGCCGGCTGGTTGCGATCGTCGACAGTGCGTCTGCGGACAAAGTGCTTGTTGCGATGCGCCGTCATTCGCTCGGCCGCGACTCATGCCGCATCGGCTCCGTCACCGGAAGTGGCGCGTCGCGCGTGCTGTTGCGAACCGCCTTTGGAACGACCCGTCTGCTCGATGTGCTCGCAGGCGCGCAACTTCCGCGCATTTGCTGAGAGTACTTTTCGCGCAGCTGGGCTTGTCGAGCAGGGGGGATGGGCGCGCCTGATGCGGACACCTCAACGCTTGCGCTGATAGGTTCCGATCAGCGTCGCCTGGGCCAGGACATGGCCTTTCATCGCGGCTTCAAGTTTTGCTTTGGTTGGCCGATTGAGGTCAGGCAGTATTCTGTCCAACGCATAGAGCTTGAAAAAATACCGGTGACGTCCGATTGGGGGGCATGGCCCGCCGTAACCGGTGCGCTTCCAGTCATTCACGCCAGCCAGGGTTCCGGTTGGCAGTTTGGCGGAACCGGCTGCCTCGGCCAGGCCATCGAGCGTGGGCGGAAGATTGTAAAGTACCCAATGCACCCAGGTCATTTTTGGCGCGGCCGGATCGGGGGCGTCCGGGTCATCGGCGATTAAGGCGAGGCTTCGCGTTCCCTCAGGAACGTTCGACCAGGCCAGCGCAGGAGAAAGATCGTTTCCGTCGCACGTGTAAACGGGAGGTATCTTGCCCTGATTCTTAAAGGCAGGAGAGGTCAGCTTCAGTGCCATTGCGAGGTATCTCCTCGGATAGCTTATTGCGAAGCGTCTGAAATCGTCCGGCGGCATCGCCAACCGCATCAACGCACCTGCCCGAATATGCGGCTCTTCTCGCAGCGTGGACCATTCAGCACGTCACGTGGAGGATCGCATTCGTGTTCGCCGGATTCTTGCCGAGTTCCTTAATCGCCGCGTCCGTTGGCAGAATCATAATCTCTACGTCCCGCCGGCGTGCCTCGAGTTTCACTTCGTCCATCACCGGGAGCGCGTCGTATTTTCCCGAGCCGACTATCAGCCGTCGGCATTTCCAGGGTATTTCTTCTTCCAGCGAAAGCGGAGTATGCCCGAACTGCTCGTGGAATTTCCGCGAGGCTTTTTTCTTGCGTTTGCGAATCTTTCCACAGTCGATTACCACGTCATGTTCGTACGCTTCGCCGTCGATTTCAATTGAGCCAAAAGTAAATTTGCCAAACTCCATCGCTGCACCTTCTGACGTTTGTACGCGGTCCGCTCGCGACCGTTCTAGTGCGATGCGTAGTGATCGGCTACGTCAGCAAAAACCTTGAGAATGTCGGAAGTCGTTATGACACCGACGAGTTTTCGGTTGTCGACCACCGGTAGTCCGTTCACTTCGCATTCCAATAATAGCCGCGCAGCTTCCTGAAGAGAGGTCCTCGGAGAAACCGCGATCACCTCGCGAGTCATCAGCAGTCCGATCGTGGTGTCAGGTGTCGTGTCGTTGAAAATATCCCGATCGGTCACGATACCTGCGACTTCGCCACCCTCCACCACGGGGACCCATCGAACGTGATCCCGCGCCATCAACTGGCGCACACGAGCGACGGTCGTATCCGCTGAGATTGTCAGCGGGGCCACCGTCATATGGGTGCCGACCGCGTCTGGGTCGCCGCTCGCGCTGGGCCTTACGGTCACGACGGGACAGATCGATTCGCGCACAACCCGTTCGGCTACACTGCCAGGAAAGGCTTTCGGCTTGCTGCGGCTGACGTGAGTCGCGATTACGACGAGGTCGGCTTTGAGTTCCTCCTCGACGCGGATGATTGCAATCGCCGGGTCGCCGGTTCGCGTAACAACCTCATAGCGGAGGTCGTCGAGATGGTCCTGGCAGATTCCCATCAGCCGTTCCTTGGCGACTCGCTCAATTGCGACGCAAGCGTCGACCTGGGCCTGGATCAGGCCCGGACTCACGGGCGGGAGTACATGCAGAACGTACACCGTCGCGCTCGAGAGCCGAGCCAATTCCCCGGCCGTTTGCAGAGCCTTCAGAGAGTTTTCATCGAAATCGATCGGGCTGAGAATAATTCGAAATGACTGTGGCATTGTCAATTACCTTTTGCTTCTAATCTCAAGACGCGTGGCCGGCGTCGTAACACCAATAGAAATCGACGAGACGCATTTCTCATCTCCTGTATCCGAACGCGACAGCCAAAAATGCTTTTGTGGCTCGATCGGAGCCGGCAATTTGAACTCACCAGCAGAAGTGGCTGCCTCACGTTCTTCTGTTCTAAGCTGAGCATCGCATGTGCCAATCCGAGTCTCACGATAATCGAAAATCTCTTACCGGGAGCAGCCGGCGTCGGCTCCGGCATACCTCATGCTCTAGTTGTTGCCAAATCCGACAGGAGATATCGCAATGGCGACGTACATAATGCTTACTAGACTCTCACCCGAGGCACTAAAAAGGCCGGAATCCGTAGTTGAACTCAACAAGCAAGTTGCAGAGCGAATCAAACGCGAATGTCCCGACGTAAAATGGATAGCCAACTACGCGGTCCTCGGACCCACGGATTACGTTGATGTGTTCGAGGCCCATGATCCCGAGACGGCAACCAAAATCTCACTCCTGGTCCGTAGCTTCGGGCACGCAACGACAGAGACATGGATCGCCACGGCGTGGGATCGTTTCGCCGCGCTTGCAAAGACTCTGAAGTAAGGGGCTTCGCGCGACCTTTAGATCGTCACTTGCTCGGGTTATTTTGTCGAGGACGTCAATTATGATTGAAAAAACCAAAGCCCGTCGTACGATTACCGTAGCTCGTCCCAAGGCGGCAGGGCCGCGCAGCCCAGGAACCAGTACGCGGATCGAGAACTGGATGACCAAGCGGATAATCACTGTCCGTCCCCACGATAGCGTGGCGGACGCGAGGAGCGCGCTGGAGCGGCACAGGATCAATCAGCTTCCGGTGGTGGTTAATGGAAGGTTGGTGGGAATCGTCACAGATCGCGACTTGCGCAGTGCTTCGGATAGCATGCGCGTGAGTGGGATGGCTGCAAGGGCCGACTTGGTTCAAGAAGATGTGATTCCGGAAAACATTACGGTTGAAACGGTGATGTCAGCCAAGGTGATGAAATTGAAGCCGCAGGACGCTATAGAACGGGCGGCTAGTCTGATGCGTCGGGAGCGGATCGGCGGAATTCCGGTCGTGGACGGGAAGAGACTAGTGGGAATCATTACTCGCAGCGATGTTCTCAAAGCGTTCATCGCTCTTAGTGGCAAAGCAAGTTAGCGGGGACCTCGCACAATGAAAGGCACCGATAGACCGAAAGGCAAAGGCTTGATTCGCAGTCTGAATCGCAAAGGCACGAGTTTCGACAAGAGCCCTCCTGTGGCCCGCCGGGGAGGGGTTTTCAAGGACCCCTCGATATGCGAGCGATGCGGGGCTTTCTATGAGCGGAAACGTTGGCATCGCGCGGGACCCATGACCACCGACAAGCTGTCCGGCGCCGCCTGGGTCATATGCCCGGCGTGCGCGGAAGCAAAAAGCGGCATCGCCTACGGGAAAGTCCTGGTAAGCGGCGACTTCGCGCGTGAGCATCTGGATCAGATTCGCCGCCGCATTGCCAACGTCGACAGTCGTGCGAGGGCTAGTCAACCGGAGCGACGGATACTATCCGCGGATTGGGATGGGAAGACGTTCGAGATACTGACAACCTCGCAAAAACTCGCGCATCGCATCGCCCGGGAGCTCGAGAAGGTCTTCGGCGGACGCGCGAAGTACCATTGGTCGGACGAAGATGGCAGCTTGTTCGCGACCTGGAAGCGTGAGGCTCGCTAGCGAACTCTGAAGTTGGCCGCCCTCTTCGTCGCGATAATCAAAATCGGGAGTGAAACCAAATGCCTCAATTCGAGGGGAGATCCGAAGTCGGAAGTTTCCAGGAAGCCATTGATGATGCGGTGGAGAGGGCCAGACAGTCAGAGCTCCGTGCGGAGATGACCGTTTCCTATCAGGTCACTAAGATCAGCGGCGCGCGTGGCGGAATTGCAGGCATCAACCGGATGCTCGTGGTGATCGAGGCAGAAGTGCATTGATCATCAAGCCCATCTAGTGGCCTGTAACAGATGAAATGGTATCAAGGCCGATGCGCTGTGAGGGGTCGCGGTAAGTCCACTTGATAGGCTTGGGTGCGCGATTGTAGTGACGGATGTAGCGCATGAGCTTGCGGGCCAAGTCCTTGACCGAGG
>NZ_DATEQZ010000018.1:0-2842 GCF_035272065.1 Binatus sp. (SeqCode)
AAGCTATCCGACCTGGCGGTCGCGCTACGCGATACGCAGGAGCCCGGACGCTATCGGCTCGTGCAGGGCGCGGCCGGAGAAATATTCGGAGTGGTGAATGGAGCGGGCTCGCTCAAACCGTTTTTTTTCGCGCCCGAGGAAACGCTGCTTGAAGTAAAGCGCGAGCGGCGCGGCTTCAAGGTCAGCGAAGTAGTGCCGGCGGCGGCACGTCTCGCATTTATCGGCGTGCGCGCGTGCGACCTGGCGGCGCTCGCCGTTCAGGATCGTGTCTTTCTGCACGACCGCTTTCACGACACGCACTACCAGGCGCGGCGCAAGGATGCGTTTCTGGTCGCCGTCAACTGCACTCGCTCCGCGCCGACCTGCTTTTGTGTCTCGATGAAAACCGGCCCGGAAGCGACGACCGGGTTCGATCTTTCGCTGACCGAGTTGGAACAAGGCTTTGTGATGCGCGCCGGCTCAGCCGCCGGTGAAGCGATCGCAGCGAAGCTCGGCTTGAGCGGCGCCGGGCACGATGAAGTCGCGTCGGAAAGAGCTCGGATCGACGGATGTGTTGCCGGCATGCAGCGCCGCCTCGATACCGCGGACCTGCCGCGCCTGCTCTACGATGAAGCCGAGAACCCGCGCTGGAAAGACGTCGCGTCCCGATGCCTTTCATGTACGAACTGCACCATGGTCTGCCCGACCTGCTTCTGCCATGCCGTGGTTGGCCAGGAAGAGATAGACGGCAACATGAGCCGACGCGTGCGCAAGTGGGACTCGTGCTTCTCCCTCGAGCACGCGCATATCCACGGAATCAACTTCCGACCGCAGATTGAGCACCGCTACCGCCAGTGGCTCACGCACAAACTGGCTTCGTGGATCGATCAGTTCGGCACGTCGGGATGCGTCGGATGCGGCCGGTGCATCACCTGGTGCCCAGTGGGCATCGATCTGACCGAGGAAATCAAGGAGATCCGCGCCCATCCGGTGAAGGGGTGACTCCTTACATGATATATCCCGCGCGCATCACTGCGCGCCGCACTGAGGCCGCCGGCATCTACACCTTCACCATGCGCTTCCTCGACAATGACGTGAGACGTGCGTACAGCTTCAAGTCGGGGCAGTTCAACATGCTCTATGCTTTCGGCGTCGGCGAGGTTCCGATTTCGATCGTCTCCGACCCGGCCGATTCCGAAAACCTTGAACACACGATCCGCATAGCCGGGCGCGTCACAGGCGTGATGGCTGGATGGAAAGTCGGCGACGTGGTGGGAATCCGCGGTCCGTTTGGCAACGGATGGCCGGTCGAGCAGGCGTGTGGGCGCGACGTGGTGATCATAACCGGTGGTCTCGGATGCGCGCCGGTTGTCGGGCTTATCAACTACATATTCCGACGTCGCGACCAATACGGCGACTTGCACATCCTGCACGGCGTGAAGACACCGAACGATCTTCTGTACCGTGAGCGCTTCGACGAATGGCGCCGCGCGCCGCGCACCAGGGTTTACCTCACGACGGATAAGCCCGACAAAAGCTGGCACTACAAAATCGGGGTAGTGACCGAGCTCTTCGACGAACTCACGGCGCCGCCGTCGTCGATCGTGATGATGTGCGGACCGGAGGTGATGATGCGGTTTGCGGCGCGAACCCTGCGGCATAAGGGTATTAACGAGGAAGCGATCTACCTCTCGATGGAACGGCGCATGGAGTGTGCGGTCGGACTCTGTGGCCATTGCCAATACCGGGAGCACTTCGTGTGCAAGGACGGCCCCGTGTTTTCGTATCGCACGGTCAGGGAGCTGTTCGGAACATCGAACCTATGAAGCCTCGCGTCGCAGTATTCAAGTTCGCCTCGTGCGATGGATGCCAGTTGCAGTTCCTCAACGCCGAGGACGAACTGCTCAAGCTCGCGGGACAAGTGGACTTCGTCTATTTTCCCGAGGCGCGGAGCCGCGCCCTCGAAGGGCCGTACGATATCGCTTTCGTCGAGGGCAGCATCACCACTCCCGACGATGCGCGCCGCATCGTCAAGGTGCGCGAGGAAAGCCGCTTTCTTGTCACGATCGGTGCTTGCGCTACCGCGGGTGGAATTCAGGCGTTGCGCAACTGGGCTGATATCGAGCAGTACAGGCGCGTCGTCTATCCGAGCCCCGAGTTCATCTCGACGCTCTCCACCTCGACCCCTGTCTCGGAGCACGTTCGCGTGGACTTCGAAGTGTGGGGTTGTCCCGTCGACAAGCATCAGCTGCTTGCGGTGGTACGATCGCTGTTGTCAAAAGCGCAGCCGGTTCTGCCGGCGTACAGCGTGTGCATGGAATGCAAGCGGCGCGGCAATGTATGCGTGGTGGTTGCGCGTGGCGAGCCGTGCCTGGGCCCGGTGACGCGCACGGGATGCGGCGCGCTGTGCCCCGAGTTCAACCGAGGATGTTATGGATGTTTCGGGCCGGCTGACGATCAGAATATGGAATCGTTCGCACAATTGCTGGCCAGGTTGGGGATTACGGGCGACGATGCGATGCGCCGCTTGCGCGGAATAAACGGTTACGTGCGGCCATGGCGGGAGACTGCGGATGCCATCGCGGCGGGCAAAAAGTAGAACCATTCAGGTCAACTACCTGACCCGCGTCGAGGCTTCGACGACCAAGACAGAGCGGTTGGTTGGATTGGCGGCATCAAGCATTACGGCGGACACACATGGGAGCTTCGGCGACTCTCGGCTCCCGAGCTTGAGCGCGCGGTAGCGATCGCCGCGCGACACATCCTGAGCGATCGGGCGGGACTGCTGGAGGCGCTTGAGAAGTCAGGAATCGATTCGCCCGATCTCAGAGCCACTCTCGAATCGGCGTCGAATTTCTCGCGG
>NZ_DATEQZ010000019.1:0-8899 GCF_035272065.1 Binatus sp. (SeqCode)
TCCGACGGTCAAGGAAGGCGACGAGGTAGACGTGTACTTCGAAGGCACCGAGACCGAGAACGGTACGGTGATGCTTTCGCACGCGAAGGCGGAGAAGTTCAAAGTCTGGCGCGAACTCGACAAGGCGTTCCAGGCGGAGACTCCGGTCGAAGGCGTGGTGCTCGGCAAAGTCAAAGGCGGGCTGAAAGTCGATATCGGGGTGCCGGCGTTCCTGCCGGGATCGCACGTCGACATTCGTCCCGCGCGCAATCTGGACCGGTACGTGGGGCAACGCGGACGCTTCCAAATCCTGAAGTTCAATCGCGCACGCGGCAACGTGGTGGTCTCCCGGCGCAGCGTGCTCGAGCGCGAGCGCGCATCGTTGAAAGAGCAGACGCTCAAGGTGCTCGAAGAGGGCGTGATCCTCGAAGGCACCGTAAAAAATATTACCGACTACGGCGCGTTCATCGACCTCGGCGGAATCGACGGCCTGCTGCATATCACGGACATGGCGTGGGGCAGACTGCAGCATCCGTCGGAAGTGTTGAAAGTCGGCGACAAAGTTAAAGTCGTCGTGCTGAAATACGACGCCGAGCGCGAGCGCGTGTCGCTCGGAATGAAGCAGATCATGCCCGACCCGTGGACCAAGGTGGCGGAAGCATATCCGCCGGGCACGCGCATCAAGGGCAAGGTCGTCAGCGTGACCGACTACGGCGCGTTCGTGGAAATCGAAAAAGGCGTCGAGGGTCTGATCCACGTCTCAGAAATGAGCTGGAGCAAGCGCGCGGTGCATCCGTCGAAAGTCGTGAACCCGGGCGACATGGTTGAAGTGCAGGTGCTCGGAGTTGACGAGGCGAATCGCAGAATCTCGCTCGGACTGAAGCAGACCGAGGCGAATCCGTGGGAAGAGCTCGGCCTGAAGCATCCGATTGGCAGCCACGTGAAGGGCAAGGTCAAGTCGATCACGGACTTCGGCGTGTTCGTGGAGATCGAGCCGGGGATCGACGGGCTGGTGCATATTTCGGATTTGTCGTGGACCAAGAAAATTCGGCATCCGAGCGAAGTGGTCAAGAAGGGTGACGAGCTCGAGGCGACGGTGCTCGGAATCGACGTCGAGAATGAGCGCGTGAGCCTGGGCGTCAAGCAGCTTACGGCGGACCCGTGGAATACGGTGGCGGAGCGTTACCCGCTCAACACGCGAATTCATGGCAAGGTCAGCTCGGTGGCGGACTTCGGCGTTTTCGTGGAGATCGAGGAAGGAATCGAGGGGCTGATCCATATCTCGCAGCTCAGCAACGAGCGGGTGGATAAGCCGTCGTCGCTGTATAAAGTCGATGACGAGCTGGATGCGCTGGTCGTGCAACTGGACCCAAAGGAGCGCCGGATCGGGCTGTCGATCAAGGCGATCAAACAGCACGAGGAGCGCGAGGAAATGCAGGCCTACCTCAAGCGCGAGCACGAGGCGGCGCGGTTCTCGATGGAAGATATCCTGAAGGAAGAGCTCAAGCTCGATCGCGACGACGGCGAGCGGCGCGCGGCGCGCGGCGGCAAAACCAGTTAGGCGGGGGAGCCGGTCCCGGTAAGCGCGCGCGGACGGCGGCGAGGTCGATGACAAAGCGCGAAATCATCGAAGAACTGCTGGCGCGCCGGCACAAGTTCACGCATCGGGAATCAGAGACGATCGTGAATGCGATGTTCGACGCGATGGCCAACTCGCTCACGCGCGGCGAGCGGATAGAGATTCGCGGCTTCGGCAGTTTCGCGGTCAAGCAGCGCCGCGCGCGCCAGGGCCGCAATCCCAAGACGGGCCAGCTGGTCAGCGTCGATGCCAAGCAGATTCCGTTCTTCCGGGCGGGCAAGGAACTCCGAATCGAAGTAAATGGCGCCGAAGAAGCGGGCCGCTAAGCGGCGCGATGCAACGGCGGTCCCCGCCGAGGGTATTCGGCTGTGGGCGCCGTGGCGGTACGAATACCTGCGCGGCATCCGCTCCGAACCCGAGGGGTGCATCTTCTGCTTCGGCCGACTCTCCGACGCCGAGCGCCGGCAACGGCTGGTGCTGTTCGAGAATCGCGACGTGCTCGTGATGCTCAACAAGTACCCCTACAACAATGGACACATAATGGTTGCGCCGCGAAGGCATGTCGCGTCGCCGGAACTGCTGGCGCGGGCGGATCGAGCGGTGATTGCGGACGCGGTCGCGGCGTCGATAAAGCGGGTGCGCGAAACGCTGCATCCGCAGGGGTTGAACGTCGGCGCCAACCTGGGCGGAGCGGCTGGCGCGGGCTTCGCCGATCACATGCACTGGCATGTGGTGCCGCGCTGGGCGGGCGACAACAATTTTATGCCGGTACTTGCCTCAACCCGTGTGCTATCACAGAGTTTGGAAGACAGTTACGAGCAGCTGCGGCCGATTTTCAAAAATCTCGGCGCTGAATTATCTTAAGATGAAGAAATCGATCTGCGGGATTCGCAATGAATGAAAAACTGCTGAAAATCCGTACGCTGGGCGAACTCAAGAGCGCGGGCTACCAGACGATGCCGGTGCGGATGGAGATGCGCAAGAACCTGCTCGAGCGGCTGCGCAGCAAGGAGCAAATCCTGCCGGGAATCGTCGGCTACGAAGAGACCGTAATTCCGGAGATCGAGAACGGCGTGCTCGCGGGACATCATATGATTTTCCTCGGCGAACGCGGGCAGGCGAAGTCGCGAATCATCCGGTCGCTGGTCGGACTGCTGGACGAATATGTCCCGGCGGTCGCGGGCTGCGAGATCAGCGACGACCCGTTTGCGCCGATATGCCGGCGATGTGTGAAGCTGAAAGAAGAAAAAGGTGACATGCTGGAAATCGGGTGGATCGGACGCGACGCGCGATACGCGGAAAAGCTTGCGACGCCGGACGTTTCGGTGGCTGACCTGATCGGCGAGATCGATCCGATCAAGGTGGCCGAGGGACGCTACCTGGCCGACGAGGAAACGATCCACTACGGACTGATCCCGCGGACGAATCGCGGCATTTTTGCAATCAACGAGCTGCCCGACCTGACCGAGAAAGTGCAAGTCGGGCTGTTCAACCTGATGGAAGAGAAGGACGTCCAGATCAAGGGCTACAAGATTCGGCTGCCGGTCGACGTGGTGTTCGTGGCGAGCGCGAATCCGGAGGACTACACTTCGCGCGGGCGGATTATCACGCCGCTGAAGGATCGTTTCGACGTCCAGATTCGCACGCACTATCCCAAAACGATCGAGCACGAGATCGTGATCATGGAGCAGGAAGCGGCGCATCCGCCGCGTTCGGGCATGGACGTGCGGATACCGCAGTTCATGAAGGACATCCTGGCGCAGATTACGTTCGAAGCGCGCGCGTCGAACGAGATCAATCAATCGTCAGGCGTGTCGGTGCGCGTTACGATCAACAATTACGAATCGGCTATCTCCAACGCGGAGAAGCGCGCGGTGCGCAACGCGGAGAACGAGATCGTGCCGCGGATTTCGGATTTGCATTCGCTGTATGCGTCGACGGCGGGAAAAATAGAGCTCGAGTACGTCGGCGAGGACAAGAAGGAAGACGATTTGATCGAGCGGCTGATCAATCGCGCGGTGCTGAAGGTATTCGACAAGTATTTGAAACTCGACGACCTGAAGAAGGTGTCGAGCTACTTCGAGCAGGGTTGGGGCGTCGAGGTTTCGGACAGCGCGCCGTCGTCGGAATACATGGAGCCGCTGCGCGAGGTAACGGGACTACGCGAAGTGATCACGCTGCTCGGGCCGTTCGAGACGCCGGGACTGATGGCGGCCGCGAGCGAGTTTATTTTCGAGGGCCTGCATCTGCACCAGAAGCTCAACAAGGATCGCCAGGGAGGGCGCTTCGCCTACCACGCATGACGCGCAGGGAAATGGCTGCCGTAGTCACCCGCTACACGCAGTGGGACGGGACGCAGCGGCTCAAGCTCGACGCCGACAAGGTGTTCGAGAAGCTGGCGGAGTACCTGTCGTACACCGACGACGTGCGGCAGGCGATGGACTGGATGATGCGGCAAGGGATGGACTTCGACGGCGTCAAGGTGATGGGGCTGGAGGAGTTCATCGAGCAATTGCGGCAGGAGATGCGCCAGCGCTATCGCGACTTCAACCTGAAGAACGCGCTGTCGGAGATGGAGCAGAAGCTCGAGGACATTTTGAATCGCGAGCGCGCGAAGCTGGAATCGCTCAAGGGGCAGAAGCCGGGCGTCGAGGAGAAACAGCGCGAACTGTCGCGCATGCCGCGGCGGCTGTCGGAGGCGATGCGCAAGCTGGAAAGCCACGAATTCGAGGACGCGCAGGCGAAAGCGGACTTCGACGAGCTGCTCGAGGAGTATGAAAATATTCGCGACCTCGAGAATTTTCGCGATCGCAATCAGCATATGTTCCACGGTCCGAAGAGCCTCGGCTACGAGGACGCGCTCGAGCTGATGCGCGAGATGGAGCGGATGCGGCAGCTCGAGCAGGACCTGATGTCGGGCAACTTCGACACGATCTCAATGGAAGACCTGCAGCAGATCCTGGGGCAACAGGCGAGCAAGGATTTCCAGAATCTCAAGCAGGTGATGGTGCTGCTAACGCAGTCAGGCTACATGGTGCCGAAGGGCGATCACTTTCAGCTCTCGCCCAAGGGCGTGCGTCGAATCGGGCAACTGGCGCTGCGCGACATTTTCCAGAACCTGTTGAAGGATCGATCGGGCGGGCACATGACGGACCATCGCGGCGTCACTGAGATGCGTCCCGAACAAACCAAGCCGTACGCGTTCGGCGATCCACTGAATCTGAACCTGGTCGCGACGCTGAAGCATGCGCTGGCGCGCAAGGCGGGTGTCCCGCTGGAGTTGCGGCCGGAAGATTTCGAAATTTACGAAAACGATTACGCCAGTTCGTCGTCGACGGTGCTGTGCCTGGACATGTCGTGGTCGATGAGCTGGGAAGGGCGATTTGCGGCGGCGAAGAAAGTCGCGATGGCGATGGAGACGCTGATTCGCTCGAAGTTTCCGCGCGACTATTTTTCGATCGTCGGCTTTTACACGCGCGCCGTGGAACTGAAGCTCAAGGACCTGCCCGAAGCGTCGTGGAACATGGGCGATCCGTTCACCAACTTGCAGGATGGGTTGCGGCTCGCGTCGGATTTGCTGGGGCGGCATCCGTCGCGCAACCAGCACATCATTGTGATCACCGACGGGCAGCCGACCGCGTACTTTCTGAACAAGCGGCTGTACTGCGAATGGCCGCTGTCGTTCGGCGGCATCAGCATGCGCGCGGCGCAGGAGACGCTGAAGGAAGTCGAGCGGATCACGCGCAAGGGAATCACGATCAACACGTTCATGCTCGACGACTCGCCGAGTCTGCGCGCGTTCGTGGACAAGATGACGCAGATTAACCGCGGGCGCGCGCTGTTCACGCGTCCCGACCATCTCGGCGAGTACATGCTGGTCGATTATCTCTCCAAGAAGCGCAAGCGTGTCTGAACCAAGGTAAGTGGCAGCGGTTGCGGAGTTGTTGGAGTCTCGCTCGGCGCCCAAGCCTCCTTTGAAGTGGGCGGGTGGCAAGCGATGGCTGGTGCCATACCTGCTTCGTCTCTGGGATCCTCATCGAGCTCGCCGCTTGGTTGAGCCGCTATGCGGTGGCTTGGCAATCTCGTTGGGCTTGGTACCCGATCGAGCCCTCGTAAGTGACATCAATCCGCATGCGATAAACTTTTACCGCTGGCTCAAAAGAGGTCTAACTATCTCGCTAAGGATGCGGAATGATAAGGCCTGCTTTTACACAGGACGAGAGCGGTTCAATCAGATCATTCGCGAGGATAAGGCGGACAGCAAGGAAGCGGCCAGCCTTTTCTATTACCTGAATCGAACCTGTTACAACGGCCTATGCAGGTTCAACAGCAAGGGCGAATTCAACGTGCCGTTCGGCCGTTACAAGAAGATTACCTACAAGACGGATTTCACAGAATACATCCCGGCATTCGCGCAGTGGGAGTTTGTGTGCGCGGACTTCGAGAAGCTCCCGCTAGAAGCCAGTGACTTTATCTATGCGGATCCGCCCTATGACGTTGAGTTTACGCAGTACTCGATGGAAGCCTTTGGCTGGAACGAGCAAGTAAGACTAGCCGAAGGATTAGCGCGGCATTCCGGTCCGGTAGTTCTATCGAATCAAGCCACCGACCGAATACAGCAGTTGTACCGCGAGCTAGGATACGCCGTTACGATTCTCAACGCTCCGCGAATGATCAATTGTACTGGAGATAGAACTCCTGCTCGGGAAGTCCTTGCCACTCGAAATTTGTAGGTAAGGCGTGGTGTGATCGGAGAGTCCTAGCGGCCGGCGGCTTGGCGCGTCTCGATCGACGGTGGCATCGTCCAGGCTGCGCCGATTTGGCGAATCACAATGCGGTCTTGCTGATCGCCGGCTGCCGCGATTAATCGTTGCAGCGGCTCTTCCATCGGCTCCTTTGACAGCTTGAACGTTCCCCAGTGGATCGGCACCAGGTACTGCGCACGCGTCGATTGGAACATCGCCCAGACCTGTTCGGGATTGGCATGATTCCAAATCCAGGGGTCGTAGGCGCCGATTGAGAATGCCGCTACGTCGGGCGGCGTCGATGCTAGGCTGGCGAACAGGTTGGTGTCGGCGCTGTCGCACGCGAGCAGCATCCGGCGGCCGTCTTTTTCGAGCATGTAACTGTTGAAGCCGTAGTCTTCGCCGAACGGCGGCCATCGCCGGCCCCAGTGCCGCGCGCCCATCGCGCGGATGGTGAGTCCTTTGACGACGGTGGTCTCGCCCCACTTGAGTTCGCGGACGTCTTTGAAGCCGAGCGGCGCGATCAGCGACGAGCACTTCTGGCACGCGACGACGACTGCGTTCTTGGGCAAAGCCTTCAGCGACGGAACGTCGAGATGATCCATGTGCGCGTGAGTGATCAGAATGAGGTCGAGTTGCTGCAATTGCGCGGGAGCGAGTGGCGGATCGACGAATCGTTTCGGGCCGATTGTCAGGATCGAGTCGATCGACATACCGACACGCGAGAACAGGCTGGGGTCGGTAATCACTCGAGTTCCGAAATAGTTCATGAGAAGGGCGGCGTGGCCGAGATTTGCGATCGTGAGCGAGTTGTCGGGCCACGATGCGGGCTCGAGATGCGCATGATCGGGCGCGGCGTTCATATTCTGAGAGTACGACCTCGTGGCAAACAGCGCCAGCGAAAAAATTGCAACGATGACGATTAGTCGTGACAGGGATCGCGTCAGGCGCGACGGATGAGACGGAAACGAATTCACTTCTCCTTCTCAGGTTTGAAGCAGGGGAGTTCCTTGACTAGCACGTAACTGTAGGAACGCTCGTGCCACTTGAAGGTTCCGACGCCGCTGCCGAACGCTTCGGTCATCGAATCAAACTGTTCGCTGTCGGACACGTTGACGACATCGGCTGGAGCGTAAGCGAGATATTGAGGCTGGCCGGGCTTGAGCATCTGATAGAGCGGCGGATTGAAGAGGAGCTTGGTGACGCCGGGCTTTGGCTGCCAGGCGTCGTCGGGCGTGTTCTGGGTCTGGGTCCCCGCCACGATCCAGATCGGGTCGCCGCTGGTCTCGGCGATTTTCCACTGGCGCGATTCGATCAACCCGTCCTTGTTCTTGCGGACTTCCTCGACGCCGGGCGGAACCCGCAGCAGTTGATCGCATTTGTCAGCGTTGTCCTCTTTGGAAGCACCGGTGCCTCCGGCCTCTTTCATCGCAACCTGGGAACCGATGACCTGTGCGCTGCCGGCGGCGACCATCGGGGCAACGGTGGTCACCATCCCAACAGCTCCGCCCGCCAGGCACCCCGAGCACACGGCTGAGAGCACCAATGCGATCGCAAGAGACGCGATCTTGCGCGCGCGAAATCTTTTCACTGTTTCATTGTTTCACGGCTTGCGCGCGATCACCATCGAGGAGGTGAACGGAGGGCTTGGCAGCGCCTCGTGGCGGATATCGACGAAGCCGGCGTCGCCGAGCCATCGCGCGACTTCGTCAAATGAATAGTCGCGCCCGCGCGTAGTGAGCAGCAGGTAGAGCGCGAAGATCGCGCCCGACCGCGGCTCGGTGAGGTCGGCGTTCATGATGTGGTCCTTGATTATCATCATGCCGCGCGGTTCGAGAGCGCGAAAGCATTTGCGGAGGAGCTGAGCATTGGCCGCTTCATCTTCACCGTGAATTATACTCGACATGAACAGGGCTCCGCATGGCCCCGGAATCTCATCATACAGGTAATCGACGCGGACCAGATCGATGCGCTCCAACGCCGCAGGCTCACGCTCGGTGAGAATTCGGCGGGCAACTTCGAGAGCGGCGGGGAGATCGTAAATCGCAGCCCGCAGATGGGGCCATCGGTGAAGCATCGCGACGGTGTAGGTTCCCGGGCCGCCGCCGATGTCGGCGAACATCGAGACGCGGCTGAGGTCGAGCCGATCGGCGACGTAGATTGGATCGCCGCGGGCGCGAGTCAGGCTGTCCATCGCGCGGATGAATCGTTCGGTCTCTTCGGGACGGCTTTGAAACATATCGGTCGGTCGCGCGGGCGCGCCGGTGCGAATGGTTTGTTCGAGATGCGCCCAGGTTTCAAAGATCGCCTCATCGAACAGAATCAAACCGCCAAGATATTCGGCGGACGACCGGAGCAGGTAGCGGCGCGATGCCTCAGTGAGCGAGTAGCGATTTTTGCGCTTGTCGAGCAATCCGAGCGCGACCATCGCGTTGGCTATCAGAGCCGTTTCGCGGCGATTGGCGGAGATGGCATCAGCGACAGCGGCGTCGTCGAGCGGCGAGGAGTCGAGAATCTCGAAAATTCCGAGTTTGAGCGCGGTCTGGATAGCACGCGCTTCGGCGTGACCTGAGGCCAGCGCGGCGAGTTCGGCGAA
>NZ_DATEQZ010000020.1:0-23434 GCF_035272065.1 Binatus sp. (SeqCode)
CGCCGCAAGCTCGTTGCGATAACCGAGCTTCACCGCGCCTTCGAGTCCCATCGGCCCGAACTCGCCCGTCGGCCACGCCACCGTGAACAGCGGCGCGTCGTAACTCCCGCCGGCCATCGCAATCCCTCCTAGGCCGTACGCCTTGCGCAGCACGATCGTGAAAATTGGCACCGTCGCGTTCGCCGCCGTCAGAAACATCCGCGACGAATGCCGCACCAGCGCCGTCTTCTCGATTTCCGGACCCACCATGATTCCGGGAGTGTCGCACAAAAACAAAATCGGAATGTCAAACGCGTCGCACAACTGAATGAACCGCGCGCCCTTGTCGGCGCCGTCGCTGTCGATCGCCCCCGCCAGATGCTTGGGGTTGTTCGCGACCACTCCAAACGGATGCCCCTCAATTCTGATGAACGCCGCGATCATCGTCAGCCCGAAGTCGCGGCGAATCTCGAGTACCGACCCTGCATCCGCCATCGTCTCGATTACCGTCCGCACGTCGTACACGCGAAGCCGGTTCTCGGGAATAATGTTGCGCAGCAGACGCTGATCCGCGCACGTCCACCCGTTCACCGAGCCCTGGAAGTACGAAAGATATTTCCGCGCGACTTGCACCGCCTCCGACTCATCCTCAACCGCGATATCGACGACCCCATTCGGCAACTGCACCTCCATCGGCCCGATTTCCTCGGGACGAAAGATGCCGAGTCCGCCGCCTTCGATCATCGTCGGCCCGCCCATCCCGATATTCGATCCCTTCGTCGCAATGACCACATCGCAACATCCCAGCAGCGACGCGTTGCCCGCGTAACATCTGCCCGACGTGATGCCGACGAGAGGCACCAGCCCGCTCAGCTTCGGGAAATCATGGAACGATCGCGAATTGTGAAAGCCGCCGTCCGTATCGCCCGGCCGCCCGCCGCCGCCTTCGGCGAACAGCATCAGCGGCAGTCGCAGCTCACGCGCGATCTGGAACATCCGATCTTTCTTGCGATGGTTCTGATGCCCCTGCGTGCCGGCCAGCACCGTGTAGTCATACGACATGACGACGCATCGCGCCTTGTCGGCGCCGAACAAATTTCCATTGACAGTCGCTAGGCCGGTCACGAGCCCGTCCGCCGGCGTATTCTTGATCAGATCGTCAATCGTGCGCCGCCGCCGCTGTGCCGCCACGACAATCGGCCCGTACTCGACGAACGTGCCCGGATCGCACAGCTCGTCGATATTCTCGCGCGCCGTCCGCTGCCCCGTCTTGCGCCGCCGCGCAACCGCATCGGGCCGCGCCGCATCGAGCCCGACCTCATGCCGCTCGATCACCTCCGCCAGATCGGCCCGCACTATCTCGCGGTCTTTAGTTCGCGACCCCACGCCGGCAAGCATAGTCCCGAAACCCCAAAAGAGAAAAACTCGACGCCAAGTCTAATTGACGCCGATCACACGCGGCCGCCAATCCAGATCACTCGTCCGATGATTTTTACATTCGGTACCACCATCGCCTCGTATTTCGGATTGTCGCTGCGCACCAGCAGTTTCCCGTCTGGCCGCCGCTGGATTCGCTTCACCGCCAGCCCGCCGTCATGCCGCAACAGGTAGATCCCGTCCTGGCGAAAGCGCGGCTCCGCCAGATTGGCGAGGATCAAGTCCGAATCCTTGACCGTCGGCGCCATCGAATCGCCCACCACCTCGATCAGGATCAGGTCGCGCGGCTCCGCGTTGAGCGTCCGCTTGACCCACTCCGCGCGGAACGCGATCGAATCCACCACTTGCTCGCTGCGCAGTATCCCCTCGCGCCCGCTCGAGAATCGAATCCGACTGCGCGGCATGAAGATAAAGTCGCCGTGCTCGACCGACCGCGTGATTGCCTGCGCACTCTGCGCCGCCTCGGCTCCCGTCGCCAGCCATTCCACCGACACGCGCCCCGCGCGCGCCAGCGCCACCAGGTTCGCGACGCTCGGCTGCCCCCGCCCCGATAGCCACTTGTAGATTGCGTTGTCCGACACGCCGACCGCCGTCGCCAGCGAGACCACCGAACCGAACGAGTGAATCACCTGTGTCAGCCGGGAGCGAAATGCGGCGTCAACTATAGTGGTTGACATAAATCTCCTAGTGTGAAATAAGATTCATAAAGAGCATGATCCTGCCACAAGCAAACCACTCCCAAATCAAGCCGAAGCCCCCGCCCACGCGCGCGCGTTCGCTCCCTCGCGATCACCGCGCCATGCCCGCGCCCGCTTATCCCCCAATGCTCACCGCCGATCGACCCTGCCGACTACACATCTTTACCTTAGTTCGCGACCCCGCGCCCGCCGCGATCACATTTTTTTTCAATTCGTCTGTCCCGCCCGATCAGTCCGGATCGTTTTCTTCGTCGTCACGCCGTCCTTTACCCACCGAACTCGCGCGGAGGATTTATGGAACCCGCGACCTCTCTCGTTCGTCCCACCGTTTCTAATCGTGTCGTCGCTTGTCTCTGGTGTCACCAAGCTGCCACCCACGCCGAAGTGGTCCGCAACCACGGCCTCTGCCGAGACTGCGCCCACGACAACGTCGAGCTCAGTTGGCGCCTTGTTTACGATCGCGATCGTAACATCGGCTCGATTCCTTCCAATCTTCGCGTCGCCTACGGCTTATGAACGCCGTCCTCAGCCGGATGCCCGCGCTCGACCGCGCTCCGTCGTCTGCGCCGCGCTTCAGTCCCTTTGCGCCCGCCGTGCGAACCACGCTTTACGATCAGATCGTTCATTCGATCGGTGCCGACGCCGCCGACAAACTGATCGCGGACTTCGGCGGTCGCCGCCTGTATATCCCGATTACCCCCGCACCGGGAGATTTGATTGCGCGCTCGATTGGGTTGCTCGCGGCGCTTGCGATGGCGCGCATGTTCGGTAGCGACCGGTTGCTGATTCCGGTCACCAGCGATCATGCGCGCCGGCGCGTGCGAATCATCGCGATGCGCGCCGACAACGTCAGTATCTCGCGCATCGCGCAGCAGCTCCGATGCACCGAGCGCTACGTGTACAAAGTCCTTGCGTTGAATCGCGCTCCCGGAACGCCGGCCGAGTTTCCGCCAACGTCCGCGCCGCTCGACGAGCGATTGAAACGTGGACCAATCAACCAGCGCACCTGACGCCTACAGCCCTGAATTTCTAATCGCCGTCGAACGCGTGCTCGCCGACGAGGGCGGCTATTCGTCGAATGCGGCCGACCCCGGCGGCGTTACCAGGTTCGGAATTTCCGCGCGCTCTAATCCTGGAGTGGACATAGCCGCACTCACGCGCGACGCGGCGGTGAAAATTTATTGGCGCGAATGGTGGCTGCGTTTCGGATTTGCGCAACTGCCCGCCGCGGCCGCCGCCAAGACCTTCGATCTCGCCGTCAACATCGGCGCCGGCCACGCGATCGAATGTCTGCAGCGCGCGCTGCGCGCATGCGGCCGGCCCGTCACGGAAGACGGCGTGCTCGGCGCGGCCACCGCGCTCGAGGCCGCGCGCGCCGACCCGGCCGCGCTGATGGCTGCGCTCCGCTCCGAGGCTGCCTGCCATTACCGGCTGGTCGCAGCGAAGCAGAAGGGCGGCCCCGATTTTATCAAGGGCTGGCTGCTCCGCGCGTATGCATAGCGTCGAGAGGTTTCTCAGGTGACAAAAAAAGCTTTCTGGAAGAGCAAAGGTTTCTGGGGCGGACTCGGCTCGATCCTTACCGGCCTCTCCATAATCTTCACGACCGGCCACGTTTCGACCGAAGCGATGCTGGCGATTGGGACCGGCGGGCTCGCCGTCTACGGGCGAGTCGTCGCCGACACGCCGCTCTCGATCTCCGATCAATCCGAGACCGACGTCGAGGACGCAAAGGCAGATGTACGAAAAAGCAAAGTTCCGGTTGATGCTGATCGCGGCAACTAGCCTGCTCGCCGCTGGATGCGCGCCGACCTACGCGCCGCATCTCGACGCGCCGCCGGCATCTTCGTCAGAGCAATTTCAGGCCGCGCGGCCGACAATCGCGCTCGCGCCCCTGGATCCACCGCCGCAGTTGCCGGATGCGGAGCAAGCGCCGTGTCCGCCCGGGTCGGGGCTGGCCGCGTGCTTCACGCGCGAGCAGGAGGCTGTGCGCCAACTGCGGTTCAAAATTCTCCACGACGATCGCGACTACTGCCGCGACGCCTACGACCGCGCGGTGAAACGTGTTTCTCAATAAAGAATTTTTCGCATTCTCGCTGCTGCTCGCACTGACGTGCGGGGGATGCGCGCAGGTGCACGAGCAGATGTTCACGCTCGAATGCGCCACCGGCCGCGCGCCGCTGCCGGGCGAGCTGGCGCCGGGCACCGCGATGGCGCTCGACGTTTCGACCAGCCCGGTCCCGCTGCTCTTCCCGCCGCATCGCGCGATCGCCCGCTGCGACGACGCCGGCGTGGTGACGATGGAAATCGAGACGCCCGTCGACACGGGACTGAGCCAGCTCTCGACCCCGCTCAGCACCGCCGCGAGCCATGTGACGTACACGCCCTAGACAAAAACGAAGAGGCGAATATGAGTTTGAAAATCCGAAACGGTCTTTCTCCACTCCCTCCGTCCGTCCGGTCCCCCTTCCACCAGGGGAAGGGGTTAGGGGTTAGGTTCCTTCTTTCCCCTCTCCCTGTCAGGGAGAGGATGAAGGTGAGGGTCCGATTACAGCGCGCAATCTTTTTGCGCGCGATTCAGGATTCTGCCGCTGTGCTGCTCTGCGTCCTCGCCTTCGCTCTCGCCGGATGCGCTCAGCAGGGCGGCGGCCTGATGCAGCCGACGGCGAAACAGATCATCAGCGGCAAGAACACGATCGTGCCTCAACGCGCGCCGCGCTCAGCATGGAGGCCACGAATTTCTGCAACGCGCAGGCCCAGGTTGATTACGCCTCCCTCGTGCTCTATTGCGAGGGCAAGACTCCCGCGCTGCCGCTGTCGATCAGCACCACTTATCAGACCGAGACCAATCAGTTCTCGTGCCAGGTGTACGGCTATACCAACTCGAGCAACCAACTCATCGTGCCGCAGACCGTGACGCTCGGTAATTGCCCGACCGGTGTCGCGCCCGCACCCGTGGCTGCCCCGTCGGGCGCCGCGGCGACCTCGGCCAAGAGCTAAGCGGATGAGCAGCGCGGCGGCACTGGCTATCGTCGAGAAGTTTGCGCCGATCATCGCGGACGCGATGGCGCCGGAGGTCGCTGCGCTGTTCAAGTCGCTGCCGTCCGGACTGGTCACGTCGGCGCCGAACTCGGACGTCGAAGTCGCAGTCGCCGCAAATGTCGCGCGCGCGATGCCGGCGGTCACCGCCGCGATGTTCGCGACGATCAAGAACAAGATCGGAATCGCGGTCGCGATTTACGCGACCGAGCATCCGGACGACAGTCTGCAATCCGACGCGGCCTGGATGGACATTCAATCGATGGCCCAGGCGGGCATCGATGCCGAAGGTTTGGACGCCTCGCAGATCGCGGTCAGCACGATCCGCCAGATGGTCGCGTCGGGCATCGAATTGTACCGCGCCGGAATCGGCACGAGAGCGCTGACGGTGCGATGAAAGAACAAGCTCCTCTTTTCAGTACCAAGGCCGCGCTCCGTTGTCGCGCGCGATTGCTCCGCTTCCCTCGAGGGAAGCGGTCAGGGGTTGGGTTCCGCGCCGCAGGCCGGGGGTTAGGTATGTTCCTGACAGCAAACAGCGAGGTGAGCGCGACAACGCAGCGCGCTCAATACTAAAGAGATGGAATGGGGCAACGCCGCAGGATGGACCGCCGCTTTCGTCGCATTCATGGCGGTGAACGCCAGCACGATTCAATGGCTGCTCAAGCGCCGCGACGAACATCGTCAGCGCGACTCCGGCCGCGTCGACGATCTCGAAAGGCAGCTTACCGACTTGCGCTGTGAACCTGCCGCTCGAGTACGTGCGCCGGGAAGACTGGATCATGTTCAGCGGCACGCTCGACGCCAAGCTGGACGCGATGCGCCAAGAAGTGCGCGAGCAAATCGCAGAGGTAAAGGAAAGGCTGTATGCCGGACGCAATTGATCTCGAACAAAAGAATCGCGAGGAAGCGCGCTGGCGGATGCTGCGCGTGGTCGACGCCGGACGTCCGATAGCGGTCTCCGAGCAGATAATCTGGCGCGTGCTCGCCGATATCAAGCTCTCGCTGTCGCTCAACACCGTCCGCCGCGAACTCGCCTACCTGCGCGACCTGGGCTTGCTCGAACTCGAAGGCGAGGGCGGCGAGACCTGGTTCGCGAAACTCACCGCCAGTGGCGTCGATGTCGTCGAGTACAACTTCCCCTCACCCGCCGGCGTCGCGCGCCCGCGCAAATACTGGTGAGCGCCGCGATGAGGAAAAAGAGGCCCAAAGCTGGCGCGTCGGACGGCGAGCCGAAAAGGGTGCCTTTCAGGTCGCTCCCAGCCAGGACGTGGAAGATCAAGTGGATGCCCAAAGATTTAAAGCAGCGGCTCGACAAGCTGCTCAACTCTGGCAAAGTCCATACCTCGGTAGAATTGAAAAAATGGCTGGGAGACAACGGGTTCGAGATCTCGAACCGCTGCATCGACGATTACCGGCACAAGTTTGAGCGCCAGCTCGACTCCGTTCGCCTGGCGACCGCGCAGGCGCGAGAAGTTTGCAAACAATTCGAGAATGACGACGAGCAGATGCAAACTGCGCTGATGCGGTTGGTGCAAACTCGCCTCTTCGAAATCCTGGTCGTCGCCAACGAAAAAGAGACCAGCCGCAAGAAGCGCACCCTCGCTCCAACCGTCGCAGCAGTCAACGTCGCAGCGCTCGCACGTTGTGCGTCGGGACTAGTGAAGGCCGAGACCGAGCATCGCAAGTTGGTCGAACACACGCGCGCAGGAGTGGCGGAGGCAGAGAAGAAAGTCGAGGAGGCGCGGGCGAAGGGGTTGAGCAAGGATGCGGCGCAGCAGATCAAAGCGGTGTTGATGGAGATTTAGTGGGATGAGGGGCTTTGGGCAGAAAGAAAGAATCTTGATCCGCGCGCTGAAAAAAGCGCGCTACACAAGGACCCTCACCTTCATCCTCTCCCTAACAGGGAGAGGAAACGGAAATTGCGGCGCTGATCGAGACTTCGCGTTGAGGGCTTGTGCCCCCGACCAAATACCTCCTCTCCCTGAAAGCGAGACGATCCTTCTGTCTCCTCTCCCTGTTAGGGAGAGGATGAAGGTGAGGGTCCGAATGCAGCGCGCATCTTCCGCGCGCGAGTCGCGATTCTGCCTTTCCTCATCCTCTCTTCGCACCTCGAAGAAACTCATCGATCGCGCAAAGCACTTCCTCCACACTCTCAAGCACCTGGCTGTTCCAGAATCGAAGCACGCGATATCCCTCCGAATTGAGAAACGAGGTGCGGGCTTCATCTTCACCAGATCGCTCAAGATGCTGCGCGCCATCGAGTTCGACGATGACCCGCCTTTCAGGCGAGCAGAAGTCAGCGAAGTAAGGCCCAATCGGGAACTGACGGCGAAACTTGGCGTCGCGCATCTGACGGCTTCGCAGATGCTGCCACAGGATTCGTTCAGCGTCGGTCTGTTCGCGACGCAACCGCCGCGCATTCTCCTGGGACGACACAATCGGCCGCATCATCTCGACTGTTTGTCATCCCCCGAAGAAACACAAGCGCGCGGGCGGCGGCATCCGTTACCGTCTCCTCTCGCTGCAAACGCGAGAGTCCTTCTGTCTCATCTCCCTGTTAGGGAGAGGATGAAGGTGAGGGTCCTTATCCAGCGCGCTATTCCGCGCGCGACTCAGGATTCTGTCCTTCCTCCTTTCGACCTCGTAGCAACTAGCTAATGAACGAACCTCTCTCAATACTACTTCCCTACCAACGCCGATGGCTCGCCGATCAATCGCAGGTCAAGGTCAGCGAGAAATCGCGCCGCATCGGTATCACCTGGACCGAGGCCGCCGACCGCGCGCTTGGGGCCGGCACAACCGGGCGCGCCGGAATCGACGGTTGGTACATCGGTTACAACAAGGACATGGCGCTCGAATTCATCGAGGCGGCCGCGCGATGGGCGCGCCGCTTCAACCGCGCGGCCGAGACAATCGAGGAGATAGTGCTCGAGGACGAGCGCAGCGACATCCTGGCATACAGAATACGGTTCGCGTCGGGGCACAAAATCGTGGCCCTGTCGTCGCGGCCGTCGAATCTGCGCGGCAAAGATGGGTGCGCGGTGATCGACGAAGCCGCGTTTCATGAAGACCTGGCCGGACTTCTGAAGGCGGCCCTCGCGTTCACGATGTGGGGCGGCCTGGTGCGGATAATCAGTACTCACAACGGCGCCAACAATCCCTTCAATGAACTAATCAGTGAGATTCGGGCCGGGCGGAGGCCATACTCACTTCATCGTACTACTTTCGACGAGGCACTGGCCGACGGACTGTACAAAACAATCTGCGAACAGAGCGAAACGGAGTGGAGCGAGGAGAAGCAGCGCGAGTGGCGCCAGCAGATTATCGATTACTACGCCGATAATGTCGGCGAAGAATTGTTCTGTATCCCGCGCGCGTCCTCGGGCGCGTACCTGAGCTCGGTGTTGATCGAGGGGCGGATGAAAGCCGGAATCCCGATCCTGCGTTGGGAAATGCCGGCGGAATTTTCAGGGCGACCGGAAGCGGAGCGTTACTCGGAAACCCAGGCGTGGTGCGAAGACAATATCGCGCCGGCGCTCGCGGCGCTCGATCCGGCCCGCGCGAGCTTCTTCGGCGAAGACTTCGGCCGCTCAGGAGACCTCACTGTAATCTGGCCGCTGCAAATCGCGCCCAACCTGACGCGGCGGACGCCGTTCGTCGTCGAGCTGCGCAATATACCGTTTCGAAACCAGGAGCAGGTGCTGTTCTATGTCGCGGACCACCTGCCCCGATTCACCACCGGCGCGATGGACGCGCGCGGCAACGCACAGTACCTGGCGGAGACCGCGGCGCAGCGCTACGGCGGACGGATCGTGCAGGTGATGCTGTCGGAGGCGTGGTACCGCGAAAATATGCCGCGCTACAAGGCGGCGTTCGAGGACGGCACCATCGAGATTCCAAAGGACGCCGACGTGGTCGCGGACCATCGCGCGATCGTGCTCGAGCAGGGTGTCGCAAAGATTTCGGAAAGACGTGCGGGCAGCGACGGCAAAGGACGGCATGGTGACTCCGCGATGGCGGCGGCGCTGGCGTTCTTCGCGTCACGCGCCGACGCCGGGCAAATCGCATACACCCCGGCGCGCGCATCGGGGAAAAGAGAGAGCGTTGCGGGCCGCGGCGCTTCATTCGGCGCCCCGCCGGTGGAAGAGGATCTGGTTGGCGGGCGCGCGCGCGGATTCTAGCAACGATGAATAGCTACTGGAGATGGAAATGCGAGGAGTGCGGGTACGAGTTTATTCTCGCGCTCATCCGCCTTCCGCAAGCGTGCCATCGATGCGGGAGCGAATGGTTGTTGAAGATTGGCGAGGCCGCTTCGACAGAACATGCAACTGACTAATCGTCCGGAGAGCAACTATGACACTCTATGATGTGTACGGGCGCGAAGTTGATACCGGGATGTTGCGCGAAGAACAGGCGGCGCCGACCATGACCGGAGTGCGAAATATATATTCCGTGATGCACCCAGCGATCGGACTCACGCCCGAGCGATTGACGGCAATCCTCCAGCAGGCGGAGTTTGGAGATCCGTATTTGTCTCTCGAGCTGGCCGAGGAGGTCGAGGAAAAGGACCTCCATTATCTTGCGGTGCTCGGGACTCGCAAGAATGCGGTTGCGCAATTGGACGTAGTAGTGCGGGCGGCGTCGAGCTCGTCCGAGGATCAGCGCGCGGCGGCGATGGTGAGCGAGATGCTCATCGACGGACCGATACAGCTCGACAGCGTGCTGTTCGACGTGCTCGATGTGCTCGGCAAGGGATTTTCGGCGACTGAGATAATGTGGAATACCTCTGGGAGAGAATGGTTTCCCGCGCAGTTGAAGTGGCGCGACCCGCGCTGGTTCGCGTTCGACTGGATCTCCGGCGAGGAGATCCTGGTGCGCACGCTGAAGGGCGAAATAATCCCGGTCGAGAGCGACGCGCAGACGCGACTCCCGACCCATTTCGGGGGCAGCGGCCTGTACTCGTCGAAGAGTCCGGGAATCGGAATACAGCCGATGACGGCGCCGTTGGCGCCGTACAAGTTCGTGACTCATTTTGCGAAGGCGAAAGCCGGGCTGGCGATACGAGGCGGGTTGGCGCGGGCGGCAGGATGGGCATACCTGTTCAAGAACTACGTACTAAAGGACTGGGTAACGTTCACTGAGGTATTCGGGCAGCCATTGAGAGTCGGCAAATACCATCCGGGGGCCTCGGAACAGGACAAGCAGGCATTACTCACTGCAGTATCGCGAATAGGCACTGACGCGGCGGCGATTATGCCGGAGTCGATGATAATAGAGTTTACCGAGGCGCATCAGAATGGCAGTTCCGAATTGTATCAGAACGTTTGCGAATACTTAGACGCGCAAGTGAGTAAGGCAGTGCTCGGGCAGACATTGACTACTGAGATGCCCAGATCGGGAGGCTCGCGAGCTGCCGCGCAAGTGCATGAGGGGGTCCGCCGGGACATCCTCAATGCCGATTCGAAGAGATTGGCGGCGACGCTCGCGCGCGACCTGGTGCGTCCGATCGTCGAGCTGAACATGGGGCCGCAAGTGCGGTATCCGAAGATCGAGTTGGCGCTGCCCGACGACAGTGATGCGAAAGTGTTCGCGGAGATCGTAGCGATGCTGGCGGATCGAGGGCTGAGAGTCGGGCAGAAAACGATACTCGATAAGTTGGGGATCGCGGAGGCGGGCGAGGGCGAGGCGGTATTGGAGGCTATGGGCGCGCGAGAGAGCAACGGGGGAATTTAATTGAATGTGAAACCCGCGGTGGGTTTCACGCTTCCTTCGGCAGGGGTGACCCCTGCACCCGGTATTAGGAAAGATGCGGGGCTTCGCCCCTGTTAGAACTTGTTGGGGGGATCCTGCCCGCAGTTGGCGACTTAGTCGCCATCTGCTTACTGGGAGGGGGGTTCAAGTGTTTGTGTGCAGGCGATCCTTTTTGATTTTGCGGCGGGCTCGGCGGCGGTGCTTCATCTCCAGGAAGATGTCGTCGTACACAAATTTTCTGATCGAGAAACCGCGGGTTGGGAATTTGATTGCGGAGTCTGCGGGGTGGCGTTGGTAGCGGAAGACCTGGATGCCGTTCCACCAGGTTGGTGAGTGATTGCGGGGGGTGCGCAAATCCAGAATCAGTTTGAAGCTTTGCAAAGCGCGCGCGACCAGGTTGTTGGCGGCGCGGGCGGCGCGTTTGTTGGTGTCGTCGATTATGACTACCGCGTCGTCGGCGAGATGCGGGATGGCGAGGGTTACGCCGTCGTACTGATCGTGAAAGGAGTGGCCGCCGTCGTAGAAGTAGGCGCCGATGCGCGCGGGGCGCCATGGCGCGGCGGCGAGGAAAGCGCGGAAGTCCATGTCGTGGAATGTGACCTGGCCGGGCGCGGTGTGCGCGTCGAGGGTGCGGCGGAGCGCGTCGGCGGCGCCGTCGAACTGCGAGAAATTGTCGCATGCGAAGATGCGCGCCTGCGGGTTGGCGGTCGCGGCGCCGACCAGGCTCGCACCTTTGTAGCATCCCACTTCGACGTAAACTTCGCCCGCCTCGAGCGAGGCGACGGCGCAATTGAGGAGCCGCAGTTTGTTCTCGGTGGCCATCCCGGGAATTTCGGCGAGTATATGCGAGAGCGAGCGATCGGTGGGATGGGTCGAGCGGGCGAGGCGGCGCGCGTCGGCAAACTCGGGCCATTGCGCACGGCATCGCTCGAGGAAAGCATCAAAGTTCATTTTTTCAGAAAACTTGAAGCAAGCTGCGAGACCAATCTGGCACGGCGGTGGGTGTCACCAGTACATCGCGGGACCCATCGGACCGACGAGGCCCATGCCGTATGGATTGAACATTTCTTCCTGCATGTCCATGTCCTCCATCTGCTGGGCTTCGAGGTTCTGGCGGGAAATCTCGCCTTCCTTTGACTCGAACTGTTGATTGAGTTTCAACTTCTCGTACTGCTGATAATTTTCCTCGGTGCCGATGTACATGCATTTACAGTAGTCCGGATCGGCCATGTAGTAGTGCAGGTTGCCGGTCTTGCCGACGTAGTAATTGACGTCGAGCGGAACCAGCGACGCCAGTTGCTGCTGGCGCTGCGGAGTGTCGGCGGGAAGCATCCGGAAGCCGGCCGCGGAGAGCATCGGCTCGAGCTGCTCGGCCTTCTGCTGGGCTGTCGGTGGCTGCGGCTCGAGCGATTGAGAGAGCGAGCTGGCGCCGCATCCGGAGAGCGCGGCCGACAACGCGGCGATCAGGAAGATGAGGACGGCAGAAGTTGTCGGGCGTTGCGGCATCGGTTCCTTTTTCACTTTTACACGGTGGCGATGCGGATAGAAAAAAGGGGCGGCCGTTGCGGGCCGCCCCGTGAAGAGTCAATCAGGGGACGGAGTTGACCGGGCTGCCGCTGGCGTCGAACAAGGTCAGTGCGCCGGCGCCGTCGGTGTTAAGGGTGAGCGAGGCGCGCGTCTTGCCGTCGGTGCCGATCAGTGCAAGGCCGGGACGGCCGTCGGGGGTCAGATCCATGCCGATGCGTCCGCGGTTCTCGTCGCCGAGGCGCAAGGTGGGAGTGCCGTCGGTTGCCACGATGATCGAGGCGCGCGGATTGCCGGCCTTGTCCATCAGGCCAATACCGGACTGGCCGTCGGGAGCGACGCCGAGGGTGGCTTGCGGTTTCGCGCTCTGGTCGAACAGCACGACGCGGGCGACACTGCGGGTGAGTCCGACTTCGATGCGCGGCTTGCCGTCGATGCCGTAGATGCCGAGCGCGGGCGCGCCTTCGGAACCGACGCCAAGGCCGGCGCGCAAGGTGCCGCTGCCGTCGAAGACGGCGATTTGCGCGACGCCTTTCTTGGTCACGTTGAACTCGCCACGGGTCTTGCCGCGGCTGTCGACCAGCATGAACTTCTGCGCGGTAATCATCCTGGGCGCGGCGGCAGCGGCGTCGACGGTGCGGGCGGCGAAGATATGGCCGGACACGGCGCCTCCGACGAACGCGGCGGCGAGAGTGACGGTCACGAACCCGATACGCTCTTTGGTGGTCATGGTCGCGGTCTCCTTTCCGGTACCGATGGTTAGGCGATTTTCGGGGTGAAGATTAGCAGGCTTGGTGGGGAGGTTACAAAGCAGGGGCTGCCGATCACTGCACCTCTCATACCACAGCGTGTGCATGGGAAAGGGAGCAACCTCGTGGGCGAAAGTCACGAGCGGTTGTGCTAACCGTGACCACTTCCTAGGATTCGGAGCCGAGTCTCGGTGTGGGCCGGAGGTAGCAGGAAGTCGCGACTGTGGGGGAGCGGAAAAATGAGAGAGCCGATCACGCGGCGGAAGTTCGTGAAGAAGAGCGCAGTCGCAGGGGCCGTGCTCGCGGCCTCCGCGGGACGGGTATTCCTGGTTGCGTCCCGCGTTCTTGCGGCGAGCATCGATCCGGCGGCATCCAGAAAATTCGGCGCCAGCCTAAAAGGCCGGCTGGTCCTGCCAGGCGACAGCGAGTACGAATCCGCGCGCACGCTGTGGAACACTCGCCACGACAAGCATCCTGCGATGATCGCACGATGCGCGGCTACCGATGACGTAGTCCGATGCGTCGAGTTCGCGCGTAAGAATGATCTCGTCGTTGCGATCCGATCCGGCGGCCATGACCCCGCCGGATTTTCCAGCTGCGATGGCGGCCTCGTGATCGATCTCGGCGCGATGGACGCTATCGATGTCGACCATGCTCGCGGGCTCGCGTCGGTGCAGGCTGGCGTTCACGTCGGCCAGCTCTACAGCGCGCTTGGCAAACATGGGCTGGTAGCAGTGTCCGGCTCCTGCCCGACCGTCGGCGTTGGCGGCCTGACAGCCGGCGGTGGCGAAGGCTGGATTTGCAGCAAATACGGCATGGCATGCGACAACGTGCTGGCTGCAGAGGTGGTTACCGCGGACGGGCGCGTTCTGCGCGCTACCTCAAACGTGAACCCCGATTTGTTCTGGGCGATTCGCGGCGGAAGCGGAAATTTCGGCGTCGTAACCAGGTTCGGCCTGCGGACGATTCCACTCGCTCGCGTGATGAAAGGCTCGATTGTCTATCCCGTTTCCCGATGTCGCGAGGTGCTTCGGTTTTGCAGCGAGTTCATAGCCGTCGCACCCGAGGAACTCACGTTAGGCATCAGTTATGGCGTGCCGGGACCCGCCGATCAGATATTCATAACGATTTGCTGGTGCGGCGATCCGGCTCAGGGTGAGCGGGCGATCAAGCCGCTCCGTTCTTTTGCCAAACCTGTCTCGGACGATATCCGTGTAGTCCCCGCAGATCGGGGCCTGATCGACAGTGATGATTCAAGCATGCCGTACTTCGAGAGCGGCGCCTTCATTTCTCACCTTGCCGACCGCGACATCGAGACGCTGTGCGATGCAATCAGCGGGGCGCCATCGCGGTACAGCTTGGAGATGTTTCAGCTTGGCAGGGGAGTCGAGCGCGGCGACAGCGCGTTTCCGCTGCGGACGCCTGGTTTCAACATAGATTTAGTTGGGTCGTGGCGAAGCGCGGCAGAACGCGACGCTGCGGCGGCGTGGGTAGATCAGCGGCGCAAAGCACTGGAAGCGTCGTCCACGGGTGTTTACGTCAACAGCCTTGGAGATCCAGGCATGGCGCGCGCCGCCTTTGGCGCCAACTACGATCGACTCGTGCAACTCAAGAACAAGTATGACCCGACCAACTTCTTTCGCATGAATCAGAACATCAGACCGACGGTTTTAGGTGCCCAATGAAGACTCTGATGATGATAGCTGGAGTGGCCGTCTTCCTTCTGCTCGCCGCCAGAATCAAGCCGGACGCGGATGCGTCTGCAGACGACACCGCCCAGTTGCGGAGTCTTGAAGGGCGAGAACAAGAAGCGGTCAACTCCGGAAAACCGGACGAGCTATCGTCTCTCTACGTGCAGGATGAGAGCCTGATCGTCTTCGACGACGAGGTCCCGTTTGAGTACACCGGTATCGATGCCTGGCGGAAAGCGCTGGAAGGATCGAGGTCCACCGTGCGGAGCCAGGAATTCCACTGGATCAGGCCTGCGAAGATCATGGTGGACGACGGCATCGCTGTTGAGGCCGGCATTGCTCATTGGACCAATGTTTACAAGGACGGCCACAAGTTCGAGTACGACTACAGGGTGACTCAATGCTGGAAGCGAGCAGGCGGCCAATGGCGCATCTTTCACGCACACTATTCGGCACCCTTCGAGGAAGCCACGGGCAAGGCAGTCTTCACGGCAAAGCCGTAGTTCGGAATCGGCGCCGAAATAAACGCGCTTGCTGAATAAATCCGAGCGAGCCGTTGTGCTAAGCGCGATCACTTTCTAGGATTCGGACGCGGGGGTTCAATTCGATCGGCGGAACTCGACAGTGGCGCGCAGTGCCGCTCGCCGTCGGATTGGTATTTCTGCTGTGCGACGCTTCGGTAACGCGCAGTGCGGAAAGGCCTGCGCAGGTGCCCGATGTGCCGCTGGTCGGGCTCGCGCTGGCGAGATTCCATACGCTCACGCGCGCCGAGCGCGCGCTGCTCGAGTTGGCCGACGAGAGCAATATCGGGCGCGGCGAGTTTGCGATTGCGGGCACCAGCGCCGCGCCGCTGGATCCGAGCAACGATCCGAAGAATGCGGCTGTGTGGCCGCACGATCGCGACATCCGCGCGGATTTAATTCGTTGGCTTGCAACCGACGACGCCGCAGGCGCGCGAGTAGACCCTGACCGCATTCATATCCTCGGTGCACGGATCATAGGCTCTCTGCGGCTTTCCCGCTTGCGTATTCCGTTTGGGATTAAGTGCGTAAGATGCGCGATCCCTGATCGCATAGAACTCGCGTCAAGCGAGATTCCCTATCTCAACCTCAACGGCAGCTACATCGGTGAAGTATTTGCGCCTGACCTGAGCGTTCATGGAGAACTGAGCTTCGCGAATGACGAAGCCTTCAGCGACCTTACTGACGGGACGTTTGACGCCTCGGGTTTGGTCGATCTCTACGGCGCTAAAATCGATGGGGCACTCGACTTCGACGGCGGCCACTTTCATTACTCGGATAAGGCGCCGCAGATCTTCAGGAAGCTGAGAATGGCCGTTTTTGCAGCCGCCGCTCAAGTGAGGTTGGACGTCAACGCGTGTTGCGGCTTCGAGTCCGACGGCGATTTCGAGATGCCGGAAGCTTCGATTGGCGCTGATTTCAACTGCATGGACGCACGGTTCATCAATCCCAATAAGTCGGCGCTGACCCTGGTAGAAACCAACGTGGGCGGAGCCATCGTCATGACACCTCACCCGTACGGGCCGAGCGGGCGTTTCGAATCTGACGGAATGGTGAACCTCTGGGGGGCGAAGGCGGAATACTTAGCTGTGGCACAGGCAACTTTTGGCGGAAAGGCCGATGAAGCACACGGCCTGAATGCGAATGGCATCTCGGTTCATAAGGCCTTTCTATGGCAGGACGTAATCTTGGCAAACGGCGCGATGCTTGATCTGTCAGGAGCGAACTTGGGTGCGATAGTCGATGACGAGCGAAGCTGGCCGCAGCCTGGAAAGCTGGCGATCGACAACCTTACCTACGATTCCTTCGGATTTGCCCCATTTGGGACTAGCTCGCCGCGAGACGCGCGAAGCCGCCTTAGATGGCTCGGACTGCAGGATGGGTATCATCCGCAGCCGTATCGTCAACTTGCCAAAGTGCTGCGTGAGAATGGTGATGATGCGGGCGCGATCGAAGTGCTGGTCGCGCAGCAGGACGCGCGCTTTCGCAACGCGAGCTGGCTCGGGCGGGCCTGGGCGAGGTTCCTCAGGATAACAGTCGGCTATGGCCACAAGCCGATGCGCACCGTCCTGTGGTCGCTGGCTGTGATCCTGACGGGCTGGCTGATGGTCACGCTCGGGGCGCGGGCGGGCGTGATGCGCGCGACGTGGCCGGACGCTCCGCCAGCGTCGGAGCCGGTTGCGTACGAGAAATTGCATCTGCTGCTCTATTCGCTGGATGTATTTCTGCCGTTCGTGAACTTGCATCAGGAACATTACTGGTGGCCCGACGCCAACGCTCATGGCGAAGCCGTGGTCATGAATCGGCGCCTCAAACTGTGCGGCGCCGTTCTGCGCTACTACCTTTGGATGCAGGTAATAGCAGGATGGCTGCTGAGCGCGATCTTTGTCGCGGGCGTCACGGGACTAATGAGTAACGACTAGTACCCGTCGATACCTTCGATCAAGGTCAGGCTATCTTTACGTTTCATCAAGGTTCTGCCGCGCGCAAAACCTGAACGCGCGTTAAGTTGTTCTCTCCGTTGCCATTTTTGGATATTCGTTGACCGGATTCGTTCATTGCAAATTTTCCGGGTTGTTGATTTCCGATTGTTTGGGCCGTCTCTATCGCGAAGACCGAAGGCTTTGCAGGCTTTTTTCCCCATCGCGGCGATTGGCACCTTTGATGCTCTACCTATCAGGTAGAGGTGAATGACTATGAAATTCAGCAGAAATCTAATGACGGGGTTGATTGGGCTTGCGATGCTTGCGGCGCCGATCACTGCGGCTGCCCAGGATCGCGATAGCGGCAAGTACGACTCGCATCAGGCGCAAGTGCAATCGCATGACAATGCTCCGGCACGCACCGCCGCGCCGGCGATTGCGACTCGCAAAGAGTCCCGCGATCAGCGCGATGCCCGGAGCTTCAATACAGGGCCGGTGGTGACGGAGCATCGTGACGTGCGGGTCGATCGCGACCACGACGCCGATCGATGGAAGCATGACGGAGACCGCGATTACCGCAACTATGGCGATCGCGACCGCGACTACGATGGCCCGTACGCTGTCGAGGCTCCTATCTATGTGATGCCACGCGGGTATGCCGGCGGAGCGTGCGGATGGGCGCGGCATCTTCGTACTGTGTACGAGCAGGACCGCAATACCGGTCATCCGGCTGCGGCCGCCGACCTGCTGCCGCAACTGCGTAAGGCGGAGCGCGCCTGTGGCGGAGTACCCTACGGCTACAATTTCTACCGGTAACCTCCGTTAGGACTCGCGATTGCTCACGGTCCTGACGACCGACGCGCCCCGTCTCCTCCCGGCGGGGCGCGTTCTTGTTTTAGCAAGCTCATTCCGGGGCGCTAGAAGCGTTAGACGTTGACAACAAAGCTGGGAACGCAAACACTGGCCGCCATGCGATTAGCTGTCATCTGTATCCTGGCTTCCGTGTTGATCTCCTCAGCAAGCCTCGCCCAAGAGGTTCCTGTCTTTGCGATCACGCCATTGGACAGCTCGATCAAATTCGATGTGGAAGCGTCGGTGGCGATCAAGGGCACTTTCGACAAATGGAAGGCGACCCTGACCTTCACATCTCCGGACGTGGCGACAGGGGTCTTGGACGTCGGGATTCAGGCTGCCACCGTCGATACTGGGAGCAGCTTGAAGAACGGCAAGCTGAAGGGCCCCGACTTCTTCGATGTAGTCCGGAATCCGTTGATCACATTTAAATCAACCAAAATTGTGCAGACCGGTCCTGACACTTTTGAAGTAGACGGCGACTTTACGATTCGCGGAGTTACAAGGTCTGAGAAGCTGACACTTGCGGTGTCCGGCAAGGGGACCGGCTCGGGCTTGATTAAAGGGACACTATATTTCGACCGCAAGGACTACGGGATGAACAGCGGCATCCCCTTCATCAAAATCGCCAACCGCGTCGAGGTAAACGTCGCCCTCAAGGCGAAGCGAACCAGCGGCCCCCCAGTCGTCCTGAAGCAGTAGCCAACCCAGGCAATCTGGGATCGAATCGCGTGCAAGCCGACGAGGCGGGTGCTGATGCGATCGAACGGATGTGTGCTTTGAGGAACTTCGATCGCGTTCGGGCGAGCACTCACTTCGGGCTATGCTCTGCTTGACTAGTAGTTAACACGCAACCTGACTCCGCCGTCCGGTTTGTCTCTGCACGACCACGCACGATCGGAAGTCGCTGTCTCAGGTGGGCGAAGGAGAGCACGTGCGCCCTGGTTTGCGGACTGGCGGGATCGTTTTGGCGGCACTTATCGCGGCGTCGATTCTGATGGCGGTGGTGCGCGCGGGTGTCGGCGCGGTGAGTGCGGACCGCGTGCTCGGACAAATCAATTTCACCAATAACCAGGTGAACTTTGTCGACGCGATCGGCATGAACGCGCCGGCTGACGTGACGATCGACAAAGCCAGCGGCCACGTGATCGTCGCGGACTCGCAGAACAATCGGGTGCTGGGATGGAAGAGCGCGCCGGCGTTCGCGTCGGGCGGCGCGGCGGACCTCGTTATAGGACAGCCGGATTTCAATTCGTCGGGATGCAATCAGAATGCACCGGCGCCGAGCGCGACCAGCCTGTGCCAGCCGATCGGAGTCGCGGTTGACCTGGCGCACAACGTTCACGTCGGCGACACGCAGAACAATCGAGTGTTGGTATTCGCGGATCCGTTCGCGGCCCTTCTGAGCTCGGATCAAGCGAGTGACTTTGCGGCTGCCGACGTGTTCGGACAGGCGGGGAGCTTTGTCACGAACATGCCGAATGCCGGCGGGCTGAGCGCCGACAGTCTCGACAGTCCGCAGGGCGTGGCGCTCGATGCCAGCGGGAACCTGTACGTCGCCGACGTGAATAATAATCGCGCGCTGGTTTTTTTCTCGCCCCTTCCGATGACGAGGGTGAAGGGAACACCGGGGAATTTCGGCGACGCGACTGCCGACGTGGCGGTCGGACAGCCGGACCTCTTAAGCGGTGCGTGCAACCAGGGCGGCGGCGCGGCGCTCACGACCTTGTGCATGACGCCGTTCTTCGGGGTTGGGATCGCCGTCGATAGCGCCGACAATCTCTACGTCGCCGACACGAATAACAATCGGGCGCTAGAGTACAACGGGCCGTTCGGCTACGGGCAGGCCAACAATGTCTCGGCCGACCTGGTTTTCGAGGGCAACAACCTCGCGCGGCCGTCGGGAGTCGCGGCCGACTCGAACGGAAATTTTTACGTTTCATCGGAGTCGCATAACCAGGTGTATGAGTACACGCAGCCGGTGCCGCTGATGAGGTCGGACCTGCTCAACCTCGAGATCGGGCCGGGGGCGGATAATCCGAACGCGGCGTCGCTGCAATTCCCGATGGGCCTGGCGATCGACGCGGTCAACAATCTTTACGTCGCCGACCAGGCCAACAACCGCGTGCTCGAGTTCAACGAGGGCGGCTCGCCCGGAAACAAGGTCGCCAACGGCGCAGGCGGACAGATCGATCGGGCGCATAATGGGCCGAACTACGTGGATGCGATCGGCGAGCATTCAGCGGGCGGAATCGCGGTGGACGCGACGACGGACCCGCCGCAGCGTCATCTATATGTCGCCGATACCGTGAACAATCGCGTGCTCGGTTGGAGAGACATGTCTTCGTTTGCCGCGCAGCCGGCGGACATCGCGTTCGGGCAGCCCGACCTCTTCTCGTACAAGTGCAACAACGGCGCAGCGGCGGGCGACGTGGCCGGACTCGGAGCGGACAGCCTCTGCGGGCCGGCGCGGATGGCGGTCGATCAGAGGGGGAATCTGTACATGGCGGATTCGGGCAACAATCGCGTGCTGGTGTACAACACGCCGTTCGACGCGGCCAGCGGCGAGCCGGGCGCGGGCGATACGTCGGCGGATTTCGTTTATGGGCAGGGCGGATCGTTCACCACCAGGAGCTCCAACCTCAACGGCGCGAGTGCGATCACGTTGAGCAATCCCGCGGCGGTGGCGCTCGACGGCGCTGGCAACATCTATATAGCGGACACGGGAAACAATCGAATGCTCGAATTCGCAAAGGCGGGCAATCCGCCGGTCGCATCGGATGCGATTGCGAATCGATCCTACGGACAAGGCGCGGTATCCGATTTCTCCGACACGCTATGCGCCGACGGCGTGAGTGGGGATCCGTCGCCGAGCGCGCACGCGATGTGCAATCCGGGCGGCGTCGCGCTCGACGCGTCGGGGGACCTGTTCGTGGCCGACTCGGGCAATGACCGGGTGATCGAAATCGACTCGCCGCTCGAAGGCACGCAGAATGCGACGCGGGTGTTCGGGCAGGCGGGCGACTTCACGGCGTCGGGATGCAATCGCGGTGCGATGGCGCCGGACGCGTCAACGTTGTGCGCACCGGCGGGCTTGATGCTCGATCTGTTCGGTGACCTGTGGGTGGCAGACACGAACAACGATCGCGTGCTCGAGTACGATGCGCCGTTCGGCGCGGACATCGCGGCGGCGATGGCGCTGGGGCAGGGCGGTGCCAGCAACTTCACGACTTCGGGATGCGATCGTGGTATCGCGCCGGGCGACCTGCTCGGACTTGGCGCGGACAGCTTGTGCGCGCCGGCCGCGGTGGCGCTCGATGCGAACGTCGATCTCTACGTCGCGGACGCGGGCAATAACCGGTCGATGGTCTATGACGGGATACTCGCGACGCCGACGCCGACCGCGACCGCGACTGTATCTGCTACCCCGACCGCGACCGTGACCGCGACGGTAACTGCGACCGCATCGGCGACGGCAACCGCGTCGTCAACGGCAACGGCGACGGCAACTTCGACGCCGTCGGCTACACCGACGCCGACGCCGGCGATGGGCGGCAAACTCAAGCTGATGCCGAAGTCGATTAAGTTCGGCAAGGTTGCCATCGGGAGCCATTCGGGGTCGCGCATGCTGCAGATCGGGAACGCGGGCACCGTGACGCTGGCGGCATCGGTGCCGACGCAGGGCGCGCCGTTCGTAGTGAGCGGGGGAGAATTCACGGTCAGTCCGCATGGCTCGACGAGGGTAACGATCGAGTTCGCACCGACCGTGAAGGGGACGGCGCGCGGAGTGCTCGAAATCACGAGCAGCGACCCGAAGCATCGCACGGTCAAGGTGAAGATGAGTGGGATTGGCAAGTGAGGAGGCAGGGGAACTTAATCTAATGCGAAACCCGCCTGGGTTTCACACTTCCTCGGGCAGGGGTGACCTCCTTCGGCTTCGCTCAGGACAAGCCCTGCACCCAGTGAAAAGAGAAGATGCGGGACTTCGTCCTAACCTCATCCTTGTCCGAGGAGAGGTCAGGATCGAGAGTTCGGATTCGGCATCCTTCGACGCAATCTTGCGCTGAATGATGCTTGTTTGACGCCGTTACGAACTCGGTGCTTTGAAAGCGTGGTTTTAGATCGTTGTTAGTCAATTTCCTTGTCTTTAGACGGGTGTAATGGTACTAAGTCGCAATCTTAGAACTTTGTGCCCGCGGCAACCATTACCGTGGGCCGAAAGTTTTAAGTCTGCGCTGGGCGGGCTTCACAGGAGGGAGATCATGGCTCTTGCTAGTTTCGGCGTTTCGTCGCGCGCGCGCTTTACGATCGCCACGGCATCGATTGGCGCGGTCGCGATATTGGCGTTAGTCGTCCTGACGTTCGGATCGCGAATCGGTGGGGCGATAGTGGGTTCGCCAAACTCCGAAGTTGCCGGCCGAATCATCCCGGCGTCGGCGGGATCGCAGAATCCGGAGGAACTCCGCAAGGAAGCGCTGAACAAGATTGCCGGGCTGCCGCTCTATTTCGAGGTCAATCGCGGGCAGGTCGATCCGAACGTGCGCTATCTCGCGCCAGCGGACGGTACTCGCTGTTCCTGACCGACGACGCCGCGGTGTTCGCCTTGATCGGCGGCGAGATGCACAAGAGCCCGCTGCCGGCGGGAATCATAGGCAAGAGCGATAGCGAAACGAAGCTTACCGAGTCGGCGGTGCGAGTGCGCCTGGTTGGTGCGAATCCGCATCCGCAAGTCGAAGGACTGGAGCCACTACCGGGGCGCGTGAACTACCTGATTGGCGCGGAAAAGAACTGGCATCGCGACATTCCGACCTTCGGCCGCGTGCGATTTCACGATGTTTACCCGGGCGTCGATGTTGTCTATTACGGCACGCCCGAGGCCCTCGAATACGATCTGGTGGCGGCGCCGGGCGCGGACACGTCGAAGATAAAGTTTGCGATCGAGGGTCCGGCTAAAACCACCCAGACCGCTGCAGGCGACCTTTTGATTGCGACCCTCTCCGGCACGATAAGGATCTCCAAGCCGCAGAACTATCAGCAGAATGCCGACGGCAGCCGGACCCCGATTGAAGGCAGCTTCCAACTTGCTAAAGACGGCACCGCGGTGGCTGGTGTCCCAACCCGAGAAGTGGGGTTAAGGTGGCTGACTACGACCGCAACAAGACGTTGTATATCGATCCGGCGGTAGTTCCGACCATCGTTTATTCGACCTATTTCGGAGGACATGCACAGCAAACCGGGCCGGTGAACCTCGAGCAGTTCGGTCCGGTTGTGAAT
>NZ_DATEQZ010000021.1:0-5348 GCF_035272065.1 Binatus sp. (SeqCode)
CGGCTGCGTTATCGTGTCGGTCGATTACCGCCTCGCGCCGGAGCACGTTTTTCCTGCCGGCGCCGAAGATTGTTACGCCGCGACAAAGTGGGTGGCCGAAAACGCGGCCTCACTCGGCGCCGATGCGTCGCGGCTCGCGGTTGGCGGCGACAGCGCCGGCGGAAATCTCGCCGCCGTCGTCTCGATGATGGCGCGCGATCGCGGCGGTCCCGCGATTAACTTCCAGCTGCTGCTCTATCCTGTCACGGATTGCGCGCTCGACACTCCCTCGCAGAAGGAATTTGCCGCCGACGGCTACGTGTTGTCGCGCGCCGACATGGAATGGTTCTGGAAAAATTACACCGACACTATCAGCGAGAAAAATAATCCCTACGCATGCCCGCTGCGCGCGAAAAACCTGAAGAGTCTGCCGCCCGCGCTAGTCCTCACCGCCAGCCACGATCCGCTGCGTGACGAAGGCGAGCGTTTCGCCGAGCGCCTGATCGCCGCTGGCGTCAAGACCACGTGCACGCGCTACGAAGGTGTCACCCACGGCTTCGTCAGCTTCGCCGACGCCCTCGAGAAAGGCAAAGAAGGCCAGCGCCAAGCCGCCGACGCCTTAAGGGCGGCGTTCGCCCGCTAACCTCCTGCTGACTGCGCGGCGCGCGCTCCGCTATATTTCTCCGCGATGGCGAAGCGACGTACACAGCTCGGCAGCCTGAAGGGTGACGGCCCGATTCACGGCGCACCCACTCGCGTGTTCGACGACCTCTACCACTTCCTGGTGACGTGCTCATGGCCGGCACTAATTGGCTTGATCGCCACCGCCTTCACTCTCGCCAACCTACTGTTCGCGACCGGCTACTACTTCGATCAGGGAATCGAGAATGCGCACTCCGGTTCGTTCGCCGACATGTTTTTTTTCAGCGTCCAGACCATGGCGACGATCGGTTACGGCAAGATGGTGCCAGTCACGCTGTTCTCGAACATCCTCGTCTCGATTGAGGCGCTGACCGGACTGCTCGCGCTCGCGCTGATGACCGGCCTCGTTTTCTCGAAGTTCTCGCGCCCCACTGCGCGCGTCAGGTTCACCCGCTATGCCGTAATCGGCCCGCGCGACGGCGCGCTCAGCCTGATGATCCGGGCGGCCAACATGCGCGCGAACCGGATCGTCGAGGCGAATATCCACGTCGTTCTCGCGCGCCAGGAAATCACCGTCGAAGGCGACTCGATTCGACGCCTCTACGATCTGGCAATGACGCGCAGCCGCAGCGCGATGTTCGCGTTGTCGTGGACCGCGGTCCATCGGATCGTCGAAGGCAGTCCGCTCTTCGGCGAGACGCGCGAATCGCTCGCCAGTTCCGCGCCCGAAATCATCGTGTCGATCACCGGACTCGACGAAACGTTCTCTCAGACCGTTCACGCGCGGCACACCTTCAAACTCGACGAGATCGTCTGGGGCGCGCGCTTGGCCGACGTGCTGGTGCTCCATCCCGACGGCAGCCGAAGCGTTGACTATACGCGCTTCGACGACGTCGAAATGCTTACGCCCGCCAAATGACGCCTCTTCGTGCTTGTTCACTTAGACGCGCAAATCTGGGCATTATCAGTGGGCGCCGCGCGGGATGAATTCCGCACACGGGTGGGGAGACAGATGACGTCAGGGACAGCGGGTAAATCCCGAAGATTTCTCATTGCGATCGCACGATGGTTCGACACCTCGGCTGGTGGCGTTCCAGCCGCCAACCTACCGCAGAAGACCGACTGGTTCCGATGCATCCCGTTCGTGGTCGTTCATCTGATGTGCCTGGGTGTGATCTGGGTCGGATGGAGTCCGGTCGCGGTTGGCGTCTGCATCGCGTTGTACTTCATCCGGATGTTCGCGATAACCGGATTCTACCACCGCTATTTTTCTCATCGCTCGTTCAAGACTTCGCGCGCCGGCCAGTTCGTGTTCGCGGTAATCGGCGCGACCGCGGTGCAGCGCGGCGCCTTATGGTGGGCGTCGCATCATCGGCTGCATCATCAGCGCTCCGACGAACCAGATGACGTTCATTCGCCGCGTCAAAATGGTTTCATCTGGAGCCACATCGGATGGATCACGTCGGAGGCTAACTTCCGTTCCGAGTTGGGCGTCGTCCGCGACCTCGCGAAATTTCCCGAGTTGATGTTTCTCGATCGCTTCGACGTGCTGGTTCCCACCCTACTCGGCTTCGCGATGTTCGGGCTGGGCGCGTTTCTCCAGCGCCATGCGCCGGGCCTGCAAACGACCGGCGCGCAAATGCTTATCTGGGGATTTTTCATTTCGACCGTGGTCCTTGCACACGGCACCTTTACGATCAATTCGCTGGCGCACGTCTTCGGGCGCCGCCGCTATGAGACCAACGACGACAGCCGCAACAGCTTCACGCTTGCGATGGTCACGCTCGGCGAGGGCTGGCACAACAATCACCATCACTTCCCCGCGGCGGCGCGCAACGGCTTCTTCTGGTGGGAAATCGACATCACCTACTACACTCTCAAGCTGCTCGAAGCCTGCGGCATAGTCTGGGACCTCCGCCAGGTCCCGCCCGAGCTGCTGGATGAGTCCCGGCTCGACAAGCCGCGCGTCACGGTGGTCGCAAAGCCTTTCGCGAGTTCCGCCGCCAGCGCGCCATCGACCATATCCCCGCTGACGTCGGAGCCATCGATCGACCCAGGGCCCGCTGCCGCACGGCCGGGGCTCGAGTCCTCAACGCCCGCGCTGTAGATCTTATCCTCTTTGACTCCGCGCCTGACATTCAGCGGCGGTAGGGTCGGTTTATGCGACACTTCTTATCTTAAAAAGAAGAATCTGATGCTTAGTTAACTCTTGACATACTACCAACTGATGGTATTGTTGCCCATAAGTTTCTAAGCAGCTTACCTCTTAAGCTCTTAAGAGGGAGGAAACCAGAATGAAGTTTGGAAAACTGATGGTGAGTGCGGTGGGCGCAGCCGCGATGCTTGTTGTCGCGACCGCACCGGCCGCGCTGGCCAAGGGCAAACCGTCGCCAGGGCCGAACGAATATACGGTCGGATGCGGCGACGGAACGATCGTGGTTTCACCGGAAACCCTGTGGCCGCCGAACCACAAGCTCAAAACGATCGACATCACCTACGTCGAAACCGCTCCGGATGCGGACACGATCTCGCTGACGATTAATTCGATCACCGACGATCAGATTGCCCAGGATCCGGGAACCGGCGGCACACCCGATGGATGCGGACCCTCCGAAGACGATTGGGAATTCGACAGTACGCCGGTGACTAACACTGATCCCAACGCAGTCGGGACGACGGTCCAGGTGCGTGCCGAACGATGCGGGTCGCTTGGAGACCGGCACTACGCCATCAACCTGACCTGCGGCACCACTGACGGCACTCCAGTCACGATCGACGTCCCCGTGGTCGTGCCGCACAACCACCCCAAGCACACGCACTAGAAGCTCGCCAGCATTGCGCAAACCGCCCGGCCCGCATCGCGGCGCCGGGTGGTTTCATTTCTGCCCTAACCCCTTCTAACAGGGACGAAGTCCCGCATCCTTATCTTATCGCTGGGTACAGGGGTCACCCCTGCCCAAGGAAGCCGGAAACCCACGGAGGGTTTCACATTCAATTATTCAATTAAGTTCTTCCCGTCCACCCTCCGCCGCGCTTGCGCCGCGATGCGACCGCGTGTAATTCGATGCGTCGAGATGGCCAAGTCTGATTCCATAGTCGCGTCGGGCGTCGAGGCGGCGCGGGCGCGTCGTCCGGCGATTCTCGATCGTTTCGCGCGCGGCGCGGTGCTTAGCCGTCTAGCGGGAATCAAAAGCGGCCGCGTCGTGATCGAAGACGGTGACGAGTGCATCCCGTTCGGCCAGAGTGCCGCGGACGCCGATTTGCGCGCCACTATCCGGGTTCACGACCGCCGCTTTTATTCCGATCTCGCGCTCGGCGGCAGCGTGGGAGCCGGCGAGGCGTACATGGCGGGCTCGTGGACCACCGACGATCTGACTGCGCTCGTGCAAATCATGATTCGCAACCGCGGCGTGACCGACGGCATCGACAGCGGCCTCGCGCGGCTCGCTAATCCCGTCCGCCGGGCTCTGCACTACCTCAATCGCAACACCAAAACCGGCAGCGAGCGCAATATCGCGGCGCATTACGATCTGGGCAACGATTTCTTCGAGCTGATCCTTGATCGCTCGCTGATGATGTACTCGTGCGCGATCTTCGAGCGTCCCGACACCACACTTGAGGAAGCCTCGGCCGCCAAGGTCGATCGCATTTGCCGCAAGCTCGATCTGCGCGCGCACGATCACGTCGTCGAGATCGGCACCGGCTGGGGCGGGTTTGCGATTCATGCCGCCAAAAACTACGGATGCCGCGTGACGACCACCACGATTTCGCGCGCACAGCACGACTACGCCGTCAAGCGCATCGCCGCCGAGGGCCTGTCGGAGCGAATCACCGTGCTGTTCAAGGACTACCGCGACTTGACCGGCCGATTCGACAAGGCCGTCTCGATCGAGATGATCGAGGCGGTCGGTCATCACTTCGTCGATTCATATTTCCGCAAATGCGGCGAGCTGCTGAAGCCGGACGGCATGATGCTGTTGCAGGCGATCACGATCACCGACCGTGAGTACGAGGGCGCGCTCAAGCGCGTCGATTTCATCAAGAAGTACATCTTCCCGGGCAGCTTCATCCCGTCGGTCACGGCGCTGTGCGATTCGCTCACGCGCTCGAGCGACCTGCGGTTGTTCCATCTCGAAGACCTGACACCCAACTACGCCGAGACGTTGAAGAACTGGCGCCTGCGGATGTTCAACAACATCGATCGTGTGCGTGCGCTCGGCTACCCGGAAGAATTCATCAGGATGTGGGAGTTCTACCTCTGCTACTGCGAGGGCGGCTTCCGCGAGCGCTACATCGGCGACGTGCAGATGCTCCTGACCAAGCCCGACTGCCGCAGAGCTCCGATCCTGCCGCGCCTGTGAATGAATCTACCTCTCCCCTCGGGAGAGGTCGTGCGGCGACACTTGTGTCGCGTACGGGTGAGGGCGCGCGCGTCGAGCACGGTGCAAGCGCCCTCACCCGCGCGGGAGCGCGTCCTCTCCCGAGGGAAGAGGTATTGGACTTTTGTAAGATCATGGCGGCTGAGCGAACTTCCCTGGTTGACAACAGCAATAACTAGATGGTAATAACTATCACCTAGGTTATGGAACTACAGCTCGTAAATGAGAGACGGCGCGCCCCTTACGCCGCCAAGCGCCTGTCCGAGTTCGCCGAGCGATGCCGCCGGGGCGGCCTGGCGGTCACCCCGCAGCGCGTGGCGATCATCAAGGCGCTACTCGGCTCCGGCG
>NZ_DATEQZ010000022.1:0-33781 GCF_035272065.1 Binatus sp. (SeqCode)
CTTAATTACAATGCCAACTTGTCCAATAGGTTCTGACGACGTACACTCCCGAGCGTCAATGATTTATTGAGACAGCACCTGCAGTGCATGGAACGTGAACTGATTCCGAAAAGCGGCGTGCTTTCTCTGAGTGCGGTACCCAATGACATCCTCATGTGGTCGCATTATGCGGATAGTCACCGGGGCGTCTGCCTTAAGTTCGACCGGTCAAAGTTGAAGTTCGTTCAGGTCTTTGAAGAGCGCTACGGTGAGCCATACCAAAGGAAGGATGATTCTGGTCGGCACGAAGAATCCTTTGAAGCGGCGCCGGTTGAGTATGCTGAGTCCGTCCCGACGATCAGGTTGTTTCCGGACCCCCGGCCAGCGTGGGGCGCGAGCGTTTTTACGAAGTCGCGACACTGGTCCTACGAACGTGAGTGGCGCGTACTCGTACCTCCATCGGCAGATGTTACAGGTCATGGCTGGCGTAAACTGCCTGAGCGGTCTCTCGCCGGTGTTATTTTCGGCAGCGAGATAAGGCCCGAAGACGAGGAACAAGTTCTGCAGTGGATCAAAATGGGAGGCGCGCAGGTACCATTGTTCCGAGCAGAGAAAGAGCCGGGTCGGTTCGAGTTTGGAATACGGGAAATTAGATGAGAAGGCGCGCCGAAGATCTGTGCGTTGGTGGTCAACCCGAGTACGCCCAACGCGTTCGTTAGACCCTAGTCCCGGCTTCCACCTGCCAAATCGTCATCGAGCGCGAGCGGGCTCGCGGGCTTGAGATTTGCGATCGGCGGTTCGACGAATAAGGAACGGGCCAGCGTTCGCCTAACCACGCCAGCCCGAACGCCGACTGGTTTAAGGGGGGCCGTGACGCCAGCCAGCGTCCCCTTGTACCACGGTGCCGCGTGTGCGTCGAACGTCGGCGGTGCTCAGCCCCGAAAAACAGTACCAGCGGGCGGGGTTGAGGCTTGTGCGGCTTTGCCAGCGGCGCCCTCGAGTTTGCGTTCTCGTTTGCGAAGCTGCTTGGCCCTGCGCAGCTCTTCGCGCCGCTCGTGCAGCGATCCGCGGTTTCGTCCGCCAGCGCTCATGGCAATCTCCGCCCGTCGGCTTCCACCTCGGGCGCGTCGGCGACAACTTCTGCGTCATCGGGCATCGGATGGATCAATTTTTCGAAAACATCCAGGGTGCGCGGTGCTTGGGCGCTGGCTAGCGGCGTGAGCAACATTTCGCGTTCGTGCTGTAGGAGCGCGAGCGCGACGCGTCTAGCCGATTCCACAACCGATCTCACTTCGCCGAGCTCGTTCGTTAGCCCGAACTGGCAGATGTTTTCCACTAAGCCGTCAAAAATCGTGCCCAGCGAGGCGTGTCGTAGAACCGCCCTCACGTATCGGGGCTGATTAAGCCATTCTGCGGAGCGTCGCGTCTGGCGCGCGCGGCGGTTCACCCGCTGGTTACGTTTTCGTGCGACCGCGCTACGCGGCACGGGCACCGTGTCTCTGTCGTCGCCGCTACTCATTGCGATTTCACGGTATCGAGCAGACGCGCAAGCGCGCGGGCGCGCCGCGCCTCGATTCGCGCCAGCAAACTTAGCCGATCGGAGAGCGGTAGCTCGGCGGCCTCAGTCAGGAGCACGACGAGCTGCCGGTCGGACACTTCGTCGTCTTCAGCGCTCGTCGCCGGTACGATAGCCTGATCGATTTCTTCCACAGTTCTTCGTGGCATAACTTTCCCTCTCTCGAATCCGCCGGCGCGGGTCCGTGCCCTCGACCGAAGGCGGAGACCACAGCCGCGCACGCAACCCGATCCGGTGGCGGCGATGGGCGCCGCCCTGCGCAATTAACAGAGGAACAAGGGTGTCCGCCGCAGGCGGCGAGTGGGCGGCAGCAAGCGCGTCGCGAACGAGATGTTGACCTTTGAACTCGATAAGGCGAATCGTGAAGAAATTGGCATCTTCCCGCAGTCGTGCATCTCCTTCGCCGACGCGGCCGAGCAGTGGTTCGCAAGCCTGCGCCCGGACCTGAAGCCGCGAACGCTGACGAAATGGCGCACGATTCTCGACGTGCATCTGAAACCCGCGTTCTGTGGCGCACTTCGCGCAGTAACAGTTGACGCAATCGAAGCCTATATCAAAAGCCGCTCAGCCAACGGCGCAAAACCCGCCACCGTCAACGGCGATCTCGCGGTTCTCCGACTCATCACGAGAAAGGCGGTCGAGAAGCATCACCTGAGCCGCACTCCATTCAAGGACGCGCACGGAGACCCGGTCGAGTGCCTGCGCCCGCTGCGCGAACCGGACGGCCGGGTGCGCTACCTGAGTGACGACGAACTCCAACGCCTACTCGCAACCCTCGAAACCGACCTCTACCTGCGCGCGTTCGTGTTGATCGCAATCAACACCGGGATGAGACGCGACGAAATTCTCAACCTGAACCATGAGACCATCGACACTGCGAATCGTCTGTTGCGACTCGTCAACACCAAAAACGGCCGCGCCCGCGTCGTGTACCTGAACGCAGTTGCAATCAGCGCTCTCGAAAGCCTGCCCCGGCGACTCGACGGCAAGCTATTTCCGTACACCTCAGACCAGGTCAGCATGAGGTTCGTGCGAGCCGCACGCGCAGCCGGTGTGCAAGACTTTCACCTGCATGACCTCAGGCATCACTTCTGCTCGATGCAAGCGATGGGCGGCGTCACCGGCAAGGCCCTATCAGAACTGATCGGCCACCGCACTGCCGCCATGACCGACCGCTATACGCACCTCAGCGGCGAGTTCCTGCGCTCAGCCGTCGACCGGCTTCAGATCGGCGCTGCCACCGTGAAGCCCGGCGCTGCCAAAGCGTGACGCGAACTATTGCGGTGAACCAGTCAGATGAATAATCTCAAGTTCTTGTTTAGTTTCAGTGCCACATAGGTGCCATCTCTGCTGCCACCGGGGCGCCAAACCGCCGTATCGCTGTATGGTACTCGGTGGTGCGTGATTGAATACGAAGCCCTTGGGGCCGTGAGGTTATCGTGAGCATTGACCCCGTGTTTACTTGGGTATCTGGAAGTCGAAATTCTAACGTCGCCTTCTACAACATGGTCGTGCGCGTGCTGGTGCCGGTTGGCGTCGAGCTCGAGCCCGGCACCACCAGGCAGTAGCGCCACGATTCCATTGACAATAGTGGACCGCCGATGCGACTTCTTTCTGAAGACGCACTGATTCGACGTCGGTAGGAGGTTGAGCCATGGCTGAGTTCGACCTGGTCATTCGCGATGGAATGGTCGTGGACGGAACGCGGATGCCGCGCTTTCGCGGCGACGTCGGCATCAAGGACGGCCGCATCGCGAAAATCGGGCGGCTGCGCTCGACCGATGGCGCGCAAACCATCGACGCTTCAGGTTTGATCGTAGCGCCGGGCTTCGTCGATCTGCATACCCATTACGACGCGCAACTGTTCTGGGATCCGTACTGCTCGATCTCGAGTTGGCACGGCGTCACGTCGGTCGTAATCGGCAACTGCGGCTTCGGCTTCGCCCCGGTGCATCCCGAGAGCCGCGAGCGCGCGATGCTCACGATGACGCGCGTCGAGGCGATTCCGTACGCGTCGATGAAGGCCGGGATGCCGTGGGATTGGACTACCTTCCCCGAGTTTCTCGACAGTGTCGCGCGTCATCCCAAGGCAGTGAACATTCTGCCGTACGTTCCGGTCTCGCCCCTACTGACGTGGGTGATGGGTCTGGAAGCGGCCAAGACGCGACCGCCCACCGAGCAGGAGACGCGCGAGATCTGCCGCCTGCTCGACGAGGCGATGGACGCCGGCGCCTGCGGATGGTCCGCGCAGCGTCTCGATCCGAACGGCCCCGCTTGCGTGCAGCGCGACTTTGACGGCACCCCGATGGTGTCCGACCTGATGGCTGACGAGACCTGCCTCGCGCTGGCGCGCGTGCTCGGCCGCCGCAACGAGGGCTTCATCCAGATGACACTGGTGAGCGCCGATCCGATGCACGACCTCAATCACTTCGAGCAGCTTGCCCAACTGAGCGGGCGGCCGGTTCTGTACAACGTCGTGCAGCCGCGCGACTCGCATCCGTATGTGCATCGCGGGCAAATCCAATGGCTCGAGAGTTGCCGCCAGCGCGGACTGCCGGTGTATGGGCAGGCTGTGACCAGCGACACCGGGATGGCGTTTACGTTTGTCGACTGGAACCTGTTCGACGAATGCCAGGCGTGGTGCGACGCCACCACCGGTACCGCCGCGGAGCGCATGGCGAAGCTCGCCGACCCCGCGCGGCGCGAGGCTCTTCGCAGCCGCCTGCCGCGCGTCATCACCGACGAGTTCGATCTGATCTTCGTCACCCAGGTCGCGCGCGACGACATGAAGGAATACGAAGGACTCACGCTGCGCGAGCTTGCCGAGCGCACCGGCAAGCATCCGGTGGACGCGATGCTCGATCTGGCGGTCGCGGACGAACTTTGCACCGAGTTCTATGCGCCGGGACCGAACCAGAACATGGAATACATGAAGGAGATGATCGACTATCCGTACTTGATTCCCGGCGTTTCCGACGGCGGCGCGCATACGAAGTTCTTCACCGGCGGACAGTACCCGACCGAATTTCTGGCCGGGCTCGTGCGTGAGCGCAAGATGCTGAGTCTCGAGGACGCGCACTGGCGGCTCAGCGCACTGCCAGCGATGTGCGCGGGCTTCAGCGATCGCGGCGTGATCCGCGAGGGTGCGCCCGCCGATGTTGTCATCTACGACTACGAGAAGCTGGCGGTGCGGCCGATGGAAATCGCGCACGACTTGCCCGGCGGCGAATGGCGCCGCGTGCGCAAGGCCGACGGCTATCGGTACATCATGGTCAACGGCGAGATAACGATGCGCGACGGCGCGCAGACGGGCGTGTCGGCGGGGCGACTGCTGCGCCACGGCAGAGGCGCCTGAGGCGCGCGCATTCGCAAATGGTCAAGGCGTTCAACTTCTTCAAACGCAAGCCCGGACTAAGTGTTGACGACTTCCGCAACTACTGGCTGAACGAACACGCCGCGATCATTCGCGCGATACCGGAGCTGCGGAAGTACGTCGCCTCGATCACGCTGCCCTCGGCCTACCGCAATCGCGAGCCGCTGTACGACGGAATCTCCGAGGCCTGGTTCGACAATGAAGACGCGCTTCGCACCAACGCCGATTCGGCGCCACGGCGCGCCGCGTCCGCCGATGACACGAAGTTTGTCGATATGTCGAAGGCCGGGTCGATCATTGTCGATGAGATCATCCAGAAAGACGCAATCCCCGGCGACGGCGCGGTGAAGATGTTCTCCCTGCTGACACGCAAGCCCGGCACCGACGCGGCGGCGTTCCAGGCATACTGGCGAGCGAATCACGGTCCAGTGGCCGCGAAGATCCCGCAAGTGCGGCGCTACGTGCAATGCCATGTGCGTCTGTCCGCATACGCGGACGGACGCGCGCCGCGCTACGACGGAGTCGCGGAGCTGTGGTTCGACGATTTTCAGGCGGTGCGGGATTCGGCTGATACGGATGAGTATCGCGCGGTGCAAATCGACGAGCCGAAGTTTCTCGCTTTGCCGTTCCCGTTTACAATTGCGTCCGAACATCGAATCGTGTGACCCAGTCGCACCCAGATTTCTACGAACAAGGAATCGATCTCTTCAACGAAGGGCGTTTCTTCGAATGCCACGAAGCGTGGGAGGAAATCTGGAAGCGCTCCGACGGTGAGGTGAAGCTTTTCTACCAGGGATTAATTCAGGCCGCGGTTGCGATCCTGCACGCGCAGCGCGGAAACCTCGAAGGCGCGCGGTCCCTCTACGAGAAAGCCTCAGCCAAGCTCGATCCAATTCCGTCCGAACACATGGGCCTGGCAGTGGGTGATCTGCGCAGCGAGTTGACGCGATTCATCGAGATCGCAACCCGCGCAGACGGCGCTTCCCTCCCGAAACCGCCGCGCTTGCGCCGAGTGCCTAAGTCGTGACCAGGCGGCGATTTCTTGCGATGGCGGCTCGAATCGGGGCGATCGTGTCGATGACCGCCGGCAAAGCGCTGGCGTCGATCGCGCGTTCGGGCGGGATGCAGTATCGGACGCTCGGCCGCACTGGCGCGAAGGTCTCGCTCATCGGGATCGGCGGTTACCATATCGGGCAGCCGAAGGACCCGCGCGCCGCCATCGCGATTATCCGCACCGCGATCGACAACGGCGTCACCTTCATGGACAACTCGTGGGACTACCATCTCGGCGAGAGTGAACTGAGAATGGGGAAGGCGCTGCGTGATGGTTACCGCGATAAAGTGTTCCTGATGACCAAGGTTGACGGTCGCACGCGCTGGACTGTCGATTGGCAGCTCGACGAGTCGTTAAAGCGGCTGCAGACCGACCACGTCGATCTGTTGCAGATTCACGAAGTGATCCGGGACAACGATCCAGATCGGGTCTTCGGCAAGGACGGCGCAATCGAGGCGCTGCTCGCGGCGAAGAAAGCCGGCAAAATTCGCTTCTTCGGATTCTCGGGACATAAGACTCCGGCGATGCTGCTCAAGATGATCCGGCTCGCCGACCAGTATGGCGTCACCTTCGACACGGTGCAGATGCCGCTCAACGTGATGGACGCGCACTACGATAGCTTCCAGCATCAGGTGCTGCCGGTCGCACTCGAAAAAAACATGGGCGTGATCGCGATGAAGTGTTTCGGCGATAATTTCATCCTGCAGAGCAAAACCGTCACGCCGCTCGAGGCGCTGCATTATACGATGAACCTTCCGATCAGCACCCTGGTCACCGGATGCGAATGGATAGGGTATGTTCAGCAAGCGGTCAATGCGGTCCGTACGTTTCGACCGCTGACAGAGACCCAGGTGGCGGCGATCCTCGGCAAAACCGTGGAGGCAGCAAAGGGCGGACAGTTCGAATACTACAAAACGCGCGACACGTTCGACGGAACCTCGAGAAATCTGAAGTGGCTCGGGTGAACCCGAATAGTCAGTGGCTACTGCCGCGCGGCGGAAATGATATTGGAATGAGATTCGTACGACTGACCATTGGCGTCGGTCGCGGGAGTTGTACCTTTGAAGGCGGCCTGCAGCGCGTAGAATCCCGCGCGTGGCGTAAGCACGTCTGCGCCGCCGTTCAGCGATCCAGCGCCGTCATATGCGGTGAGGACGGGAGCATCAGGACGACGGCCTGCGCCGGTCGCGACTGAAGTCAGTCCGAACCATTCCTCGTCCCAGTAGGATGCGAAGCCGCTGCCCGGCTCGCCGAAGGGAAACTCGCTTTTCTCTATCGTCGTGTCGTGCGACGACCATGTCGCAGGCTGGCGCTTCGCTTCCTTCCACCATTCGTCCTGGAACTCGAAGAGGTACCCGCCCGACAGAATGCCGCCGCCGGTCGTCGCAAGCGTCGAGTGAGGCCCATAAATGTCGGATGCAATCTGTTGAATCAGCTTGGCCGTGCGATATGCCGGCGCGCCGTGGAATTCGCCTGTGGCAGAGGGGCTTGCGCTCACCCATTGGGAATTTGGCGGCGGCGGCGGCTGTCCGTCGCGAGTGCGAATCGAAGCGGGTGCGCCCCATTCGGTCAGAACGATCGGCTTCGGAACTGGATTGGGTTTTTCAGTCCCCATCCCGCTGCCATTCGCGTAATCGCCGTCAACAATCCAGTGCTTGAAGTTGGCCACGTCTTCGGTCTCGGGCCTGCGATATGCGTTGAATCCCCAGACGTCGAGCGCGTAGATGTCGGCCGGATAAGCTCGCCGCCGCTGCGCCGACTTGCAGTCAGGGCCGGGGTTGGCGCCGTTGGGATTGACGCAGACCGGAATCGTACGGCCGCCGGGATGGGCGTTGGCAGCGTCTTTGAAAGTGACTAATGGCTTCAGAAGCATCGGCGTTTTGGGCGGTGGATAGTCGGCGAACGCCGTCATAGTAAGTTTGTCCGGTGCGTAGCGCTTCGCGATACCGCCGAGCCGATTGAGGTACTGCCAATAGTCAATGTACCGGTCGGTGCCACGCGCGAATGGCAGGTTGGTCTCGTTGCCAATAGCAAATCCGAGTACGGCTGGATGATAGCCATAACGCTTCGCCAGCCACTGAGTAGTCCGCTCGATATACATCTGCTCATCGTGCGCTGACGCGGAATCGGGATTGGTGCTCGGAAACGCAAACCATGGATCGACGGATATACCGATGACTACATAAATTGGGTTGACCCCATGATTCCAGCACAGGTCCAGGAATTGATCACCGCCATCGTGCGCCGGCCAGGTTGCGAAACCTACAGGCGCTTTGTCCGCACCGAAGCGGACTGGCGGACCCACGCTCCAATCGAGCGTGTTCCATTTCGCGTAGTCGGCGGGCGCCATCGGAACCCATTTCCACCACGCATAGGTGCGGATGCTATTGGCGCCCAGTTGACGCACGAGCCCGTCGGGAAAGTTGATGCTCGTCTTGCTGTCGTTGTAGGTGGTGCCCCACAGATCGCGCATCCAGATTGGAGCGTATGTGAGATGAGCGGGATCTCCCCAGAAGTAATCCGAGCCGGGAATCGTCGAAGCAGCGTCGTTGATCGGGCGCGGCGAATAGTCAACGCCCTTAACGACAAACGGGACGGGCGCGCCACTGTTCAGCGACAGAAGTATGGTCTTGTGATCGCTTGCGACTGACCATCGGGTGGTCGATGAACCAGGCGGCAGTAGCGTCGTCGAGAAGGCGTCGCTTGCGCTTAGTGCGATTGCGAGAGCGGCAACAAATGCGAGAGTTCGGGCATACTTGTAGCCGGCATCAGTGTCCTCTGACTGAATCAATTCGATGAGTCCCCTCACCAACACAAAGAAGCAAGCGATATACCTTCATTCGCGCCGTGTTTTCAACTCATCGATTGAATGATTAGTACGATCGGCAATCAGATGCTGCCGTCGCAAGCAGCACCTGCGATTGATTGAGTTCCGGTCGCGATGGGTGTTTCAGGCGCGGACTAGAACGGGATGTCCTCGTCGTCCATCGGGGCGACCTCGTCGCCACCACCGCCACCGCCTGCGGGTGCTCGACTGCGAGCCGCTCCGCCGCCGCCAAAGTCTCCGGCGTCATCGCCCATCGGTGCGCTGCCGCGCGAGCTCAGGAACTGCACCCGCATCGCGACGATCTCCGTGACCTTGCGCTTGCCGCTGCCGTCCTTGGCTTCGTACTCGCGGTAGGAAATTCGCCCCTCGACATAAACCGGGCTGCCCTTCTTCAGGTACTGCGCGCAGGCCTCGCCCTGTTTGCCCCATACGATGATGTTGTGCCAATCGGTGCGCTCTTGCCGCGCGCCGCTCTTGTCGGCGAACGAGTCCTTGGTCGCAATTGAAAAGCTCGTGACCGACGAGCCCGAGTTGGTGAAACGAGTTTCGGGATCGCGACCGAGATTACCGATGAGAATTACTTTGTTTACCGACGCCGCCATCTTCGCCACCTCATGCTCCGAAAGCTAGCCCCGCCCCGTTCTCAAGGCAAGCCAGCCTGTTAGTTGGATGAACAGCGGCTTTCGCAGCCCAATTATCACCGATATAATTCGCCTCGGTGCGCAGGACAGGGCGATGGCGGCAAGCACTTCCATGACCGCTCCAGTACGAATCGTGGCCCTCGGCGGGCTGGGCGAGATCGGCCTCAACCTGATGGCGATCGAGTGCGCCGGGCGCGCGATCGTGATCGACTGCGGCGTGATGTTCCCCGACGAGCCCGCGCTCGGACTGGGCACTTTCATCCCTGAGATGGCGTGGCTGGAGCGCAGTCACGTCGCGGTCGAAGCTGTACTGCTCACGCACGCCCACGAGGATCACATCGGCGCGATCCCGCATCTGCTGCGCCGCTTCAACGTTCCCGTTTACGGTACTGACATTACGCTCGCGTTCATGCGGCGGCGCCTTGCCGATTCGGAGTTCGACGACCCGGTCGATCTGCGGACGATTACGCCGCGCCATGCGTTCGAGGCGGGGCCGTTCACGGTCGAGCCCATTCGCGTTACGCATTCGACGCCGAACTCGATCGCGCTCGCGATCCGAACGCCGGCGGGAATTATCATTCATAGCGGCGATTTCAAAATCGACGATACTCCCGTGGACGGCGAGATGTTCGATCGCGCGCGCTTTGCCGAGCTTGGCGCGGAAGGCGTCGCCGTGTTGCTTTCGGATTCCACCAACGTCGAGCGTCCCGGCCGCTCGGGCTCGGAGAGTTCACTCAAGCCCGTGCTGCGCGAGCTCACATCGCGGGCGCGCGGCAGGGTTTTCCTGTCGGCCTTTTCGTCGCATCTGCATCGGATTCGCCAGGTGGTCGAAGTCTCGCGCGAGTTCGGCCGCCGCATCGTCCCGCTCGGGCGCGCGATGGCGGAGAGCGTGCGGCTCGGTCTCGAGACCGGCCAGCTTCCAATTGCGCAGGCGATGTTTGTTGAGCCAGGTGAGGCGGAGTTCATCGACGGTCATCGGCTGAGCTACCTGACCGGCGGCAGCCAGGGCGAGCCGCTCTCTGCGCTGGCGAAACTTGCCGGCGACGCGCACCCGCGCGTGCGTATCGAGCATGGCGACGTGGTCGTGCTGTCGTCGCGCTTCATTCCCGGCAACGAGCGGACAATTAACACGCTGGTGAATCGTCTGTACCGGCAGGGCGCAGAGGTCCTGTACGACGCGGTCGCCCCAGTTCACGTTTCGGGGCATGCCAGCCAGGACGAGCTGGCCGAGCTAATCGAGTTGACGCGGCCGCGGCACTTTGTCCCGATTCATGGCGAGTACCGTCATCTGAGCCGACACGTCGCGCTCGCGATTGCCGCGGGAATTCCAGAGCACGACTGCTTCCTGCTCGAGGACGGCGATTCGCTGGTTCTGAACGGAGGCGAGGCGCGCCGCGGACTAACCGTCGAGGCGGGACGCGTGATGCTCGAAGGCGTCGACGGCGGCGATCCTGCCGTGGTCGGCGAGCGTCGGGTGCTTGCGCGCGTCGGCACGGTGACTGCGGTGATCGTGCTCTCGTCGAAAACCGGGCGCATCGTTGCGGGGCCCGATCTGCTTTCGCGAGGTCTCGTGAGCGGCGATGGAACTTCAGCGCACATGCGTCGCGCGAAAGAGGAATTGACGCGGCGGCTAGGCGCGCTCGGCGGCTCTTTGCATGCCAACGATCCACGCGTGAAGGAAGAAATCGTCCGCGCCATTCGGCGCTACTTCAGCGACGAGCTCGGCAAGCGGCCGCTGGTGATTCCTTACGTGACGGAGGTGTGACCCCCATCGCGCGCAAGGAGAAATCTCCCATCGAGCTGCCTCCACCGCCGCCAGTCGAAGAAGTTTCGATTGCGCCAGGCCCGGGCGGCCGAATCGCTCGCGAGCTATGCGCACTCGCGCTGCTGGCGTTCGCGGCGTTCGGCACGGTGAGCCTCGTTAGCGTCGACCTCGGACGGAGTCCAAATCTCGGCGGCCCGGTCGGCGCGGCGATCGCCGCGGCTCTCGGCGGACTCATCGGATACCAATCGTACACCGCGATGATACTGGTCGCGTGGCTGGCGCAACGTGTGTGGACCGGCGCGCGACTCGTCACGATCGCGCGCGAGATCGGTGGCGGCGTGCTTTTGATTCTCGCGCTCGCGACCGCAGGCGCGCTGTGGGATCTGCGCGACGAAAGGATGGGCGGTGAAGTTGGCGCAAACGTCGCGAGTCTGCTCAACGATTCGATCAGCGTCGCAGGAGGCCTGATTGCAGTCGCGCTCGGCTTCATCTGCGGGCTTGCGCTTATGCTCAAGCGAGCACCGACCGAGTTGCTCGCGGGCGTCGCGAACAAGATTCGCCCGCGTTCGCGCCGCGACAAGTTCGACCTTGCCGACGGAACGCGGATCCCGTTCTCGCTCAGCGAGGGCGACGAGATCGAGATTGATCCGGACGGCATCAACGGCCGGCCGGCACTGAAGCTCAGGCTGCTGGATATTCGCGAGAAGCGCGATAAGGCGGCGGCATCGAAACCGCGCCAGAAGGGCGCCTTCAGACTTCCACCGCAATCGCTGCTCGATTTACCGCCGGCCGAACATGCGCAAGTCGACGAGGGACAGCTCGAGCGCAGCGCGCGCGTGCTGGAGCAGAAACTCGCGGACTTCGGCGTCGAGGGGCGGGTGGTCGAGGTGCAGCCGGGCCCGGTCGTCACGATGTACAAATTCGAGCCGGGCTCGGGAATCAAAGTAAGCCAGATTGTAAATCTTGCCGACGATCTCTCGATGGCTCTCCGCGCCGCCGCGGTGCGAATCCAGGCACCGGTGCCCGGCGAGGCCGTCGTCGGAATCGAGGTGCCCAACCGCAAGCGCGAGCGTGTCTATTTGCGCGAGATACTCGAGGCCGAGGAATTTTTGGCCGCGCAGAGCCAGCTCACAATTGCGCTCGGCAAGGACATCGCCGGGCGTCCGGTGGCAACCGACCTCGCCAGGATGCCTCATCTCCTGATCGCGGGCGCGACCGGAACCGGCAAGTCGGTTTCGCTGCACACGATGATCGCGTCGATTCTGTTCAACGCGACGGCCGACGACGTGCGCCTGATTCTCGTCGATCCCAAGATGCTCGAGCTGTCGGTGTACGAAAATATTCCGCATCTGTTGGTTCCCGTGGTCGTCGATCCGCAGAAGGCCGCGAGCGCGCTGTTGTGGGCCACGCAGGAGATGGAGAGCCGCTACCTGCGGATGCGCGAGCTGGGCGTGCGCAATATCGACGGCTACAACCACGCGCTCGCGTCAGGCGTGTCGCTCGCGCAGCTCAAGATGGCGGGGCAGAGCATTCCCGCATCTGACGATCCCAGTCAGCCGGCGGTCGGCGCGATCGAGCATCGCAAGATGCCGAAGATCGTCATCGTAATCGACGAGCTGGCTGACCTGCTGCTGAGCGAGGGCAAGACCGTCGAGCGCGATATCACGCGCCTTGCGCAAAAGGCACGTGCCGCGGGAATTCATCTGATACTCGCCACGCAGCGTCCATCGGTCGATGTGATCACCGGCCTTATCAAGGCGAACCTGCCAGCGCGAATCTCGCTGCAGGTGACGTCGCGCGTCGATTCGCGCACGATTCTCGACTCGATCGGCGCCGAACGCCTGCTCGGCGCCGGCGATATGCTTTTCATGCCGCCCGGCAGTGCAAAGCTCCGCCGCCTGCACGGGCCGTTCGTCGGCGAGCATGAGATTCGCAAGCTCACCGATTTCCTGCGCGAGCAGGGCGCGCCCGAGTACCGCATGGAAATCCTCGACACCAAGGCGCCTGGCGAGGAAGGCGGCGACGGTATCGGCGCCGAGGTGCAGGACGAGATGTATGATGAGGCGGTGCGAATCGTGATGGAGACCAATCAGGCGTCGATCTCGATGATCCAGCGGCGGCTCCGAATCGGTTACAATCGCGCGGCACGGATGGTCGAGCAGATGGAACGCGAAGGACTAGTGATGCCCGCCGACGGCGCCAAGCCGCGCGAAGTCCGCTTGCGCAGCGCCCGATGAACGCATGAAGTCTCGTCCAGTCGATCACGTCTAAACAACATAGTCTGATGATGAAAACAGCGTGGAGGGTGATCTTTCCGGCAATCGTGATGTTGCTCGTCGTCGCTGCGCCCTCTCGATCGGAGACAATGGCGCCCGCGGGTGAGCCTGTCAGCAGAGATTTGAAGCAGGTGCTCGATCGACTGCAACATCATTACCGCGAGACTAACTCGTTCACAGGGAAATTCAGCGAGGAGATCACCACCGTTGGCGCGCCGACACGCAAACGTCAGGGCACATTTTCATTTCGCAAGCCCGGTCGTATGCGATGGGACTTCGAGGACCCGGAAAAGCAAACCGTCGTCAGCGACGGCGAGACGCTCTACAGCTACGACCCGGACCTCAACCAGGTCGTCGAGACTCCCCTCAAGCAGGCGCTCAAATCGAGCAGCGCGACCTCGTTCCTGCTTGGAATCGGGAATATCAACCGCGATTTCAAGGCCGCGTTTGCAAATCCCGGGACGGCGAACGGCCTCATCGATTTGATCCTCGATGCGAGGACCGGCGGCTACAAAATCGAAGTCGGACTCGATCCCAAGATGTACAACCTGATGACCTTGACTCTGACCGATCAACTCGGCGACGTGACGAAGATCGATTTCAGCGACATCCATGATAATGTGAAACTGCCCGATTCGATTTTCGCATTCAAGGCGCCGGCGGGCGCGGATATCGTGACGGCACCCGCCTCGCCGTGACGATCTGGTACACTGGAAAGCACGACAGACGCGCTGAAACGTTCGGCCGCGATTGCCTCGCGAGTATGCGACGGGTATTTTTAAAAGCCCCGTAAGTTCTCCCGGTTCTGCAAATGGAAAAGGTTCACCTACTCACGCTTGGATGCCCCAAGAATCTCGCCGACAGCGAGCTGATGCTTGGCGCGCTCACGTCTGCCGGGTTCGAGATCACGCTCGATCCCGAAGAGGCGCAAGTGCTGTTGGTGAACACCTGCGCATTTATCGAGGCGGCGAAGAAGGAATCGATCGACGCCATCCTCGAGGCGGCCGAGATTAAGAAGCGCGGCTTCGGCAAGCGGCTGGTGGTCGCGGGATGTCTGTCGCAGCGGTACGCGACCGAGCTCGCGGCGACGATGCCCGAAGTGGATGTGTTCGTCGGCACCGGTAACTTCCTCGATTTGCCCGAGCTGCTGCGGCGCACCGAGGCGCCCGAGTCGCGGCCGATTCCGTATGCCGGCGCGGCGCATCTGCTGCCGACGTCGGCAATCCCGCGAGTTAAGACTGGAGATTTCTTCACGTCTTACTTGAAGATTTCAGAAGGCTGCAATCACAAGTGCGCCTTCTGCATTATCCCAAAGATTCGCGGGCTGCATGAGAGCCGCCCGCTTGCCGACCTCGTCGCCGAAACGCGCAACCTCGCGGCCGGCGGCGTGCGCGAGATCAACTTGATCGCGCAGGATTTGACCGCCTACGGCCGCGACCTCAACCAGCCGTCTTCGCTGGCGGCGTTGCTGCGCGAACTCTCGACTATCGACGAGCTCCGCTGGATACGGCTGCTTTACTGCTATCCGAATTTTGTGACCTCCGAGCTGCTCGACGCAATAGCGGAGCTGCCCAAGGTCGTGAAGTATATCGATATGCCGTTGCAGCACGCCGACGATGCGATGCTGCGGGCGATGCGGCGCGAGCGCTCCGGCGCGGCATTGGTCAAGCTGCTCGAGCGCGTGCGCGAGCGAATCCCGGGCGTCGTGCTGCGCACTTCGTTTATCGTCGGCTTCCCCGGCGAGACTGACGCCGCCTTCGAGCGCTTGGTGGATTTCGTCCGCAACGAACAATTCGATCGCGTGGGAGTGTTCACCTACTCGCGCGAAGAGAATACCGCTGCCTTCGACATGCCGGACCAGGTGCCCGAGCGCGTCAAGCGCGCGCGGCGAGCCCGCCTGATGGCGACGCAGTCAGAAATTTCGCTGGCGAAAAATCGCGGCCTGGTCGGGCGCGAAGTCGAAGTGCTGGTTGAGGGCCCGATGCCCGGACGCTCGGCGCGGCTGCGCGGGCGAACCTCGGGGCAGGCGCCGGAGATCGACGGCTCCGTTTTTCTTGCGGGCGACGCGGAGGCGGGCGAGTTCGTCCGCGCGCGAATTGACAAGGCGCTCAGCTACGATCTGCACGCAACGGTCGCCGGCGCGGCCGCTTAATATACGTCGGAGTCGGAATTCAATGACCAAGAAACCAGTTGCCGCGAACCGAAAGAAGTTTCTTGCCAAGGCGCGCGAACAACTGCTGGACACGAAGACCAAATTGCTCGGCGAGATAGACTCCGAGTTGCGGGCCGAACGCGAAGGCAACAAGGACGAGGGGATGGACACCTACGACCTCGCGTCCGAGGAGCGCGATCGCGAGATCAACTTCATCCTGTCCGACCGCGAGCGCATTAAGCTGAAGCAAATCGACGACGCGCTCGAGCGTCTCGACGACGGCACCTACGGCGTCTGCGAGTCGTGCGGACTGGAGATCGCCGAGGAACGGCTCGACGCGATGCCGTTTTCGCGCCTGTGCCGCGATTGCCAGCAGGATGAGGAGCGCGAGGCGAAATCGCAGCGGCGACTCGACGACGAACCCAATACCTACCGCAAAATCGGCTCGACTGACGCCGACGACGACGCCTAGATCGCGCGGGTGCGCGACAGGCGGCCATTGTTTACCGCGCGGTCCAAAACAGTCATCCTAGACAGGCAAACTTGCTGAGAACCTGCGGCCTGAACGACCGTTAGGATCGATCCGTGGGATCTCAGCAGCCAGTTAATGAGAATATTCTCGTATATTGATCACAACGGAGCCGCTGGTCCGTCCGGCGATGTAGCCGGAGTTCGTGAGCGGATTCGCGCCAATCTTTCCGGCGTCGGCGCGACGATTGCGCTTGCGAGTGCTCGCGGCGGGGTCGGCAAGAGCATGCTCGCAGTGAACATCGCAGCGGTGTTGGCGATGAAAGGCCGCAAGGTCGCAATCGTCGATGCGGACCTGAATTCGCCCAGCGTCGCGGCGATGCTCGGGATGAAACCGCAGCGGCGCCTCCCGATGATCGAAGGAATCGAGCCGGCCGCGGGACCGCATGGCTTGCGCGTGGTTTCCAGCGATCAGCTTCCCGGCGGCGAGGCGCCACCGATCAGCTTTGTGCAGGATCAGATCGACGGCAACAATGGCGGCGAGCCGGTTGCGCCCGCTCCGACACGTCCCGCGGAACTGAGCTATCGCGACGCGCTCAGCCGAATCCTCGCGCAATCGCAGTTCGGGAGCTTGGATTTGTTGATCATCGATCTCGCCACAGGTATCGATCGATTACACGTGCTCGCGTCGATGATGGCGCTCGATGGCGTGCTGCTGCTGACTCATCCGTCGGCACAGGACACCAGCGCCGCACGCAATGCGATGAAGATTGGGCGCGCGATCGGCGTACTGATCGTCGGCATCGTGGAGAACATGGTCGGCTTTAACTGCGACGGATGCCGCGCGGTTCGGCCGCTGTGGCCGGAAGGTGATCTGCATGGAATCGCGCGCGAGGCCGGTGTGCCGATAATGGCGCGGCTCGCATTTGAACCACGGCTCGCGGACAGCACCGATCGCGGCGTGCCGTTCGTGCGCGAGTACGCCGCCACGCCCACGGGCAAAGTGCTCGCCGACATCGCGAACCAGGTCGACGCTATGATCGCGTCGCGCACGCGTGCGGCAGATACGCTCGCTTAGCGCGGCACTTCAATCCGAATCGGAATCATCGTTCTCGTCGGCCGCCGTCAGCACCGAATCGGCGACGCGCGAATATTCAAACATCCCGGCCCCGCGATGGGTGCCGTCGCGGAAGATTGCGAATCCGAGTGTCGTGTAGATGCGCGACTGCCCGGGTCCGGGGCGCGACAGCGGAATGAAGCATTCGACGGTGCCCTCGAGTTCGCATGACGATCCGTCGGAGCGGATCAACGACGCGAAGATACGATGCGGCGGCTCCTCGACCGAGAGCGTCTCGATCGTGAGATCGCGCAGCCTGCACGACGACCATCCGCCCGCGCCGAGAATCCTGGCGCTCTGATTGGGAGGCGCATCGCCGGTCGCAACCGAACGGGCTTCGAGAGCACGCGGCGCCTCTTCATCATCGAAAGACACCCAGAGCATCCGACGCGCGGTGAATTTCTGTGGCCCCAGCCCTGTGAACGACATTCCTGCGCGCGCAAATCCGTTTACCGTCCGTGCGACGCCGTCGATTCGCACACGTCCTGCGATTCGCCCGAACGCGGCGCTTGACGATGGCGCATCCTGCGAGGCGGCGGACGACGCGAGAATCCGGTCGAAGTGGAATTCGCCGCCGGCGCGATCGATTTCGAAACACACGTCAACTTCTGCGTCGCCGTCCAGCCGCCCCGAAGCCAAGGCGCGTTCGATGCTCAGGTAGGCCGTCGCGTCGGGCACGATCACGGCGGGTCCGCGGAACGCGAGCACGATCGACTCACCCTCGCGCCGGAGCGAAAGCGGGCCGTGAGTGACGGCGTTCGCGGAAGGGGTCGGACGGCCTTCGGCGGTGAACAACGCTGCGCGATGGTGATCGAACAGCATCATGATTCGCGCGCCCATGCCCGCGCCGCCGACGTCGAAACTGGCCATCGCTCCGAAGTGTGCGGCGGGGTCGTAAAATTCGATGCCGACGCGGCCGGGCGACGCGACCGTCGCGGCAGCGCCGATTTCGGATTTCGGGACCGCCGGGCGTGGCGCACGATTTATCGCTATCGGAGAGCTAGATACATGCGCATTTCCGTTTCCTGAAAAAACTTCGGCGATTGCGTCTTCGCATCGCGTGCGCAGCTCTCCGGGCATCCGCAGCGCAACCGACAATTCGAGCTGGGCAGCATCGACGGCACCGCGCATCGCAATTTCGGAGATCGTTCTTAGCGGCACGTGCGGACTTTCGCGATGACGCGCGGTGAATGCCTGCAACAAGTTTTGCAGGCCGCCGCCGGGATAGCGCATACCGTAAGTCGGCTTGATGCCATGCCCATGCAGGCGGTCGGCGAGTCCAGCGAGCGGGCCGTTGATGAAGTCGTCGCAGGCAGAGACGCAGGCGGAACCGGGCGGCCGTAGCTCACTGCCCGAGGTTCGCAATCCCAGTCCGAAATCGAGGCGCGGCTCGATTATGTTCCATCCGTGTATGAGCAGCACGGTGACGCGGCCGTGACGCTCGACGATTGCACCGACCCGGTCCGCGATCATTTCGAGCAGCCACGGTGCGCGCTCGATTATTTGCGAGAGACGGTTGCAGTCGAGCCGGTTGCGATCCATCGCGACGTTGATCAACGCCGACGCGCCGAGCCGCGCCGCGAGCCCGCGCGTGATGTCCGCGGTATGCAGGTCGTTGACCTTGGGATTCAGCATTGAGCGCGTGCGCGGCTCTGCGCGTCCGCCATGCGGCGCGATTAAGAGCAGAGGAGAATTGGAATCGATCACCTCGAGCCATGACTCGGAAGCGGCGGGCGCGGTATTTAGCCTGGGCTCAGGCATTCAGGTCGACGCGGCTCGATTGGACTTCAGCGCGAACCGTGCGTGGAGCATGAACGATGCAATGAAGTAGTACGCGATGTAACTCAGCCCGGCCCACAACATGATCGGATTCACGGCCGGCAGCATGAACAGCGATGCGATTGTCAAAAATCCCCAGATGATTCCGAGCGTGAGCGTTATCGGACGGAGCGGGACGGTGCGATTTGGATAGATGTACTTGAGCGGCATGAACACCATCACAGCGAGAATCAGGAGCACGGCCACGTTGAAGATGGTGCCGCTACCGAGACAGTAAAGATAAAACGCGACGAGGTTCCAATAATTCGGGAAGCCGAGGAAGTAGTTGTCCGGCGTCTTGGCTTCGGTGTGGCAGAATCCGTAAATGCTCGCGAGCATGACGAAACACGCCAGTGCCAGGCCCCATCGCGATTCCGGGATGATGCCGGCCGCGAGCATAAGGAACACCGGCGCGACGGTGTAGGTCAGGTAGTCGACGATGTTGTCGAGCAGCGCGCCGTCGAAGGTCGGCACGCGAATCTTGACCATCAGCCAGCGCGCGAGCGGGCCGTCGGTGCAATCGATGATCGTCGCCACGCCCATCGCGAGGAACGATGCGCGGAAGTCGCCGCGCGAGGCGAAGAAGATCGCGAGCAGACCGAGCGCCGCCCCGAGCGCGGTATATAGATGTACGCCCCACGCGCAGGCCGTGAGAAATCTCTGCCTCGGGAACGCCCGCGGCAAACTTCCGGCTGCGCCTGACGAGGTCAAGTCATTTGTCCGGCTTGTAATCGCGCGGCCCGAAGTATTCCTCGAGCACCGTCATGAACGGCCCGCACGCGCGATTTTTTTTCACGAGCTTCATCGCTTCTTCGAGAGACATTTGCCGATATGCGCGTAGAAACGCAATCGCCAGCGTCGGTGCGCGATTCATCCCGGCGTTGCAATGCAGGTAAACGCGCGAACCGGAACCGACCAGGTCGCGAAGATCGTGGAGCGCCGCTTCGAGCCGCTCGGCCATCGCGTCCGCGCTGCCATCCTGGATCGGCGTCCGCACGTAGTCGATCCCATGAGCATCGTACTCCGCGCTGAGCTCGCCGTTATCCAACCCGTTCATGCGCAGGTCGTCGTCGTCCTGCAGATTGTGAACCGCGGTTATCCCGTAGGTGTCCTTGAGCCACGCGATATCAGCCTGACTCGGATATTCGCCGACCAGCAATTCTTCCGAAATCACACTCACCGACGGCCGGCGATGGCCGCGAGTCGGCCGAGCGGCATGGTCGGGATGCTTGCTGAACCAGTCCACCATCATCCAAATGTAACCATCCGGCGGGCAAGTATTCCAGCGTCATGTTAATGCAGGAGATGCCAAAGCGCGGTGTATGCGGGCATCAAGCTTTGGCGTGCCCGCGAGGCCGTTCGGGCGATGGCTCGATTTTGGCGCGCGCTTGGTTGGCCGGTTGGGCGCCATTCTCGTCCGTAGTTTCCGTCTTGAGGGCCGGCGTCAATTTCGAGCGCGACCCGGAAAGCGCGGTGACCGCCGAACGCATCGTGTCGGCGATTTTGCGATAGGCGCCGGCGCCTTCGGAACTCGCCGCCAGTTCGCGAAGTTTGCTCGCGGTGATCGCGCGACCGATGCGAACCTCCACGGGATGGCGGCGCGGGATGAGGCTGCCCTTGCCCATCACGTCATGGGTGCCGCGAATCAGCACCGGCAGAACGTCGCAACCGCTGCGCAGCACCAGGAATCCCGCGCCACTCTTGAACTCGTGAATCACGCCGTCGGCCGAGCGCGTGCCCTCGGGGAACATCAGGACGCTGCGCCCTTGAGCCAGCTCGGCGAGCGCGTCTTCCAGCGATTCGAGCTGAGCGCGCTCGCGATCGAATGGCATCATCGACGTGAAGTTCGCGGCGAGAAAGCGGCGCGCCGGCGTGTTGAAGAAATAATCCTTGGCGGCGAGCACGCGGAGGTCGTCGCCAACCGCGCCAAGCGCGTGGCCGACCAGGCTGAAGTCGAGATGACTCGAATGATTCGCGACGACGATGAAATTGCGATTCGCCGGTATGTTGCCGCGCCCGAGAATCTTCGGCTTCAGCCATCCGTCGAAAATCGCCCGCTCGGCCCCACGCACTGCAAATCGACCGAGCCACTTCAGCGGCGACGGCAGATGCACAGTGTAGGGCTCGGCGAACTTTGCGTAGGAGGGCATCCGCACTCGGCCGTTGCCGCCCGGTTGCGCGGCGAGGAGTTGTAAGTCCTCGACGGTGCGAAGGTCCGCGATTTCCTCCGGCGCAATCTGGCGGCTCGCGCGCTCGCCGATCAGCTCGCCGATTTCCGCCAGCGCGAGCGAGTCGAGGCCGAGGTCTTCGATCAAGCGCGTGGCGGGAGTGAGGTTGACCGGTTCGGTGGCGATTAACGCGAGCGCCTCAGCGAGCCACGTCTCGACCTCGGAGTTGGAGGTATCCTCGGCGGCACTCGCGCGAACCTCGAGCATCCTCCGCAAGCTCGCGGCCACGTCGGCGCGTTTGATCTTGCGGGTGCGCGTCCGCGGCAGTTCGGCGTCGGTGAAGCGGAGAATCCTGATCCGTTTGTACGCGCTCAGTTCGCGCGCGACCTTGTCGAAGTCGCTGCGCAAGCGATCCTCAACTGCCCGGCGGCTCTCGCCTCGCGCGTAGGCGGGCACTACCAGCGCCGCGACCTGCTCACCCTGTCCGACCTTCAAACCGACTACCGCCATCTCCTTGACGTACTGCGAGCAGCCGTAAATTTCCTCGAGCTCCTCGATGTAGATATTGTTGCCGCCGGAATCGACGATGACTTCCTTGGCCCGGCCGACGATGTACAGGCGCCCGTCGTCGTCGAAGCGCCCGAGGTCTCCGGTGTGAAGCCATCCGTCGCTCAGAACCTCGGCGGTCGCAGCCTCGTTGCGATAGTAACCCGCCATGATGTTAGGACCGCGCGCGACAATCTCGCCGATCGATCCGGTCGCGGGCATCAACTTGATCTCGACGCCGTTCAGCGGCCTTCCGACCGCGCCGACTTGCAGCGGTTCGTCAGGCCGCGCGACGCACAGAACCGGTGCCCCCTCCGTCAGGCCGTAGCCTTCGAGCAGCGGGATTCCGATGTCGTTGAAAAACTCGGCCACGCGATGGGGCAGGGCGGAGCCGCCGCTGACGGCGAGCCGCAGCCGTCCGCCGAGCGCGGAATGAACCTGTCGGAAAACGATCGAGCCGAAGTTGAGGCCCGAGTTAGTGTCGAGCCGGCGATTGAGATCGCGCAGGTTGTCGAAGGCGGCGTGAAAGAAGGGACCGCGCGCTTCGACTTCGTCGACGATGCGCCGATGTACTGCCTCCCATACTGCGGGCACTCCAATCAGCGCTGTCGGGCGAACGTCGGCGAGCGTGCGCGACAGCGTTTTCGCTTCGACCTCGAGCGGATAGACAATCGTCGCGCCGCTGGCGAGCGGCAGTAGCATCCCGCAGGTGAACTCGAACGCATGGTGAAGTGGCAAGAGCGAGAGTACGACATCGTCGGCGCCCAGTGAAAAAACGCGCGAGAGCATCGCGATTTCGGCCGCGAAATTGCCGTGCGACAGCATCACGCCCTTGGGCGCGCCGGTGCTGCCGGAGGTAAACAGGATTGAGGCGAGCGCTTTTCGCTCGGGCGGCGCGGGCGGAGTCTTGGCGTCGCCGCGTAGGATGAACGGCCGTGCGAGCTCGGCGAGATCGAGCTCGATGAGTTTCGGATGCGCATTGCCCAGCGCCGAATCGAAGCGCTTGTGAACCGCGCTCGAGCGCAGCACGGCGGTGGGCTCCGCGATTTTGCAGATCGGTGCGAGCTCTTCAATGGAAATCAATTGGTCGAGCGGCAAGGCAATCGCGCCGGCGCATAGAATCGCGAAATAGCCGAGCACCCAATCGGGCGAGTTCTCGCCTATCAGAAGCACGCGGTCTCCCGGCTTGATTCCGCGCGTCGCCAGCAGCAGCGCCGCCCGATGCGCGCGGTCGCGCAGCTCGCGGTAAGTCGTCTGCGTCTGCTCGCCCGACGGCCGGCGGGCGATCATCGCGATCCGCGAGCCGTTGCGGTCGGCGGCGCGGTCGAGCATATCGACGAGACTGCGATGACGCGGCAGCGACTTGGCTCGTCCGCGTGTATGGAGATCGAGCTGAGGAAAAATGTGTCGGCGCAGGCCCGGCAGATGAATGTTGATCCAGTAGTCGCGCCAATCGATCAGGTCGGGACGAAACGGGTGCCGCTCGGCGTCGGCCGGCTTGAGCGTCGCGTAAAGCGCGCGAATGTTGCCGGCGTGGAAGGTATAAACGAGTTCCTGGATGTAGGGGCGATAGACCTCGACTAGTTCGCGCGCCAGGTCGGTGTTCTCTTTGAATTTATCGATCCCGCTTTCGATCTTTTTCGCGCGCTGATTCTCCGCGCCGACAACGCTGCGCGCGAAGGCTGCCGCCTGCTTGAGAATTTGCGGAACCTTGTCGCTGGCGAGGTCGTAAGTGTTCTGCGACACAACAACGGCTTCCAGATGCGGCCCCAGCCAGCGCATCGTGCCGCTGTCCTTGCGATGCTCGCGGCGATTGCTGAGGGCAGTCAGTTCGACCAGCCGCCGCATCGGAAGCGGATTCCGATCCGAAGTGCAAAGCTGGTAGATGGGCTTGTGCTTGCGCAACAGCAGCGCGGCGAGGATCGGAATCATCGCGTGCGCCGCGAGATCGACCGGGATAACGTCGAGCACCAGCTCCGCCTTGGCAGGATAAAATCGATAGCCGCGGCCGGCGAGATAAGTCAGCGGCGCGCTGGTGTTGACGCCTTGGTTCCATCCGGGGAACGGATCGCGGAGCGCGCTTTCGATCACCGCCGGACGCACGACCGTGACGTTGAGCATGTCGCGATTCGCAAGCACCAACTGCTCGCCAAGACTCTTCGTGTAGCTGTACGTGTTGGGCCATCCCCAACTTTGCGCGCGCTTGCGGCCGACGTGCTTGAGGCGTTCCTCGACCCACTGCTTGCGTCGATGCTCGAGCGCCGACTCGCGCGGCGCGTCGGCGGCACCGTCGTCGCCGCGAAACTCCGCGTGACGCAGTTGATCGCGCGACTCGGCCTGCACGCGCTCGATCGCCGCAAGCGCGTCGCGAATTTCGCGCTCAAGCCGAAACGACTTGCGCCCGTCCGGGCTCCAGTTCTCGGGAATGTCGTCTTCGTATCTATGCCCGTCGGCGCTTCCGACGACGTAACAGGTCGACACATGCATCATCGCAGCGCCGACTTTGCGGCAGAACTCGATCACGTTCGCGACGCCGGTGGTGTTGACCTCGATCGCCTTTTCCAGCGACGCCTCGAAGTTCACCAGCCCCGCGCTGTGCACGACCGCGTCGAGACTGCCCGGCTTGAACGGCTTCGCTTCCTCGCCGAGCAGCCCGTCATTGGTTATGTCGCCGGGAACGACGACGATCTTTTCTTCGATGTAACGATCGAACTCCTCGCCGAGATGCTCGCGCAGCGGCGCAAACACCGGCGAGTCGAGAATCTCGCGGCGAAAGCGGCCGACGCTGCTGCGCCGGTCGCCGCGAATCAACAGGTAGACGCGCTCGATCTCGGGATGCCATCGCAGCAGGATCGCGAGGAACACCTTGCCGAGAAATCCAGTCGCGCCGGTAAGCAAGATGCGACGGCCCTTGAGCACCTGTTCGAGCGCGGGCATTGCTGCCCCGTTGAGTTTACCGTTGCTACTCGACATCCGCGATCACCAGCGGCGGCAGATGCAGGTAAGTTATCTCGGCCGAGCGACCGAGCTCCGAGGTCGCCATCGCGATTGCCTCGTCGAGCGTGTCTGCCGCCTCCCAGCCCAGCCGCGCCGCGACTTCCGGCTCCTCGCATCCCGCCGCAATAACGCGCCCCACGTGTTGGCGGGCCGGCTCGCCCCAGTACCACATGTAGAACGGATGCACGCCGTGGTACGCGTTGCCGTAGCGGTACATATGGATGTACGTCGGATTGGCCGCGAACTCGCGCTCGAAGTGTTTCTCGAGCTCGACGGCGTCGGTCGTCTCGGCGAGGCATCGATGGAAAAACTCGATGTAACTCGGATGATGCTCGGGATGAAATTCGTCGCGCAGCGGATGACAGACGATCATCGTGCCGCCTTCGCGCACCAGCGGTTTGTTCCGATACATGTTGAACAGGTAGCCGAGGCCGGTGCACTGCACTAGAACAGGATTCATAATCGAGTTGACGTTGTACGGGCAGATGTACGGCACGCCGACAATTAAAATGTCGGCCTGACCCTTCACCGGCACCGCGTATTGCTGGAACACTCGCGCAAGGGCCTTCTGATGCACCGTCTCAGTGTCGCCCGCCCACACGCCGATCATTCCGTACGGCGCTGCGTAGTTGTGCAGCACCGTGCGCCGCATCTCGCTGGACATATTGCGCATCGTCCACTGAAAACCTTTCAGGCGCGTGCGATCCCAGTCGGTGAAGTGATCTTCGTTCTTGTGCAGGAAGTCCAGCATCCCGCCGTACATCCGCGTGTTCACCGCGGTCTCGATTTGAAAAATCTTGACCGATCTGTGAATGAGCTTGCCCATCCGGTCCGACGATCGATGCAGAGCCGAGCGCGTCGGGTCCATGTACGAGTGCGAATCGCGCAGCGTCCCGACGTTGTGGTGATGCCGCAGGCTCTGGTACGGCGCTAGTCCCACCGCGACCGACTTGTGCCCGCCGTCCATGGGCACCAGGTTGATGTTCAAGTAAATGAGCAGGTCGGACTCCGACGCGCGCCGCGACAGCCACACTTCCTCGCCATGCTCCGTCTTGCCGAGCATCGCCAGCTCGGCGCGATTTTCCGCATCGAAGTTGTACAACCGGTCCGGCCAGTATTGCTTGAACGCGCGCTCGCCAACGACGCGGCGGATCTCGGCTTCCGTCATCCGCCGATGCAACGACGTCGCGATCACCAGGTGGACGTCGTCAACCCCGTAGTCGGCAAGCGTCTGCAGCACCTGATTCAACAGCCGCTCGCGGATGTCGGGCCGGCGCATCTGCGGCAGCGGCAGGCTGATGTCGTCGATCGCGATCGTCACGCGCATGTTCGGACTGAGCTGCGCGAACAGCGGGTCCTGGTTCTCAGGATGGAGCAGGGCGTAGCGAATCGCCTGGTCGGCGTCGGCAAGCGGGTCGAGCGGGGGCGGCGGATAGATGACGCGCGTGCCGACCGGCAGCTTCTCGAACAGAAATTCCTCGCCATACGGAATGATGCGGCGCTCCGAGCGTCGATTCACCCTGACGACCAGCTCGCTGCGCGCCCCGACCTCATGCCGCGACTCCGCGGTTTTAAGTTCCTTGAGTTTTGCTTCAGGCCGAGCCATCCGAGCCTCGCGTCGATCGTTCGCTGTCGTGGTTGAGTTCCAAGTCGCTGTCGAAATCAAAAGGCTGCTCCGAAGACGCTGCCGTCTCGAAATGGAGCACCGGCCATTGCCGGCTGAGCGCGGCGGCGCGCAATCTGCGGTCTGGGTTGACCGCGACGGGATGCCCGAGCCTGGCGAGAAACGCGGTGTCGTAATGTGAGTCGGCGTAACCCCAGCAATCCGCGAGGTCGAGATCGTGGGCACTGGCGTAGTCCTCGCACCAGACCGCCTTCTCGTCGCCAGCCATCACCGGCTCGGCCAGCCTGCCGGTCGCGCGGCCGCGGCTGAAGACAAATCGGTTCGCGGCGAAGTCGGCAATTCCGAGCTGACGAGCGAGCGGCGCCACGATGAAGTCCGGCGAGCCTGTGACGAGCACCGGCTCGAACCCGGCCTCGCGATTCGCCTCGATCAATTCCACTGCTCGTGGAAAAAGATGGCCGAACAGGATGCGCTCGCAATATTCCTCGCCGAGGGAGAACAAACGGTCGCGCGAAATGCCTTTGAACGCCTCGAACAGGATGGTGTTCAGAAGTCGGCGGTCGCGCTGCTCCGCGATGTACAAGCGCGGGATTCGCGCGGCGAAACCGAGGAGGTACGAGACTCGTCCGCTCCATTCTCCGACGTTGGCAAGGGTGAAAATCGCCGCATGCACCAGGTTAAGATCGACCAGCGTGCCGTCGAGATCGTAAAAAGCCGCGCGACGCTTCGAGGCCTTGGCGGCGTGGCCGTTGGACGATTTCTTATGACCATAAACTGACATGTCAGTCTAGTTTGGGCTCAAAAAAAGAGCTCTCGTTTCGGACCTCTTCACCTGCAGCTTCGCCTCGCGCGCGCACGAATTTTAATAGCTCGGGACGAGCGACGCCGCTCAAGCCGAATTGCAGTATTTCTTCGACCAGCGCCGCGATGTCCGTGTCATCGATGCGCGAGAGCATCCCAATCACTTCCTTGATTCCGCCGAGGATCGCGTACGAGACCGCGCGCGTGTCCGCGTTGCGCACCAGGTTCATCTCGATTCCGAGATCGAGCGACCGCTTGATCAGCGCCGCGATCCGGTCGTAGAAATCCTGGATCTTGTCGTCGAGCTCGTGATCGAATCCCGTCGAATGATTCAGCAAAATGTCGGTGAGTTCGCGCTCGGCCAGCACGTAGCTCAGCACCCGCGTCAAGTTCGCACGCAATTGATCGACGGCGTCCGGCTCTCCCGCCCCCGGCCGCAACCGCTGAATCCGCTGAGTCAGCTCGTTGACGACCTGCTCGAGCAATTCCTCGAACAAGTCTTTCTTGTTCTGGAAATAGAGATAGAACGTGCCGCGTGCGATGCGGGCGCGGGCAATGATGTCCGCGACATTGGTCCTGTGATATCCCTTGCGAGCAAAGATGCGCTTGGCGTGGCGCAGCACCTGCGCGCGTCGGGCTTGGCGTTCCATCGCGCTTTCTCCGTGCGGAACTTGCAGAGTAGTTCGGGATACCGCGCAGTGTCAAATCCGCCGCGAGCGTGTTACGAAACTTTGGAGGTATTCAGATGAGCGATTCAAAATTTTGGGAGAAAGTCCATGCGACCGCCACGAAGGCGACCTGGGCATATCTCGCCACCACCGTCGGATCCCAGCCCAAGGTTCGCGTCGTGCATCCTGCCTTCGAGGGCGAGCGGGTGTGGGTCGCAACCGGACGCGCGTCGGCCAAGGCTCGTCATATCGACAAGAACCCCAAGGTCGAGCTCTTCTACCAAATCGGCGTCGAAATGGTTCATCTAACGGTCACCGGCACAGCGAAATTTGTGGAAGACATTACTGAAAAAAAGCGAATCTGGAACGGCAAGGTCTTCGACTACGATCTCTCGCAGTTCTGGCCGGGAGGGCCCGAGTCGAAAGACTTCGGCCTGATGCTGATAACGCCCGATCGCGTCGAGGTGACGTCGCTGGCCGAGATGACGACGGGTAAGAAGCCGGAAGTCTGGCGCGCCTAGCGCAGGTAGAGATACCTGGCGAGGATTACCCGCGCACGCGTTCTCTGGCGAAAATTGCGCGCTCTTCGGCGGTCATCTTCTCGCGGATGCGCGAGCCCTTGCCTAGATGCCGATACTGGCCGCCCTCTGAAAAATATTCTTCGTATGGCTGCGCCGCGATTGGCTCGGGCGGAGGAGTGTCCGTGATCTTCACGCCCAGCACTTCCTCGACCAGGTTGCTGTCGTACATCCTGACCGCGTCGTAGTCCGTCAACAGCGCGCATACTTCGACGCAGATGTAGCATCCGATGCATTCCTGGAAGCGGTCCTGCACCGGCTGCACGCCGCGTCCCGGTACCGAACCGGCCGCCATGTACTCGATGCATTGCACGGGGCAGAACTCAGGACATTTGCCGCACGGGAAGCACAGGTTCACGTCCATGAACGCGACTTCGCGCGGGCGCTTTTTCTTCTGTCCGACTTCTTCAGGAGTCTCGGGGATGCGGTCTTCCTTGAGCCGGCGCTTGATGATGTCGATCGCGCTCATGCGTATATCTTCAAACTATTTCGGCGCGCCCGGTCAAGCGGCAAGTGGAAAGTCGATAGGCTGAACCTACGCGCAAATGCGGTCTGACGGCAGGACGCTGACTTGCGCTCAACCGGTGAGTGGTCTACTAGCCTAACCCAGGTCTCAAAGTGAGGAAGAAATCGACTTGAAGAACAGAAATATCTTTTGCTTGCGCCGCTTTGCGGCGGCGATTGCGCTTCTGACGCTGGCCTGCGGGTCGCCCTCGCGCGCATGGTGCGGCGGCTCGACGCTGTGGGTTTCGTTGGATGGTGTGGCCCCTGGCATCGCGTCCTACACTTCCAAGCAACTCAAAAAGAGCGGGATGCCAACGCCGCGTGCGCTGAGCACGTATGATCAAGTGTCGGGTCTTGCCTTTGACAAGTCCCATAACCTGTGGGCGGTCATCCACTTCGACGAGGTGGTGAAATTCACCGCTGCCCAACTCAAAAACCTCGCACACGAACCGAACCCGACGCCCCCAGTGATAATCACCAGTACGTCCACGTTCAGTGAAATCACCGGCTGTAACTTCGACTCGCAAGGTAACCTGTGCTGGCTGACCAATCGAACAACACGCTCGATGAACTGTCGAAGGGACAGTTGGCTGCCGGCAGCGCGAATATAGCAGCGCCCAACATAGTCATCAGCTCTTCCGATTCGAATCTGGACGGTCCAAATTTTATCGCGTTCGACAAAGCCGGGAATGCGTGGGTGGACAATGAGGCAGGGAACACGATCGCCGAGTTCAGCAAAAGCCAGCTGGCCAGTGGCGGCAGCAAGTTGGCCACGGTCGTGCTCTCTGACGACGGTAGCGGCACCAGCATCTCTGAACCGGGAGAAATTGCGTTCGATAAGAACGGAAATCTTTGGGTTCCCAACTATGGCGCGCACACAGTCGTAGAGTATGCGAAGGGTCAATTGGCCAGCTCTGGCAATCCCGCTCCAACGGTTAAATTGAACAGTGCCGTCCTTGCCGGAGAGGGGCCATTTAGCGCGGTATTCGACAGCAAAGGCGATCTGTTGGTTATGGACTACCTTGACGGAACAATCGCGAAGTTTGCTGCCTCGCAGCTGAAGACGAGCGGTGCCCCGGTGCCCAAGGTCATCGTGACGGGTAGCGTATATCAGAACTATCAAATCATCTTCGGTCCGGCGTCATAGCGTCATCTACCCGGAGCTTCAGCTATCTAACCGCGAAGATGCGGCCGGTCGAGGTCCCGACGTAGAGCATCCCCGACGCCGATGACGAGGCCGTCGTGATCTTGCCGAAGCTGCGCGAGGTCCATACGTAGCTGCCGTCGCCCGTAAGCACCGCGCCCACGTCGCCCGTTGCCGCGTCGAACACGCCGTCGTTGCCGAGCACGATCAACCCGGCATCGCCCGGTCTCAGCGTCGAATTTTTCCATCGGAGCTGCCCATCGGCGGAGACTCCGAAGATAGTGTCGGCGCCCGCGAAGATTGTTCCCGATGGAGCGACTGCCGGTCCCGCGGTTACCGCTTCCGTGGCATTGACATGCCACAGCGGGTTGCCGGTGCGTGAATCCATCGCATACACGCCGCCGCCGGCCGAGCCCGCGTAAACCACGTCGTCAGCGTAAGCAACCGATCCCGAAAATCCGCCATCAGGCTGGAATGTCCAGGCCACCGCGCCGTCCGACGCCAGCGCAGTGACCGCGCCGCGTGAAGTTCCCACCACGACTCCGTCAGGAGTCACCGCGGCTGTGTTCACCGGCCCCACGCTCACGCGCCAGTTGAGAGAGCCCGAATCGCTGACCGACACTAGGTCGCCGCCCGCCGATGCGTAAATCGCGCGATCGGTTGCCGCGAGCGGTCCTGCGCTCTCGCCAATTTCAAGATTCCAAAGCGTCGCGCCGTCAGGACTAATCGCCGCGAGCGCTGTCTTGGACGCCATCGCGACCACAGTCCCGTCGGGCAAAACTGCCGGCGACGAACCATCCGCACCGCGGCGCATCGTTTCCTTGCCCGAGGAGTTCAGGCCGTGCAGCACGCCGTCGCGCGTGATGAAGGAAATTGAGCCGTCCGCGCCGGTCGCGATTCGTCCGCGTAACAGCGCGCCCGGATCGAAGGTCCACATCAGAACGCCCGCGCTCCGCGCCGATGCGGCCGGCGTACTCGAAGCCCAGGGCACTCCGGCAGCCTTCGGCGTCGGTGTCGCGGTAGGCAGAGGAGTCGGGCATAGCGGGCATGTGTCGACATCCTCGTAAACGCCGACGCCAACCTGCTGACTGCTCACTCCCGAACTGCTCGCAAAAATACAGACGCATCCCGCAAATCCGGTCGTGTATTCGCCCCCCATGTCTCCGGACGGCGGCGCCAGAAACACCGTGTTCTCCGTCGAGGTCCACATTGTGGCCGGTCCGGTCGTAATATCTTCGTACTTTATTTTGGATTTCTTCGTGAATGTACCGACTGCGTTGAATGAGACCGTCCCTCCCGTCGGCACACCATCCGGCCCGATGCTCACGATACTGGTGCTCGTTGCTGCCGGGCGCGGCGTCAAAGTGGGGGTAGCCGTCTTCGTGGGTTTGGGAGTTTTTGTGGGGGGCGGGGTCGGCGTGAAGGTAGGCGAGGGCGGGGCGCCGGTTGAGATCGTAATGGAGTCGAGCGAAAAGCCGGGAGTTGCGGTTGCCGTGCTGGTCCCGCTGCTGCCGCCGCCGCAGCTGAGCAGAATTGCTCCGAAAACGAACAACACAACCGGCGCAACCACCAGCAATCTGAGCCACCGCGACAACATCAAGCCATGAGCTATGACTGATGCCAGAGCGCAGTGTCAAGTTGGCGCGCGATTTCCGCCTCTCAAGAACGGTAACCAAAAGCAAACTGCAATTCACTGAAAAGAAAAATGGCGGGCATCTGAAGAGGGGGGGGACTCTCCAATGCCCGCCTGTTCGTAGCGGCCGTCCGCTTACGCTGCGGACGGAAGCCGGTTTAGTTGGGGAGGAACAAACCAACCGGCCGGGTGCCAGAGCCGTGCGCACCCATTTATTGAGACGATTCATTTCAGCGATTATTCAAACTTCAAAAATTTTCATTTGCACGCGCCGCCGGTCGGATTACACTCGGCGGCGGAGGATACGAAAAAGCCATGGAATATCGGCGATTAGGTGGTACCGGGCTCAAAGTTTCGGAACTTTGCCTCGGAAGCATGACGTTTGGACGTGAGACCGATGAAAAAACCGCGGGAAAAATTCTCGACCGGTTCATCGAGGTTGGCGGCAATTTCCTCGACACCGCGAACGTTTATGCGGCGGGCGCGTCGGAGGAGATCCTCGGGCGAATTGTCGGCGAGCGGCGAAAAGATTTGATTGTCGCGACGAAAGTTCGTTTCAACGCTAATATTTTTATGGGCAAGACGGTCGGGCCGAATCAAATCGGCCTCTCCCGCGGGCATATCATGTCGGAGGTCGAGGCCAGCCTGCGCCGCCTGAAGATGGATTACATCGATCTTTACCAGGTGCATTCATGGGACTTCGAAACGCCGATTGAAGAGACGATGCGCGCGCTCGACGACCTCGTGCGTCACGGCAAAGTCAGGTACATCGGCGCGTCGAATTTTACGGCGTGGCAACTGATGAAGAGTCTATGGGTCAGCGATAAACACGACTTCGCGCGGTTTGACTGCCTGCAGCCGCAATACAGCCTGATTTCGCGCGAGATCGAGCGCGAGATTCTGCCGCTGTGCCGCTACGAAGGCGTCGGCGTAATTCCGTGGAGTCCGCTCGGCGGTGGATTTCTCACCGGTAAGTATCGTTCGGGTCAACGCCCGCCCGAAGACAGCCGCCTCGCGAAAATGGATATGTGGAATCGGCTCGCCGACGAGCGCAATTACAGGACGCTCGAAGCTGTCGAGCACGTCGCGAAGGAGCGGGGCCGTGCGATCTCGCAGGTCGCGCTGGCGTGGGTGAATCAGCAGCCCGGCGTCAGCTCGGTGATCTATGGCGCGCGGACCGAAGAGCAGAACGAGCAGAATCTCGGCGCGATCGGATTTCGCCTCGAGGCGGCGGAGCTGGCAGCGCTCAACAAGGCGAGCGCGTTGCCGGTCGAATATCCAAATGCAATGCAGGCGCGGCTGCCCGGCTATCCGCGGCAGTAGCAGCGAATAGACGCGGCTCTGCCTGGTCCCCTTTCCACCATGGGAGGGATCAGGTTGCGAGGCCCGTTCGACCAAAATCCGGTTCCCCTTCCACCGGGGGAAGGGGTTAGGGGTTAGGTTACGAGGCGCGTCCACGCGGACGCGCCTCGTCGATCATCCTTGGAACGACGGTCCCATGAACGTACCGGGTGCGATCGGCGACGGTGCGTCCTGTCCACCTGCGTTCGGTGAGAACTGGCTCCCGACGGTCAATCCGCCGTCCACGATCATCGCCTGCCCGGTGACGAATTCCGAGTCGTCGCTGGCTAGATACAGCGCCATCCCCGCGATGTCCTCCGGATGGCCCGCGCGCGGAATCGGCTGCGCCTTCGCCATCCATTGTTCCATCGCTTCTTTCACGCCGGGCTGATTGCGATGGAGGATCGGCGTGTTGATGCCGCCGGGGCAGATGCAGTTGACGCGAATCTTGTCCTTCGCGAACTCGAGCGCTGCCGAGCGCGTCAGGTTGACGACGCCGGCTTTCGCCGCGCAGTAGGCGTGCAGCCCGTTGAAGCCGCGGATACCCGCGACCGACGCCGTGGAGATAATCGAGCCGCCGCCAACTTTGTGCATCTCGGGCGCCGCATGCTTCATCCCGAGGAATACGCCGCGCAGCAGTACATTCTGGCTCTTGTCCCAATCCTCGACGGAGATTTGTTCGAGCGGTCCGACTGCCCCGCCGATTCCGGCGTTGTTGTAAATGATGTCGA
>NZ_DATEQZ010000023.1:0-92635 GCF_035272065.1 Binatus sp. (SeqCode)
CATCCTCGGCCGGCAGCGTGCGCGAGCGCAGCCTATCCCGCAGCTCCCTGCGCTCACTCGGCGTCAAGCAAAACTCTCCTGCAAGCATGCCTCATGATACAAGAATCCGATACCAATGTCACCGTTACAGGCCACTAGTCGCTCTATTCTTTTGCCACTTTCTCCCCTATGCGACCGCAATTCTCGTGACTCTGGCGCTTATCCTAACCGAGTCGCGAACCGAGCTTCTGGGCCCTGTTTGTATTTGCTTCGCGCCATCGATGGTATTGACAGTCTGGTATGCGGTCGAGCGCGTGTCTCTTAATCTTGCCGGTCCTACGTGGACGTTTTGGACGCCGCATCAAATGGCGGGTCGCTGGATCGCCGCCTTTTCTCCCTATCCGGAGTTTCTTCCATGGCTAGCAATTAGCTCTCCAGGGATGAAGGTGTTTGCACTACTCAATCTGTTCGTGGCGATCACTTTGACATCAATAGTACCGCTTGCCGTAGTATTGTGGGTCAGGGGCTGCACCAGGAATCGCGGAGTGCTCGCTTGCGCGGTCTTCTGCGCGTTGGCTGTTATTGCTTCCGGGTACGAGTTTGAGGGAATGATTAGTCCAGGCGAGAGGTTTCTCTACCCCGCCGTGTGGCTCGGACTTAGTTGGCTTATCGGCGTTGGGGTACCCAGCGAGAGATCTATGCTCGGTCGGGGTCTGGCAGTTGTCGCGACGAGCCTATTGGCTTGCCAAATCCTGTACCTGCAGATCAATGTCGGAGCAGTGTCGAATGAACTAGCGGCGCTCTACACCAGGCTGCGATCGGCAAGGACCCAAACAGAATTTTGCGCGACCTATGACACCTATGTCCGACAGAGTTGGGATCAGCCGCATCGAAGGTGCCTGGATGTCCTTCTCACAAATCATGCCAGCGCTCTGCGTCTGCCATACTACCTCTACTTGGAGCGGAACGTAGAAGCGCCAATTTTTCAGACTGGAATTCTTAACTACACCGGTTCGGGCGACAATGAGGATCTTTGCAGTCCCCGGTGACCGGCGACGAGATGCCAGCTATGACGGATTGCTTTCGAGCGTCGGATCGCGAACCAGAATCCCCTCCGTATAGAGCTTGCGAATCTGCTCCGCCGGCATCTTAAGTAGTTCGCGCAGCACTCGCTCGTTGTCCTCGCCCAGTCTCGCGGAACGCACGTCTGTCTTGTCCGGCCACGCTGAGAACTTCACTGGAACTGCGGGTATCGCTACCGTGCCCAGCAGCGGATCCTTGACCCAGCGAACCGTCTTGCGCTCATTGAGATGCGGATGCTTTACGGCTTCGTTGACCGTTAGCACGGGAGCACACGGCACGCGTTCAGCATCCAGCGCGGCTATCGCTGCGTCGCGGCTCGGAAGTTTCGAGAGCCACTCCTCGATCACATCTCTAAGCTGTTCTTTGTTGTCGCGCCGCGCCCGCGCGTCTTTGAACCGTGGGTCGGTCGCCAACTCAGGCATCCCAAGCGCGCGCACGAACTGCGGCCACTGATGCGGCGTCGAAGTAATCTGAATGTATTGGTCACCACGGAAATGAAAAATGCCGGTGGTGCCGCCGTCGGGATGCAACGAACCGCTTCGCGTCGGATGGAACTTGTCGCCGCGGAGCGACACTATGGGCACGGTCTTCTCGTGCATATGGAAGTAGGTGTCCAGCAGCGACGCGTCGAGATACTGGCCTTCTCCCGTTCGCTCGCGATGCAACAGCGCGAAGCCGACAGCCATAGCGGCGGCGACGCCGGTCGAGACGTCACCGATTGCCATAGTAGTCAACGCCGGCGGACCGTCGACCTGCCCGATGCCGTCTGTAATGCCAGCATAGGCCTGTCCGATGAAATCATATCCGGCCTTGACCGAGAGCGGTCCGGTCTGCCCGGCCATCGAAATCGAACACATAATGATTTTCGGATTGACTGCCTTGACGTCCTTGTAAGCAAATCCCTGCCGGTCGATCACGCGCGGCGCGAAGTTCTCGACCACGACGTCGACCTGCGGAAGCATCGCCATCACGATCTTCCGCGCGCCGGGTTTTTTGAGATCGATCGCAAAGCTCAGTTTTGAGTGGTTATGCTGCATGTAGTAGGTGCTGTGACTCGACCCCTGGAATTCGGGCTTGAGCGACTTGAGACCGTCGGCGCGGACTCGATCGCCGAAGGGCGCGAGTTCGAGCTTGATAACTTCGGCGCCCATCTCGGCGAGTAGTCGAGTGCAGGTAGGTCCGGCGACGAACTGCGTGAAATCAAGGACCCGGTAGCCTTCCAGCATTTGCGGCTTGTTTGCCATTAGTCAGTCACCTCCGAGTCTCAATGCTACCGAGTCCTTTCACCGTCAATCGTCAAAGTCTTAGCAGTTGGCGCGCGTTGGTTCCAAATATTTTTTGTTCATCACCGGTCGCCAGGCCGAGCGCTTTGACTTCTTCCACCGGATGCGCAAGGCCAGCGGGCAAGGGGTAGTCAGTTCCAACCACGAATCTGTCCGCTCCGTAGGTCTTCACGAGATGGCCCAGCATTCCGCGACTGTGCGCGATTATATCGAAGTAGAATTGATTTGCGTAGCTTGACGGCGGCCGCGGAATTGCGCTGCGGCATTCCGGCACGAGCCTGTATCCCATGTCGAGTCGTCCCACCAGCGCCGGCAACGCGCCGCCAGCGTGATAGAGAACGACTCGCAGGTTCGGATGGTGCTCGAGCACCCCGCCGTAGATCAGCAGCGCCGCAGCCAGCCCGGTGTCGTAAAGATTGCCGACCAGGTTGCCGAGAAAATAGCGGGACAGCGCTCCAGCCGGCGCGGCTTCAAACGGATGAACGCAAACGACCATCCGCAGCGCCTCGGCTGCCTCCCAGAAGATCTCGAAATCGGGCTCGTCGAGCTGGCGTTCAACGACCTTCGGCGGAATCTCGACTCCACGAAGTCCCAGTTTCGCAGCGCGTTCAAGTTCCCTTGCCGCCGCGGCGGGATCCTGCATTGGGACGCTCGCCAACGGCACGAAGTGAGCGGGATCGCTCGCTCCCAGAGCCACCATCGCGTCATTATTGACTTGCGCTATCGCCAGTCCGGGCGCGGCATCCAAGTCCGGATACATCAGGAATGGTACGCACGATACCGCCTGTGCCGTGATGCTCTCGCGATCCATGTCCGCGATGCGCGCCTGAGCATCCGAGATCGGACCGTCGATCGGCCGCATCGCCTTTTCCTGGATCAGGAAAAACCGGCGGCCGTCACGCTCGACGATCTTAGTCGCGAAATGCTCTCCTTCGCGCGCCAGAAAATCGATTATCTCGGGCGCGATGAAGTGGTTGTGCATGTCGATGACGTCCATCGCGTTCTCCGACGTATTCGCGATCCGGGGTCGTTACAGGATGAAGCTGATCTTCCCGTGGGGGCGCAGTGCCTCGTTATCGAGGATAGCTCTTCTTTCCCGGATTCTGAGATCGTTGCCCACTCGCACCAGCTTGTAATCGTAGTGTCCTATATAGGTGTCCACGGACTCGTAGCGCATCCTATGCACGGCAAAGTTGGCGGTCGCGAGAATGTTATCGCCATCGGTTCCGATAACCCTCACATTGGCGATTATTCTCCGCGTGCGTGACCTGGGATTTTCCGACCACGCAGCCTTGCCGAGCAACTGCTTGACGCGTGATCGGATTCGCACCGCATCGTCGGCGATGATGAACAGCGTATTTCGCGAGTCACCTTCGGGAACGTCAGTTGGCGGGACTTCGTAGACCGCGTCTTCGGTGAGCAGCTCCATCCACTCGTCCAGCCGCCATTCGTCGAGCAGCGCCGCCTCCTTGTATAAGAGGTCCTCCACGTCCTGACGGCTAGGCAGTTCTATGCTACTCATGCCGCTTTCCTTGCGCGCTTTAGCTGGGGCTCCGTCATGAGTTGATTCCAGCGCCGCCAAAACGCGCGCATCTGCAGTTCGTCGGTGATCGAAGGATGCTCACGTTTCATCCCGCGCGATATGTCCGACCAGCCGACTTCACGATTGGCAAATCCGCGCTGACACGCCTCGAGCATCTCCACGTCGTCCGGCGTGGCGAATCCTCCCGGGCCGAGGAACGTCAGAAAGTTGTCGAGGCGCAGTGCGGAGTCCTCCGCGCTCTCGTCCGCCGGCGCCAGCGCCCACGCGTTTACCTCCATGTAGTCGGGCGAAACCGGATAGAAGGTGCGAACTGTGATCGCCATGATATCGTTGATCACAAGGTTCGGAAAAATGCCGAGGTTGCGGCTGGTCTCGCAAATGCGCCGCGACCGCTCCGGACCGAAGCGCTCGTCGAAGCGGCGCCGCACTTCCTCGAAGTGCGCCTTGCGATGCTCGCCGAACGGAGCGACCCAGTGCGCAATCGGCCTTCCCCACGCGCTCTGATATTCCACCACCGCGTGACCATTACCGAGATCGACCGCTTTCTGATACGACGGCGCCGCTACGTCGCGGCCTTTCATATCGACACCTATATCACTTAGAAAGCTGAAGTAGCGCTGATGCGTCGGCAGGCCGTGATAGCCGTCATAACTGTTCTCGACCAGCAGCTTCCAGTTAGCCCGCGCGCTATAGGATTGCTGCCCCGCGACAATCTTCATCCCTAGTTCGGACTGATCGGCGACTAGGTCTAAATATTCGCGCGCGCCTGCCAGGTAGTCATACAGGCTATCAGCGGCGGGATCGAAGCACGCGAAGACAAATCCGCGATAGTTATCCACCTGAGGCGGAGTAGCCAGGGCCATGTCGTCGCGCTTGAACGCGTCGCTATAGGAGTCCTCGCCCGGCACTCCCACCAGTTGACCGCGCGAGCTAAAGGTCCACGCGTGGTACGGACACTGGAAAGTCTTGGCATTTCCGGACTTCTGGCGGCATACCAGCGAGCCGCGATGAGTACACGTGTTGAGCAGCACGCGCACGACGCTGTCATCGCCGCGCACCAGGATCATCGGCCGGCCCGCGACATTTCGCGAACGATAATCGCCGGCGTGAGGAACTTCGGACTCGTGACCGATGTAGATCCAGCACTTGTCGAAGACCCGGCGCCGCTCCTCCGCCAGACATTCCGGATCGGTGAACGCCCGCCGATTCACGCGAAACAGTCCTTTGTCCTGATCATCTACGACGTAGCTCTCGGCTGACTTATCCATAGTGCTTCTCCTAAGTTCGATGGTCTCGCTCAGCGCTACTTGTCCGACGGATTCCACGCCCAGTAACGCGCGATCGCGCCCGCATCGACGCGAAGATCCGTCCCTGTGATCATCTCCGCGTCGTCCGACGCTAGAAATACCGCGGCCCTCCCGTAGTCGCTCGGACTCGGCAACTTGAGCATCGGCACGCCTTTTCGAAACGGCTCGAAGGCCTGCTTGAGTTGCTCGACGCTGCGTGCCGGACGACCCCACCGCGCGGCGCGTTCGATCGACTCCGACGGATCTGTCGCCGTCGGCGTCAGGCTGTTGACGCGGATGCTGTGCGCCACCAGTTCCATCGCCGCCGAGCGCGTGAAGTTCAGCAGACCGCTCTTGCCAGTGCAGTACGCAATGTTGTTCGGCTCGCCCTGATGACCCGCGGTCGAGATGATATTGATGATGCTGCCTTTGCGACGCTGTTCGATCATCGATTTGGCGACATGCTTGGTGAACAGGAACGCGCCGCCAAGAATTATCTCGAGCTGCCGCCGCCACTCCTCGAGCGGCATGTCGATCACGCCCTTCTTGTTGAAGATGGCGGCGTTGTTCACGAGTATGTCGATTCCGCCGAGGTGTTCGCGCGCCGCGACGACCGCCGCAATCACCTGTGACTCGTCGGTAACGTCGCAAGTTATGCCGACAGCACGGCCACCCGTGCTCTTGATGTAACGCGCGCAGTCCGCCGCGTTTTCCGCGCGCGCGTCGACGCACACCAGAGCGGTGCCCTCGGCCGCCAGACTTTCCGCGATTCCGCCGCCGATATTCGTGCTGGTCCCCGTAACCAGCGCCACTTTTCCACTTAGCTTCATCTAATCAGCGGGGCGGCGGCGCCATCAGGAAACACTTCGAGGAATTAAAAATCCACGTGTCGATGAATTCAGTCTCCGCCGGTTTGCGTTTCAATTCGGCGAGCACGCCTGCGATGCACATCCAGTTGAGGATTTCCTGCTGACCGCTCGCTTCGACTGACGACGCGGGATAGTTCCGCCACGCGTCGTAGTTGCCTGCGCGCAGCGCCTCGAACAGAGCGCGATCCGCGGGCGTGTCCGGATACAGAAAATTATTTTTCGCCGTGAGGAACGCGTGCGACCAGCCTGACGACGCCATCAGCGCCACCCGCCATGGACTGTCCGCAAAGATGCGCGCGGTCGCGGCGCCGAGATCGAACAGTCGTCGCGGCGTCGGCGCGGGCGGATCGAGCTGTGCTTCCGACGGCGGATTCTCGAACGCGGGTAGACCGCCGCGTTGCGCGATCACTCTGCGGCCGTAGCAATTTATCGCGAACGGAATGATCGGATACGGAAACCCTTTGCGATCGTAGTCGAGGTACAGCACTGCGTTGGCGAACGCGTGCCCCAGCGGATGATGCAGCGGCTTGTACGAGTACGCGGTGTCGAAACCAGCCTCGATCAAGCCACCCGCAAGATACTTCGCGGCCGCCACGTTGCCGAGCGAACGGAACTTCTTGTCGGGCGCATCATTCCACACGTTGTGCGCGGGCGGCGCGAACTCGAATGATTCGTGCGCGTAGATGCAATATGGCGGGATCACATCCTCGCGGAAATTTTCGTACTGGTCGTCGCCCCACACTACTATGAAATCTGGGCGAAACGCGTCGATTTGCGCGCGCGCCTTGCGCAGCGATTGCAGCAGCCGCTCGCGATGTACGTGCGCGGCGCTCGTGCCCTCGTCGTTGCCCCATTCCGCGCGCATCGCTTCCGGCCAGCCGTGGGTGCTTCTAAATTTTTCCGGCAGATGCGGGTTCTGGAGCATCCGCTTCAGAATCCACGACATCGTTTCGTCGCTGCCGGCAAGAGGCGGGTAGTGAGTTATTCCAACCGCAAGGATCTCACCCATTTTGCATGTTCTCCCGCCGGCTTGTCAGGCGCGGCTGCTATCGCCGTGAAGGATCCGTTTCTCGTATAGCGCGGCGATGCGATCCTCGGAATACCCCAGCACGCTCGAAAGTACCACCGCGTTGTCCGCGCCGAGCGCCGGCACATAGTTGCGAGCCTGCGCGTTGGCATTGCCAAACTTGAAGGCGGGATTCGGCACCTTGAGCGGCCCCGCGCCGTCGTTGATCACTTCGAAGCTGCCGCGCTGCGCGAGATGCGGATGCTCAAGGGCCTCGCGCACCGTGTAATACCGCGAGCATGGAACGCTGCCTTCGGTCAGTATCGCTTCACACTCTTCCATCGTTCGCGTCGACGCCCACTCATCGAGCATCGACATGAACCACGCCCAATTCGCAGCGCGGCCTTTTGCGGTCGCAAAACGAGGATCGTCCATCCATTCGGGATGCCCGACCGCGCGAGCCAGAGCCTCGTAGTTATTGGGCTTCACCGCCGCGATCATTATGAATCCGTCCTTCGCGCGAGTCGGCTGAAACGTATTCGTCCGCTTCATCGGCGGAAGCTGCGCTTCCTGGAACTCGTAGATAAGCATCCCGAGCAGACCGTCCATCATCGCCAGATCGATGCAATCGCCGCGTCCGCTGCGCTCACGCGCGAGCAGCGCGGACTGAATCGCGCCGAATGCGTACGTCCCGCCCAGCACATCGCCCACGTAGATGCCGGTGTTGAGTGGTCGCTCGAGGCCGTTCTGGTACGAGAGATTGACGAGGTCGAAGCCGCTTGCCGCGTGAAGCATTGGCGCGTAAGCGCTGCGCGTCGCCCACGGACCGCTTTGGCCAAAGCCCGAGATCGAGCAGTACACGATTCGTGGATTCATCGGCGCGAGCGGCGCGTAGTCGAGCCCCAGCCGCTGCATCACGCCCGGCCGCGAATTTTCGACGACCACGTCCGACTTCGCCGCGAGCTGCTGCACCAACTCGATGGCCCCGCGTTGGCGCAGATCGATCGCGAGGCTTTTCTTGCCGCAATTCAGATGAGCGAAGTACGCGCTCTTGCCGGCGCGAATCGGCGGCTGCGTCCGGATGAAGTCGCCCTCGGGCGGTTCGATCTTGATCACTTCGGCGCCGAGATCCGCGAGCAGCCGCGTGCAATACGGCCCCGATACGATCGTCGTGAAGTCGAGCACGCGCACGCCGCTCAGGATGTCGTCATTCACCGGCGGCCTCGGCGCGGTCCTTCTCTTTCATCAGCGACAGATAGTGCCTATTCAGGCGCTCGAGATGCTGCTCCATCTCATTTACGGCGCTGTCGGCATCACCTGCTTCAAAGTGCTTCATGAATCGCCGGCGCGACGGAATCACCCACGGATTTCGCTTTTGCCCGATCGCCCGGATGAAGTGCTGCATCACGTCGATCAACGCGTCCATCACGATCACCATCACCGGATTCTTGGTCGCGCGCGCAAGGATGCGGTGGAACTCGAGATGAATCGCAGCCTGATCGTAAAAGTAGATCTTGTCGCGAACTGCCCGCTCCGCCAAGGCGATGTTCGCGTTGAGCGCCTCAATGTCCTCGGGCGTCGCGCGCTGGCACGCGGTGCGCACCGCGCTAGATTCGATCATCACCCGCGCCTCGGTCAGATGCTCGGGCTGAATCGCGCCGAGGTGGAACATGTCGCGCAGCCCGGTGATTATCGCGTCGCCCGTGCTCTCCCGCACGAACGCGCCGCCGGTCGCGCCCTTCTGCAGCCGCAGCAGCCCCGCATTTTCGAGCGAGCGCAGCGCCTCGCGCAGCGTATTGCGCGACACCCCGAACTGCTCCGCCAGGGCGCGTTCCGGCGGCAGCCGATCGCCCACTCGCAGCCGGCGATCGGAAAGTTCTCTGCGGATTTGATCGGCGATCTCGTCGAACGCGCGCAGGTTGCGGATGCGGCTGAATTCCACGCGGCGCGGCGTCGCCACGCGCACCGGCTTTTTCCGCTTGACATTCGTATCGCCCATATGTTCCATTGGTTCAACCATTGGTATCCTGAACGCAAGACATCGAAATGTCAAGCACGGAATTGGAGGAAAAGCGCAGTGATCTCTTTTCAACTGACCGAGGAGCAAAAACTCGCACAGTCGATGGTGCAGGAGCTGGCAATCTCGCAGCTACGGCCGGCGGCGCGCGGCGCCGACGATCGCGAGGCGATCCCCTCATCGATTCTCGACGAGATCTGGGCAACCGGAATCATCCAGTCGCAAGGTGAGTCTGGCAGTTATTCACCCACCCTGAACGCGTTGCTGCTCGAGGAACTTGCCGTGGCGGACGCCGCATTCGCGATCGCCGCCGCGGCGCCGATCGGATTTCTCGGCGCAGTCGCAACGCAAGGTTCGCCCGCGCAAAAGAAAAATCTGCTGCCGCTGTTCGCGGGCGACAAGTATCGATGCGCGGGCGTCGCGATCATGGAGCCTGACTTCGCCTTTGATGTTTCGTCGATTCGCACCAGCGCAATCAAGACGCGCGACGGCTATCGCCTCTCAGGCCTGAAGGGACTGGTTCCGCTCGCGGGTAGTTGCAGTCACTTCATTGTCGTCGCGCAATGTGACGGCGCCGCGGACGCGTTCATCGTTGACAGGAACACGCGGGGCGTGACGGTTGGCGAGAAGAAACCGAATATTGGTCTGCGCGCGCTCGAGATGGCCACCGTCAGTTTCAAGGATGTTGAATTGAGCTCCAGCGCTCGCCTCGGCGAGAACGCGGGATGCGACGCTCAGCGCATCGTCGACTCGGCGCGTACCGCGCTGTCCGCGATCATGACCGGCACAAGCCGGGCCGTGATGGAATTCGTGATGCCCTACACGAAGGAGCGCGTGGTTCATGGCGATGCACTCGCGAAGAAGCAGACGATCGCATTCCGTCTCGCCGACATGCGGATCGAAACTGACGCGATGCGCTGGATGACGTGGAAGGCCGCGTCGATTATCGAGCAGGGCGGCAACGCTACCAGGCAGGCGCACCTCGCGTACACCTACTGCGGCGAGAATGCGATGTGGATTGCCGATGAAGGCGTCCAGATGCTCGGCGGCCACGGCTACCTGCGCGATAACCCGGTCGAGATGTGGTATCGCGACACGCGCACGGTGTCGGTGCTGGAAGGCGCGGTCGGCGTTTAGGGTTCGACCATCACAACGAGGAAAACGCAATGATAGATTTTCAACTCACTGCGGCGGACGAGAAAGTTCTTAGCAGCGCGCACGAGCAGGCGATCATTGGCCGGCGTTATGCGCGCTACTACGACAAGCACGAAGACGAACTCGAGCCGGCGGAATTTCCCGAAGCGAAAGATCTGCCCAACCCGATCACGCTGGCCGAGGAAGGCCTTAGCGGCAGCAGCGGAACGCGGATTCTGCATTCGCTGGTCATGCTGGAAATTTATTGGGGCGGGATCGCGCTGCATCGCAGCAAGTGGGGACTCGGCAACACCGTCCTCAAGACAGTCGCGACTCCCGAGCAATTCGAAAAGTGGAAGAATCACACCATAGCGATCGCGATTACCGAGCCGGGCGCCGGCTCGGACCCGGCGAACATTCGCACGACCGCGACTTTCGATCGCGAGACCGGCGAATGGATTCTCAACGGCGAGAAAATTTTCATCTCGCAGGCCCAATCGGGTGACGCGGCGATGGTGCTGTCGCGATTCATCGCGCCGGACGGGAGCCGCGGCATGACGACGTTCATCGTCGAGAAGGGCACGCCGGGATTCACCGTCGGTCCGCAGCTCAGGAAGCTCGGCATCCGCTCGCACGACACCTGCAACCTGCTGTTCGAGAATTGCCGGATCCCGGAATTCAACCACATCAAGGGCGATTTCAAGTCCACGATGTCGGTGTTTAACGACTCGCGGCCGATGGTTGGCGCGATGGCGTTGGGTGTGGCGCGCGCGGCGCTGGATTTCACGCGCGAAAAGCTGGCAGAGCGCGGAATCAAAGTCAGCTACCGCGGCGGGATGCGAAGCCGCTCGGCCGTCGTCGATCGTTTCATCAGGCTGGAAGCCATTTACGAAGCCGCGTTGTTGACGGTGCTGCGCTCCAAATGGCTCGAGCAGCAAGCGGTCCCGCCAAAAGTGGAAGCCTCGATCGCGAAAGCGGCGGGCGGTAAGGCGGCACGAAAGATCACCCAAGGATGCATCGACTTGCTCGGCCCGGAAGCGCTTTCGGAAGACCATCCGCTGGATCGATGCTTCAGAGACGGCCGCATCTTCGACATCTACGAAGGCGCCGGCGAAATCCAGCGCCTGATAATCGCGCGCTCGATCCTCGGCTACACCGGCCGCGATCTGAGGTAGCCGCGCCTAAATCAAAATCCGGGACGCGTAGTCGGCGTCCAGAACGGTCGAGGCGGTTCTTTGTGGACCAAAATCGGGGCGTTAGGTTTGCAGGTAGAGTTGAAATCGGAGAGGTAAAGCGAAAAAATCCTTGGTTGTTGTTCTTCGCAAACGGCGATTGTTGATCTTTTGCTACCTAGCCTTCAGGAGAGAAGAAATGAAACCAGGACTTCGTATCGCGCTTGTTGCTACCAGTATTCTCCTTTTGAGTTGTTGGTCATTACCGGCACGCGCCGCTGGTTACACTGTCAAGACGGGATATCTCACTTGCCACGAGGCTTCGGGATGGGGGTTCGTATTCGGATCTTCGCGCGAACTCAAATGCTCATACTCGAACAACGGCGGAAGAGTCGAATACTACAGTGGAAGCATCTCGAAGTTCGGCGCTGATATCGGCTACCTCCAGTCATCGGTGATCTTGTGGGCGGTCGCCGCGACGACCAAGGATCTCAAGCCCGGGGCGTTAGCCGGCCACTACGGGGGCGCGAGCGCGAGCCTCACGCTTGGTGTCGGTGCGGGCGCGAACGTGCTGGTCGGGGGCTTTGATCAGTCGATCGCGCTTCAGCCGGTATCCGTCGAGGGGCAGAACGGACTGAATGTCGCGGCCGGAGTCGGGGAGATCACTCTCAAGTACCGCGGCGAGAAACCGCCGAGAGAATAGTCCCGTCGACGCGCGACCTGCGGGTAGCCGCGGTCGCGCGTCACCATCCGGAGGCGTTGAGCCATGCGACGGTGCTGGCGAGATCGAATGAATTTGCCAGGTCCATCAGGTCCACGATCTTGCTGACATCGTCCATCGCGAATGACTTTCCGGCTGGAAAAATGGGTTCGACGCGGCAATAGCGATTGCCGAGTAGTTGCCGGCATTCGAAATCGGCCACCCCTACGCTGCCGTCCATCATCACGTTGAGTATGGGCTTGATCCATTGCGCGTCGCCCCAATCGTGGTCCAGTCCGTCGATGTATTGCAGCGACGCGCCCGTACCAACGGACAGCAGCTTGATTTCGTTCGGAGTCGCGCGTTCGCTCGCTTGATTGCGGCCGTCCATCGCCTGCGCAATCGCGGCCATGCTCGGGTTGTTGGCGATCACGCCGCCATCGATGAATACGCCGTACGAGGGGAAGTAGGTCGGCGCGGCGCTGGTGGACATCGCGACGTCGACTACCATGGACTCGCCGTCGCTGTCGGCACCGGTGAAGTTGTGGAAGAACTTTGGATTCCAGGTGCGGAGAGCCGCGGGCGTGTTGTCCAACTGGAACGATGGAATCAGAACGCGTGGCTTTAAGTCTTTGAGTTTCTGAGCGCCGAAAGTATCCAGCAGAATCTGCTTGAGCTTCTCGTTGTCGTACTTCGAACCGCTGATGCCACCGATCTCGACCACGTTGTGCAACCACGACGAATCAAAGATCAACTTGCCGTCCGTCACATAGAGGTCGCGAATCTGCGCGGGGGTCATACCGGCGGCGAGACCGAGAGCGAGGATTCCGCCCGTCGAGGTACCGGCAAACATCGTGACTGTGCCGGGGCGATCCTGCAGCAGGGCCGGATACGCGCCTGAAAGCCGATTCAGCAGAACCGCCGACAGCACTCCGCGGATTCCACCGCCATCGCAGGACAGGATTCGAAAGTTGGCCATGCGACGTCACCTCCCAAAGGGTCCCGCATCGCGTTCACGTGACTGGAAGTTTAACCGCAATTCATCACACCGGGTCAACCAGAATGTAACTTTACAATACCGTTCGTTAAGTGACGGCCGCGGATTCCAGTCCCCGTTGGCGGTTCCAGAAGGCGCCAGCAACAGTTTCATCGTTTTTGTGCCTGGCGGCACTGGTGCTGGCGCGAATCCTGGCGCGGCTGGTTTTCTCAGCGACGGGGATATTGTTACTAATGATGCCGGAACGGCTTGATATGGTGGCGAGAGAACGATGAAGAGCCTCGATGAGGCGGTGGTCGAGGCGGGGGACGCTGCGGGCGGCGCGGGTGGGCGCGCATCTGACGAAGTCCTTGCTGTTTTGCGGCGGTTCTGGGGCTTTGAGGGTTTGCGGCCGCTGCAGTTGGAGGCGATCCAGGCGGAACTCGAGCGGCGCGACTCTTTAGTCGTGATGCCGACCGGGGGCGGAAAGTCGCTGTGCTACCAGGTGCCGCCCGCAGTCGCTGGACGCACTGACGTCGTGGTGTCGCCGCTTATCGCGCTGATGAAGGACCAGGTCGATGCGCTGCGCGAATCGGGCTATCCCGCGGCGGCGATTCATAGCGGGATTGATCTGGCAGAAATTCGCCAAGTCGAGCGCGAGATCGCGAACGGTCGCCATCATCTTATATTCGTCGCGCCGGAGCGCTTGCTGACGCCGCGATTTCTCGAGCTTGCGGCGCGCCTGAACGTTTCCAGCTTCGCCATCGATGAGGCGCACTGCATCAGCCAATGGGGGCACGATTTCCGGCCCGAGTATCGCAAGCTCGCGGAGCTGAAGACTCGCTTTCCGAGCGCGAGCATCCACGCCTACACGGCGACCGCGACCGAGCGCGTGCGCGGCGACATCATCGAGCAGCTCGGGCTGCGAGACCCGGCGGTGCTCGTCGGATCGTTCGATCGCGCGAATCTTCTCTACCGCGTGCGGCCGAAGCTGGATGTGAACGCGCAAATCGGGGAGACGATCCGGCTGCACAAAGGTGAGGCGTCGATCGTGTACAGCATCAGCCGCAATGACACCGAGCGGATCGCCGCGTACCTGGCGTCCGAGGGCGTCCGCGCGGCTGCCTATCATGCAGGGATGGAAGCGGATGAGCGCCGCTCCACGCAAGATCGCTTCGCCGCCGAGGAAATCGACGTGGTGGTGGCGACGGTTGCGTTCGGCATGGGAATCGACCGCAGCGACGTTCGTTGTGTGATCCACGCGGCGATTCCGAAATCGATCGAGGCCTACCAGCAAGAGACGGGCCGCGCCGGTCGCGACGGCTTGCCTGCGGAATGCGTGCTCTTCTACTCGGCGGCCGACGTGATTCGCTGGCAGAATCTGATGGAACGGAGCGCGGAGGAAAAGGCGGCTCCGCCTGAAGTTGTGGAGAGCGGCAACCATCTGCTCGAGGAGATGCGCCGCTTCGCGACGGTCGTTCGATGCCGTCATGCGGCGCTGTCGGCCTACTTCGGCGAAATTTACCAGGGAGCGAACTGCGGCGCGTGCGACTTTTGCCTGGGCGAGGTCGAGGGCGTGGCCGATTCGACAGTGCTCGCGCAGAAGGTGCTGTCGTGCGTCGCGCGCGTCGAGCAGCGCTTCGGCGTGGAGCACGTCGTGGACGTGCTGAGCGGCGCGAGCAGCGAACGCGTGCGTCGATTGGGCCATGAAAAACTTTCCACCTATGGCATCCTGAAAGATGTGCCGCGCAAGACCTTGACCAACCTGGTCTATCAGTTGGTCGATGCCGGCCTGCTGGAGCGCACACCCGGCGATCGCCCAACCCTGAAGCTGAACACGATGTCGTGGGAAGTGATGCGCGGGGGACGCGCGGTCACCCTGCTGCAGGCCAAGGAGTCCAAGTCGAAAAGGACGCGGATGGAAGAAGCCTCGTGGCGCGATGTGGACGAGGCGCTGTTCGAGAGTCTGCGCAAATTGCGCCGCGAAATAGCTGCCGAGCGCGGGATGCCCGCCTATGTGATCCTCCACGACGCCACGCTGCGCGAACTTGCCAGCGTCCGGCCCACGACATTGGAGGCGCTGCGTTACATACGCGGTATCGGCGAAAAGAAGCGAATCGACTTTGGCGAGCGCGTAATCGAGTGCATTAGGTCTCACTAGTGAGGCACGCTTCTACTCTTGGCTCGAAGTCCTCACGGGACCATACTAAAAGTCAGATTCGGCTACAGTCCGCAGAGTGGGGGAAGGCAACGAATACTGTTCGGACAGCCTCGGGGGACCATACTCATGAGACACCGCATTGCCGCAGTTGCGCTCGTCGTCTCGCTAATTTCATGGAACGCTCCAGCGCTGGCCCAAAGCGGCACATGCAGCGGGATGGCCGCGGGACAACTCACGAGTCTGAACGGGTTTGTGCCCTTCGAGGCGAGCAGCCTTTGGAACACGGATATATCCAGCGCGCCATTGGACTCGAATTCCGCCAACATCATCGACTACATCGGGTCAGCGGTGAGCCTGCATCCCGATTTCGGCTCCGGCACCTACGCAGGCCAATCGATCGGCATACCGTACCAGATCGTAGCCGGCACGCAGGCCAAGGTGACCATCAACCTGGGCGCATACGCGGATGAGAGCGATCCCGGCCCTATGCCGATTCCGTCGAACGCGTTGATCGAGGGCTACCCGAGCCCCGGCAGCGGCGATCGCCATGTGTTGGTGCTCGATAAGGACGGCTGCTGGCTGTATGAGTTCTATCACGCGTACCACCAGAAGAACGGGAGCTGGAACGCCGACTCGACCGCCATCTGGGACATGACGATCGAACCGCAGCGTCCTTATACCTGGACCTCGGCCGATGCGGCGGGACTGCCGATCTTCACGGGACTGGTGCGGTACGATGAGGTCGCGGCGGGCGCTATCAACCACGCGATTCGCTTCACGGTGCCGGTGACACAGCAGGCTTTCACGCCGCCCGCGTCGCATTGGGCCTCGTCAGTTACGGATCCTGACGCCCCGCCGATGGGAGCGCGGCTCCGGCTGAAGGCCAGTTTGGACATCTCGGGGTTTTCGCCGCAGAACCAGGTGATCCTGACGGCGCTTCAGAAGTACGGGATGATACTCGCGGACAATGGGAGTGCTATCTATCTCAGCGGTGCGCCGGATAGCCGCTGGAACAACTCCGATCTGCATCTGCTCGGAGCTGTCGCTGCTGCGGACTTCGACGTTGTGTCGACGGGACCAGTCTATACGAACTCCGATGTGCCAACTGGCGCGAGTCCTATGGTCAGTGCCTTCACGGCGAATCCCACCCATGTCGCAAAGGGGAAGGCTGTCACGCTCAATTGGACAACCAGCGAGGCGATCTACAACGTAATCTCACCAGTGGTTGGACCGGTGCGCGGGAACTCAATAACAGTTCATCCCAAAGTGACCACAACCTACACGTTGTACTCGACAAACCAGTACGGACGAACGACGGCTTGCGTAAAAGTCTCGGTTCCTTGACCCAAGCCAGCTCAGGCGCTGAGGCGGTTGATACCGTCGAGCGCCGCGTTCTTGTAGCACTCTGCGAGGGTAGGATAGTTGAAAACCGTATTCACGAAGTAGTCGATAGTGCCCTTGAGCGATATCACGGCCTGGCCTATGTGAACCAGCTCGACCGCGCCGTCGCCGATGATGTGGACGCCGAGCAATTCGCGCGTCTCCCGATGAAACAGCAGTTTCAGGACTCCGGTGTTGTCGCCTAGGATGTGGCCGCGCGCGACTTCGCGGTAGGAAGCCTTGCCGATTTCGTATGGCACGCCTTTGTTGGTTAGGCTTTCTTCGGTGGCGCCGACGAACGAGATTTCGGGAATCGTGTAGATCCCATAGGGGAACAATTCCGGCGCGTGGTGCGCGGGAACCTTGAACGCGCGGCACACGGCGATTCTGCCCTGTTCTTTCGAAGTGGACGCGAGGCTCGGAAATCCGACGACGTCGCCGACTGCGTAGATGCGCTCGACCGCGGTCTGGTAGTCGGTGTTGGTTTTCAGACGGCCGCGCGCGTCGGTTGCGAGGCCCACGGCGCCCAGGTTCAGCTCGCCGGTCGCGCCGTTGCGGCCCGTGCTCGACAAAGCTTTGTCGGTGACGATCTGTTTTCCGCTTGCCAGGCAGGTACGCACATGGTTTTGGCCGCCTTCGCGGAAGACCTCGATGGACGAAACTTCTTCGCCGAGCCGCAACGTCACGCGCCGTTCGCGCAAGTGGTAAACCAGGCTTTCGACTATTTCCGCGTCGACGAAGTCCAGCAGCCGCGGGCGCATGTCGATAAGCGTCACGCGCACGCCCAACGCCGCAAACATGCTGGCGTACTCGCAGCCGATCACGCCCGCGCCGATCACCGCGAGCGTGCGCGGGAGCTCGTCGAGCTGCATGATATCGTCGCTGGAGAATATGCAAGTGCCATCGAGCGGAGTGCGCGCGTCGCGGGCAGCCTGAGTCCCAACAGCAAGCACGATTTTGGCGGCGAAAATCCGCCTTTGCAGGCCACTCAGTTTGTCTTCGAGATGGAGCACGTGCGGCTCGACAAAGCTCGCGCGCGCGGTGGTCAGCTCGACGCCGTTGCGCAGGAGCTGATGGCGCAATACGTCGATCTCGTGACGCACGACCGGATCTACGCGGGCCAGCAGATCCGGCGGGACCGGAGCCGACGACAGCGAGATCGAAATCAAACTCAGGCATCGCGATAATTTTTGCTCTTTGTACGACCTGACGAGAGGACCGTCACTCGCGCACGAGCCAGGTGTTGCAAGCGAACGTCGAAGCTATTGCGCTTAACGGACAGCCAGGACCGGACACGGAGCGTTGCGCAACACTTTCTCGGCGATGCTGCCTTCTATGAGCCGCGCCAGCCCGCGCCGGCCATGAGTTACCATCACGATCAGGTCGGCCGGCAGCTTCTTTGCAACCTCGTCGATAACGTGCGCAGGCTCGCCCAACCGGTCGAGAATCTTCCATTTTACATCCGCCAGATGCTGCTTCGCGATCGCGGTCAGCTTTTCACGATCGAGGCTTTCCTGGCGCTTGATGAGGTTCACGTAATCGGGCATTCCGCTCACATCCATGTCAACCGGGACGATGTGCAAGACGAAGACCGTGGCGCCACTCTGTTTGGCAATCTTCGCGGCGAGCTCAAGGCCCTTCAGCGAGCTCGAGTCGAAGTCCACCGGAGCGAGGATTCGCTTAAACGGGAAAGCCATTTCATCTGCCTGGAGCATACCCATAGCACTTGGAACGCCTGGCGGAACAGTCAGAACAACAACTCGACAGCATGATCGCAGCGGGCAACGTGAGAATCCATGCCATCACTGGCGCTTTCTAGCGAGTTTTTCGCTGACCCATCACGTTTTGTTGCAGGAACGGTGTCTGGCGATCACTTCCGGCGATTCATGTCCAGCCACTTTTCGAGTTCTTCTATGAATTGTTTTTTGAAGATGCAGTTGAGATGGCCGGCGTCCTGAATTTCGATCACCTGCAAGTCATTGCGCACCTCCCGCAATGGGTCTACATACAACCTTCTCATCGGGTCATGATCGCCGACCAGGACTTCCACCGGAACCCTGATTGATTTCAACTCGTCCTCCGTCAACGCGAGCTCGCCCGCACCCCTGGCACTGACACTACGCATGTGCGTCCATACCTTTTGAAGAATGCCGCCTTCCTTCAACCATCCCATGCCACCAAGGGTCCCGGACAGAACTCGATCAGGATGCTCGGAGATGAGTTTAAGCGCGACCATGCCGCCCATCGAATAGCCGACAATGTGAGCCTTCTGAATTTCCAGATGGTCGAGTAACAGGATCACATCGTCGACCCACCGTAAGCCATAAGCCTCCGGCTCGACCGGCTTGTCTGATTGGCCGTAGCCTGGCAGGTCAAGAGCTATGACCTGATGATCCTTGGCGAGAGCGTCGATCGTTCCTGGCACTTCCCAGTTGATCCTTGCACTGGAATCCAGTCCGTGAATCAAGATCACCGGCTCGCCCGCTCCTTCAACCAGGTAGTGAATCTTGACGCCCTTCGCGTCGAAGAATTGTGACTCAGGCGCGGCGATCGAACTCGATTGGCAAATGAGTACCGACGCGAAGACGAGGACCGTAACCGGGGAGCGTCTTTGCCACCGCAACATCTTTAAGTGTCCGGGAAAAACGATTGTAGAGAGGTGACAGCTTCGGAGATCGTGTGTCAACACGAAGCGGGACCTGTCGGTTGCAGCGCTTGTAGAGCGGCGACGACTGCGCGAAACTTGGCGACTGCGCGAAACTCAAGGAGAGAAGACCGCGATGATGACGGGACAGCAATACAAGAAGTCGTTGGACGACAACCGCGAAACCTATTTCGAAGGCGAGCGCGTGCGCGACATCGTCACGCATCCCCTGCTTGGCGAATGCGTCTCGCGAATAGCGGAGGGTTACGACAAATTCTACTCGCCCGAGCCCGGGGCCGTCAGCCCGTTGATGAAAATTCCGCGCTCGGCGGCCGAGTTGCGCGACCGGATTCCGCTGCTGCTCGAATCCGACATCGTTGCCAACGTGACCTACCAGTCGATCATGACGCTGACTACCGCGGCCACGCGAATCGCGGACACGCTGCCGGAATATGCGGAGCGCATCCGCCACTACGTGCAGGCCGCACAGCGGCGCGACGTTCGCATCGTCGAATGCATCACGGACGCGAAAGGCGATCGCTCCCGTCCGCCCGGCAAGCAGGACGACCCGGATGCATACACGCATGTCGTGGAGCGGCGCGGCGATGGCGTCGTAATTCGCGGCGCCAAGTTGCACATCACGGGCGCGTCGATGGCGCATGACCTGATGGTGATCCCGACCAAGGCGATGAAGCCCGGCGAGGAGGCGTACGCGATCGGATGCGCGGTGCCGGTCAACTCGCCCGGGGTCAAAATCATCGATACGACTTTCGCGCCGCGCCATTCCGACACGCGCACGTTTCCGGTTTCGGCAAAGATACATATGGCGGAGGGATTCGTGATCCTCGACAACGTGTTCGTGCCGAACGAGCGAATCTTCCTCGACGGCGCCGTGCAGCAAGCCGCCGTGTTCGCTCACTCGCTCGGGCTCTGGGAGCGGCTGGGCGGGCTTGCGGGAATGGCGGAGGAGGGCGACCTGCTGGTCGGCTTCGCGCAGCTCGTCGCGGAGGCGAACGGACTGGCGGGTGAGGGGCATATCAAGGAGAAAATTTCCGAGATGCTGATTCACGCAACGTTGATTCGCGCCGCGCTCGAGGCTGCAATCGCGAATTGCCAGATCACCGAGCAAGGCGCTTTCCCCGACGAGCTCTACACGAATGCCGGCAAGTATCATGGCGCGGCGAACTACAACCTGATGGTGCGGCATCTGCACGACATCTCGGGCGGCTCGATCCTTACCGCGCCCGGCGTCGCCGATCTCGAAAACGAAGTGACCGGCCCGCTCGTCCGCAAGTACATGGCCACGAGCAAAGCGATCGACGGCGAGTATCGCGCGCGGCTGTTTCACGCAATACGCGATCTGACCGCCGACGCATATGGCGGATGGAAGGCCGTTACCAACGTGCAGGCCGGCGGCGGCCTCTACGCGCAGCGAATCGTCACGCGCAGGTACTACGATTTGAAGGGTGCGAAGCGAAAGGCGCTGAAGGTGGCCGGACTGAGCGAGGAAAACGTTGGCTGATTCATCGGCAGGCGGGCTGTTTGCGCGCGATACGACCGGCGTTGTAATGAATCAAATACATTTGCCCCACGGATTCTGCTTATAAGGAGACTCACATGGCTGCTGGATACACCATGACTATCGACGGCAAGTCGGTGAAAGGATCGAAATCCACTGGCGTGATCAATCCCGCCACTGGAAAGATCTTCGCCGAGGTTCCCGATTGCTCGAAGGCTGAACTCGACCAGGCGATGAACGCCGCGCAAAAGGCGTTTCCCGCCTGGAGCAAGGACATCAACGCGCGCCGCAAGGTCCTCCAGGAATGCGCCGCCGCGCTGCAGCAGCCACCCGAGGGCCTGGCGCGGACGCTCACGCTCGAGCAGGGCAAGCCGCTCGACAAGGCGGGTCAGGAAATCATGGGCACCTCGATGTGGTGCGCATACACGGCGCTGCTCGATCTGCCGGCCGAAGTGCTGCAGGACACGCCGCAGGGCAAAATCGAAATCAAGCGCAAACCGCTCGGCGTCGTTGCCGCGATCACGCCGTGGAATTATCCGCTGATGCTCGGGATGTGGAAGATCGCGCCGGCCTTGCTTGCGGGCAACACGATCGTGCTGAAGCCCTCGCCGTACACGCCGATCACGACGTTGATGCTCGGCGAGATTTTGCGGGACATCGTTCCGCCCGGAGTCCTCAACGTGGTCTCGGGCGGTGACGAGCTCGGTTCATGGATGACGAGTCATCCGGTGCCGCGAAAGATTTCATTCACCGGCTCGGTCGAGACCGGCAAGAGAGTCGCCGCGGCAGCCGCGCCCGATTTGAAGCGGGTTACGCTCGAACTTGGCGGCAACGACGCCGCGATCATCCTGGCCGACGTGGATCCCGCGGCGGTCGCCCCGAAGATTTTCTGGGGAGCGTTCGAGAACTCGGGGCAGATTTGCAGCGCGATCAAGCGCGTGTATGTGCCGGAGCAGATGTACAACGCGCTGCTCGACAACCTCGGCGAGATTGCCAAAGGCGTCAAGGTGGGCGACGGGCTCGAGGCCGGTACCCAGCTCGGCCCGATCAACAACAAGATGCAGTTCGAGCGTGTGACCGAGCTGGTCGAGGACGCCAAGAAGCACGGCGCAAAGATTGTCACCGGCGGCTCGCGCGTGGGCAAAGAGGGTTACTTTTTCGCACCGACCATCGTCGGAAATATTTCCGACGGCGTGCGGCTCGTCGATGAAGAACAGTTCGGCCCGGCACTCCCGATCATTCCCTATAAGGATGTCGACGATGCCGTCCGCCGCGCGAACGCGACCCACTTCGGCCTCAGCGGTTCGGTATGGTCCAACGATTCGGCCCGCGGCACCGAAGTCGCGTCGCAACTCGAGTGCGGTTCGGCGTGGGTCAATCAGCATCTTGCGATCGCACCGAATCTGCCGTTCGGCGGAGCGAAGTGGTCGGGGATTGGCGTGGAGAACGGCCCGTGGGGTCTGATGGGCTTCACGGAAATCCAGGTGGTTAACTCCGTCAAGCTTTCGTAATCTGTTTGAGTAAAGTCGCCCCCGCGATATCGTAAATTCGAGCGATACCGCGGGGGCGCGTTTTTTTGAAATGGGAAGCTACGACGACTACAAGCGGCGAGTCCTGGAAATCAGCCGGCGGCTGTCAGCTGACGGCTACTTCGGATCCAAGTCGGGCAGCGCGGGCAACGTCTCGATGCTGGTCGAGGGGGAGAACGCCGTCCTCATAACACCGACGCGCCTTCAGTACGACGTAATGACGGTCGAGGACATTTGCGTCGTGGACTTCGACCTCGCGCGAATCGAGGGTGAGCGAAAGCCGTCGATCGAAACTCCGATGCACGTCGCGACGTACAAGGTGCGCGCCGACGTAAGCGCTGTTATTCACACGCATCAGACCTACGCGAGCGCGCTCAGCGTGTTGAACGAGCCGATACCGCCGCTGTTCGACGAAGTCACGCTGGCAATAGGCAATATGATTGACGTTGTGCCGTATGCCCTGTCGGGTACGCGCGAATTGCACGACCACGTCGCACGCAAGCTCGCCAATCGATGTCACTGCTACATACTTCAGAACCACGGCACGCTTTGCATCGGTACCGATCTCGACAAGACGTTCACGTTCGTCGAGCTGCTGGAGAAGTCCGCGCACATCTATATGCAAGCGCTCGCGACCGGCAAGCCAGTGACAGTGCTTCCTGAAAAGACCGTCGCGCAGCTTCATGCCGCGGTGATCGCGCGACAGGATCGCGAAATCGCGCGCAAGGAGGAACGCCGCATCGCGCGGATGAAAACTAGTCGCGCGCCGGAGCCGAGTCACTGATGAGCGCCCCGGTGGTGACGCTCGGCGCACACGTCCTCGACATCCTCGGCCGCTATGTCACGCACATCCCGGAAGGCCAGGGCAGTGTGCTGCTCGACGAGATCAGGCTCGCACCGGCCGGGTCCGCGGCGGGCACCGCAGTCGACCTCGCGAAACTGGGACTCTCAGTCGCGACGGTCGGTGCCGTCGGCGACGATGCTCTTGGCGACGTGCTCATCCGCGCGCTGAACGGATACGGCGTCGATACCAGCCACGTCGTTCGCAAGACCGGGGTGCAAACCTCGGCGAGCATCCTGCCGATCAGGCCAAACGGCGACCGGCCCGCACTGCATGCGATAGGAGCCAACGCCGTCTATTCGATCGACGATGTACCTTGGCGTTTGATCGAGAGCGCTTCGCATCTGCATCTCGGCGGCAACGATTCGATGCGCGGACTCGGGCGCGATGGAGCTGCGCAGATATTGCGGCGTGCGCGCGACGGCGGCGCGACCACCAGCATGGACATCCTGAGCGAAGGCTCGCCGAAACTGCTCGCGATACTGAAACCGTGTCTGCCGTTCGTCGATTGGTTCATGCCCAACGCCGATCAAGCTTGCAAGTTGACGGAATCGAGCACACCGGAGCAGGCGGCCATTCAACTGCTTCTCTTCGGTGTCGGCGGAGTCGTGCTGACGATGGGCTGCGACGGCAGCCCGCTGACGACCGCGCGCGGGCGGGTGCATCTGGCGGCTCACGATGTTGAGGTCGCCGACACGTCGGGATGTGGCGACGCGTATTGCGCCGGCTTCATCCGCGCGCTGAGGCTGGGCTGGCCGCCGGCCGAATGCATGAAACTCGGCAATGCCGCTGCCGCATTGGTGGCGCAAGGCCTGGGCTCGGACGCCGGAATCCGAGATTTGGACGACACGCTCAGCTTCATGCGCGAAACTCCCTTGCGTTCGAGCTAAACGTCTTGCAGAAATTGGGAATATGAAAGATCAACTCTCGCGCCGCGCATTCGTGGTGGGAAGTCTGGCGGCCGGCTTCGCGCTGGCCGTGATGCCCGTGTCGGCCGACACGATCACGACCGACAGCAACGGACTGGTCGCGGGCGAGGTCAAGATTCCGGTCGAAGGAGGTGAGATTCCTGCATATCGCGCGATGCCGGCGAGCGGCGGACCCTTTCCGACCGTGCTTGTGGTGCACGAGATTTTTGGCGTCCACGAACATATCAAGGACATCTGTCGGCGGCTGGCCAAGCTTGGCTACTTCGCGGCGGCGCCACTGCTCTATTCGCGTGAGGGCGATGTCGCGAGCATGAATGACGTTCAGCAGATCATCGGCAAGGTCGTCGCCAAAGTGCCCGACGAGCAGGTTGCCTCCGATCTCGACGCGACCGCGGCGTGGGCGAAAGGCACCGCTAAGGCTGACACCACGAAACTCGGTATCACCGGCTTTTGCTGGGGCGGCCGGCAGGTCTGGCTATACGCCGCGCACAACCCGTCGCTCAAAGCGGGAGTGGCGTGGTACGGGCCGCTGCAGTCTCCGCCGTCGGATCTCAGGCCGAAGAATCCGATCGATTTGGTGAATCAGATCAACGCGCCGATTCTAGGTCTCTACGGTGGCAAGGATATGGGAATCCCGGTTGCGCAGATCGAGCAGATGCGCACCGCGCTCAAGGCTGCGGGCAAGCCGTCTGAAATCGTGATCTACCCCGACGCCGGACACGGCTTCAACGCCGACTATCGTCCCAGCTACAATCCGCAAGCCGCCAAAGATGGATGGAACCGGATGCGGGCATGGTTCAGGGAACACGGCGTCGCCTGAAATATATAAGAGTGACTATTCGCGCAGCTAGTCAATTCGGATATGGAGGGCCTTTCGCGAGTACACTTTCCAGCGACTTATCATGACCGTAAATGTCATCGAAGAATCTCACTTCGCCGTCAGGTTCGACCACTGCAGTACTATAGAGAATTAGCACTGGAATAGGTTTGTCGAGATTCACCTGCACTGTAGTATCGCCATTCATCGCCGCCCGAATTTTGTCCATCGTCCACTCAGGTTTGTCGCGCAGCACCCACGCTGCCAGATCAGCAGGTTTCTCGACCCGAATGCATCCGTGACTGAAGTCGCGACGGGCCCGTGAGAACAGTTCCTGTTCCGGCGTGCCGTGCAGATACACGTTGTATTGATTGGGGAATAAGAACTTGACGAGGCCGAGCGAGTTCTTGGGGCCGGGTACCTGACGGACACTCAGCGCGCCCGAGCGAAGTTCGCCGATGACGTCATCCGATGCCGGAGATGAAGGCACGACATCGCCATCGCCGGTTACTACTTCGAATCCATGGTCTGCCAGGTAGTAAGGATCGCGACGCGCCTTCGGGATCAGTTCGTTGCGCAGGATCGATGTAGGAACGAGCCAGTAGGGGCGGAAGATTACATACTTCATCTGGTTCGCGAACACCGGCGTCTGCGTACGCATCGCGCGGCCGACGATTACTTTCATCGTCAAGAAGCTGGCCGGTTGACGACGCATCGTGCGCAATCGAAACTCCGGGATGTTGACGATGATTGGCGGCTCGGGGAAGTCCGGCGGTATCCAGCGATATCGTTCCAGCGTAAGGTCAAGCTGCTGCACGCGGGTTTTGAGCGGCACGTTCAGTTGGGTGACAGTGCCCTTGCCCAGAATGCCGTCGGTATCGAGGCCGTGTCGGCGCTGGAAATGTTTGACGGCGTCGACGACGTCGCCATTGTACAATGTCGAGTTGTCAGGAACCTCAGCGCTGGCCGGCAGATCGCCGAGCTGACGCAATCGCGCGACCAACTGAGACATCGTGGCAAAGGAATTTCCGGGGCGCACGCCCTTTTGCGGTACTGGTATCAGCGGAGCGTCGGGCGTGCTCGCCATCTTGGAGAAGGTGAGGAGCGCGTCTTCAGCTCGCCGGTAACCATCATAAGGCGGTTCGACTTTCGCGATGACTGCTGGAAGGTCCGACGCCGGAAGCACTTGCGTTCTCAGCTCTTCGGCCAGGTCGAGTCGTTTCGGACCCATCGTCAGGCCAAACTTGAAGTGCTGCGGGTTCACCCTGCCGACATGAAGGTCGGAAATGTAGCGCATCGCGGATACGGTCAGCGCGAGATCGATATGTGCAAGGTCGGTGTCGGACGCCTTGGGCGCCATCGGTTGGAGCTTGGCCAGCCGCGCGTCCCATCGCGAGGCGTCGTAGTCCTCGGGGTTAAGGCCTTTCGAAGCAGCCTGCTGAAAAAGCAGGATCATCGAGACGGCTTGAGGACTGGCTTTGCCGTTCTGGATCCACGCCAGCGAGTTGCCACCGGCGTCGTAGAATTGTTTTACGTCGTCCCGATACTCGGTGAAATTGGGCCAGCGCAAGTCGGCCAGCGTTCCGGTTGCTATTAGAGTGCCTAGGTCACCGGGGCCTTTGGGCGCAGCGCTCGCGGCGGGCGCCACGTTCGTAGAGGGAGTCGGCGCGGGAGAATCGGCGGCGATAGCCGCGGCGCCGCAGCACAGGGTTGCGATCACTGCCGCCAACGCGGATTTGTGAAACTTCATACTCGCCTACGCCTCGAGAACACACAGTACATAGGTTGCGCGCGGATTGGTCGCAAGAGCGGCGCCGCGGTGAATTTGCGACAGCGCCGAGCCATCCGGTCTCAAGAGAGAGCTTTTTCCGGGCAGGTAGAAATGCCGAGTATCACGACGTGGATTCGTCAATGCGACGAACATTGGTTTGCGCTTATGTTCAGCGGTTATCCGCAGCTGACGGTGCATAATGCTCGAAAGCATCCGGTCGATCTAGAGCAGATGGATGCGTTGCTGTTGACGGGAGGCGGCGACATTTCGCCGAGGTTTCTGCGCCAGCCGATCGCGCAGCCGTCGTTGATTGTCGATACCGACTGCGCACGCGATGAGTGGGAGTTCAAGGCGGCAGGCGAGTTGCTCTCTTCAGGAAAGCCTATCCTTGCTATCTGCCGGGGTTTGCAGGTGCTGAATGTCGCGCTGGTCGGGACTCTACATATTGATATTCCTGGTCATGACAGTGCGGAGAGGGAAAACATACAACCGCTGAGGCATTGCTCGAGCGCGATTCACCGGTTCGCGGCGGTGAACAGCTCGCATCACCGGGCACTCGAGAAGTTAGCCGACGGAATCGAGGTCGAGGCTTGGTCCGCGAGCGACGGAATAGTGGAACAGGCGCGGCTGCGTTCGCATCCTTATGCCATCGGGGCAATATCATCCCGAGCGGGATCCGCTTTATCTTCCGTTGTTCGCCGATTTCTTCGATCGAGTTCGCAACGACGGATAAGATGCTTACGGTTCGCGTTGGTTGCAGTATCCATTTTGAATGCGAATCGTCGGCCACAGTCATACTGTTGGTAAATCCGCAATTCGATCCCGAGCGTCTGATACGGCAGGAAAAAACTCGACTTCGGACGCGCTGCGAAGTCGGAATCGTTCACGGACGCGGACGGCAACGTCGCGTACCGGGTGATCCTGGAAGCTGGGTTGAACGAGATTCAGCACGACGCGCTGGCGGAGGTGTCGACCGCGTCGGACAAGTCCGAGCAATTCGGAAACGCGCCGTCGGTGGCCACGCTTGAGCCGGCATTTCTGCGCTATCTCTTACCCAGCAGATATTGCGATTCGGACAAGCTGTTTGCGTTCGCGAGGGAGAAATTCGGACATATATGTGATGCGGGCGCCCAGGTGCAGGATATCTCGGACTGGGTTCATAACAACATCGAGTATCGCTTTGCTTCGGGAAGATCGGACATCTCAGCCGCGCAGATTATCGAGCGAGGTTACGGTGTGTGCCGCGATTTTGCTCATTGTACGATTGCGCTGTGCACATACCGGCGCGCTACGTCACCGGTCATCTGCCCGATATAGGACACGTGGATCCCGGGTCGGCGATGGACTTTCACGCTTATAGCGAGGTGTACCTGGGTGGCCAATGGCATGTCTTTGATGCGCGCTACAACGAACCCAGGATAGGCCGAATAAAGATTGCGCATGGTCTCGACGCGGTCGAGTGTGCCGTTGCTAGTCTGTACGGACCCGCGCGACTTACCAAGTTCGAGGTATGGGCCTATCAGGTCGATCCTAATCAGGTATCAGTGGGCGATCCGATCGACCTATCGAAGCGCCTGGACGGTTCTGAAGAGATTAAGTCCTAAAGGGAAGTCCTATCCATTGAGGCCGTCAGAGCTATCCTGGCTGGCGAGACTTACTTCCAACTCATAGGCCATGCGGCGGCTGCCACCGGAGCTGCTGTAGACGCCGGATACGGGGGGGTAAGTCGTTGTAGTCTCTGCCGACTGCGAGCCTTATATGGCGAATCATGGTGCGGGTGCGATGAGTTGGATCGAATCCGGTCCATCCGGTGCCGGGCAGGAGTGCCTCGATCCATGCGTGACTCGCCAGTTGAGTAGGCACGGAGCTGGCGGCATGGCGAGGGTCGGGGGCGAGATAGCCGGAAACGTAGCGGGCAGGAATTCCGGCCAGGCGGAGCAGACCTATGCTCAGGTTCGCGAAATCCTGGCATACTCCGCCACCCGTGGTGAGTATATCGTCAACGGTGGAATGTACGTGGGTGGTGCCGCCATCGTAGCCGAACTGATTGCGCAGATACGGAATCATGCGTTCGGTGTACGCGGTGATGTCTTCGGATAGCTGGGGCCGCACCGACCAGAAGAACCTTCGCAACCGATCGCTGAAAGGTACGTAACGGCTCGGATTCAGAAAATCAGCGTATTCCTTCATCCTGGCCGAATCGTCAGCCAGATAATCGTGAAACGTGATCCGAGCCGACGGTTGAGCCGGCAGCGCGAACCGATCTACTACCGAAGACGAACTGATTACCAGCTCGGTGTGGGGCGACTGAATATCGATCGAATGCGTGAGGTTGCCGAAAGAGTCTCGATACTCGGAGATCTCGGCCGCCGGCGTCACGTCGAGCCTGAATGCCACGCGCTTCTGATCCGGCGCGTCGATTGGCGTGAGCCGCACGTCGTTGTGCGAATGAGAAGCCGGCTGTTCGTAAACGTATCGAGTGACGTGTTTGACGCGGAATCGCATGCGATCGGTCAGCTAAAATATAGCTGGGCTTCGGCATCCGCTTCAACGAGGTTTCTGCGCGGGCGCGCGCGCCGCTTTCACGCAGTCGGCTCATCATGCTTTAGATAGAAGTTCAGGCACAGAATTCAGCGTGCTGAAAAAGAGACGAGAGAAATATGACTCCGAACAGTCTTCTGATCGCCAACCGCGGCGAGATCGCCATTCGAATCATGCGTGCGGCCGCCGAGATGGGCATCCGCACCGTGGCCGTTTTTCCGGACGACGATTCCAACTCGCTACATACGCGCAAGGCCGACGACGCGCGCCGTCTAATTGGCGTGGGCGCGGCCGCGTATCTCGACGGCGAACAGATTATCGCGATCGCCAAAGATGCGGGCTGCGACGCGATCCACCCTGGTTACGGCTTTCTCAGCGAGAATGCCGGCTTTGCGCGGCGATGCGCCGCCGAGGGCATCACGTTCGTCGGACCGCGGGCCGAGATGCTCGAACTTTTCGGCGACAAGGTGCAGGCGCGAGCGCTGGCCGAGCGATGCGGCGTGCCGATCCTGCGCGGCACGTCGGGTTCGACGAGCCTCGATGAAGCGCGGCGATTTTTTTCGTCGTTGGGTGAGGGCGCTTCGATGATGATTAAGGCGGTTGCCGGCGGCGGTGGCCGTGGGATGCGCGCGGTCTCGCGCATCGAGGAAATCGAGGAAGCATACAAGCGCTGCCAGTCCGAGGCACGCGCGTCGTTCGGTAACGGCGATGTTTACATCGAGCAGTTGATGCCGCGCGCGCGTCATATAGAAGTGCAGATCATCGGCGACGGGTTGGGCAACGTCAGTCACCTGTGGGAGCGTGAATGCAGCATCCAGCGCCGCAATCAGAAGATCGTGGAAATCGCGCCAAGCCCGTGGCTCGAGCCGGCGATTCGCGATCGGCTCACAGCGGCCGCGGTGCGGATGGCGAAGGAAGTGCGCTACGACAATCTCGGCACGTTTGAATTTCTGGTCAACGGCGATGCGTCCGCGAGCGACGAGGCGGGTTTCGCGTTCATCGAGGCCAACCCGCGGCTCCAGGTCGAGCACACGGTCACGGAAGAAGTGACGGGCATCGATCTCGTCAAGCTGCAGATTCAACTCGCGTCGGGCAGCTCGCTCGCGGAGCTCGGAATGCAACAAGCGGACATTCCCGAACCGCGCGGTTTCGCGATGCAGGTGCGAATCAATATGGAATCGATGCGCGCCGATGGCAGCGCGAAGCCGGCGGGCGGGACGATCACCGCGTTTGAAGCGCCGTCGGGACCGCGCGTGCGGACCGATTCGTTTGCCTACGCGGGATATACGACGAGCCCGAACTTCGACTCGCTGCTCGCCAAGTTGATCGCGCATTCGCACTCGGCAGATTTCGCCGACGTGGTGACCAAGACGTATCACGCGCTGTGCGAATTCAGAATCGAGGGCGTGCCGACCAATATTGGATTCCTGCAGAGCCTGTTGCGGCATCCCGAGTTCATCGCGAATCGCGTCTACACGCGCTTCGTCGAGGACAATATCGCGGCGCTGGTTGGCGGCGCGGAGTCCACGCACCGTCGGTTGTTCTTCGATCCTCAAGCGGCGGCTCCCAGAGCGGGCGTCGTGCAAGCAGGAGGGCGTCGCGCAGGCGCAAGGATCGACGCGAGCGATCCGCTCGCCGTGCTCCACCACGGAAAATCGGGGAGCGGCGCGCCTTCGTCAAATGCGTCGTCCGGCACGGTCGTGACGCCACAAGTGCACGAAATCACTGCACCGGAAAACACGGTGGCGATCGAGGCCCCGATGCAGGGCACGATCGTTTCCGTCGACGTGGGCGAAGGCGACCGAGTGCATCGCGGGCAGCAACTGTTCGTTATGGAAGCGATGAAAATGGAGCACGTCATCGCGACGGACAAGAGCGGAATCGTGCGGCGGATCACGGTTGCCAAAGGCGACGCAATCTTCGAAGGGCATCCGCTGGCTTTTATCGAGGAGGCCGACGTCGAAACGACGCATAGCGCGGAGGCCGCGGACGTGGATCTGGATCGCGTGCGTCCCGATCTGGCGGAAGTGGTCGAGCGTCATGCGCTTGGCCTCGACGCTGCGCGGCCCGACGCGGTCGCGCGCCGGCGCAAAACGAGGCAGCGCACGACTCGCGAGAATATCGACGACCTCTGCGACGCGGGCACGTTCGTCGAGTACGGTCCGCTGGTGATTGCGGCGCAGCGGAGGCGGCGCACGATCGAGGACCTGATCAAAAACACGCCGGCAGACGGAATGGTCGCAGGGATCGGCCGCGTCAACGGCGACCTGTTTGAGGAATCCAAAGCGCAGTGCATCCTGATGTCGTACGACTACACCGTGCTCGCCGGCACGCAGGGGCAGCAGAACCATCGCAAGAAAGACAGGATGTTCGAAATCGCGGAAAAGTCGCGCCTGCCAGTGGTGTTCTTCACCGAGGGCGGCGGCGGACGCCCGGGGGATACCGATGGGTTGGGCGTCGCGGGACTCGACTGCATGGCGTTCAACTACTGGGGGAAATTGAGCGGTCTCGTGCCGTTGGTAGGCATCAACTCGGGCAGGTGCTTCGCCGGCAATGCAGCACTACTAGGATGCTGTGATGTAGTAATCGCGACTAAGGGATCGAACATCGGAATGGGTGGTCCCGCGATGATTGAAGGCGGCGGACTAGGTATATTCCGTCCCGAAGAAGTAGGACCGATGGACGTGCAAATAGCTAATGGAGTAGTAGACATTCCGGTCGCCGACGAAGGGGAAGCAGTACTAGTAGCCAAGAAGTACCTATCATACTTCCAAGGCGACGTTCGCGACTGGGTATGCGCCGATCAGCGCTTGTTGCGCACGATCATTCCCGAGAATCGACTTCGCATCTATGACGTGCGTGCGGTAATCGAGACGCTGGCCGATAGCGGGTCGGTGCTCGAAGTGCGCCGGCATTTCGGGCTGGGGATGGTCACCGCGCTGATCAGAATCGAGGGACATCCGGTAGGACTGATCGCCAGCAACCCGGTGCATCTGGCGGGCGCGATCGACAGTAACGGCGCCGACAAGGCCGCGCGCTTCATGCAGCTCTGCGACGCGTTCGACATTCCGATTCTGTTCCTGTGCGACACTCCCGGCATCATGGTCGGCCCGGAGGTCGAGAAGACGGCGCTGGTGCGGCACGCGTCGCGGATGTTCGTGACGGGTGCGAACATCAGTGTGCCGTTTTTCACGATCATATTGCGCAAGGGTTACGGATTGGGCGCGCAGGCGATGGCGGGCGGCAGCTTTAAGGCGCCGATTTTCACGGTCGCGTGGCCAACGGGAGAATTCGGCGGGATGGGACTGGAAGGGGCGGTGAAGCTCGGCTATCGCAGTGAGCTTGCCGCGGTCGAGGAGCCAGAGAAGCGCAAGGCGTTGTTCGACGAGATGGTGGAGCGGATGTATCGGCACGGGAAAGCGGTGAACACCGCGTCGCACTTCGAGATCGACGACGTGATCGATCCGCTCGACTCGCGCAAATGGATCGTCGGGGGCCTGCGATCAACGCCGCCGAAGGCGCCGCGCACCGGCAAGAAGCGGCCCAACGTCGATACCTGGTGACAAGCGATGCTGACTAAGATCCGTCGCAACGTCGTGGCGGGAATTCTGACGTTCATTCCGATCTGGATCACAATATGGGTTATCAGCTTCCTGGTTGAGGTTCTGGTCGCGCTAGGCAGTCCGTTTGTCAAGGCATACGTATCATGGCTGCGGATTCATTCGCCGACGCTGGCCGAAGGATTTTCCGCGCAGTGGTTTCAAGGCACGATCTCGGTCGCGATCGTGCTCGCCGCTCTGTATCTTCTTGGCGAGATCGCGACCGCCGTCGCGGGACGACGATTGCTCGCCGCGTTTGACTACCTGATGGCGCGAATTCCGGTCGTACAATCCATCTACGGCGCCGCGCGGCAACTGGTCACCAGCTTTCAGACCAAGCCCGGCAGTTCCCAGCGCGTCGTTTTAATCGAATTCCCTTCGCCGGAAATGAAAACCGTCGGCCTAGTGACCAGGATTTTCAACGACGCCGACACCGGCGAGGAAATCGCCGCCGTTTACGTCCCCACCACGCCCAATCCGACATCCGGCTACATGGAGCTGGTTCCGACCAGCCGCCTCATCATGCTCGATTGGACAATCAACGAAGCGATGACTTTTATCATGTCGGGCGGCGCCGCCGCACCGCCGAAACTGAACTACTCCAGGAGTGCTCGAGTCCCAGCGCCGTAAAGCCGCCACCGGGCGGCTGATTTCCGCTTGAGCAATTCGCGCCGTTAGGTTCCCGACGGCACACGCGCAATTTTTGATTTTCGAACGAGGCGCACTACACTGATAAGTGCAGACGCGGGCGAAGATCGGGCAAAACCAAATAGTATGTAAGTAATGCCTTCTCACTTCGAAATAGTTGATGAGGTATCGCAAATATATAGTGGGAAATACTCCGGTATGAGATTTGCTCCCACTGAAAGAGTATTGGTTTGCCGAAACTTAATAGCCAGCGAGAGGTAAAAAACATGAACCGTATATCGACTCTGTTGATCGCCGTTGCGCTTCCCGTTGCTTTCGCTGCGCCATCGATTGCGCAGGAAGGACAGACCCTGGGCACCGTCGTAAACGGAAATACGACGACCGTGTTCAAGGCCGCCGATAGTCGCGATATCGACACGCAAAAACTCAGGACCTGGAACGACTTCGCGAGCACTCATCCGAAGGTCGCGCGCCAACTCGCCTACAAGCCCGCGCTGATCAATGACGACGCCTACGCGAAGAAGCACCCCGAACTCGGTGCGTTCTTCTCGGCGCATCCGGATATTCGCGAGGCGATGGCGGCGAATCCCGGCAACTACGTGGCGATTCCGCCACGTCCCGGCGAATAGCCGCGCCCGCTGTGCAAAACTGATTGGACGAACGCGGGCCTGAGGCCTCGAGCCTCAGGCTCGCCGTCACTCGTCGTTTCTTTCTCGGACGGCGCGGCGGGCGAAGCCTTTGGAGCGGCGCTTCTTGACCTTGGTCGCTTCCGTCTGCCGAGTCTCCGCGAAATCGATCATTGCCTGCTGGCATGCCGAGGCGGCGTCAGCGGCTGCGGTCCTGACGTAAGTGCCGTCGGACATCATTTCCCACTGGCATCGATTCGGCCGCAACTGGATGTCGAGCACGGTGCGCAATTCCTTGCGCAGTTGAGGGTCCTCGACCGGCGCGACCACTTCGACGCGGCTTTCAAGATTGCGTTTCATGCAATCGGCGGAGCCGATGAGAAACTCGTCGGCGCCGCCGTTGCGGAAATAGTAGATGCGGCCGTGCTCGAGGAATCGGCCGATAATGCTCACCACGCGCACGGTTTCGGACAGCCCCTGGATTCCCGGGCGCAGCCTGCACGTGTCGCGGACAATCAGGTCGACCTTCACGCCCGCTTGCGAGGCGCGATAAAGAGCGCGCGTGATGTCCACGTCCTCGAGCGCGTTCATCTTGAACTGAATCAGTCCCGGCGATGCGGGCGAACTAACTTTGATTTCGCGCTCGATTCGCATTAGCAATGCGCGCTTCAATACGGTCGGCGCGGGCAGTATCTTGCGATAAGGACGATTTGGCATATAGCCGGTCGTCAGGTAATTGAACAACTCAGTCAGGTCTTCGCCGATAGTACCGTCGCAAGTCAGTAGCCCGTAGTCAGAATAAAATCGCGCCGTCACGGGATGATAGTTGCCGGTGCCGATGTGGGCGTAACGGCGCAGGCCGTTGTAGTCCTGCCGAATCACCAGAATCACCTTGCTGTGAGTTTTCAAACCTACGACACCGTAGGTCACATGAATTCCGAATTCTTCGAGCCGGGTCGCAAACTGGATGTTCGCGGCTTCGTCGAAGCGCGCCTTCAGTTCGACGACCACCGCCACCTGCTTGCCGTTGCGCGCCGCGTCACACAGGTAGCCGATGATTTTCGAATCCGGCGAGGTGCGATACAGAGTCATCTTGATCGCGCGGACCTTCGGGTCCTCCGCGGCTTCGCGCAAAAACCGCTCCACCGAGCTCGAGAACGAATCGTACGGATGCAGCAGCAGGAACGATCCCGCGTCGCGGATGACGTGGAAGATGCTGCGCCCGACGGTGAGGCGCGGATGATCCACCGGATGATGCGGCGGATCGTGCAGTGCGGGCGCGTCGATCGCCGCAAGCTCGGCCAGGTCGCACATCGAGAGCATCCCATCCACCTCGAACACGTCGGAGCGTTCGTCGAGTCCAAGCTCGGCCGCCAGCATTCCGCGATGCACCGGATTCATCCCGGTCAGCACTTCCAAACGGACGATCGGCGCGAAACGGCGATCGCGCAGCTCGGATTCGATCAGCGCCAGCAAGTCGTCGGCCTCGTCCTCGTCGCGCTCGGTGTTAGCGTTGCGCGTGACGCGGAAAAGCTCGTACGAGTCGATCAGCATCGAGGGAAAAAGCAAATCGAGATTGTTCGCGATTACGTCCTCGAGCCGCACAAAATCATTTTGTTTGCCGACTCGCAGAAAGCGCGGGATACCGAAACCGACGGGCACTTTCACCCGCGCCATCAGCGGGTCCGAGTCGTTCTGGTAACGCGCCGTGACCAGCAGGTTGAGCGACAGATTCGACACGAACGGGAACGGATGCGCCGGGTCCATCGCCTGCGGTGTCACCAGCGGGAAGATGTTCTTGTAATAATATTCGCGGACCGACTTGCACTCGTCATCCGAGAGGCTGGCGTAGAGCCGCACGCGAATGCCGTGGTTCTCGAGCTGGCGGAGAATCTGCGGACCAACCTCGCGCTGCCGCTGCTCGAGCTCGCGCACGACCAGATAACAATCCGCGATCTGTTGCTGTGGCGTGCGCCCGTCAACGGTCAGCTCGTGCATCCCGGCCACGACCTGCTGCTTCAAGCCGCCGATCCGTTTCATGAAAAACTCGTCGAGATTGGACGCGGTGATTGCCAGGAACTTGAGCTGCTCGAGCAGCGGATTTCGCTCGTCTTCAGCTTCATGCAGCACGCGCCGATTGAACGCGAGCCAGGTGAGTTCGCGATTGAGGAACAGGTCGGGTGAGGTAAGGTCCTTGTCGATTCGCGGCTGCGGCGTCTTCTCGACCGACAAGACCGGTCGCTCGACAATCGCGGCTATCGCCGGCGGATCGGCCACGGCTCCATTCTGAGGCGCTGGCGGATCCGCGACGGTCGTCGCGACAACTATCCCGTGATTATCCAGCTGGTTCGCCATAAGCTCATCGATTCCCATCCCGCCTCCCATCCTGCCCCCCAGCATTCTAGCCACCGACGCGGTCAATTGCCTATCCTGATCCTACGTCGGCAGATACGTGAGTATTTCCGGCATGTTATAAGATGTCGATTTGTTATCGATGTGTCGATTATGCGATTCTTCTGACTGTTTTTTGCCCCGGTGCCACCATGAATGATTATTTGTATGATGTCGCGAGGCGGCTCGTCGCGTTCGACACCGTCAGCGCAAAGAGCGATCGCGACGCGATGGAATACATCGCAGGGGAACTCGCGCCGCAGGGATTCAAAACCGCGCTTCAACCGGTCGAGCTGTTCGGCGTCTCGCAGGCCAACCTGGTCGCGTGGGTTGGACCGCCGCGCGCCGACGGCCTGATAATTTCCGGACACGTGGACGTCGTCCCCTTCGACGGGCAGCCGGGATGGGAGCGCGATCCGCTCAAGCTCGAGGTCGTCGATGGGCGAATCTACGGCCGCGGCACCACCGACATGAAGGGCTTTATAGCGGAATGCCTGGACGCGGCGCGCACTCTCGATTCGGCGCGTCTGAAGCGACCGCTGGTGTTCGTGTTCACTGCGAGTGAGGAGGTGGGCTGCCAGGGCGCTCATCTGGTCGCACCGGCTCTCAAGCAGATCCTTGGCGAGACACCAGTCCCGGGGCTGGCGTGGATCGGCGAGCCGACCTCGTGGGGCGTATCGCATGCGCACAAGAGCATCGTGTCGTTCGGCGTAACCGTCCGCGGCATCGGCGGTCATAGCGGCGCACCGGCGCGAGGAGTCAACGCGATCGCTGTGATGGCCCGTGTCATCGAAACGATCGGACGCTATCAGCGGGAGCTCGCGGCGCGCCGCCCCGCCGAATATGCGGAGATTTTTCCCGACGCGCCGCACGACGTGCTTAATTTCGGAACTGTGCACGGCGGAATCGCGCTCAACATGATCGCCGAGGAATGCAAGCTGCGCATCAGCTATCGAACGCTGCCCGACGCCGACCCGCTCGACGTTTACCGTGAGATCGGGCACCGGCTCGAAGCGCTCGACGGCCACGACTATGCCGGCCGCGAGCATCGCGCGAAAATTGAAACCGCACTGATGAACGTCGTCCCGCCCCTCGACTCGCCGCGTGGGACGGCTCTGGAAGCCGCGCTCTTCGATGTGACCGGGGCGAAAACTTCCGGCGGCGCGCTCTATGCCACCGACGGCGGATGGTTCACCGGTTCGGGAATTACGTCGCTCATCTGCGGCCCTGGCGATCTCGAGCAGGCGCATCAGCCAAACGAGTTCGTGCGCCGCGACGCCTTCGAACGCGGCACGGCGATGATCACCAAAGTGGTCGAACGCCTTTGTTGCGCCGGTTGATTTTGCTCGGGTCGAACTACGCACCGCCGCTGCGGGCGAATACTCCTCGAAACGAGCAAGTTCGGTCGACTTTCCGGGAAAATTGCGACGAATTTCGCTCAAATTGTGATTAAGTGATTTTGCAGAAAATGCCATCTTCTACTACCGGTAGTAGTCTCGCGGTTGTGCATACGCTATCCGTAGTTTCGTTCCGTCAAAATTATTTTTTCGCGGAAGGCCGGCGTTCGACAGAGTCGTCTGCGGCGCGCTGAGACTATCGTCGGGTGATTTCGGGAGCCGGACCGGACGCGCTCGATGAGCGTTGTCCATGGTGGATGATTCTAGCGGGTCGGCGTCGCGAGCATAAGGTTGAAAAGTTCAGGCCCGGATTTACTGAACGGAAATCGGGATTCGGACTTCGAACGACGATGGGATCGCGACGCCGTTCTTCACCGCCGGAAAAAACTTCCACTGCTTCAGGGTGTCGAGCAGCACCTGGTTGAGGCGTGGATTAGACGTGGGCTTTTCCAGCGTCACCTCGCTGACGCCGTCGAACGACACGTTGAAACGCGCGACCGCCTCGGTCTCCATCACGTCCTCGCGCAAGTCGTCGGGTATCACCGGCGTCGGCGCGTAAATCGCGCGCGCGCCTACTGTATCGGTGCCGATTCCGCCCCCGCCTTCGCCCGTTTCCGAACTGCCGCTCTCGCTCTCCGAGGTGCTTCCTGCGCTTGCTCCGGGCTTCTCCTCGACGCCTGGTGCTGCGGTATTTTTCTCGATGCCGTAGGGAGAGCGAACCACAGGCGGTGGCGCGACTTTCTTCTCGTGAACGGCAGGATGAGGTTTGACGACCGGCTTGGCTTTAGGAATCGCCGGCACCGCCGGATGAGTCGCTCCGCCATTGCCCTGCAGCCCACCGATTTCCTTTGGTACCTCGACCAGCCGCGCCTCGATCGGCGGTATCTCCTCATGCGGCACCGTCGTGCGAGTCAGGATGAGCGAAAACACGCTCAGCAGAATCGCCCAGACCGCGATCGATAGCGGAATGATCCACAGCAGGCGCCGCGCCGGCTCGTCCAACTCCGGCGGCCGCATCGAGATTTGAGCTGCTCCAGCCACCGTCAGTGCTTCACGGCAATCAGAAATTTCTCGACGCCCGCGCGCCGCGCCTCGATCATCGCTTCAACCACCGTTCCCTCGGGTGCGTCGGTGTCAGCGTTCACCACGACCCCGAGGTCGTTCGTCTTGAGCATCGGCTTGAGGATGAACGCCAGCTGATCGAGCGTGGTCGGTGTCTTGCCGATGAAAATTTTGCTGTCGTGCGTGACGGTTAGCGTGATCGGCTCCTGATGCTCCATCGATTCGGCGTTGCCCTTGGGCAGATTGACCGCGATCGAGTTGAGGGTCTGCATCGAGAGCGACGCGAGCATGAAGGTCACCAGCAGAAAGAACATCACGTCGATCATCGGGATGATCTCGATTCGGCCATGACGAAAGTTGCGCGCTCGCTGGATTTTCATCGCGCAATCGCCGCCGACCGCGGGCCGGGCACGGCTTCACCGCCCTCCTGGTCGAGCCGGATATGATCGACCAGCCGCGAGCCCAGCCGCTCCATCGTGTCGAGCGCCTGGGATTGCATCCGCGAGAACAGGTTGAAGGCGAACAGCGCGAGCACCGCGATCAGCAGGCCGAGCGCCGTGGCGATCAGCGCCTGCGCGACGCCCGCCGTCACCTGCGTCGGCGCGACCAGCGTTGACGCTCCGATGACGTTGAACGACTGCATCATGCCCGTGATAGTGCCGAGCAGTCCGAGCAGTGGTGCCGCGGTCACGACCGTCTCGAGCACCCACAGTCCACGCGCGAGCGTCTTTTCGATCCGCCCCGCCTCGTCGCCGGCTCGCGATTCCACCCACCACGCGGGCTGGTGGCGATTATCAGCGATCACTTGCAGGAAGCGCCCGTAGGCGTTGCGCGGTCCGAGCTCCTTCAACTGCTTCTCGAGCTCCGTCCACGAAAAGCCGAACGTCTCGACCAGGTCCGCGAGCGCCCCGGGCATCCGCAGGCATCGTGTATAGAGCACGGACCGGTCGATGATGATTGCGATTGCAAGCACGCCGAGCACCAGCAGCGGATAGACCATCGCGCCGCCGAACTTTATTGCGTTCCACGCTACTGATAGTTCCTGCATTACTCGGTTCTCCTAACGATCTGACGCCTGATGCGCGAGTTGCGTTTCATGGCGTCTGCGCGCTCGCGGACTTTGTGAACGGTAGTTCCCATTTTATCCCGCCGTATAACGCCCGGCGCGGGCCGTATTGGTCGGCAAACACTCCGATACCGGTGCCATTTCGGACCAGGTACGTGTGATCGGCGAGATTCACGATCGCGGTGCGAAATTCGAGCGCGCCGCCATTGTTGGGCAGCGGTAGGCGCCTGGTGATGCCCGCGTCCACCTGGATATAGAATGGCAAGTTTCCGGTATTCGCGAAGCCGCTTCTCAAACCGCTGCCGTATATTGCATCGACGCTGAACATCCATCCGCGCCAGTTGTAAACGGCGCCGGAGGAATTAGTGAACGTCTGGTCGTGATCCAGAAACACGTAATGACTGCTGATGTAGCTGAGCTCCGCCGGCGTGAAGTTGAACTGCCCCGACACCACCTGCGTCCCCTGCGCAACGCTGTAGGCGAAGTTGTCGTAGGCGTAAAAACTCTCGTGAGTGTATGAACTCGTGAACTCGACTCCCCAAACGCGTCCCTTGTTGTAGTTGAAGGTCTCGAAGATAAGCGCCGGTCCGAACTGCCCTTCGTCGATCAGATCGGACGCCTTCTTATAATAGGAGTCGATGCCGACGTTCAGGCCGGGAAGTATGTCCTGGGTCACTCCCGCATCAAACAGATGGTCGCGCTCGACCGTCGGCGTGCTGTTGCCTTTGGATGCGGGCGCGCCGGTGGTGTGCTCGAAGGCGGCGATCGAGGTGGTCGACACCAGCTCGGTCGGCGGCGGCGTGAATTGGCGCGCGTAACCCGCGTGGAGAGTCGTGCCCTTGAACAGCTTGTACTCCGCCGCGATACGCGGGCTGGCCTGGTCCGCCCGCACGAGGCCGTCGTAGAGGTCGAAGCGGACGCCGTAGTTGATAGTCAGTTTCTCGGTCATCTTCCGTTCGTCTTGCAGGTAGCCGCTGTAGATCCAGGACTGCAGCGCGAGGTTGTCAGTTATCGAGGTGGGGACAGGTGACGATTGGACGCCACCGACCGCGGGAAACGCCGACTCATGATTGTCGATCTCGGCGCGCTCTGCGTCGAAATATCCGCCCAGCCGAAACGTATGATTAGTCAGTCCGTGATACGCGGTATCGAGCTGAAAGCCGTTGCCCCAGTCGCTACGGAAAACTCTCGACGCGGCGCCGTTATAGATCAGATCGCCGGTGTGGTCGGGATCGAAGGTGACGGTCGAGTAACGGCTGAACGGCGCGATCTGATAATCGAAATTCGATCCAACTGTTCCCTGCAACGCCAGCACGTTGAAGTAATTCTGCTCGAACTGGTTATCGCGCACTTTCGCCGACGGATAGACCGGCACTCCTTGCAGCGCGAAGACCTGCGGCTGATTCGGATTCGCGGGAATCTGAAAATGATTGATCGCGCTTCCCGTGATCAGACTCAGCCGCGTCGTGGGACTTATCAGGTACTCAAAGTAGCCGAAGCCCGAGCCCTGATTGCTCGTATCGTGAATCGCCGTCGGCCCCGAAGTCGGGGGCTCGAGTCCCCGATCGGTGCCCAGGTATTGCCCCGTCATGAAGTAGCTGAAGTTGCCCTTCGAGCCGCCGTACTCGAAGCTCGGCTGGGTGGTCCCGCGCTGCCCGCCGTAGAAATCGACGTCGGCCAGGTTGTCGAGCAAACCGTCCTTGGTCTTGATATCGACGATGCCGGCGGTGCGGAGCCCGTACTGCGCCGGCAACGCGCCCGTCAGCAGGCTGATCGATTGGGCGAACCGCGGACTGAGCGCCTGCCCGAAGCCCGTGATGCCCTCCGGCAACTGGATACCGTTGATCCGGTACTGCAGATCGGCGTGGTCTCCGCGCACGTGGATCTGTCCGTACGAATCCTGCGCGACGCCCGGCGCCTGCAGAATCACCTGGTTCAATGACGTGTTCGAGCCTTGGGGCAATTGCTGGATCGCCTGCGCGGTGAAGGTGTATTTGCTGCCGCCGGTGTCCGGCGACAAGGAGTTGCGCGATTTGTTCAGCCGCTTCGCCGCCACGGCCAGGCTGACCGACTTTTCCGCTTCCATCGCAACCACCACCGGCGCGGCGCCCCTGGCCGAGACCGTCACGATCGCGGTCACCGTCTTGAATCCATCTTTGGTCGCCACGACGGCGTAGACGCCGCGTCGCAGCAGGTTGAAGGAAAACTCACCGGCATCGTTGCTCGAAGCATGAGCGACGACGCGCCCGTTCGAGCCCTGGATCGCCAGCGCCGCCTGCTTGATCGGTCTGCCGAGCGCGTCCTTCACCACGCCGGTGACTCGATATTTCGTGGTCGTCGAGGGCTTCAAATTAGCCGCAGCCGCCGGCGCGCAAATAGCCAGTTGAATAGCCACTTGAAACAGGATCCCGCCAAGCGAGATCCGCGAAAATAAACTACTTCGCATCGCAAACTCCGGTAACGCTCAAGCTCTCCCCTCCCGCGCCTTCCAGACGCGAGCGGCGCCGCGCGAATCAATCGCGCGCACCAAAGAAATCGGATGTCTCGAAAGGGGATTTAGAGCGCGACAGGCGGAGCGCGCACGCGCGCGGCCGAAAACACCGGCGACTCGGAGCGGATCGGCGCGACGAGCGATATCGTCCCGGCTATGGCCGGCCCCCGCGCAACCGTCGTTGCCGCGGTGACCGAGCCGGGCGAATGCAATGCGAGCTGACAAACGGGACAGAATCCAGGGTCGGCGCTGAGCTGCGCGGCCGAGACACCGTCGCGAGAAGCCGCGCCCTCATGAAAATGAGCGGCGCCAACAATCTGCGAGATGAGCAGCAGCGCCGCGCCGAACATCGCTACAGCGCGTGCCGCTGTCCTGCCGCTCCTATGAAATCTGGATATCATCAAATCTTCCGGCTCGGCAAATGGCGCCGGATTCCATCTCCGATCGAGCCTGCCGCTTGGCAACCAGATGTGTCAAGCGCACTGCAGCCTGCCGCAGTTATCCTGATCGCAGCGAATGGACGCGAAACCCGCGGCGGGTTTTTCGCATTCAATCAAGTGGTTTACGCTTCCCCCTCTCACCCCCGCCGCCAATCGACGTTCTGCTCGTACGCATACGCAATCTTCAGCGGCGTCGAATCGTCAAAATGCCGCCCGACGATCATCAACCCGACCGGAAGCCCGTTGGATTTCGCACACGGCACGCTTACCGCCGGATGCCCCGTGATATCGAACGGCGCCGTATTGGTGATCATCGAGTAGGGCGCCTGCGCGTCAAGGCGACGCGCCTTCATCGGTGTCGACGGCATCACGAGCGCGTCGTACTCCTCGAGCGCCGCGTCGTATTTTGCCGTCAGCACCGGACGATAGCTCTGCACCTTTGCATAGTACTTTCCGTGATAGCGCTCGCGCATGAGGTCGCCGTACACCAGCATGAACTTGACCGTCAGCGCGAGATTGTTCGCCCGTTCCGGAAAGTGCTGTCCGAAATGCGTGGCGAGTTCCGGCATGTACGCGCCCGTATGATGCGTTCCTTGCAAATTGGTCCGCGCGAGCATCGCCATCCCCTCCGGTACTATCGCGTAGATCAGGTCGGACGCGTCGCGATGCGCCGGAATTGAAATCTCAGTTGCCCGCGCGCCGATTTTACCGAGCGCCGCGACCGCGCGATTCACCGCGGCGTTCACGTCGGCCTCGGCTCCCGCTTGCGCAAAGCCCTCGCGCACGACTCCCAGCTTGGTTCCATCGAGCGACTTGCCGAGCGCCTCGCGATACGGCGCTGTGGTGACTTCGCGCTGGCGCGGATCAAGCGGATCCTTGCCGGCGATCACTTCGAGCAGCAGAGCAACGTCGCTCACGCTGTTAGCCATCGGCCCGACGTGATCGAGTGTCGGGTCGATACTCATCACTCCCGTGTATGGGACGAGGCCGTAGGTCGGCTTGATGCCAACTACGCCCGACCACGACGCGGGAATTCTGATCGAACCACCCTGGTCGGTGCCAATAGTCAGGTCGATATCGTCATAATAGAGCGCCGCCGCCGAGCCGCACGACGAACCGCCCGCGCAGTACTCAGGATCGTGCGGATTGCGCGCCGGTCCGTAAAAGCTGGTGCGGCCGTCGCCCGACAGCGCGAAGTCATCCATGTTCAGCGTCGCTACGATTTCCGCGCCCGCGTCGAGCATCCGCGCAACGATCGTCGCGTCGCTCGCGGCCACGTGGCCCTTTAGCACCGACGACCCGCCGCTCGCCGGAATTCCAGCCACGCACACGCTGTCCTTCACTCCCACGCGCTTGCCCTTGAGCGGACCGCGGGCAGCGCCCTTGACGCTGCATCGCGTGACGATCGCGTTCAGCGGATCGTCCTTGGGCGACGGGCGCACGCCGGCCTTGCGCTCGCGATAACGCGTGAGCGATTCCTGCGGCGCCACAGTGATCGCATCGATCTGCTCGAGGATCGCCATCTGCGCGGGCATCATGCTTTCCAACGCCGCGAGTTCTTCGGCCGTCAGCTCGATATGATTGGCGCGCGCGATTCTCCTCAGTTCTTCTGCGCTTGGAACTTCGAATGACATCGTCGAGTCCTCGTCGTTCGATCACTCACGTGAAATAAGGAATCAGGTGCTTATGCGCATCGTCCATCGTCTGCTGCGGCGGTACGCCCGGCACCTCGAAGAAGACCGGCGCCGTCATCCCTGCTTCGAGCAGGCGTGCCAGATTCTCACGGCAACGCGCGGGGCTGCCCGCGATCGTAAAGGTATCCAGCATCTCGTCAGTCACCATGTCCACCGGCACTTTCCCTCGCGCGAAACTCGCGCCGAACGCGCGAATCGTGTCGGCCGGCAATCCCGCCGCCGCGAAGATCGGCGTATTCGGCTGCGGCGCCATCAGCGAGATAAAAAACGCGACGAGCGGACGCAGGCGGTCGCGCGCGGCGCGCTCGTCCTCCGAGATCGACGACAGGATATACGCGCCGACCGGGAAATCGCGCGCGTCACGCCCCGACTTGGCGAGCCCGCGCCGCACATGCTCCATCGCAAACTTCACGTACGCCGGCGACGACATCACGCTTAGCAGCAATCCGTCGGCCACCTCGCCCGTTAGCTCGCAATTCTTCGGGCCGATCACGCCGAGATGAATCGGAATCTCGGCGCGCACCGGTTTGAAGCTCAGCTTGATTCGCTCGGTCTGAAACACCTTTCCAGAGTATGTGACCTCTTCACCACGAAAGACTCGCCGGATGATCTCGATACTCTCGCGCATCGCCATGGTCGGCTTTGTGTACGGAATTTTCAGCCGGCCCTCGATCCAGTCTTTGAGTCCCGCGCCGATTCCAAGGATTGCGCGTCCGTCCGAGACTTCGTCGAGCGCGGCGAATTCCATCGCGGTCAACGCGGGATGCCGTAAGTATGGATTCACGACGCCGAGTCCAATCTTGATCTTCGAGGTGCCGCACGCGACCGCCGAGCCGAGCGTGAACGCGCCGCGGTAGAACGGATCCTCGGGCACCCACAACGTCCCGAAGCCTAGTTCTTCGGCGCGCTTGGCGTGCGCGACAAACTCGCGCGGGTGCGGGCTTTCGAAACCGACGCCGAATTCACGAACTTTGACCATCGCTCTATCCCTCGTTCTCGAAAGCCATTCGCGGACCTTGCGAGCACCACGAAAAGTGGCAATGCCACATCTTCCAGACCGGCTTGCCCTTGTCGTCCTCGCGCACGTACACCTCGGTGCTGCGGAACTTGCCGCTGCCCGGCAGCGGCTTGCCATCTGCGAGCGTGATTGTGAAATCGGCCTTACTCGAGAGCCAGCCCACGTCGCCGCGGACCCGCACGCGCAGGTCTTCATCCTCGCCCAGCGTCGCGCTCGCTTTCGACTTGGCCAGCCACTCCCACAGCGTCGCCCACTCTTCGATCCCGTCGTAGGCAAAGCCGTTGAGGTTCCATCCGAAGAACTTGTCGCCACCGACGAACGCGTCGCGCATCATCGGGATGCTCCCCGTGCGATTTGCCTTCACCCATAGATTGTGCAGCCGCACGATCTCGTCGATATCCTTCTGCGGGCCTTCGCCGCGAATTTTTGCCATCTCGATTTCCTCCGTTGGGTGCGTTCGTACGCGAGTAGCTATACCTCACTTCGTACCGAACATTCACGCTTGGCGAATCTTCGAAGTTCGGGCTAAGTTGGCGTGACGCAGGAGGATCGTGATGAACCAGTTCAAAGTCGGCGACGTCAAGATAACCCGGATTATCGAGAGCGAGGCGCCATGGCCCGGCACCTGGCTCCTGCCGGACGCCACCGGCGACAACGTCAAGAAGGAAGCCGACTGGCTCTATCCAACTTTCTCGGACGAGAAGGGCAAGCTCCGCATGAGCATCCACGCGCTGGTGATCGAGTCGCAGGGCAAGCGCATCATCGTCGACACCTGCATCGGCAATGAGAAGGTTCGTTCCAACCCGGCATGGAGCAATCTGAAGCTGCCGTTCCTGAGCGACCTCGAAAAGGCCGGTCACACGCGCGACAACATCGATCGCGTCATCTGCACGCATCTGCACGTCGACCACGTGGGCTGGAACACGATGCTCAAGGACGGCAAGTGGGTGCCGACATTCCCCAACGCGCGGTACCTGATCGGCGGCACCGAATGGGATTACTGGTCGCACTTTGACGGCAAGGACGCGCGCGATCCGGTCGAAGATTCGGTGCGTCCGGTCGTCGAAATCGGGATGGCCGACTTGATCGACTCGAATTTCCGCGTCACCGACGAGGTATGGCTCGAGCCGACGCCCGGCCACACCCCGGGTCATCACAGTGTGAGGATTTCGTCGAAGGGTCAGGAAGCCGTCATAACCGGCGACCTGATGCATCACCCGATTCAATGCAAATATCCTGATTGGGACGATAGTTTCGACTCCGACCTCGCGATGGCGAAGAAGACGCGGCGCGCGTTCTGCGAGAAATACGCGGACACCAACGTCGTCGTCTTCGGGACACATTTCGCGACCCCTTCGGCCGGGAAGATCTCGAAGAGCGGCGATTCGTTCAGGTTCACGGCGGCCAAAGAATAGAAACCTCATGGGTCAGGTTGCGCTTTCGTTCGATAACGGCCCCGATCCTGCGGTGACGCCGATTGTGCTAGACGTGCTCGCGCGCCGCGGAGTGAAGGCGTCGTTCTTCGTGCTCGGAACGAATCTCGCGTCGGCGGATAGGATGAGGCTGGCGCAGCGAGCGGCGGCCGAGGGACATCGAATCGGCAATCATTCGTTCACGCATCGCATTCCGCTGGGCGACGACCCGGCGGCTGACGCCGTCGATTCGGAGATCGCGAAGACCGAGAATTTGATCGGCGCGCTGGCCGAGAGTCCCAAACTGTTTCGCCCTTTTGGCGGCGGCGGCAAGATCGGGCCGCATCTGCTGAGCCGAGCCGCCGTCGATCACCTGGTCGCCAACCGCTACACCTGCGTGCTGTGGAATTGCGTGCCCGAGGATTGGATCGATCAGGACGCGTGGGTCGATCGCGCGCTTCTCGACGCCTCGACGCGCGAGCATACGCTGGTGGTGATGCACGACATCCTGCCGCGCGCGATGAGCCATCTCGATCGCTTCATCGGCGCGCTCGTTGACGCGGGCCATCGCATCACGCACGAGTTCCCCACCGAATGTGTGCCGATCGAACGCGGAGAGATCCTCCGCGACATCTCGGGATTCGTGTCTTCCGCGCCAGTGTCTGGTAGCCTGAATACATGACTACGCACTTCCGCACGCGCCGCACGGTTGTACCTGTGATTGTCGGTGCGATCCTTTTGTCCGCTGCGTCCGCATTCGCGTCTGACCTAGGCTCGCTGCTCAACAACAAACCAAAAGAGCCGGACAAGTTCGCCGTCATCCGCGTCGATAAACTCGCTTCGCTGATGGCCGACCCGAACTCGCGCGTCAACATCTATGACGCGAACGGATGGGGCCTGCGTTCGACCGCCGGCGTAATTCCGGGCGCGCATCTCCTCACCAGCGACGACAAGTATGATGTCGCGAAAGAGCTGCCTCCCAACAAAAGCGCGAAGCTCGTCTTCTACTGCGCTGACCTGCATTGAACGGCGTCGCATGAAGCCGCCCGGCGGGCGGTAGCAGCGGGTTACACCGACGTGAGTGTGATGAGCGACGGCATCCAGGGTTGGAAGCAGGCTGGCAAGCCGGTGGACTACCCGAAGCTCGACGAGTCGAAAAACAGCTAAGGCTTCTCTCGCGCTCACCGCCACTCGATGACATATAGTGTCGGCGTGCAGCGCGACATTCCGACTCCAATTCCTGCGCCGATTCGCGAGCTGACTCCCCGAAGTATTGCGCTTGGCATCGCGCTGGCGCTGATCCTCGGTGCGGCCAATGCGTATCTCGGTTTGTATGCGGGCCTGACCGTGTCCGCGAGCATCCCGGCCGCCGTCATCTCGATGGCGATTCTGCGGATTCTTGGCGGCTCGACTATTCTCGAGAACAACGTGGTGCAAACGATCGCGTCAGCGGGCGAGGCGGTCGCCGCCGGCGCTATCTTCACGTTCCCGGCACTGGTGATTCTTGGCGGTGTCAGAACGCTGCCGTACGTCGAGGTGACGGCGCTATGCGTCGTGGGCGCGACGATGGGCGCACTGCTGGTCGTGTTCCTGCGCCGCGCGTACATCGTCGAAGAACGCCTGCCCTTTCCCGAGGGAGTCGCGTGCGCGCAGGTGCTTCGCGCCGGTGACGCGCAGGCAAACGTTCGGCCGCTCGTAGTCGGCGGGTTGATCTCGGCGGCTCTCAAAGCGCTCCAGGACGTCGCGGGAATTATTCCCGGTGCGGTCTCGGGCGCGCGATGGGTCGGCAGCGCGGCGATAGCAGGGTCGCTCGATATATCCGCGGCGCTGCTCGGCGTCGGCTACATCATAGGAATCAGGATCGCGGCGCTGGTGTTCGCGGGCGGCGCGTTCGCGTGGCTGGTTGCGATTCCCTTCCTCACTGCGTTTCACGCTGGCGGAACCCGCGACGCCGCGACGGCCGCGCAGCAACTTTGGAGCGGACAGGTGCGCTATCTCGGCGTTGGCGCGATGCTCACCGGCGGAATCGTGACGCTCTGGAAGTTGCGCACACGCATCGCATCCGCAATCGCCGACAGCATCCGCGTCGTGCGCTCGACGCAATCGGTCGCAACGGCGCGCGAGGACACCGATCTTTCCGCGCGCGCAGTGCTGACCGCGGTGGCGCTCTGCGTTCCCGTAATCTTCGCCATCTGCCTCGGGCTGAGCGGAAGTGTCGCGCTCAGTGCGGCACTCGCAGTTCTGCTGACGCTGATCTGTTTTTTCGCGACGGCTATCGCCGGCTACCTGACCGGGATCGTCGGCGCGTCGAACAATCCGGTCTCGGGTGTCACGGTCATCGTATTGCTTGCCGTCGCGCTGTTTCTGAAATTAGTCGGCGTGTCGCAGAGCGTGGGACCGCAACTGGCGATTCTTTCCGGTGCGATCGTATGCACGGCGGCCGCGATGGCGGGGGACTCGACGCACGACCTCGCGACCGGCTTTCATGTCGGCGCGACGCCGCGCTCGCTGGAGATAGGAGTGCTGGTCGGCGCGATCGCTTCGTCATTTCTGATGGCGCCGATTCTGAACCTGCTAATCGCCGGCTACGGGATCGCGGGCACTGCGACCGCGCGCGCGGGTGCGCTGGCCGCTCCGCAGGCGTTTCTGATGGCGAAGGTGACGCAGGGAGTTTTCCACGGCGGGTTGCCGCTCGGTACGATTGCAATCGGCGCGGCGCTCGCGGCGATTCTTGGATTCACCGATCGCTACCTGGAAAGGAGCGGATCGAAATGGCGCACGCCGATCATGCCGGCCGCTATCGGTCTGTATCTTCCGTTCGGACTCAGCGTCGCGATTTTTATCGGCGCGCTCGCGCATTCGTCTTTTGGCTCCAAAGATGAGGCCGAGACCGGACCCGGTATTCTGCTCGCGGCCGGTCTGGTGGCGGGCGAGGCGCTGATGGGCGTTGCGAGCGGCGCGATGGTTACGGCGGGAATCAAGCTGCCCATTTTCTGACAGGAGAATTAAAATGCGACTGATCGTCATAACATCGCTGGCCTTCATGATGACTTTCTTCCCTGCGGAGGTTGGGGCGCAGGTGCCGGTTAGTCCTTTGATCGTGGCGCAGACCAGCGTGATTCGGTTCATGCCGGCGGTTCCCAGCGGCGATGTGCGCGAGGGTTCGTGCTGGACTGAATCGATCGCTGTTACTCGATCTGGGGCATGGCGATGCACCGTGGGCAACGCGATCAGCGATCCATGTTTCACCGTGCCGGCGAATCATGATGAGCTTGTTTGCGATGCTGACCCGGCGCTTAAGACCGACGGCTTTGTTTTGAAGCTGACGAAGCCTTTGCCCAGGTCCTCCCGACCCGATCGGAAAGCGGAACCCTGGGTATTTCGGTTGGCGGACAATTCGATCTGCGAGGCGATGACCGGGACGTTGTCGCCGGTTAACGGCGAGCCCGCGCAATGGGCATGCGCGATTCATATCCGCGATCAGGTCCGGCCGTCGGGACTCGTGACGGCGCTGACGCCGGGGAAAATCTGGATCGCCGACAAGTTCCCGCAGAGCGCGATCGGCAAGCAGGGAGTCGAACCGGAAAAGGTACCAGTGAAGGTGGTGTGGGAATGAGCGCGCCGCTATTTGCGCATCGTGCGGAGTTGGCGGTGGGTTAGCATCCAGCGCAGCTCTCCGCCGCCGCGTTCGAAACGGGCCGGCAGGTCGATCGCGATACAGCTGCCGGTTTTCAGCTTGAAATGAGCTACGTCGCCGGCGCCGGTTAGCAGGATCGATGCGACCGCGCTTAGTTGCGGCTCGTGGCCTACGATCATCACGTCTTCATGCTTTGAAAATGCGCGCAACGCGGTCACCGCGTCGGCGGCGGGCACGCCGGTCGCGAGTGCGGGGAGGACCTGTGGCGGCGGCGTATTCTCGTAGGCGGCCGAGACGATCTCAGCAGTTTCGGCGGCACGTGCGAGTGGACTGGTCAGGATCACATTGAATTTCAGACCCATGGCGCGCAGGCCCGCGGCGGCTCCGCGCATTTTTTCCTTCGAGCGTTCCGTGAGCTTGCGGGCGCCGTCGTCGCCGCTCGAGGCAGCCTCTTCGGCGGTGGCGTGACGCAGAATATATAGCCTCATGCGATTGTTTCCGTGGCGGAGTGCGAGTTCATCGAATTGTTATTGGAGGGCGGGTGTTCGGTCTCAATGCGCGATTGATCCAGCGGCACGGATTCTCTCGCATCTGCTGCGGCCGAGCTAGTGACGGCCATCAGGTTCAGCCTGCCGGCTTGACGCATTTCCTCCAGCGTATCGCGCATCGCGTCGGAACGCTCGAATCGCCGCCACGCTTTCATGCATCGGCGCCGCAATTTATTCTCGCGGCTGCCGAGCGACTGAATCAAGGCGCCGGCGGCGACTATCGTTCTGGGCGGCGCGCCGGATGTCTCCGCATACGACAAGAGCCAGGCAGCCGCCACCGTGACGTCGTGATAGAGTCCCAGCGTTTCCTGCAGCTCCTCAAGCCGCGCCAGGGTTTTCTTATGCCGCTTGGCGCCGAGCGGCGCCATCATCTCGAGCTCATAGCGCAGCCGCTTGAGACGAACGCGGAGCTTGTGGAAGACGAGCGCCGGAGCATCGTCAGCAAGTCTTTTTCCAAAACGCGATGCGCCGCGCGTCGCGGGCCTGATCAATTGCGCGGCGACAAGCCCGAGCCTGCGGTCGGCGCCGACTTTCTTGATGGCCGGATGCAATAGTTTCGAAAGCAGGCTGCGATAGCGTTTCGACTCGAGCAGCTCGCACAGCTTCGCGAATTCGGATTTGCGCCGTTCGCCGAGCGCCACGATTATCGGAGCGATCGCATCCTTCAGATCGAGATCGATTTTCGCGGCGCGCGCCGTAATCAATTCCGACGTCACGTCGCATTCGCGCACTTCTCCGGCCTGGGCGCCGAGCCATGGAATGTCGCGCCGGTAGATCTTGAGCTGCGCGGCGTAGATGACGGTTGAGAACAAATCGATCGTAGCGCGCAGACGCCGGGTGGCGACGCGGAGTTGATGCAGCGGCTCTGCCTCGCCTGACTCCGCCGCATTTTGATGCCGCAACAGCGATTCCGCGCCGAACGTGATCGCCTTGCGCGCAGCGTCTGCGACTGTCTCTCCGGGGAAAAACGCAACCCTGCGCGGCGGCGCATCGGAGCGCGACTCATCTACCACCGTGCTATTCCTTGCGCGATACGCCGTTGTCGCCGGACTCGGGACGCGGCTTGCCGTTGGCGCCGGACAAATATTCCGCGATGTGCTTGCGAAGCTCGCCCTGGAGCTCCTCGATCGGAAGGCGCGCATCGACGGAGACGAAGCCGAACTCGCTGGACAGGCGCCGGTACTCGTCTATAAGGCGGCTCTGGTAGCGCTCGAACGAATCAAACAGGTCGGTGCCGAGCGCGAGATGCATCCCGGATTCCCAGTAGTCCATCCCCTTGCCCATGATGACGCGCGGTATGAGTGACTCGACGTCGATGTCGAGGTAGAGGACGAGGTCGGGCACGAGCGCCATGCCGAACACCTCGCGCGTCCAATCCGGGTCGGCCCCCATCACGGAGTTGCGCGCGAACGCGGTGTACATGTAGCGATCGGCGATCACGATGAAGCCTGCCTGCAGCGCCGGCAGGATTTCGTGCTCGAGGCGATCGGCAAAATCCGCGGCGTAGAGCAGCGAGAAGGTCGTGACCGTGAGCTGATGTCCGGCCTTGGCCTCGTTGATGGTCTCGGATAGCAGCGGCGAGCGTGTCCATCCGGTGTTGCTGACGGCGTAGCCTTCGAGTTCGAGCCACGGGCGCAGCAGCTCGATTTGCGCGGAGCGGCCGACACCGTCGGTACCCTCGATCGCGATCAAATGGCCGGGCAGTCGCTTTTTCGCGATGTACGGCAGTCCGTGCCCGTACCATGCCTTAGCGTGGCTGCGATGCGGCGCCATTTTTTCCGTTCGCTCGATTGAGGTCGTAGTCGCGAAGAATTTCCTGGACCATCGTGCGCACGACCCGCTGCTGATTTGGGATCTCGGCGGTTGCGTCGATAGGACGCATCCCGAACTCGGTCGTCAGTTGGTCGTAAATTTCGAGCACGCGGCTCTGGAACATGCGGAAGCTCTCGACCGGATCGGCCGACAGACCGACATCCATGCCGGCCTCGTGGTACTTGAGCTTGGCGCGTCCCGACAGCAGGCGTTCGAGCGAGATGTCGATCGGCACGCGGAAGTAGAGCGTCAAATCGGGGCGCAGCGCGGGGCTGTAAACCGAGCGGACCCAATCCGGATGCACGCCGCGGGCGACGTCACGCGCGAAGGCGGTGTACACGTAACGATCGGCGAGCACGATCATGCCGGCCTTCAGCGGCGGCAGGATCTGATAGGTCAGCCGATCGGCGAAGTCCACTGCGTGCAGCAGCGAGAATGTCGTCGGCGTGAGCAGATTCTTTTTCTTGCCACGTTGCATCGAGCGCCGCACCAGCCGCGACGAATTCCACTCGGTGAAATGCACGGGGTAGCCGCGCGCGCGGAGCCATCGCTCGAGTAGCAGCAGTTGCGTCGATTTGCCCGAGCCGTCGATTCCCTCGACACAGATCAAACGTCCCTTATAGGGATGCGGAGTTTCGAGCAGGGTCTTGGGTGCGGCGCGTGTCGCGGACTTGGCGCCGATCGAGGATGGAGTAACGTGACCGTTGGGCGAGGGTGAAGGTGCGGCGGCCGGCAGCTCTAGCGCTGCAGTACCACCTGCCGATCCAGCAGTCTCGATAACAGGTCTGTTCTTCTCTCGCATGTCCACAGTTCGAGGTCGGCCTTTTCGCGCTTCGAATCGACTCCGACGATCACACGGCCCGGAGAGTACCTGACCTCGATATTCTTAACCACACCGAAGTGGCTTCGATCCAGCGCGTCAGCGACACGCAAAATCGCGGCGAGGCCCCTTACGACACGGCGCTTGGCGGGGCTGAGCGATTTCAAATCCGGCGAATCGAGCTTGGGGGCCTGCTTGCGATGCCCGCGAGCCGCCTGCGCGATGACCTCGATTTCGTCAGTGTCGAAGCCGAACAACTCCGCATTCTTAATCAGGTAGTAAGAATGGCGATTGTGCCGGTCATGATCAATCGCGTGGCCCACATCATGCAATAAAGCCGCGAATTCAAGGAGTTCTCGCGAGGACTTCGGCAGGCCCAAAACGGGCGCGGTCGCGTCGAACAGCTTCAGCGCAAGCTTCGCGACCTGCTTGCCGTGCTCGTTACTACCGGCGAATCGAGTGGCCAGGGCGCCGACCGAGCGGCGTCGGGCGTCGGCGGCGGAGCGCGAATCGATCTTGTGCGCGAGGCCCAGTAGCACGCCCTCGCGCAGCGCCCAGGTGCATGCGACAAGTTCGGGCGAGCCGGATTTTTTCAAAATGAAGTTCACGAGCGTGGCAGCGGCGGGCATCAGGTCAACGCGCTTGGCATCCATGCCGGGGAGATCGACGCGGAGCGCGGCGTTGGCCTCGACGAGGTCGCGCGACAAATCGGAAATCTCGCCGGCCGAGGCCGTCGCGCCATGCAGGCGGCCCAGCTCTTCGCCGCGCGAGGATCGCGCCATCGCGACGAGCGTGTTGATCGTGCCTGACGTTCCGATCGCGCGGACCACGCCTGCGCGCTTGGCCTTGCGCATCAGCGGGCCGATCGCGCGTTCGAGATGCGCTTCGAGCTTGGCCAATTGCGCCCGCGTCGGCGGGTCGTCGAGGAGAAAGCGCTCGGCCAGGCGCACCGCACCAAGCTTCACGCTGCGCATCCACAGCGGCTTACCGTCGCGCACCAGCACCAGTTCCACGCTGCCACCGCCAACGTCGACGAGCAGATGAGGTCCGCCGTCGAGACCCAGCGCATGACGGGCGGCCTGGAAGATCAGGCGCGCCTCGTCGAGTCCGGAGATAACTTCAACCGTCAGCCCTGTCTCGCGCTTGATGCGGCGGATGAATTCGGTACGATTGCGCGCTTCGCGCACCGCACTGGTCGCGACGGCGCGCAAACGATCGACCCGGCGAACCCGCAGCAGTTTTTTGAAATTCACCAGCGCGCGCACCGCCAGGTCCATCGATTCCGTGGTGAGGCGTCCCGTCGTGAATGAGCGCCGGCCCAGACGCACCATCTCTTTGACGCGGTCGACGACTTCGAGGTGACCGTCGCGGCTCACGTCGGCCACGATCATGTGGACGGAGTTGGATCCGACATCAATGGCTCCCAGTCGCATGGATAGAAGGTAACGTCCCAGGCGCTCGATGTCATCCATGTCGCCTCACCTCCGCACCGGCGCGCAGAAAAATTCGCGCAGTCATCCCACAATGATTAGAAGCGAAACGCGTTACGATACGATGAACGGTGGGTGTCGAATTTGTTTACGCGGTATCCTCGCAAACCTCATCGGGTTTAATCTGCAACGAGCACGCCTCACGGACGCATCTCTTGGCAGCCGCAGCCTCAACGCCGATTGGAACCGACCTTCCCGAGTACGGGTCGTCGAGCCACAAGTGGCTGATTGCGCTGGCCGTGATGCTGGGCACGACGCTCGAGGTGCTCGACACGTCGATCGTCAACGTCGCGCTGCCGCATATGCAGGGCAGCTTTTCGGCGAGCGTCGACGAGATCGCGTGGGTGCTCACCAGCTACCTGGTCGCGAACGGGATCATGATTCCGATGACCGGATGGATCTCGTCGCGCTTCGGGCGCAAACGCTACTTTCTGACGTCGGTCGCGGTGTTCGTCGGCGCATCGGGCCTGTGCGGCGCCGCTCGTTCCCTGGATCAGATGGTCGTCTTTCGATTGATACAGGGCGCGGCGGGCGCGGCGATGGTCCCGTCGTCGCAGGCGATCCTGATGGAGACGTTCCCGCCCTACGAACAGCAGCTCGCGATGGCGACGTGGGGGATGGGCTTGATGGTCGCGCCGATCATGGGGCCGACGCTGGGCGGATGGATCACCGACAATTGGAACTGGCGCTGGAACTTTTACATCAACCTGCCGATTGGCGCCGCCGCGTTCCTGATGGTCTGGACGTTCGTGCACGACCCCGCATACTTGCGGGTTCGCCGCGCCAAGGGCGGCAAGACCGACTACACCGGCATCATTTTGCTCGTCGTCGGGCTCGGCCTGGCGCAGCTCGTGCTCGATCGCGGCCAGCGCGCCGACTGGTTCAACTCGCCGTGGGTCGCTTACAGTACGATTTTTGCCGCGCTCTGCATCATCGGACTCACGATCAACGAATTGCGCACACCGGAGCCGATTCTCGATCTCTCAATCCTCGGCATTCCCGTCTTCACGATGTCCGTGATGCTGATGGTCGCGATGAGTTTCGCACTGTTCGGCACCGGACTATTGAATCCTATCTTTCTGCAAGAGCTGATGGGTTACAGTGCGTGGAAGGCGGGCCTGGTGTTGGCGCCGCGAGGACTCGGCACGATGGCTGCGATGCTGATCGTCGGCCAGCTCGCGCGCTACCGCTACGACACGCGTCCATTGATTGGCGTCGGCTTCATCATCATGGCAATCGCGCTGTGGCAGATGGCGGGATGGAATACTCAGGTCAGCACCTGGACGGTGACGTGGCCGAGCCTCGTCATGGGTGTCGGGATGGGCATGATTTTCCCCACGCTGTCCGCCACTACACTTTCGTGCGTCAGCCGCGAGCGCGTCGGCTACGCCGCGAGCCTCTACAACATGATGCGCAATACGGGCGCCGCGATCGGCATCTCATATATGACGACCGTGCTCGTCAATCATGAGCAGACGCATCAGTCGTATCTGGTCGAGCATTTCACCGTTTTCGACGCCTGGAAGATGAGCGAAGCGTCGCGGCTGTCTCCTGGCGCGCGTGGTTTTGACTATATTCCGCAAATACTCACTGGCCAGAAACAGGGACTTGGTATGGTGTACGGGATGATTCAGCGCCAGGCGATGATGCTGTCGTTCAACGACATCTACCGCACACTGGCTATTGTAATGATGATTCTGATTCCGACCTTCTTACTATTGCGCCGGGCCCAACCTGCTAGCGGCATGGCCGCCCACTAGTATTTCATCTGCGCGAGTACTCGCTCGAAGATATCCAGCGACGGGCGATCGAAGAGCACAAAATCGATGCGCTCGAGAGTCGTCGGACCGCAGAAATGCGCGCGAACTTGGTCGAGCATCACCTGCGCGCATCGCTCGATCGGAAAGCCCGCGATGCCGGTGCCGATTGCAGGAAATGCGATCGTTTTCAGCGAGTTCTCGTTCGCGCGCCGCAGCGAGTTGCGCGTCGCCGCGCGTAGATTCGCCTCAGACGTCGGTTCTCCCAGCCGCATGCTCGCTGCGTGAATCACGTGGCGTGCGCGCAGCCGTCCCGCACCACTAATCACCGCCCCGCCGAGCGCAATCGGCCCGATCCGGTCGCATTCCTGCTGAATCGACGGGCCGCCCTTGACGCGAATCGCGCCCGCGACGCCGCCGCCCAGCATCAGGTCGTTGTTCGCGGCATTCACAATCGCATCGACATCCGCGTCCGTAAGGTCGCCCTGGCGGAGCCTAATCTTCGCGCGCCAATTTTTGTTCATCGTCATGTTATTATCGCGCCAACTGTGTGGACGAGGAAGAGAACCGCCGGGTTGCTACTGCTTGCGCAGATTGCTGCGGCGCTCGTCGCGCTCACGGGATGCAATGGTCGTCGCAACGACCGCTCGCCTAGGACGATCCAAGTCGATATCGAAATCTCGCCGACCTCGACCGACCCGCGTTTTGGTACGGACGCGACCTCGTCGCGTATCAACGAACTCGTCTTCGATTCGCTGGTAAGGACCGATCGCAACGGCCAGTTTGTTGGTCACTTGGCCGACCGCATCGAGCGTCCTTCACCAACGGAAATTGTTTTTCATCTCAAGCGCGGCGTGCGCTTTAGCGACGGCCGCGAACTGACGGCGCGCGACGTAGTATTCACCTACGATTCGATTCTCGCGCCCGAATCGATGTCCCCAAAACGAGCCAGCCTCGAAGAGTTGAAGTCAATCGACGCGCCCGACGATTACACCGTGGTCATGACTACCGCGCGTCCGTACGCACCCGCGCTCGAGTTGGCGACCGAGGGAATCGTACCGGCAGCTACTCCGCTGCCCGCGAAACAAAGCGCGGCCGCTCCCTTCGGCAGCGGCCCGTTTCGGATGCTTGATTATGTGCGAGACGAAGCCATTCGGCTGGAGCGTAATCCGTACTATCCGCATCCGTCGGCAGCTGCACAGTCGGTCCTTTTGAAGATCGTGCCCGACCCGACAGTGCGCGCGCTCGAACTGGCAGAGGGCGTTTGCGACTTCTCGGGAAACAATATCGAGTACGACGTCTTGCCCTGGCTTGCCGCGCACCAGACTCTGGAGATCAGCAAAACTCCCGGCACCACCTATAGATACTTGTCTTTCAACTTTCGTGACCCGCGGCTGCGCGACTTACGCGTGCGCCAAGCCATCGCTTATTCGATCGACCGCAATACTATCGTCAATACTATCTTGCGTGGTACCGGGCGGGTAGCTACTGGCATGCTCTCATCCGAGAATTGGGCATACGACAGTAACGTCACTAGCTATTCTTACGATCCACACAAAGCGCAGGAATTACTGGATCAAGCCGGTTATCCGGCCGGAAGCAACGGGATGCGCGGGCTCAGATTCGAATTCAAGACCACGCCCGAAGGCGCTCGCATGGGCGAAGTGTTTCAAGCAATGCTTCATCGAGTAGGTATCGAACTGACTATTCGGACGCTCGACTTCGCCACCTACTATGCAGACATCCAGCAAGGGAGCTTCGATCTGACCTCGATGCAATGGGTCGGTATCAATGATCCCAATAGCTACTACATGGTATTCGATTCAATGAAGACGCCTCCGCACGGAGAGAATAGAGGCTACTATTCCAACCCCGCGATGGATCGCCTGGTCGAAGCGGGAATGACTACTCTGGATCCCGATGCGCGAAAGAAAATCTATGCGCAGGTGCAGCAGCTCGCCGCCGAAGAATTGCCGTACGTCTCATTGTGGTGGATCGACAACGTCGCCGTGATGAATCGCCGCTTCGTTGGCTTTGAAGCATATCCCAACGGCAGCCTCCGCTCACTCGCGACGCTGACACTAATCGACCCCGCCGCCGGCGGAGAGCCATCGCAGTGACGCGGTATCTGGTCCGGCGCATGCTGGCGCTCGTGCCCGTCGCGCTTGGCGTGGCGACGCTGACATTCGCGATTATTCACCTGGTGCCGGGCGATCCGGTGGTTGCGATGCTGGGTGAGACCGCTGCACCCGCCGACATTGTCGGGATGCGCCATCAGCTCGGCCTCGACCGTCCGCTCCTGGAGCAGTACGCAGCATTTCTCGGTGGACTGGCCGTCGGCAATCTCGGCGAATCGATTTCATATCGCAAGCCAGTCTCGCGTCTCATCGCTGAACGCTTTCCAGCCACTCTCGAGCTCGCTGCGGCCGGGATGTTGGTCGCCGTGCTTTTGGCGTTTCCGCTGGGATTGATCGCGGGCTCGAATCCCGGCGGTGCCGGCGATCTTGGCGCGATGGGACTTGCGATTGTCGGCATTTCGATTCCGCACATCTACCTCGGCCCGCTGCTGATGATTCTATTTTCTCTTGATCTCCGCTGGCTGCCGCTCACCGGCCGCGGCGGTCTCGTCCATCTCGTGCTGCCCGCGATCACGCTCGGCACCGCGCTCGCCGCGATCCTTGCGCGGATGTTGCGCCAGAGCCTGATTCGCGTGCGCGAGAGCGACTATATGCGCACTGCGCTCAGCAAAGGGTTGAGCGCGCGGTCCGCCCTTGTTCGCCACGGCCTCAAGAACGCGCTCACATCCGTCGTGACCATCATAGGACTTCAGATGGGCGCGCTGCTGAGCGGTACGCTCATCATAGAGATAATCTTCTCATGGCCCGGTATCGGCCGCTTGCTCATTACCGCGATCGGGGCTCGCGACTATCCCGTGGTAGAGGGGTGCGTACTCACGTTCGCGATGACTTACGTCGTCGTCAACCTGGCGACCGATCTCGTTTACGCAATCATAGACCCGCGAGTGAGAATCTCGTGACCGCACGAGTCGGCAATCCGTCACTGGCTATTGGATTGACTGCTGTGGCCGCGATCGTTCTTGCCGCGATTCTCGGCCCGATACTGTTTCGTGCCGATCCTTTATCGATCGATCTTGTAAACATTCTCGCCGGCCCGAGCCGCGCGCATCCATTTGGTTGCGATGCACTCGGCCGCGACGTGCTCGCCCGTGTCCTGTGGGGCGCGCGCATTTCGCTCTCAATTTCCATCGTCGTCGTTGCGATCTCGCTCGTAGTTGGAAGCCTGATTGGCGCAACCGCCGCGCTGTCGGGCGGTCGAATCGACAACCTCATCATGCGCGGCGTGGATATCGTCCTCGCGTTTCCGGGAATCCTGCTCGCGATCGCGCTGGCTGCCATTCTCGGACCTGGCCTAGTCGATCTCACGATCGCGCTGACCGCCATGGGATGGACCGGCTACGCGCGTATCGTGCGCGGCGAAGTGCTCACCTTGCGCGAGCGCGACTACGTTCTCGCCGCCGAGAGCTTGGGCGCCAGCCGGTCGCGCCTACTGATACGCCATCTGGTGCCGGGCGTCGTTGGACCGCTTGCGGTGCAGGCGACGTTCGGAATCGGTGGTATCATCGGCGCCGAAGCCGCGCTTTCATTCCTCGGCCTGGGTGCGCTCCCGCCCACGCCCAGTTGGGGCAATATGCTTGACGCTGGCCGCGCCTTCCTGCTCGTCGCCCCGCATCTTACTACCGCACCCGGGCTCGCGATCGGGCTTTCGATTCTCGGCTTCAACCTGCTCGGCGACGGAATTGCGCAGAAAGTGGGCCATCGCGCTTGAGCGTCGGGCGCTTCATCGCTCGGTGTGCGAAGCGGCGAAATTTCGTGATACTCATTGAGATTCGGAAGTGAGTGCTCGCGATGGAGAAACTCGAACCCAACGAAATGGTCCAGCGGCTGACCGACTTCATCCGCATGCAAGGAGATTTTGACAGCGTTGCGATCGAGAACTTCCGCAAGATGCCTGGCGGCGCGTCGCGCGAGATCTGGTCGTTCGAATGCGCGATGCAACGTGACGGCGAAACGAGTCGGCGCGCGATGGTGTTGCGGCGTGATCCAGGCGCCCACAATATTTCCACCAATCGTCGTCACGAGTTCCTGGTGATTCGCGCCGCCTTCGAAGAGGGCATCCCGGTTCCCGAAGTGTTTTGGGTTTCCGAAGATCCCGCCGTTCTCGGTTCCGCGTTTTTCCTTATGGAGCGGATCGATGGCGAAACTCTGGCGCGCCGCCTGCTGCGCGACGACACTTACGCCCGGGCGCGCGAAGTGATGCCTGCGCAACTCGCCGAAATTCTCGCGAAGATTCATCGGATCGATCCGGTCGAGCACAAGCTCGATTTCCTGGCGGAGCCAGGCGACAACGCGGCGCTGACCGAGGTCAAACGTTACAAGGAAAACTTTCGGAGGCTCGCCCTCGAACCGCATCCCGCGTTTGAACTGGCGTTCCGATGGCTCCTGGAGCGTGTTCCGAAGACTCCGCGCAAGACGCTCGTACACGGCGACTACAGAATCGGCAACGTGATATTTGGCCCCGAAGGCGTCCGCTCAATTCTCGACTGGGAACTGGCGCATCGCGGCGATCCGATGGAAGACGTCGGCTGGATGTGCGTGCGGGCGTGGCGTTTCGGCAACGATAAGAAACCGGTCGGCGGGCTCGGCACTCGCGAGGACTTTTTCCGCGCCTACGAAAAAGCCAGCGGCGCCGCCGTCGATCCCGAAGCCGCGCGATTCTGGGAGGTCTTTGGAAATCTTCGCTGGGGCATAATCACCATCAGCCAGGCTCGTACCCATATCGACGGATTCGTAAAGAGCGTCGAACTGGCTAGTATCGGAAGGCGGACCGCCGAAACCGAACTCGAACTGTTGAATCTGATCGAATAGCAACATGGTAAAGCGAAGCGCATTGTGAGTAGTCAATATGCAGGACCGGCCAACCTCAATTGAATTGCTCGAAGCGGCCGCCGACTTCGTCGATCGCGAACTCGTGCCGACAATCGAGGGAGCGCGCCAGTTCCAGGCGCGGGTCGTGGCCAACGTGATGCGGATCGTCGCGCGCGAGATAAAAATGGAAGATCCGCTCGTTCGGAGCGAAGTGAAGGCCCTGGCGCGGGTGCTCGGACAGGACGCGCCGCATCTGCACAGCCTCGACGATCTGCACGCCGTCGCTGTCAGCATGGGCGAAGAATTGACCGGGAAGATTCGCGCGGGCGAAGCTGACGGCGGCGACTGGCGACGGGAAGTGCTTGCGGTCGTGCGTCAGAGCGTCGAGGACAAACTGCGTATCGCAAATCCGCGCTACCTGGAGAGCGACATCGCAATTCGCAACGCGGCCAAAACGAAATAGGAGATCTGACTAATGCCTGAAACCAAAGTAGTACTACTTGAACAAGACGACCTGATGCATGCGAACACCGGCGAGTCTAATTTCAACGAAAGTGCATACTACAATTTCTACGACCGCCGCCAGCGCCTCGGCGGTTTTATCAGACTAGGTAATCGTGCGAACGAAGGTTATGCCGAGATGACCGCCTGCCTCTACCTTCCGGACGGAACCGTCGGCTTCATGTTCCAGCGGCCCGAGATTAAAGACAACCACGCTCACGATGCGGGTGGTGCAAAGTTCGAAGTCGTCAAACCGTTTGAACGCCATCGCGTCAGCTATCACGGCAAACTCTGCGTTCTGAAAAATCCGCTCGAGATGGCCGATCCCGCCAGGGCGTTCAAGACTAATCCGTACTCGCGTGCTGCGCTCGAAATCGACTACGTGGCGACGTCCCCCGGATGGGGCGGCGAACTGCGCGAGCAGATCGGGGATCAATGGGTTTCGCCGAAACCATCCGGCGACCCCGAGGCTCAATTTGCCAAGGGGCACCTGGAACAGCTCGGCCACGCAACGGGAAAACTGGTGCTAACGACCGACGGCATCGACCGCGAGTTCAAAATCGACGCTCTCGGCTTGCGCGATCATAGCTGGGGACCGCGCTACTGGCAGGCGCCGAAGTTCTATCGATGGCTCACGATGAACTTCGACGAGGATCTAGGCGCGATGGCGACGATTACGGTGAATCGCGACGGCAGCGAACGCCCGGGCGGATTCCTTGCGCGCAAGGGCAAGCCTTTTCTCAATATCGTGAAGGTCGACGTTGAGACCGAATTCGTCGGCGAGCAGCAACTCCACGATAAGATCAAGGTGACCTGCCAGACCGCTGACGGTGGAGCGCCAATAGTCATTACGGGCAAAGTGCTATCGATGATTCCGCTGCGCAACCGCCGCGCAGGAATAGTCACTCGAATCGCAGAAGGCATGACCGAGTGGAACTGGGACGGGAAGATCGGCTATGGGCTTTCTGAGTATCTCGATCACTTCGACGAGTAGTCAGTCGATCAGCGCCCGCGCTTGAGCGTGCGCAGACTCTCGGTATATGGCGGATATGCGACGCCGCGCTCGGTGATAATTGCGGTCACCAGCTCGGCCGGTGTGATGTCGAACGCCGGGTTGAACGTGCGGACGCCCTTCGGCGCGATCGGCTTGCCGCCGTACTCGGTGAGCTCGCGACCCGAGCGCTCTTCGATCGGTATTGCCGCGCCGTTGGGACAGTCCAGGTCGATCGACGACAGCGGCGCCGCGACGTAAAAGGGCACGCCGTGGCGCCCGGCCATCACCGCCAGCGGGTAAGTGCCGATTTTGTTAGCGACGTCGCCGTTCGCCGCCGTGCGATCTGTTCCCACGACCACGCAATCGATTTTGTTTTGCGAGAGCACCGTCGCCGCCATATTGTCGGCGATCACCGTCACCGGTATCCGATCCTTGTGGAGTTCCCACGCCGTCAGCCGCGAGCCTTGCAGGAATGGCCGCGTCTCGTCGGCGAACACCTGGATCTTCTTGCCCGCGTCGCGCGCGGCGCGCACCACCCCGAGCGCCGTGCCGTATCCCGCGGTCGCGAGCGCGCCGGCATTGCAATGGGTTAACACCGTGGCTGGATCGCCGATGAGTTCGGCGCCGAATTTTCCCATCGCACGATTCGCGGCCACGTCTTCGGTGCAGATCGCGATCGCCTCCGCGCGCATGCGGCGAAACAACTCCGCTGCGTCCAGTGAAACGCTTTCGTCGAGCGTGCGGCCCATCCGATCCACTGCCCACGCAAGGTTTACCGCGGTGGGCCGGGTGGCTTTGAGAGCCTTCGCGACGGTCGCAAAGCGTTTTCGCGCCCTCGCGCCGGCGGTACCTTTGATGCCGAGCGCGACGCCCATCGCAGCGGCGACGCCAATGGCCGGCGCGCCGCGTATCACCATCGTGCGGATAGCCTCGGCGACGCCACGGTAGTCGCGATAGGTTCTGATCACCTCGCGCGCGGGCAGCAGGCGCTGATCGATCATGCGGACGGTATCCGCCCGCCATTCAATGGTCATCACGGCCATGTAGTCTGACTCTTTCGCAAAGGAGTGAGGTTTTAAGCTTATACTAAATTGAGCAATAGAAAACGGCGCAGCGGATGAATTCGCGGCGCCGCTCAACTACGGTCTCATCGCGCGACGCCGCATCCCGGCTGGCGCGCGCCAAGCATTCGGTTAGACTCTTTCGTACACTCCGCGTGCTTTTCGCCTTGCTGCACCGGCATCGATCCATCGCGTGATCGCCGCGAAAATCTCGGACGGCCGCTTCCCCTTGAGTCCGCGCACGTCGCGCACGTCGGCAGCCTTGAACTGCTTGGGAAGTGCCGAAAGCACGGCGCGCCAATTAACCCGTCCACGCGGCCCGCTGCTAATCGCCTTTGCCGCACCGCCCCCGCGACCGATCAACGATCCCAGCCGCGCTTCCTCTTGTTTGAGCTTGCTCAGTATCGATTCTTTTATGCGAATGTCCTTGCGCAGATTGATGAGCAGGGTGCGCGCTTGCCGCTGAACTTGTTGGAAGGCAGATGCGGCTCCTCGAGAGGCTTTCTTCCTGGGCATTCAGCTATCTCCTTTGGGGGAATTGATCAGTACAAATCTACTTTGAATGTACACAATCAAACCTACTTCTACAAGTATCAAAGTCATTTTGTGCATTATCAACATCAGGCGACTGGGTATAGTACCCGGAGTAATGAATGCACCTTTGCGGTAGTCAAATCGCGGACCCTTCAGTTTTTTGCGTTAGCGACTGGTATCTCCGCTGACGAGTTTCTGCAGCCGGTTGCTATGGGACAGCAACATCGTACGTCGCGTAGCGGCAACAGCCAGGTCGCCGAACGAGTGGTCGATGGCCCGACGCCTCCCGCGATATAGCGGTTTTAGAATCAACCAGATGTCATAATGCACGTAATATCATGCATAGGCGTCGGAGTTTCAGGCTCGCTCTGAGCGGGCGCGAACTGCCACTCGACCTGATAATAAAAGGCTATGTTTGCGCTTGGCGCGATGCTATAAGCATTCCGGAATTCGGACTAGATGCGCGCTGTAGGTATAGCTATAGACTTTGGACGCCACGAGCCACTCGGGTGCGCGCAAGGAGAGGGTAATGGGCCGCAGACTGTATGTTGGGAATCTGGCTTGGACTGTGACCGACCAGGATCTGCTCGACGTTTTTTCGGAAGCAGGAAAGGTGGACAGCTCGCAAGTCATCATCGACCGCGCCACCAACCGCTCGCGGGGATTCGGTTTCGTCGAGATGGCGACCGATGAGGCAGCCGAAGGCGCAATCAAGAAATTGAATGGCCGCGACATCAAAGGCCGTCCGATTCGCGTAAACGAAGCGCAGGCGCGCAGCGGCGGAGCCGGCGGCGGCGGTGGCGGTGGTGGCGGCGAACGCCGCGGCGGACGCGACCACTAGTCAGTTCCGAACATTTCTGGCTAGTCGCGCGATTGTAGTTTGCCGGTTCGTCGCGCATCAAAATGTACCTAACCCACTTGCGGGGACGCCCGATTCTCGGGCCGAACTCTCGCGCCCGGACGCTGCTCGTACTAAACCATCATCGTGGAACTCATAACGCTTGAGGCACAGAGCGAGCGCGCCGTGATTGTGCCCGGCGCCGGATGCCAATGCCTCAGCTACCGCGTCGGCACGCTCGACGTCATCGCGGGCCCCGAAAGTCCCGACGCGTGGCGCGCGCATCCGCATCGCGGCGGCATTCCGATCCTGTTTCCGTGGCCGGGGCGCGTCGCCGGCGCACGCTTCGCGTTCAAGGGCCGCGAATACCGGCTGCCGGTGAACGAGCCCGCGCGCGGCCCACTCGATTCACGGCTTCGCATGCGAGCGCGCGTTTCGCGTGACGCGGCGCGGACCCTACTTCGTCACGGCGATGCTCGATTCGTCTGACTATCCGGATCTCAGTGCGATCTGGCCGTGGCCGTTCGCGCTCGAAATAGACTACGAAGTAGGTAATGGACTGAGATTGAAGGCGCGCATCACCAACACCGGCGACTCGGTAATGCCGTTCGGCTTCGGCGCACATCCGTACTTTCACGCGCCGCTCAATCCGAAGGGCACGCGCGACGCAATGATGATTCAGCTCGACGCCAACGCGCGATGGGCGCTCGACGCGCGACTCATTCCGACCGGCGAGACCGAGCCGCTGGCCGGCAAGTACGAGCTTCGCGAGCCGCGCCAGCTTGGTGGTGATACTTACGATGACGTATTCCGCATGACGGCAATCTCAAAGTACGATGTGTCGGCGCCGAGGGCACGACTCATCTATCCGTCAGTGAAGATCGCGGTCGAGGTGCGCGCCGACGCATCGTTCGGCGACTTCGTCGTGTATGCGCCGCCTGATAATCCCGTCGTCGCAATCGAGCCGTACACCTGCGCGCCTGATGCGTTCAATCTTGCGGCGCGCGGCGTCGCGGCCGGGATGCGCGAGCTCGCGCCCGGCGATACGTTCGAGGCCGGCTTCGAGATTCGCCTCAACGTCCCTCGAAGCGCAGATCGCGCCGCTGCGCCAGCGCGGAAGCGCCTTCGCGAAAATCTTCGGTGAGCAGGAGAGAGCTCTGCGCCAGCACCTCGAGTTCCTGGAATGTCATCTTGTCGAGGCCGTGGCCTTTGTCGATGATCCGTTTCGCCAGCCCGACTGCGAGCGGGGCGTTGCGCGCCATCTCGCGCGCGAGCTCTTCGGCGGCGGCCAGATGCGTCCCTTCGGGGACGACGCGATTCACCAGCCCGATCTTTTCAGCGTCCGCCGCCTCGATCATCCGCGCCGTCATGATCAGTTCCTTCGAGCGCGCGTAGCCGACCGTGCGCGTGAGCCGCGTGGTGCCGCCCACGTCGGGCACCAGGCCGATGCGCACTTCCGGCATCCCGAGGCGCGCGCCGACCGATGCGATTCGCGCGTCGCAGGCGAGCGCGAGCTCGAGGCCGAGTCCGCCGACGAAGCCGTGCAGCGCGCCGATGACCGGTTTCTCGACGCTCTCGATCCGGTTCAGCGAGGCCTGCGATTCCGCCACGAAGCGCCGAAAGCGCTGCATGTCGGGCCCGCCGCCTTCGCCGCCGCGAGCGCCGGTATCGTTGGTGAGCGAGGTGAAATCGATGCCGGCCGAGAACGCCTTGGCCCTCGCCGTAAATGATAATCGCGCGAACGTCGTTGCGATCGACCTCGTCGATCGCCTCGAGAATCGCGCGCAGCATCGCCTGGTTAATCGCATTCCGCTTCTCCGGCCGATTGAGCGCGATATACGCGATCTCCCCCTCGACTCGAACCTTGATTGGATTTTCCGCCATGTCTAACTCCTTGATTGCTATTAAAGGTATCTCGCGCGCGCGCGAGGCGCACAACCGGTTTCCATGAGAGGAATAATCGCCTGCGCGGCGGGCGGCAGGGGTGACCCCTGCACGCAGTGTGAAAGTGAAAAACGCAAAGTTGCGCGCGGCGCGCTACTTTGCTCTCAGGGACGGTGGCTCGATGACGTGCGCAAGAGATGTGCTGTTCGGTTTTCATCGATCCGGGTGCGTGTAGCGCATGATCAACTAACCCCTTCCCGAGCGGGAAGGGGAACCAGACGCGCAGAGGGGAGCAGAGGAGTGCGCTGCAATTCAATACCATATGTTGTGGTTTGGGAGGCTCCGCTACCAAGGGTAGTTTTGTTCCGTCAGAAATTGTTTTTGTCGCGAGCGAGTGTCGCCCGATTTCGGGCGAGGCCGGCGAGTGTGGGGCATCCTGACGGTTGACCATATCGCATACGTAGCACGCAAAATCCGGCGGGGTAAGGCTGAAGAGTTCACCCCTCGGGGCCCCCTATGAAACCGGAACTAAGAGGAACTTATAAATCGGGAGGATTCCCCCATGCGGCCGGCCGCTTATCGGTCGTTGCTTTAGTCAGGACACCGCGATAACGACTGTGATAAGTCAATGTCGCGTGGAACTTCCCTGGAAACGAAAACTTCCGAACGGCGAAACTCTATATAAAGAGGCAGAACGGCTCGGTCTTCACTTCGACGCGAAAGACAAAACTCGCGACGCCGATTTGCAGCAGCGTGTGCTGGTCGCCTGGGCGGAGCGGCGAAACGCGATCGTCAACTATACGCAGACCTTCGCTATCGTCGGCACGCTTCTGATCACGTTGGGCGTCGCGTTCTCGACCCAACGCGAACAGAGGAATCGAGAATCGGCCGACCTGATGCTCAAGTTCGAAGACCTGCTGCCCTCGGGAAGAAGCGCGCCCGCCGTGAAGGCACTGGAGATGGACGTCGGACTCCACAAGGCAAAAGACGTTGACGACGAGGCGATCGACGAATTTCTTGGAAACTACGAATTGCTGGATGCTGCCTACCGTCATGGTCTGATCAGCGCGGACATGGCTCATGATGCATTCGAGGCTGACCTTGAGACAGCGCTAAAGGACGGGAAGGTAAGACGTTTCATAACCGACGCGAGGACCGAAGACGGGTCTGACATGTACGATGGTGTGCTGGATCCACCTGGAAAATCCCGTTCACTCCGCTTTCCTCTGCGAGTCAGGCAGGGGCAGGCGCTATAGGATCGCCACTTTCTTCCAGTCCCTGATCACAACGCGATTGGCGTCGTCTCGCCGCCGGGCACGATCGGCGAGATGCCCAAGCGCCGCGTCTCCGTGACTAAGGTGCTGGTGTGCTTGTCGTCAGCCAGGTTAACTGTTTGATCGATCGATCAACGGTTCCAATTCGAGCTCTCACTGCCGACGCTTTCGCTAGTTTGGTTCCTCGTGGGCGTTGGTAGTCGCGGCACTCTTTGCGAATTGAACGCAGCGTCCCAGCCGCTAGCCGAAGGGCTACCTGAAATCGGTAAGCGACGCAGATCTCGCTAAGTTGGAGAACGGTGGTGCATGTTTCCCGGAGGAGCCTCGGATTGTCTTGAAGGCATGCGGCATAGCCCCCGACGATCTCCAGTACTTTGAACGATTCAACGAGAATATGTTTATCTTCCTTTGAAATCGAAACTTCGGGCGGCCCGATCAGATGCCAGGTGAATGCCCGAAGAACTCTGATAAGAGCCACAGACCTCAGCATCTCGCCGGCGCTTACGAGTGCCACGTCGGTCAAAGTTTTTAGGATCATGCGACGAAAGAGCAAGCCGCTGATGAACTCCTCAAGATTGAACTCTTGGAGTATTTTGAACTTATAACGAACCTCGGTGGCGGAGCTGGCAGCCCGCATTTCTGCCTTCCACTTTATGAGGTCATATTGGAACAGAGCTTCGAATTGACGTCGACGGTTCGACGCGACGATTTTTTTTGGAACCGCAAGCTCACTAGCGACGAACTGCTCCCATTGCAATTTCGCGGCGCGGACCTCGTCGAGCGTTAACTTGCGCGCTAGGCCGACCCTTCCCTTCTCAAGCCCCGCCGTCGCTTCGTGATGATGATCCAGACATACGACCGCGAGATTTTCCTTGGTAGTTTGCGAGCGATCCCCGTCAATGTGGTGAAGCTGCACCGGCTTCCGTGAATCATGACAGATGCAGCAAGTTCGGCGGTTGGCCAAAATCACCTGTATCTCCGTTCGCCGGTCCGACTTCCGAAGCTTATGCCTGTCTCTTTGTTTCCTCGAATCCATGAGACCGTTAAGGAAACCTAGCGCGTCAAGCAGGCTCCTCGCCACCGAGCACAAGTGACGTGACAGCTCTCCTGCGACTATCGCGTCGTTGATGCCGCGCTGGGCAACAGCTTCCTCTATCGCGCCGCGCGGATTCTCGAAGAAGCCGTCTTCGAATTGTCAGGTTTGGGTTTATTGGGGTCTCACCATCCGAGTTGTTATTCAGCGGAGTCGATCTATTTCGTCATTCAGAGCGGAGCGAAGAATCCCTAATGCTGTGCTCGCGTCCGCACTGTCGTCGAGATTCTTCGCTGCGCTCTAGAATGACACAAAGAGTGAGCGCGCCAGGATCGCGAACGATGCCCGCGATTTTCAGAACCGGTACCGGCGGCGCTTGCGCGCCGCTGTCCGAGATCCTTCCTGCTGCTCGCGTTGCTCGCTACGTCAGGATGACACAAGAAAGTGCTCGCTTCGGCACCAAGGTCTGGGCGGACCTGTTTCAGGCAGAACCGGAATCTTGAATAGCGCGCGAAAAATGCGCGCTGCATACGGCCCCCAACCTTCGATCCTCTCCCTTGCAGGAGAGCTTTGCATACCCTCGGCATACGGTCAGAGCACGCAGAATCTTGAATCGCGCGCGAGAAGATCCGCATCACCCGCTCCTTCGGAGCGGCCTCTCCCGCAACAAAGCGGGCGAGGCGAATGATCGGTGGCGGAACGCGACATCCTAACTCCCCGCTGGACAAGGACCCTCACCTTCGATCCTCTCCCTGGCAGGGAGAGGGGAAGAAGTGCGAGCTGGCGCTCTGCACAAGCGGTCCTAGTAGGGAGAGGGAAGGAAGCTTTAGGGCTTTAGTAGGACCTTCATTACGTTGTCTTTTCTTGCGTTGAAGATTTCGTAGCCTTTGGCGGCGTCGTCTAGCGGCATTATGTGGCTGATCAGGGGGCGTGGGTCTAGCGTGCCGTGCTCGATCAGGCGGGATAGTTGCGGGATGTGGGCGTTGATGTTGGCGAGGCCGATGCGGAAGGTCAGGTCGCGCATGAAGGTGTAGCCGATTGGGAAATTGAAGGACGGGGCGGCGAAGACGCCGATTACCGAGACTGTGCCGCCGCCGCGGGCGGCCATTATTGCGGCCGTCAGGGCGGCGTCGTTGCCGACTGCTTCGATCGTTACGTCGGCGCCGCGGCCTTCGGTGCGGTCCAATATCGTTTGATTCGCTTGATCGATATTGACTGCGTTTGCACCGAGCTTGCGCGCGAGTTCGAGGCGGTACGGGATGCTGTCAACGGCGATCACTTCGGCGGGGCCGAAGAGTTTTGCGCTCATCACCGCGCATAGGCCGACCGGACCGCATCCGAAGATTGCGACCGTGTCGCCCGGGCGGATGTTGCCGTTGATTGCGCCGAAGTAGCCGGTCGGCAGGATGTCGGCGAGGAAGACTGCGACGTCATCGTCGATCGCGTCGGGGAGAGGATAGCAGGTGTAATCGGCCATCGGGACGCGGACCGCTTCGGATTGCTCGCCGCCCAGCCATCCGAGCTTGCCCGCGGAACTCGAGCCGTAGCCGAATACCGCGCCGCCGCTCTCGGCGCATTGCGAGGGCTGCCCGCGGCGGCAGAAGAAGCATCGCCCACAAGCGACCAGGCCGGACACGACGACGCGCTGGCCTTTTTTCAGGCGATCGACGCCGGCGCCGACTTCCTCGATAACGCCGACGCCTTCATGACCGAGCACGAAGCCGGGCTCGATGGGATAAGCGCCGTGATAGGGGTGCAGGTCGGAGCCGCAAATTCCGGCGCGCGTGATTCGCACGAGCGCGTCGGTGGGCGTTTGGAGGGCGGGGTCGTCAACGCGCTCGACGCGCACGTCATGGGGTCCGTGAAAGACAGTTCCTTTCATTTTTTTCACCGTCGATAGCGTGCGGGTTCAGGAGAAGAGGCAGAATCTTGAATCGCGCGAGACGCGCTGTAATCAGACCCTCACCTTCATCCTCTCCCTTATAGGGAGACGGGAGGAAATCCAAGCCGAATTAACGGGATAATGCCACGGCGCGGTGCGGGTTTGCAGAGGCGGCGAAGCGCATGGTAATTGCAGGGTTCCCGATACTCGGAGGGTCCTATGATTCAGAACGTTAAGAAGATTCTCGCGCCGATCGACTTTTCCGTACACTCGATGGAAGCGATGCGCGGCGCGATGGAGCTGGCGAAGGACATCGGCGCCGAAGTTCACCTGGTGCACGTGATCGCGCCGCATCACAGTTACATCCCGTTGATCCTGGTTAACAACGCCGAACAGAGCCGCGAAATCGCGCGGGAAGCCGCGATGATCGAGCAGGCGGAAGAAGAACTCGCGCGCATCAAGAAGGACGACTTCGGCGATTCGAAAAAGGTCTTCACTTTTGCGGTGGTCGGACCTCCGGTGCAGAAACTCGTCGAATACGCCAAGGAGCAGGCGATTGATCTGATCCTCATGGCGACGCACGGCCGCACCGGCGGCGAGCATTTGATGGGCAGCGTGACCGAGAAGGTGGTGCGCAACTCGCCGTGCTCGGTGCTGGTCTTCCGTCCCCGCGCCCGCTAATCCAAAACAGCAAGGACATTTCCGGCGGCTTGGGCTGTCGTCGCGTGCGGCCGCCGAGACATTAGCGCAACTTATGTAGGCCAAGCAGACTGGTCCTCTTTGGTGTCGATTAAAACCTGATTTTCGGTCTGGTTAGCGTCGGCATCCTGAGGTAGTTTGTCCGCAAGCCGGTCGGGCAACCCTCTCGAACAAATGAAAAGGGCCAGGCAGATTGCTCCACCCAGCCCGTAGCCAACCGGGAAAAGGGGGGCAAACCCCGGCCAGCCACCGTATTGTACTTAACTGCCAGTGAGTTGCAAGATGGGCGAGGATGTCGCCGAACTCGTCTATCGACGACTAAGATTCCAGTTTTCGACCGCGGTATTTAAGGCGCTTACACCCCGCCCCCACCGAGCGCGGGGATGAAATGCACTTCGCTGTTCTCGCTGACGGAATCGAGCACGCCGCCGGTTGCGATTTCGCCGTCGATCGACACCGCGATCGAGGGGCGGATATCTCCGTCTTCGAGTAACTGCTGGTCAATTCCGGGGAACTGTTCGCCAAGATGGCGAACCAGTTCCCTGATCGATTTTCCTGGAATCTCGACGCGCTCGAGGCCGCCGGTGAACTTGCGCAGCAGTGCGGGAATCACGACAGTCGGCATAGCGAAAACAAAAGGGGGGCGAGCATTAGCCCGCCCCATTTTGATCACTCCTGATCAATCCGCCGCGGCTGAATGTTGTGTCGAGCCGCGATGCTTCAGCATCGCCTTCAGCAACTTCGGCGGCGACATCGGCGTCTCCGTCATCCTGACGCCCACCGCGCGATAGATCGCGTTGGCGACCGCTGCGACCGGCGGCACGATCGACACTTCGCCGACGCCGCGCACGCCCAGCGGATGCCCCGGGTTCGCCTCCTCGACGACGATCGTTTCGATCATCGGCAAGTCGAGGCAGGTCGGCATCCGGTAGTCGAGGAAGCCGGAGTTACGCAGCGTGCCCTTGTCGTCGTAGAAGTATTCCTCGTTCAACGCCCAGCCGATTCCCTGCGCCGTTCCACCCTGCATCTGTCCTTCGACGTAGCTCGGATGAATCGCCTTGCCGGCATCCTGCGCTACGGTACATCGCAGGATTTGCACCTTGCCGGTGTCGGGATCGACTTCGACGTCGACGCAGGTTGTCGCAAATCCAGGTCCCACGCCGCGCGCGTTCACGCTCGCGCGACCGGTGATCGGTCCGCCGGTGCGGGGGAAGCGGGGCGCGAGTTGCTTGATCGACATCGGCGGAACGCTGTTGCCTTTCGCGTGGAGCATCCCGTCGCGGAATTCCACCTCGTCGGGTTTTTTCTCCCAGACCTTGGCGGCGCGTTCGATCAACTGGCGCTCGGCGTCCTTGGCAGCTTCGTACACCGCCATCCCGGTGGCGAAAGTGACGCGGCTGCCGCCGGTTACGTCGGTATGGCCGATGGAGTCAGTGTCAGCGGTTATCGGGCGTACGTCAGTCACCGGGAGACCCAGCACTTCGGCGGTGATCATCGCCATCGAGGCGCGCGAGCCGCCGATATCCGGCGAGCCGGTCACGACGCTGGCGGTTCCGTCGGTGTGGATATTCACCGTCGCCGAGGACTGCATCCCGGCGTTGAACCAGAACCCCGACGCGACGCCGCGACCGCGGAACTTGCCGGTCAGTTTCGACTTGTAGTGCGGGCTGTTCCTGATCGCTTCGCAGGTCTGGATGAATCCGATGCGCTTGAAGGGCGGGCCGACGACTTGGGCCGCGCCTTCCTTGACGCCGTTCTTGATGCGGAAGTCCAGCGGATCGATTCCGCACTTCTCGGCGAGCTCGTCGATAATCGTCTCGGAGGCGAACGCGGCGTTGGTTGCGCCCGGCGCGCGGTAGGCCGCGGTCTTGGGGCGATTGACGACGACGTCGTAGGCGTCGATTCGAAAATTCTCGATCGTGTACGGAGCGATGATGCACATCGCGCCCGCGCCGACCGGCGAGCCTGGGAACGCGCCCGCCTCGTACGCCATCCAGATTTCGGCGGCGACGAGTTTGCCGTCCTTGGTCGCGCCCATCTTCACTTTGATCTTCGAGCCCGACGTCGGACCGCTCGCGCGGAGCACTTCCGAGCGCGACATGACGAGCTTGACGGGGGCGCCGGTCTTCTTCGACAGCAGGACAGACAGCGGTTCGAGATAGATGGTGGTTTTGCCGCCGAAGCCGCCGCCGATTTCAGCCGGCACGACTTTGATGTGACCCACGGGCATCCCCAGCACCTGCGCGCTGAGCGAGCGCACGTCGAAGGCGCCCTGCGTCGAGCAGTAAATCGTCGCCTGTCCGTCGGAGTTGTAGATGCCGACGGCATTGTGCGGCTCGATATATCCCTGGTGGACCATCGCGGTGTTGAACTCGCGCTCGATCACGTAGTCGGCGGACTTGAATCCCGCCTCGAGGTCGCCGCGCTTGAACTGGTAGTGCTGCGCGACGTTGGTCGGTTTGTCGCCTTCCTCCTTGTTGCGCAGGTCCTTCAGCAGAATCGGCGCGCCCGGCTTGGTCGCGACGTCCACGGTCATCACGGGCGGCAGCACTTCGTACTCGACTTCGATGAGGCGCAGAGCTTCCTCGGCGATATGCGGGCTGGTCGCGGCGACGGCGGCGATCGCGTGGCCGTCGTACAGCGCCTTGTCGTGCGCGAGGATGTTCATCGACAGGTACATCGGGTTTATCGCCATCTCGCCGGCCTGCTCGATCTTGTTCTCCGCCTGCGGGAGATCTTTCGACGTGACGATCGCCTTGACGCCGGGGAGCTTGAGCGCCTTGTCGATTTTGATCGATTTGATGTTCGCGTGAGCGTGCGGGCTGCGCAGCACTTTGCCGTGCAGCATGCCGGGGAACGCGTAGTCGGCGCCGTACTTCGCGCGGCCGGTCACTTTGTCAACGCCGTCGTGCCGAATCGGGCGCGTGCCGATAACTTTGAAATTGCCAGTCGTGGTTGATGCCGCCATGGCCTATTACCTCTCGAATCTCAGCGTCGTTGCTATGCTCTATCGGGCGGCCGCTTTGCCTTCGCCCTGCGCGCGAATATCCGCGGCCGCGTCGAGCACCGCTTTCACAATTTTGTCGTAGCCGGTGCATCGGCAAAGGTTACCGGCGAGCGCGTAGCGAACTTCGTGCTCGGTGGGTTTCGGATTGCGATCGAGCAGCGACTTCGCCGAAATCAGGAATCCCGGCGTGCAGATGCCGCACTGCAGGGCCGCGTGCTCGAGAAACTTGCTCTGCAAAACGCTAAGCACGCCGGCGGTGGCGAGTCCCTCGACGGTCGCGATGCGCTTGCCTTGCGCCTCGACGCCGAGCATCAGGCACGAGCAAACCGCGCGGCCGTCAACCAGCACCGTACACGCGCCGCAATCGCCGGTCAGGCATCCTTCCTTCGAGCCGGTGAGTTCGAGCACGTCGCGCAGGGTTTCGAGCAGGCTTTGGCGCGGCTCGCATAGGAACTCGACCGTCTCGCCGTTAATCGTCGCTTCTACCAGGGTCTTTTTCATAACTCTATGCCGTATGTTTTTTCGTGGCGGCTGTGATTCAAGACTTCTTTGCGCGCTCGGCGGCGATCGTCAGCGCGCGGCGGGTGAGCACGCCGGCGATGTGCAGCCGAAATTCCGCCGTCCCGCGCATGTCGTCGATTGGCTTGCAGACCTCGCTCGCCGCGCGTCCCGCAGCTTCGAGCGAAGCGTCGTCGAGTTTCTTGCCGATGAGCGCGTCGGCGGCTTTGCTCGCGAGCAGCGGAGTCGCCGCGACCGCGCCCAGTCCGATGCGCGCCGCCTTCACCTTGTCGCCGTCGAGCGTAACCGACGCGCCCACGCCGACCACTGCGATATCCATCTCGTTGCGCGGGATGAATCGAAGATACGCGTCGCTCGAATGCGGCGCCGGCGCGGGGACCAGCAATTCGACCAGCAACTCGCCGGGCTTGAGCACGGTGCGTCCGGGCGACACGACGAACGACTCGACCGGCACCTCGCGCTCGCCGCTTGGGCCGACGATTCGGGCGCGCGCACCGAGCGCAATCAGCGCAGGCGTGGTATCCGCGGCCGGCGATCCATTGCACAGATTGCCGCCGACCGAGGCGCGGTTCTGAATCTGCAGCGAGCCGATCAGATGCGCCGCCTCGGTCAGGCCGGGGTAATGCTTGCGCATCAGGTCGCTCTCGCTAATCTCGATGCAGGGTACGGCCGCGCCGAGGCGCAATCCCTTCTTCGCGTCGAAGGAGAGAGTCCGCAGCTCCTTGATTTTCTTGACGTCGACGAGATGCTCGGTGCGGCGGACTCCGGCGCGGAGCTGGATGAGAATATCGGTGCCGCCGCAGAACGGGCGGGCATTTTCGCCGTGCGTTTTGAGGATGCTGACCGCCTGATCGAGGGTGCTAGGGGCTTCGTAATTGATGGCGTGCAAGAGTGGAAAACCTCCGGGTCGGGCCAAGATTATACCCGCCTTTATACCTTGGATAGCCTAGATGCCGCTCGCTGAAAAGAGCACGGCAGAAGGTTCCTCACAATCTCAGACAGAATTCCGCGCTTGCTCTTGATGTCGAATCTGACATAGACTAAAGGTCCAGTGGCCAAGGCGCAAGACAAACCCTTGGTCTGGCTGCATGGCGAGATCAAGACACCGCCATTTTCCAAGGAAGGACGAATCGAGACCGGGATACTGCTGCGGCGTTTACAACGGGGCGAGAATCTCTCCTTGCCACATTCGCGGCCGATGGTTGCGATGGGAGCCCGGTGTCACGAGCTGAGGGTCGTCGATCGTGACGAAACGTGGCGAATAATCTACCGAACCGATCCGGACGCCATCGTCGTAGTGGAAGTGTTCAGCAAGAAGACTCGTCGAACACCGCCTGCAGTGATCGACCGGTGCAGGTCACGGTTGCTGCGATACGACGAACTAGCCGGGTAAGGAATGAACGATGGATAAGCGCAAAAGACAGCGACTGGAAGGTGCGGGATGGAAGGTCGGTGGCACAGCCGATTTCCTGGGTCTAAGCGAAGAGGAAGCCGCGCTGGTTGCGGTTAAGCTCGGGCTCGCAAGCGCGGTAAGAAAGCAAAGAAGCCGGCGCCGAATGACTCAAGAGCAGCTCGGCCGCCTGCTGGGCTCGAGCCAGTCGCGAGTGGCGAAAATGGAAGCTGCCGATCCTTCCGTCAGTATCGACTTGATGGTGCGGTCCCTTCTGCGAATGGGCGCGAGCAGAAAAGACGTAGCTTCCTATATCTCTACGCCAGCGCCGCGACGCGCGGCGTAACGCGGGCCGGAGCCGCTCGCTGGAAAGGGCGCGGGAACACGGAGTAGAGCGTCACGCTGCGCGCCTGCGCGGCTGGACCTCGCGTTCGATTTTCGGCGTTAGTTCGTCCTTCGCTTTTTCGAGATCGTAATCACTCTGCAATCCGAGCCAGAATTCCGCGGACGTGCCGAGATAGCGAGCGAGACCGAAGCGCGGTGTCCGCCGAGATAGCGCGCTCACCCTTCACGATTTCCCCGATACGATTAGCCGGTACGCGCAAATCCATCGCCAACCGATGAATGCTGATACCGGTCGGAACGATGAAGTCCTCGTGCAGCACTTCGCCGGGATGAAGCGGCGGGATTTTCTTTTTGCGAGCCATGTTTGCGTGCCTCCAAAATTTATCTCGAAATTTCAGTGGTAGTCGACGATTTCCACGTCGTACGCGTCCCTAACGTTCCAGACGAAGCAGACGCGATACTGGTCGTTGATTCTGATACTGTGCTGGCCGGTGCGATTTCCCTTCAGTGCTTCAAGCCGGTTTCCTGGCAATGCGCGATGTTTGCGATGCTTTCGAATTTCGGAATCCATTCGCGATTAAAGATCGCCCGAGTGTCGCGGTCGCGGAAGCTCCGGATCACGCAGTCAGATATTGCACGTGCCGCGTTGTATGTGAAGCATCCAATGAGAAGCATGCATTGAACGCTGCGAGTGTCAGAAGCTGGGGAGCGCGGAGTGATTAGCTCTTGAACCCCAGGCGGGACGCCACCTGGGCTGCTGCAAGCGCGAGTGCCGGCGCCATTGGGCCCATTAGGGCGAAGCGGGGGTCGGTGGTTTGGCCGCGGACGTAGCGGACGTAGATTTGCTCGACTACCGTCGCGGTCTTCCAGTGCGCCCACGCCCAGTAGTACGGCATGCCGCTTACGTCGCGGCCGGTGCGGGTTGAATAGCGATGCAGCAGTTCGTCGCGGGTCAGGAAGCCGCGGCGCAGCGTGTGCGCCTCGCCCTGGGAGGTCGCCAGCAGCTCGGACGGGTCGTTCTTATCGCGCCAGTAGTTCATCACGATTCCGAGATCGACCAGTGGATCGCCGATAGTCGACATCTCCCAGTCGAAGACACCGACTATCTCGCCGTGATTCACCGCACCGACCATGACGTTGTGCAGGTAGAAGTCGTTGTGCACGAGCACCGGCGGTGGTGACACCGGCATGTTGTCGAGAAACCATGTGCCGAGTTTTTCCATCAGAGGCACTTCGCGGGTTTTGGCTTTCTCCCATCGCGCCATCCAGCCGGTGATCTGACGCTTCAAGAATCCGTCGGGCTTGCCGAGCGTGGCGAGTCCAATCGCCGCGTAATCGACGCCGTGCAAATCGGCGAGCGTGTCGATGAATCCCTCTGACATCGCGCGGAAAGTTGCGGGGTCGTTGCCGAGCTCGGCGGGCAGCGGCTGGCGATTTTTGATGACGATGCCGGTGCGACGTTCCATCACGAAGAAAGGCGCGCCGACGATCGACGCGTCGTCGCTGTAGAGCATCCCGCGCGGTGCCGGCTTGAAGACTTCCCACAGGCGCGAGAGCACCCGGTATTCGCGGCCCATGTCGTGGCCACCGACGGGCAGCGGGCCGAACGGCGGACGGCGCATGACCCATTCGCGGCCGTCGAAGCGCAGCAGGTAGGTGAGATTCGACGAGCCGCCTCGAAATTGCTGGACGATCATCGGCGCATCGGCGCCGGGAATCTTGTCGTGCAGATACGCGGCGAGCTTGCCCCAGTCGAGCTGCTCCTCGTCGCGGACGTCGCCGAATTCGGGGACGATTTCTACCGCTTCAGGCATCCGTGATGCGCAACCGTCTCGTCACTTATATTTGCGCAGCTCGCGGCGCGCGATCGTCATGCGATGCACTTCGTCGGGGCCGTCGGCGATTCGGAGCGCGCGGCTGTCGCGCCACATCCGGGCGATCGGGAAGTCGTCGCTGACGCCGGCCGCGCCGAACACCTGGATTGCGCGATCGAGCACGACCATCACCATGTTCGCGCACATCACCTTGATCATCGCGATCTCGTTGCGCGCGGCGCTTTTGCCCGCGGTGTCCATCTTCCACGCCGCATGCATGACCATCAGGCGGCACGAGTCGATCTCGATTCGCGAGTTGGCGATCCATTCCTGGATGTTGGACTTGTCGGCGAGGAAGCTGCCGTGCGTGAAGCGCGTGCTCGCCCGCTTGCACATCAGCTCGAGCGCGCGCTCCGCGATTCCGATGGTGCGCATGCAGTGGTGGATGCGTCCGGGGCCGAGCCGCGCCTGAGAGATGGCGAAGCCGCCGCCTTCCTCGCCGAGCAGGTTGGTCACGGGCACGCGGCAGTCCTTGTAAATTATTTCGCAATGCCCGCCGCCGCCGGTGTGGCCCATCACGGGCACCGGGCGAATCAGGTTGAATCCCGGAGTGTCGGTCGGGACGATAATCTGGCTCGCGCGGCGATGCGGCTCCGCGTCGGGGTCCGTCACGACCATCGCGATCGCAAACGCCGAGCCGATCGCATTCGACGTGAACCACTTGTGGCCGTTGATCACGTAGTTGTCGCCGTCGCGAACCGCGCGGGTCTTGAGCTGTGTCGGATCGGAGCCCGGAGTGTCAGGCTCGGTCATCGAGAAGCAGGTGCGAATCTCGCCGTCGACGCACTTCTGCAGCCACTGCCTTTTCTGCTCGGGGGTGCCGAACTCGGCGAGGATTTCCATGTTGCCGGTGTCGGGCGCCATGCAGTTGAACGCGCGCGCGCCGATCGGGCTGCGGCCCATCAGCTCGCACAACGGAGCGTACTCGTAGTTCTTGAGGCCGGCGCCGAATTTTTCGTCGGGCAGGAAAAGATTCCAGAGGCCTTCGGCCTTGGCTTTTTTGCGGACGTCCTTGAGCGATTGCGGCTCGGTATTCCCGCTCTCGCCCATCGCGCGCTGAACTTCCTTCTCAATGGGGAAGACGTACTGGTCCATGAAGTCGGAGACGCGCTTTCGCAACTGTTCGGTCTTGGGGGTCAGCGAAAAGTCCATTTCGTTCCTCGCGAGGTCTAATGATTTGTATCGCAACAGGTAACCCAGATCGGAAGGAAATGAAAGCGAGCGCGAACTGAGTTAGGCGGCTGGTTTGCGCATCACGTAGAAGACGTAGCCGTAGGCGTCGTGATAGGCGCGGAAGAGATCGTGCTCGCGACTCGCCTCGTCGAGGGTGGCGAGCGCCTCGCGATCGTCCGCATATTTTTCGCGCAGCTCTTCGACCCGCCGCTCAGCCGGCTCGTAATAGTTGCGCCAATCCTGCGGGGGGAGCACGAACCCGTCCATATTGACGTAGCCCGCTTCGGCCACGAGCTGGCAGTTACGCTCGATCGAGCCCATGCCGGGATAACTTCGCCCCCAGTATTCGGCAGGTTGGGCCGGCGGATTGGGCACCAGCCACGTCAGTTCGGAGACCGCGAGCCATCCTCCCGGTTTCAGGAGCCGCCGCCACGCGCCGAGGCCCTCGGCGAATCCGGCGATATAAATTGCGCCCTCGGACCAGATCAGATCGAATGACGCGTCGGCGAAATCCATGTCGAACATCGAGGTATTGAGCATCGTCACCTGCGGCAGGACTCCAGCCTCGCCGGCGCGTTCGGCCAGTTCGTCGAGGAATCGTTGGCGGATATCGACTGCGACCAGCCAGCCGCCGGTGGCGCGCGCGAGCTCGATAGTTTGCGCGCCGGGACCACAGCCGACATCCAGGATTCGCGGACGCGACGGCAGCCCGCGGACCAGGCCGAGCGCTCGCAGCGTCGTTGCCGGGGAGCCGGGCGCCTGTCGCGGCAGGCCCTCGGTCAATTCGCGGAAGATGCTCATCTGACCCGGCATACTGCCGCCGGACGCGGGGGAACTCAAACGCCGGGTATCAGGCGCGCGGCTTATCGGCGGCAAATCGGAGGCGCACGTAGTCGGCGAACCACTTGCCGCTGGAGTCGCAGAGATCGGGACGAAGGGCTTCGCGAACCTCGTCGATAAAAGCCGCGCGCTCGCTTTCCGCCAGCGGCGCCATGAAGCTCTGCGCAAACGTCTCGAGCCATCCATTGATTTGGGTCGGCAGCGGAGTGGGGCGGGGAATCAATGCGATATACCTGACGGCGAATCCGCGGCGCGCGAGCCGTGCGGAATAATCCTCGATGGTCGGGAAGTACCACGGATTGAGCGCGTCGCCGTCGATGCCGCGGCGGCGAAGCGCCTCGATCAGCGCGCGCTTGATCGTTTCGACGCAGCCGTAGCCGCCGAACTCGCCGACGAAGCGGCCGCCGGAGCGGAGCGCGCGCCAGACGCCCGCGATCACGTCGTCGGGCGGCTTCATCCAGTGGATTGCAGCGTTGCTGAACACGGCGTCGAACTCGGCGTCGAAGGCCAGCCGCTCGCCGTCGGCGACGCGTGCGTCGAGACCGAGGCGCCGGGCGGCTCCGATTTGAGGAGCGCTCGAATCGATGCCGACGACGTCGCATCCAATCTCAGAGAGCTTCTTCGTGAGCGCGCCGTCGCCGCATCCGAGATCGAGGATTCGCTCGCCGGCGCGCGGCGCCAGCAACTCGACCACCGGCGCGCCGAGGTCGGAGACAAAGCGTGCGTTGCGCGCGTAAGCGTCGGGGTCCCAGCTCTGGTTGGTGTTCGTCATGTACTTAACTATAGTTAATAGTATCTACGATGCAACAGTCTGGAACTTCGTCGAGCTGCTGCTGTGTGTCATCCTTCCTTCCGCTCGCGTTGCTCGCTTCGTCAGGATGACAAAAAGAGAAAAACCTCAGATGGTTGAATCTAATTGGAACGATGCGCGACGATAGGTGGGCATCACAGGAGACCGAAATGGAACTGGCGAAACGATTCATCGACATAGGAATTTTCACCAACCGGGTCGACGAGATGCGCGCGTTTTACGGCGAGCGAATCCGGCTGCCCTATGAGGAGATGCTGCCGGTCGGCGGCGGCGTGCGGCAATATCGCTACGGATTGCTCGGCTCGGTGCTCAAAATAAATCACTCGCGCGATCCTCTGCCAGCGCGAATCGCGGGCGGCTACCGCAAGCTTTCGATTTCCGACCCACGCACTCCGATGCCGCTGCCGATGCAGGACCCCGACGGCAACGACATCGAGCTGGTGCCGAGCGGGCAGCGCGGCGTCAATCAGATCGAGATCCATCTAGGCGTCACCGACGAGGCCGCATTCGAGCATTTCTACGGCGACGCGCTGAATGCGGAACGCCTCGGCGCCGGCCGCTTCAAGCTGGGCGAGACTATTGTCAGCGTCCGCCACGATCCCAACGCTACGCGCGCTCCGAAATCGCCGTCGGCCAGCGCGACGGATGTTATCGCGTCGATGCGCTTAGTAGGCATGCGCTACATCACGGTGCAGGTGCGCGACTGCGACAGCGAGCATCGCCGCTTCATGTCGATGGGCGTGTGGGAAGGTGCGGCGCCGGTGACGCTGGGCACGGTCGCGCGGATTTCATTCATCCGCGACCCCGATGGCAACTTCATTGAGATTTCGCAGCGGGCGTCGCTGACTGGACCGATCGCGAGTTGACCGGAGCCACCGTAGGCGCGGCCGGCGGCTCGGAAACGAGCAGCGAACGCACGATCGGCACTAGCGCAAGTTGCGACGGTTCGTCGCCTGCGATGCCATCGACCAGCCGCTTGAGCTTGGCGCCCGGATAGTCTTTGCGCGCAACGATCAGCGGGATGTGACTGTCCTGCGGCGACGCACTGCCACGCCACGAGTGATACGGCGCCGAGAAGTAGTAGCGATCCTGGATCGGCTGGTTCAGCCCCGACCGCGACAGTAGCAGGACGTCGCCGGCGCGATTGCCGTACGGTCCCGCGCTCAGCCATCGCATCCGCCGGTTGAGCTGGATCAGGTCGGGCCGCCGATGCGCTAGCAGGTAAAGCCAAATCGGCACCAGCCGATGCCCGTCGAAGATTTCGTACTCGTTCGTATTTATTCCCGGCGGCGTCGGAACGCGCGCGAAGACGAGGTCGAGCGTGTCCTTCATGGCCGGCACCGGCCTGCCGTTCTTGTTCGAGTAGTAAAACGCGCGCGCGACCGGCAGCACGTCTTCCTTGTACCGCGGTGGACGCTTCCAAGCGCAAGTCATGCCGGGATTGGGACAGGTCGAGCGGTCGGCCAGGTACACGTAAGCGATCGCGCCCTGGTAGGCGAAAGCCGCCTGGTAATCCTGCTCGTCCTTGCCGGGATCCAGCACAAATTTTCGCGGGCGAAATCCCGCGGCCTCGATGACCGCGGCTGGCCCGGCGCTGGTATCGGCGCCGAGTGCGTGGCGTGGGTCCTTAAGCACGGGGGTGTGGCCGTGATCGGCAATCACCACGACGTAAGTCTGATCGAGGATTCCGTAATCGCGGTACGCGTCGAGAATCTTGGCAACGAGAGGATCGGTCACATTCTCGAGGTACGCGATTTCCATCGGCAACGGGTCGGGCGCGAGATGAGTGTACAAATCGATCCCCGGGAAATAGACGACCTGGATATTCGGCACGCCCTGAGCTTTCATTGAATCGAGCAGCTTCGGCACCGAGTCCTCATCCATTTGCTGGTAGATGTCGCGCTTACCCGACGAGTGGATGTCCTTGCCGGCCACGAATTCCGTGAACAGCTTGACCATATCGGTGGAATCGATGATCGTAAAATAATCGGCGCCGCGATAAACCATGTTCATGGAGACCGCCGATCTCACTCCTGCCTGCTGAAACAGCGTCGGGACCTTCAGCTTCCTGCCGACCAGGTTGTCGGTGATCATCGCGCGGTTGTCGTCCATCTCTTCGACCGAGACCGGCACCGGCGCGTAAAATTTCATCTCCTCGCGCACGAACCATTCGTTGCCGGGCACTCCGTTCTGTGACGGCGGCGCGCCGGTAAAGATTGCCGACCATGCCGCGACCGTCGTCGAGGGCAGGATGCTGACCGCGTTTGGTGCCGAGTAGGCGTGTTCGTACAGCCCGCCGCCCTCGTCCTTGCCAAGCATCCCGGCCATCGCGGGCGCCTTGCCCGAGTTGATCGCGGCCATCAACTGATCGTAACCGGCGCCGTCGAAGGCAAAGATCAATACGTACGGACCACTCGGCTCGACCGGCCGAGGCTCGCGCTTGACCTGTTTCTCGCCACGATTGAGGAAAAGTTTGACCGAGCTGCATGAGGCCAGGGCCAGGACGGCAACAGACATCGAGACCAGCGCACAGCGGATGAGGATCGAGACAGGCTTATGGCACAGCATTTATATTCGATGCTATTCCAAATCGATTTTCGGAAAAACTTAAATTGGCAGATCCGGCAGGGATTTTTCGTACTGACGCGCGAAGAAGCGCCCGGTTGATTCAGCGACCAAACCTTATATCCACCGAGCCGATCGCGGATGCGATCGGCTCGGCGGTAGGACTCATTTCCGGAGGATCGTGGCGATTACGCCCAGCGTGAGCGCGGGCGGTTGCGCGTCGAGCGATTGCGCGCACCCGACGAGCGGAACACGGTCACCGGCTTCGGCGCATGAATTTCGATTTTCTCGAAACCCTCGACGTGCTCGCGATCGAGCACGTTGCCCAGCGTGCGTTCGAGCCGCGCCAGGTTGACGCGCTCCTCTTGCGTGACCAGGCTGATCGCCTCGCCCGCTTTGCCCATCCGGGCCGTGCGGCCGATGCGATGGATGTAGCCTTCGGTTTCATCGGGAAGGTCGAAGTTAATCACGTGCGAAACGTCGGGGATGTCGAGTCCGCGGGAGGCCACGTCGGTCGCGACCATCACGCGATACTTCTTCGCGCGGAAGCCCGCCAGCGCCGCGTTGCGCTGGCTCTGTGAGCGGTCGCCGTGAATCTGCACCGCCTTGATGTTGGCGCGGATCAGCAGCTTGGCGACCCGGTCCGCGCGGCTCTTGGTCCGCGTGAAAACGATCGCGCTCTCCACTTCGGGACGCTTGAGAATCTCTAACAGCACGGGCCCCTTGTTCTCGAGCGTGACCGGATAGATCGACTGGCGAATCTGCGACGGCGGCGCGGCCTTGGTCCCGCCGACCGTGACGCGCTCGGGATTGGTCAGAAATTCGCGCGCAATCATCTCGGGACCGGACGCCATCGTCGCCGAGAACATCATGGTCTGGCGATGCTTCGGCACCATCCGCATGATGCGGCGCAGTTGCGGCAGGAAGCCCATGTCGAGCAGCCGGTCGGCTTCGTCGATTATGACGACTTCAACTTTGTCGAGCTTGACGATGCCGCGCTCGATAAAGTCGATAAGCCGTCCGGGACACGCGACGAGCACTTGCGCGCCCTTGCGGATCTGGTCGATCTGGTGACGCTCGGATTCGCCGCCGACGACGGTGGCGCAGCGGATGTGCGTATGACGTGCGATCAGATCGAACTCGCGCGCAGCCTGCGCGGCGAGCTCGCGCGTCGGCATGATCACAATCGCGGCAAGGTGCCGCGTGTTCTTGCGATGCAGCCGGTCTATGGTCGGGATCAGAAAGGCCGCGGTCTTGCCGCTGCCGGTTTCAGCCGTGGCAACCACGTCGCGCCCGCTGAGCGCAACCGGGATAGCTCCGGCCTGGACCGGGGTCGGTGTGTGATGACCGCGGTCTTTGATTGAACGATGGATCTCTGGCGATACGGGAAATTCAGAAAACGACAAACAGTATCCTATGGTTCAGAGCCCCGGATTCCAGTTCAGAAGTATGCCGAACTTGTGGGTCTGATGGGTTGAGAGGGTGGCGTCACGGAATCCGACGCGCGCATAAAGTCACGATTGACTTGTACATAAGGATACAGGAAGCAGTGAAGCGGCACAATGGCCCCCATGGCCAGTAGGGAAACTCAATTGTATGTGAAACCCTCCTGGGTTTCACGCTTCCTTAGGCAGGGGTGACCCCTGCACCCAGTATTGGGAGAAGGATGCGGGACTTCTTCCCTGTTAGAATTTTTTTCTGTCATTCTTGAGCGAAGCGAAGAATCCCGGCTCCTTCGTTACCTCTCCCAAGCAAGTGGCCGGCGACAGAGTCGCCAGCTGCGGGAAAGATCCCCAACCAGTTCGAACAGGGACGAAGTCCCGCATCTTCTTTCTTAATGCTAAGGTGCGGGATTTAACCCTGCCCAAGGAAGTGTGAAACCCACGGAGGGGTTTCACTACAATAGAGTTCCTTCTCTAAAACTTCCCATGCCTCCCCACTCCCGACGCGAACCTCTCCGCGCCCGCGCGCGTCTCGCCTGAATTGATCGTTGCGATTCCGTACCGGTACTCGTTCTTGAGCGCGTCGTCGAGCGGCAATGTCCACGCCTGGTAAGCGGACATCCGGTCCCCGCGCATGCATCGCTGCGGGAAGCTCGCGATCTGTTTGGCAAGCTCGCGCGCATGTGTCAGCCCGGTGCCCGGCTCGACGACGCGATTCGCGAGGCCCATCGCGAACGCCTCTTCGCCCGAGACGCCGCGGCCCGTCAAGATCATGTCCATCGCACGGCTCATCCCGATAAGACGCGGCAATCGAATCGTGCCGCCGTCGCAAAGCGGCACACCGAAGCGGCGGCAATAGACACCGAAAGTCGCATCGCGCGCGGCGACGCGGAGGTCGCACCACAGCGCGAGCTCGATTCCGCCCGCGACGGCGAAGCCCTCGACCGCCGCGATGACAGGCTTACTGAGCAGCATCCGCGTGCATCCGAGGGGACCGTCGCCGGTTTCGGACACGCGATTGCCGCGAGCAGTCGCGACCGCTTTCAGATCGGCGCCAGCGCAAAAGGTTTTACCCGCGCCCGTCAGGATCGCGACCGAGAGCGCGTTGTCGGCGTCGAAGCGGCGGAACGCGTCGGCGAGTGCTGCGGCGGTCGGTTGATCGATCGCGTTGCGGGCCTCGGGGCGGTTGATGGTTACGATTGCGATTTCATCTTCGACTACGAACTCGACCAGGCTCATCGAATGACCTCCGCGATTGAAAAAACTTACTTTTTCAACATTTCATTTGTCGAGCGATGAAGATGTACGACGCCGGAATCGAAAGACCGATCGGTCTCGAAACCACTGTGCGCGAACACCTCCAGCATCGGCCGGTTCTCGCCCAGCACGTCGGCCTCGAATTCCGTGACCGCGTTTGCATCGGCGATCAGACGCAGATGTTCGAGCAGCAGTGTGCCTATACCGTGGCCCTGGAACTCGTCCAGTACCGCGAACGCGACTTCCGCGCGACGTGGGTCCGCGCCGCAAATGTAACGGCCGACGCCGATGAAGCGCTCGCGACCGTTCTGGGTCAGCGTCGCCGCCAAGCCGACGTGATTTTTGAAGTCGAGCTCGGTCAGCCGCCGGAGATCCTGCGGCGACAGATCGCGTTTGATCCCCATGAAACGAAAATACACGGACTTCTCGCTGAGGCCCGTGAAATGCTCGTGCAGGCGATCCTGATCGTCAGGGCGAATCGCACGGATTCGGATCGGGGCGCCGTCGAGCGTCATCGCATCGACGCAATAATCCCGCGCGTCACCGAGTATGTCGCGATCTGCCATCGAACTGGAGGTCGAGTATAGCGGCGTTTCCGCTTGGAATCTTGCGCGCATTTCGCTAAGGCGATCGGAGCGGCGCACGATGAGCGAATTCACAATCAAGGACAAGACCGCGATCGCCGGCGTCGGCGAGACCAAGTACTACAAGCGCGGCGCCGCGCCGGTCAGCGAATTCCGCCTCGCGCTCGAAGCGATTCAGCGCGCGGCCGACGACGCCGGCCTGCCGGTGACCGCGATCGACGGTATTGCGTCCTACAGCAACGACCGCAACGATTCGGTCCGCGTCGCGACCGCGCTCGGGCTGCCGGAGTTGCGCTTCACCAACATGTTCTGGGGCGGCGGCGGCGGAGGAGGATCGGGTGCGATTGGCAACGCGGCGGCCGCGATCGTCGCCGGCTTCGCCACCTGCGTGGTTGTGTATCGAGCGCTGGCGCAGGGGCAGTTCGGACGCTTCGGCGCGACGCCGGCGATGCGTACGATTTCCGGCCCTATCGCCTACACCTGGCCGTACGGGATGTCTACGCCCGCGCAATGGATCGCGCTGCGCACGCGCCGCTTCATGCACGAGCACCACATCACGCAGGACCGCTCGCGGCGATCGCGATGGCCTGCTATCACCACGCGCAGTTCAATCCGCGCGCGATAATGTACGGCCGCCCGCTGACGCGCGAGGCCTACGACGAGTCGCGATGGATCGTCGAGCCGTTTCATCTTTACGACTGCTGCCTCGAGAACGACGGCGCCGCGGCGGTGATCGTCACCAGCGCCGAGCGCGCGCGCGATCTCAAGCAGAAGCCAGCGTACGTCATGGCGTCGGCGCAAGGCTCCGACTTCCGCCAGGGCGCGGCGGCCGAGAATGGTCCCGACTACGCAACCTCGAACTTCAAGACGCTCGCGCCGCGCCTTTACGCGATGGCGGGAATCGAGCCCAACGATGTTGACGTGGCGCAGGTGTACGAGAATTTTACGGGCGCGGTGATGACCAGTATTGTCGAGCACGGCTTCTGTCATCCCGACGAGGTGATGGACTTCTGCACCTTCGAAAATCTGACCGCGCCCAATGGCAAGCTGCCGACCAATACGAGCGGCGGAAATCTCGCCGAGTGCTACATGCACGGCCTCGAGCTGATCATCGAAGCGGCGCGCCAAATCCGCGGTACGTCGACGTGCCAGGTGAAAGACGCCGAGATTTCAATGGTCGTGTCCGGCCCGATGGTCGCGCCGGTGAGCGATCTGATCCTGCGCGGGTAGACGAGATGTCGAACGACACTAAAACCTACTTGCCCGCAGGAATGCCGGCACCCGAAGCGACGCGCGACGGGCTAGACAAGGAGTTCTGGGAGGCGGCGAAGCGTCACGAGCTGGTCGTGCAGAAATGCAATTCATGCGGGACGTTTCAATTCGGCCCCGAATGGATTTGTCACAAGTGCCACACCCTCGACCTCGGATGGCATCGCGTGTCCGGCCGCGGCCGCGTGTATAGCTGGGAGCGCGTGTGGCATCCTGCGCATCCCGCGCTGAAATCCGCGTGTCCTTATATTGTAGTGGTTGTGGAGCTGCCCGACGCCGGCAACGTCCGCATGGTCGGCAATCTACTAGGCGATCCGATGCGCGAAGTTGAATTCGATGCGCCGGTGGAGGCCGTCTTCGAGGATCACCCCGAAGGCTTCTCCTTGATTCAGTGGAAGCTGGCCTAACGCTGACTCAAGTCTTTTCCGGTTCCTCGGCCTTGATGAACTTTAGCGACGCGGAATTCATGCAGTAGCGGAGCCCGGTCGGTCGCGGGCCGTCGTCGAAGACGTGGCCGAGATGCGCGTCGCATCGCGCGCACATCACCTCGGTCCGCTTCATGAAAAATGTTCGGTCGGTCTCTGTCTTGACGTTCTCGGGCGCGATCGGCTGATAGAAGCTCGGCCATCCCGTGCCCGATTCGAACTTGGTGTCCGAGCTGAACAGCGCGTTGCCGCAGCAGATACATCGATAGAGACCCTTGTCGTGATTCTCGGCGTACGAGTTTGAAAACGGGCGTTCGGTGCCTTTTTTGCGCGTGACCTCGAACTGCTCCGGGGTCAGCTCCTTGCGCCATTCCGCGTCGGTCTTGACGACTTTATCTACCATCACGAGTCCCTTTCTCTGTCCGGAATCGGTGAACTCAACGATCGATACTTTGACTATACCCGACGCACCCGAATCCGGCGAATCGCCGGACGCATCGGCGGTGACGCCTCTTTCGGCGTAGCCGAATGCGATGATCGCAGGTACCGCGGCAATCGCGGCAACGAATGCCCGCCGCCCGATCAGGCGATCGTTCTGACCATTCGAATGAGTACTACTTTCAGCCAATTTTCGATCCGTTGTCTTGATCACTGTACATTAGACAACGCGGTCGAAGCCGGCGTGGTTCCCGAAAACTCACTCTTCGGCTATTCGAGAGTCAGACCTGCGTGGGTCGCAAAGTTGCGAAAGTCACGGTCGCGCGTCACTAACGAGACTTCGTGGTCGATACATGACTGCGCGATAAGGGTGTCGGCGAGTCGCGCCTTGAGACCGCGACGCAGAAGACGGGCTCGGAGCTCGCCGGCGCGTTCCCAATAGCCGTCGAAAATTTCAAGTCGCGGAACGGCGCGAATCAAAGTTCCAATCTCCGCACGAACCGCGGGGTCGGTCAGAAGTTCAGTCACAACCACCGGCGGAAAAATACCCTGGCGGAACCTCAACGCTTCTTCGACCGCAGCCACGTCCCTCCCGCGCTCGCCGGAAAGGAAAGCGATGGTGGAACTGGTATCGAGAGCAATCATCTTCGGTCCTGTCGCAGCTCGCGGAAATCGATCGAGAATTTCACCTTACCGCGCATTTTCAGCAGCCCGTCGTAGGCTTCACCGGCCGCCAGCAACTCCAGTCCTTTGCGCACCGTTTCGCTGACCCCGGCGCGAGCAGCTCGTTGCGCCTTGTTCAGCAAGTCACTGCGGACGTGCACGGTAATCTTTCGCTCCGCTTTCACTGCCGTAGACCATACCAGAAATGGATGCCGTAACATATATGGCAATTAGGCCTTATGCGATAGCTCGCGATGTGCGCAACGCTAAATCTGATATACGAACAGCTTCTGTTCCTTGGGTTTCAGGAACACGTTCGCGCCCGTCTCCAGATTCAGCACCTGGTAGCGCTCGTGGCTGATTTCGACCTGCACCATGTCGCCCCATTCGGCGACCAGCTCGACTTTGACCTGCGGCCCCGCCGGATTGATCGATTTCACCGTTGCCGGGAAGGTCTGCTTGCCGTTGGGCCTCAGCACGATTTCAAGCAAGTGCGGCCGCACGTAGAGGACCGCCTTGCCGGTCTCGGGATGCGCGTGCGCGTGGGTATTCTCGAGCTCGACGGCGGTGTCGCCGAGGAACACGCGGCCGTTCTCGATTCGGCCGTGGAACAGGTTCACGTTGCCCAGGAAGTTGTACACGAACGCGTTGGCGGGATGGTGATAGACTTCCTCGGCCGAGCCGATCTGCTCGATGCGCCCCTGGTTCATCACGACGATCCGGTTGGCGAGTTCCAGCGCCTCTTCCTGGTCGTGCGTGACGAAGACGCTGGTTATTTTGATCTCGTCGTGCAGCCGCCGCAGCCATCGGCGAAGCTCCTGCCGCACCTTGGCGTCGAGCGCGCCGAACGGCTCGTCCAGTAACAGGACTTTCGGCTCGACGGCGAGGGTGCGTGCGAGTGCGACGCGCTGGCGCTGCCCGCCGGAAAGCTGCGAGGGGAAGCGATCGGCAAGGAAGTCGAGTTGCACGAGTTTCAGCAGCTCGTGCACGCGCCGGGCGATCTCGGCTTCGGTCGGTCGTGCGTTCCGTGGTAGCACACGCAGTCCGAACGCGACGTTTTCGAACACCGTCATGTGGCGGAACAGCGCGTAGTGCTGAAAGACGAAACCGACCTTGCGCTCGCGAACGCTCACGTCGCTCGCGTCCTCGCCGTGGAAGAGCACTTCGCCGGTGTCGGGCGTCTCCAGCCCCGCGATTATCCTCAGCAGCGTGGTCTTGCCCGAGCCCGACAGCCCCAGCAGCGCGACCAGCTCGCCGGTTTCGATATGCAGGTTGATATTGTCAACCGCAACGAAGTCG
>NZ_DATEQZ010000024.1:0-11516 GCF_035272065.1 Binatus sp. (SeqCode)
GAGGGCGCGCCTCCAGCGGAGGCTTGATCAAACCGGGAGCCAAGAAGTGATCAGCCGCTAGAACCGATACGCGGCAGCACCTTGTCGGTGAAGAGCAGGAACGACTCATGACTGAGCGGCGCACATAAGATGTATTCGAGCGGCATCGTCTCGCGCAGGCGGGCGAGCTGGTCGCAAACCGCATCGGGCGTTCCGTAGATCACGACGCCGTTCATGTAGCGTTCGGGGGTGTTGCTGACGGCTTCGGCAGGAACTTGCGCGCCCTCGCGCGGGCGCGTCGGCGGCGGCCCCTGATGAGCATACGAGGCGACCAGCCATTGCGCGCCGCGCCGGGCGACGTCTTCGGCCTCGCGTGCGTTGTTCGCGAGCGCGACAAAACGCGCGATCGGAATCTCGCGTCCCGCGATCGAATAGCCATTCGCCTCCAGGCCCGAGCGATACAACTCGCGCTTGCGGGCAATCTCCCGATCCGACGAATGCGGATCCATCAGGATCGAGAATCCTCTCGCGGCGGCGCGCTCGATGGCCTGCGGCGACGACGCTGCGAGCCAGGTCGGCGGATGCGGCTTCTGCATCGGCTTGGGCAGGACTTCGATATTTTCGAAATCGAAATATCGGCCGTGATAGGTGAGGCGATCCTCGCGCCACGCCCGCAACACCACATCGACGGTTTCCTGGAACCGCGCCGCGCTTTCTTCAACCGGCACCCCGAAAGCGCGAAATTCAGTCGGATCGAAACCGCGCCCGGCGCCCCAATTCACGCGGCCGCCGGACAGGATATCGAGCAGCGCGACTTCCTCGGCGAGCCGCAGCGGATGATAGAACGCGGCGAGCGACACCGCGGTCCCGATGCGCATCCGGCGCGTGCGCGATGCCGCATGCAGGCCCATCATGTGCACCGAGGGGCATACGCTGAAGGTGTGGAAGTGATGCTCCGCGAGCCAGACGCAGTCGTAGCCCGACCTGTCCATGATTTCAATTCGCTGCAGGGCGCGCTCGTAAACCGCCTCGATCGCGACCCGCCGCTCGGGCCAACTAAAGAACTGGAGCACTCCCGCTTTCATGATCTAACTCCGCAGCGCCTCTTCCCAATGTCGAGACTCATATCACAGGAATGGTGTTCATCAGGAAATAACCCTCGAACGCAGCTTTCATCGGACTCAAGCACGAACACCGCCTCGCACAATTCCGAAGAGACAGAATTAAGTTGCCGACCGCCCGCCGAGGAGGTGGAGATTCGAACTCCAAATCTGCGTCTGATGTTCGACTGTCGCCAAAATCCCGCGCGTCAGCCTAGCGAACGAAGGGTGTGTGTGGCGAATTGCTGATTCTGGGGAAATCAGTAATTCGCCACACACAGGTGCTAGCTGCTCGCAGCAAGATCGCGAAGCACTAAACCACGGTTATCAAGCTGGTATCGAAAGCTGAGTCCCACAGTGCTGAGAGCAAGAGTGCATTCTGAACCCCCAGCCGGTGTTCGTCGGTTGCACATTCTGCCCGCCGGACGAGGTGAGTGTCGTCGAGCGTCGATTTCTCATTTGACAATCGGAGCTAGTTCGGCATATGCAAAGATTCAGTTGTTGAAGTTGAGTTTCATATGTTGAAACCTATCCAAAGCGCGCGCACGTACTCCAGCCAAGTCCTCGATCGTGTGGTCCGTATTCTTGAATGCTTCGGTCCGGAGCGGACCGACCTGCGGTTGGTCGAGATCGTTGCGGCTACCGGGCTACACAAAAGCACGCTCTACAGGCTTCTTGAGGCTATGCGTGCGCACAGGCTGATCGGGTTTGACGCCGAATCCGGTTGCTATCATCCGGGGTTGAAGCTGTTTGAGATCGGATCGCTCGCCGCCGGACGGTTCGCTCTGGAGCGGCACGCGCATCCGACGCTCGAACATCTTGCCACCGTCTCGGGTGAGACTGCGCATCTTTGCGTACTCGACGGTTCCGACGTCGTCTATGTCGCTAAGGTGGAGTGTACTCGCACGTTAAGAATTCCGTCCGCCGTCGGCCAGCGTAACCCCGCCTACTGCACAGGGGTAGGCAAGGCCATCCTCGCATTTCTCACGCCGGAGCAGATTGAGTCGTACATTGCCAGCACTCCACTGAAGCCTTTCACACGGAAGACCTTGATCTCGAGTAAGGAGCTGAAGGCCAATCTCGGGCAGGTGACCGTCCAAGGTTACGCTGTTGACGACCAGGAGCGCGAAGAAGGAGTGCGATGCGTCGCCGCACCGGTCAGAGACCACGCAGGCGAGGTAATCGCAGCCATCAGCATAGCCGGGCCGTCAATAAGAGTTACCAAGGAACGGATCGCCGGGCTCGCGAGCCACGTGGTGCAGGCTGCTGACGAAATCTCGGCGGCGATAGGCTACCGCGTTATGCCGAATGGAGCGGACAAAACCGCGATCAGAAAAATCTCCGGCCACGCGGCGAGGCTGAATAGTGGCCTTCGATGAAAACGCAGAACTTCGAGGCAGTACGTCCGCTGACTCGATCTCCATCAGGAACGCCCAAACTCCAGAGCCGGCGGGCTCATTTCTAAGGGAGATTCCATATGGCTCTCGCGAATACCGAGATAGATGAACTGGTCTCGCTCGAACGAGGCGAAGTGGACCGTCGCATTTACACCGACCCGGAGATTTTTGAGCTCGAGATGCAGAGGATTTTCGCGCGCTCATGGTTGTTCCTCTGTCACGAGTCGCAGATTCCCGAGCCAGGTGATTTCTTCCAATCGGTGATGGGCCGCGACAACGTTCTGGTGGTCCGCCAGAGAGACGGCTCGATCAAGGCGATGCTGAATACCTGCGCCCATCGGGGCAATGCTGTCTGTCGCGCCGAGGAAGGCAATGCCAAGAATTTTCTGTGCACCTACCACGGCTGGTCATACGGAATCGACGGCCGCCTTAATGGAGTTCCAGGATTCAAAACCTTCTACGACGGGCAGCTCGACAAATCACGGCACGGGCTGGCTCAAGTCGCGCAGGTAGCCAGTTACAAGGGATTTACATTCGGCACCCATGACGCCTCGGCGCCGCCCCTGGAAGAATTCCTCGGCGCCACCGGCCGGCTCGGTCTCGATCAGATCGCCGCCCGCGGCGACATGGTCGTAGTGCCCGGCATCCAGAAGTTCATCATCGACTGCAACTGGAAGATCGCGGTCGACAATCTGTTCGATTGGTATCACCCGCAGGTCACTCATGCCTCGGCATTTCAGCCGGGCGTGATGGGTACGGACGCGCCAAACGCTGCCGAGCGCGAGAAGATCGACCTGAGCGAGGTGAACATGGATAGCGGCGCCGCCCTCGACCTGCCTGCCACCGGCATCAGCGGAACGAAGTTCGATCAGGTCGTGGTGCTCGGCGAGTACGGACACGCAATCGGCGGTCCCACCGCATCTTCTTCGGGCAGTGCCGTGTTCGATCAAACCTGGCGCACTACCGCGCAAGCTCGTGCCGCGCTCGGACCGGTCGGCGTGGAAGTCGCCGGGCATCCGAATATTTTTCCAACGACGTGGATCGCAGTTTCGGTACAACTGTCGCTGCGAATACCGCGCGATCCCGGTCATACCGAGATCTGGTGGTTCACATTTGTCGATCGCAACCTGCCGCGCGAGACGCGCGACTTCATGGTGACGATCGCATCCCGCATCTTCGGGCCGGGCGGCGTACTCGAGCAGGACGACGGCGAGAATTGGGCGCAGGCGACCGCGCAGACGCGTGGCATCGCCAGCAGGCGGATGAAGCATCAGCTCACCATGGGCCTCGGCCGCGGCAAGATCATCAAGGAAGGCGGCCTTTCGCGAGTAGAAGGTCTCACCGGCGAGCACGGCCAGTTGTGGACGTATCATTCGTGGGCGCAGTGGATGAAGGGTCTCGGCTGGGACGAACTGAAGAAAGTCACCACGCCCGGCGATTTCATTTGAGGGAACCCATGCAGACGGCCAACAAGATGGAAGCGGTCCCGCGTGAGGACCGTATTGCGGCGATGCTCCTGCATTACGAGATCGAACGCTTCTACTACGACGAGGCGGCCCTGCTCGACTCGCATCGCTACGAGGAGTGGCTCGCGCTGTTCGCTGACGACGCGCGTTACTTCATGCCGATCAGACGTACCCGCATGCAGCGCGAGCTGGACAAGGAATTTACCAAGCCGGGTGAGATGGCGTTCTTCGATGACACCAAGACGCTGCTCGCCGGGCGGATTAAGAAGCTCGGATCGGGCCGCTCGTGGGCTGAAGATCCGCCGTCGCGCACGCGCCACTTGATTACAAACATCCGAATTCTGAAGGACGACGGTCGCACGTTTGAAGTGGAGTCAAACTTTCACCTCTATCGCACGCGGCTCAATTCTGAAGAGACCTCCTGGATCGGTTCCCGACGCGACGTGTTGCGCCGAGTGGAAGGATCTTTCCAGATCGTCGACCGCAAGATTTTCCTCGAACAGACCGTGTTGCTGTCGCGTAACCTGAGCAACTTTTTCTGATATGGGCTGGCTGGAAAACAAAGTGGCACTTGTTACCGGAGGCGCATCCGGGCTGGGCCGAGCCATCGTCGAGCGCTTTCTCGATGAGGGCGCGAACGTCACAACCCTAGACCGCGCCCAGGAGCGGAGCGCCGAACTGGCGAAGCAGTTCGGAGATCGTGTCGAGGCGGTGGTTGGCGACGTGACAGTTCTCGCCGACAACCATCGCGCAGTTGCGGAAACAATCCGACGCTTCGGCCGACTCGACTGCTTCGTGGGCAACGCCGGAATCTGGGATTTCAACATGTCGTTGGTCGACCTGCCCGAAGATAGGATCGGTCAGGCGTTCGACGAACTGTTCGCCGTGAACGTGAAAGGCTATCTGCTTGGTGCGAAGGCCGCCTATCGCGAACTCGCCAAGACCCGCGGCTCGATCATCTTTACGGTCTCGAATGCGGGCTTTTATCCGTGCGGCGGCGGGCCTTTGTACACCGCTTCGAAGCACGCTGTGGTCGGACTGATTCGCCAGCTCGCGTATGAACTCGCGCCGAAAATTCGCGTCAACGGAGTTGCGCCCGGCGCGATCCCGACCGACTTGCGCGGTCCTCGCTCGCTCGAAATGGCTGATCGATCCATCGCATCGGTGCCGTTGAAGGCAGCGGTCGAGCGCGGGCTGCCGCTCGGCAAACTGGCCGAGCCGCGTGACTACACGGGATCGTACGTGCTGCTGGCGTCGGCGGAAAATTCCTCCACCGCGACTGGTGGCGTGATCATCTGCGAGGGCGGAATCGGTATCCGCGGCTTCGTTGACGCCGCGGGAGGCCGCAATCTTTAAGCACGGAGGCATCAAATAGATGAGCGCAATAAGCAGCCTGGGCTATCTCGGATTAGGGGTGAAAGACCTCGACGCGTGGGAGAGCTTCGCGACACAAATTCTCGGCCTGCAGAGTGCTGGGTGCACCGACGACGGCCGCCTGCTGCTGCGGATGGACGAGTATGAGTATCGTTTCGCGCTCCATCGCGATGACTCGGACGACATCGCTTACGCCGGATGGGAAGTCGCGGATGCGGCCGGACTACGCGAGGTTGCCGAGCGCCTGCGCGCCATCGGCGTGGAGGTCAACGCCGGCACCGCGGATCATGCGAAGCTTCGCCGCGTGACGGAACTCATCAGCTTCACCGATCCGAACGGCTTGGCGAGCGAGGCGTTTTATGGTCCGTCGATTCAGTTCGAAAAGCCGTTTCAGTCGCCGCGCCCAATCTCGGGATTCGTCACCGGCCAGCAGGGCTTGGGTCACATCGTGATGGCGGTCGGAGACATCGAAAAAAGCCTGCGTTTTTACCTCGACGGACTCGGCTTCCGCATAACCGATACCATCGACATGAACTTTGGCCGCGGGATGCAGCTGACGATGGCGTTCATGCACTGCAACCCGCGCCACCACACCCTCGCGCTGGTGCCGATCCCCGCGCCCAAGCGCCTGCATCACATCATGATGCAGGTGCGATCAATCGATGACGTGGGCTCAACCATGTATTTGGTGCAGGACCGCAAGATCGAGATCGCATCGACACTCGGACGCCATACGAACGACCACATGCTGTCGTTCTATTTGCGCACGCCGTCGGGATTCGAGATCGAATACGGATGGGGAGCGCGCGAGGTCGATGACGCCACCTGGCACGTGCAGAAGCATCACGCCCCCAGCATCTGGGGCCATCGCCGGCCGGGGATGGAACGCTAGTTCAATCGCAATCGCACGGAGGAAACATGGCTCTCACCGAGGAAGCAACCAGCAAATTCATTCAGGCCGGAACGCTCAAGCTTCACTACCATGAGGCGGGCAAAGGACCTGCCCTCATCATGGTCCACGGCGGCGGCCCTGGCGCCGGAGGCTGGAGCAACTATCGCCGCAACGTCGATCATTTGGCCCAACGCTATCGTGTGATCCTCCCCGACCTGCCAGGGTTCGCCAAAAGCGACAAGCCTGCAGTCGAAGGTGGACTACTCACCTTTATGGCGAAGGCTATGAAGGACCTGATGGAAGCGCTCGACATTCCGCGCGCACACTTCGTGGGCAACTCGCTGGGCGGTGCCACCACGATAAAATTCGCGCTCGACTATCCCGATCGCATCCAGCGAATCGTGCTGATGGGCGCACCCTCGCTGGCGCTCTTTACGCCACAGCCGGCCGAGGGCATCAAGCATCTGATGGGTTACTACGCCCCGCCGGGTCCCTCGATGGAAAAGTTGCGCGCGTTTCTCAACGTGATGGTTTACGATGCTTCAGCGCTGACCGACCAACTGATCAAAGAGCGGTACGAAGCGAGCATTCAACCCGATCTGCTCGCGAATCCAATCTTGTCGCCTCGCAACCGGGCCGTGTTCGAGCCCTTTTGGAAGGACATTGCGAACATCAAGAATAAAACCCTGGTCGTGTGGGGACGCGACGATCGCACCGTGACCCTCGATCATTCGTTCTTCCTGCTCAATCAGTTGCAGGACGTACGCCTGCACGTGTTCGGCAAATGCGGACATTGGGCGCAGTGGGAGAAAGCCGCCGAGTTCAACCGGCTCGTCAGCGATTTCCTGGGCAGCGAAGACTGAGATGGATTCATCCACGATGAAAGAGATCGCCGCACGGCTGGAGCGCGCCGAACGCGACCGTGTCGCGGTCGATCCGCAGGCCGCGAGTTCCGCGATGACTGCCGCCGACGCTTATCGCATCCAAATGCTCAACGTGGATCGGCGCGTCGCGAGCGGGCGCAAGATCGTTGGGCGCAAAGTCGGTCTCACCAGCATCGCGATGCAAAAGATGTTCGGCGTCAACGAGCCCGACTTCGGCCACCTGTTCGACAACATGATGCTCGCAAGCGGCGGAGAATGCCGCGTCGATTCGCTGATGCTGCCGCGGGTAGAGCCCGAGATCGCATTCGTACTCGCGCGCGAACTGCGCGGCCCCAGCGTCACGCGCGAGGACGTGCTCGCGGCGGCAGAGTATGTAACGCCGGCGCTAGAGATAATCGACACACGCATCCGTGACTGGAAGATAACGCTCGCCGACACGATAGCCGACAACGCTTCGTCGGCGCGCGTCGTGCTCGGCGCGGAAAAGTCTTCGCCGACCGCATATGACCTCGCAAAGGTCAGCATGACGCTGGAGAAGAACGGGGCCGCCGTCGAGAGCGGAGTCGGGGCCGCCGTGCTCGGGCATCCGGCGGAGCCTGTGGCATGGCTCGCAAACAAACTCGCAGAGTTCGGGCAGGCCCTGGCCGCCGGTAGCATTATCATACCGGGAGCTCTGTGCCGCGCAGTCGATGTAGCGGCTGGTAACTCGATCGTCGCCCGCGTTGACCATCTTGGAACAGTCAGCATAAGGTTCGTCTGATGGAATGCAACGGAAAGCCGTCGCAGCGCGTGCGATGCGCAATTCTCGGCTCGGGCAATATCGGCACTGACCTGATGGTGAAGCTGCTGCGCAGCGAGGCGCTGGAGCTGGTCGCGATGGCGGGAATCGATCCCGATTCGGAGGGCCTCGCACGCGCGCGCACCACCGGGATCAAGACTTACGAGAATGGCATCGATGGCCTCCTGTCGCTGGCGCCACTTCCCGAAATCGTTTTCGATGCAACCAGCGCGCATTCTCATTTGAAGCATGCGCCCAGGCTGCGCGAAGCCGGCATCATCGCGATCGATCTCACTCCCGCCGCGGTGGGCGAGTACGTCGTGCCGAGCGTGAACATCGGCGAGTGGCTCGGCACCGATAACCTCAACCTGGTGACGTGCGGAGGGCAGGCGACGATTCCGATTGTCGCGGCCGTGAGCCGTGTCGCTCCGGTCGAGTACGCCGAAATCGTGGCGACGATCGCGTCGGCAAGCGCCGGTCCCGGCACGCGGCAAAACATTGATGAGTTTACGCAGACCACAGCGCGCGGATTGGAGCGCCTCGGCGGCGCGCGCCACGGCAAGGCGATCATCGTGCTGAATCCGGCAGACCCGCCGATCATGATGCGCGACACGATCTATGTTCGCTTCGCGCCCGGAGCCTCCCACGAGGAGATCACCGCGTCGATTCGGCGGATGGTGCGCGAGATGCAGCAATATGTTCCTGGTTATCGTCTGCGCACTGAGCCGCTATTCGATGATGACCAGGTCACGGTGATGCTCGAAGTCGAAGGTGCCGGGGACTTCTTGCCGCGCTACTCCGGCAACCTCGACATCATGACGGCTGCGGCGGTTCGCGTCGGCGAAGAGACCGCGCGCAATCTCGTTGGCCTCAAGCCTGACAAGCAAGCGGCGGCGGAGCGCGTATGAATCAGCAACTCAAAATTTGCGACGTTTCGCTGCGCGACGGTTCGCACGTCATTCGGCATCAGTTCACCTGCGAGCAGGTCGCATCGATCGCGCACGGTCTGGACGAGGCCGGCGTGCACATGGTCGAAGTCTCGCATGGCGACGGCCTCGGCGGCTCGTCCATTCAATACGGGATGTCGCGCGTCAACGAATTTGAATTGATTCGCACCGCGCGCTCGGTGTTGAGGCGCGCGAAGCTGACGGTTCTGCTGCTACCGGGAATCGGCACGCGTGATGATCTCAAAGCTGCGCGCGATCTCGGTGCCGAAGTGGTGCGCGTCGCAACGCATTGCACAGAGGCCGACGTCGCACAGCAACACATCAGTCTGGGGCGCGAGCTCGGCATGCAGGTTGGCGGCTTCCTAATGATGGCGCACATGAGCTCTCCGCAGGATCTCGCAGCGCAAGCCCGGTTGATGGAATCGTACGGCGCGCACGCCGTCTACGTGACGGACTCGGCAGGCGCACTAACCGTCGATGGAGCGCGCGAGCGCGTGCGAGCGCTGCGCGACGCTCTCAAGTGCGAAGTCGGGTTTCACGGCCATAACAATCTCTCGCTGGCGGTCGCGAATACGCTAGTTGCGATCGAAGAGGGCGCAACCTGGATCGACGCCGCCGCGCGAGGGTTCGGCGCAGGCGCCGGCAACACCGCGACCGAGGTGCTCGCGGCCGTGCTCGATCGCCTCGGCAAAAATCCCGGCCTCGACGTCTTCAAGCTCATGGATGTCGCCGAGGAACTGGTGCCACCGGTCATGCAAAAGCCGACGATGATCGATCGCGCTGCACTGACGCTCGGCTACTGCGGAGTATATTCCAGCTTCCTTCGGCATGCTGAACGCGCGGCGGAAAAATTTGGCGTCGACGCACGCGAGATCCTGACCGAAGTTGGCAGGCGCAAAGCTGTCGGCGGCCAGGAAGACATGATCATCGAAGTTGCGTTCGAGCTTTCGCAGCGTCGTGCCCCGACAGATTCTTGACAGCATCGCTTGGGAACACCGCACGAGCCGATCGCTGACTGTCCCAACGAAAAATTCATCTGAACCGGAATTTGTGCCGTGTGTGTGGCGAATTCTAATTCAGGCGGCAGCCGGGGTCTGAAAGAGGCCGTTGCAGTGTGGGCGCCAGTGATACGAATCGAGGCGTGCGGTCGGAGGCGAAAGTGCACCGCCTGTGCTCCGCAAAATTATTCGGATGGCGGCCAATGAACTCGCATGGTGAGGTCTTTTGCATCTAGCGAGGTCGGGGCCTGAACAGGAGCGGTCGTGCCTAGGCTTGTTCTACTCCTCCGGTCGGCGATGTGAAGTCGCCTCATCGTCAACCCAGCCCTCCTCCGTATAGGTCATTCCACGGCGGCGCCCAGGAACCGTGCGCACCGGTCCGGACTGGTACAGCGGGCAGGAAAGAGGACCGTAACAGAAGGTCTCGGTTCGGTAGCGGCGCCGACTCGGATTCCACTGATCAATAATCATCTCGACCGGCATCCGGCATCCCCAGACGCAGCTCCAGCACTTCTGCTGGAAGGTTCGCGCGGCGAGCCGCCGATGACCGCGCTCGCGGTAGACCGCAAGCGGCGGTGGAGCACCGCGCCACGGAGGTGGCGTTGCCTCGTCCTCAGGCTCAGGTAGTCCAACTTTCAAGTTGCTGACCTTGTAGAATTCAACCGTCTCCAACCGCGGATCTGGAACCGGCAGCGCATCACCGGATACGGCGTTCCCGGCCCGAAAGTGGTGTTTCGTGTGCGCGCCTTGCCCTACACCGACGAGAAATTCTCGGGCTTCACTTCCGATTCTGCCGCTTACCTTCAGCGCGTAACCCAGGTAGGTATGGCTGCGTTGATCGAACGAGCGGGTCAATCGGATCCGTGGCTGCACCGAAAGCAACACACCCTGCCACGGAATCTTCCCCACCAGCATCGTTCCTCGGGAGCGTCACGCCGCAAGCTTCTGCAAGCTGTATTCGTGATGGAGTCCGCCCAGTATCGGTGTGGCCACCACTCGATGACCGAGAGGAAGGCGGTGGCCGAAGGGTTTGACTCGCAGGTCGGCCAACCTCGGATCGGGAATGCCTGGTCCCAAGGCTGAATGTGGTCTGCCTCTATTGTAGTGGCTCCTCCACGATACCAGGACTCTTCTCAGGTGTCCCTCGCTGAGCGGAATAATCCAGTCCAGACACTCCCGCCGCAGAGTCCCGATCAGTCTTTCGCAAAGCGAGTTCGCCTGCGGGCCGCGCACCGGCGTGGTGATCGCCTTGAGGCCGAGGTGAGTCAGTGAAGCGTCCAATTCGGCGGAAAAGATCGCGTCGTGGTCATGGATGATAAAACGATACTTGTGGTCGAATGGGATGGCGTCTCGCAGCTGTTGCAGAGTCCACGCTGCGGTGGGATGGGCCGTCGCATTGAGGTGAATCAGTCGACGTGAGGCATGCTCGATTACCACGAACACGTAGAGGATTCGAAAAGTGGCGGTCACTGCGACGCAGAAATCGCAGGCGATGATCCCCCGTGCGTGATTCTTTAGAAGAGTCGCCCAACGCTGGTCGCCCCGAGGTATACCCATCGCCGGCGGAGACTTCGGCATATACTTCCGGATCGTTCGCGGCGACACCCGAAGGCCAAGCTTCAGCAGCAGCTCGTTTGCGATCCGCTCCTCGCCCCATGAAGGGTTGTCACGCGCCATCTTGCGAATCAACTGCCGGAGTTC